>CAUSEA010000007.1:0-67019 GCA_963530525.1 uncultured Campylobacter sp.
TTCAAAACTACGTCTATATGCCGCCTTGCGAGCAGTGCGTCTATATCCGCTTTGCATTTTTGTGCATGGCGCTAGGAGGCCTGATCGCGATCATAAATCCCAAAAATTTGCTCCTGGCCGCACTCGGATATCTACTAGCCTTTTGGGGTGCGATCCAGGGCATAATGTATAGCGTCAAGCTCGCCAAGATCCACGACGCCGTGCACGGAGACGATCCATTCGGCGTACAGGGCTGCTCGACCGAGCCGCACTATCCTTTCGGCCTGCCGCTTGAGCGGTGGGCGCCCGATTGGTTCTTGCCTACGGGCGACTGCGGCTACGATAATCCGCTAGTGCCCGAGGGTGTTACGCTAGACGGCTTTCAGAAGTATCTAGTGGACCTTTATGAGGACGGCTGGTATCTGATCCCATCAAGCAAATTTATGTCGATGGCAGACTGCACTCTCATCGGCTTTGGCGTATGCTTCGTCGTGCTCGCCGCGATGTTTATTTGCAAAATTTTAACCCTCAAAAAAGCTTAAATCGGTCTAAATTTAGACCGATTTTGCTATACTCGCCGTATGAAAGCCTTACGCGAGCATAATTTTAAAATCTACTTCATCATCATTTTCGCAAGCCTTTCCGTGGTACTTTTGGGCGTGAAAAACTACGAGGACGCCAAGGCGCAGATCACGACGCTCGCGGATAAAAACAAGATCGCCGCGAGCGAAAATATAGTGGGGAGCTTCTCGTTTTGGCTAGACGAGCGGCTGCGCTCGCTGGTGCGCGCGGCTAAATTTATGCAAAACGCAGGCGCGATACGAGACGACGAAAAGCTCGGCGGCTTCATACGGCTTTTTAAAGAAAACTCCGCAGAATTCGACGCCTTACAGTTTTTGCGCGAGGACGGAGAAATTTTCGTAGACGGCAAGGAGCTAGGCGAAAACGAAGCGATGCCAAAGAGCCTGCGCACGGGGCTTGTTTGGTTTGAGGAGACCAAAAGCACGCTCGCGCCCACGGTAAATTTTATGCAGCGCCATAAAACCTTAGGCGAGCCGACGCTAAATTTATGCGTGCCCGTGCTGGACGGCGGCTCCTTTGCGGGGGTGTTTTGCGGCGTAGTGAAGCTGCAAAACATACTAAAAAATATGGAAAAATTTAAGCTCGCGCCAGATTCATACGCCTTTATCGTCACGCACGGCGGCGAAATTTTAACGCCGATGAAGGATGCGGCGCTAAAAAAGCAGATCGAGGATAAATTTAAAGAGCTTTTTCTGCGGGGCGAAGATATCACGAGCATAAAAATCGGCTCAAATTTCATCTCCGTCGCAGAGATCCCCACGCTAAACTGGTTTATCGGCGCAGGTACGGATAACGAAAAGGAGCTCGCCGCGCTGCTTAACTCCGCGCTAAAAAACGCTCTCATCCTGCTTTTTGCATTCGCGGCGCTGGCGCTGGTGGCAAATTCCCTCCATAACTTTATGTACTCAAAAATCAAAAACCTACAAGACGACTACGAGGCCCTACTTAAGCACAAAGCCCGTATGAGCGAGGCAGGCGAGCTAATCAGCGGCATAAATCATCAGTTTATCCAGCCGGTAAATTCGCTAAATTTGATGATATCAAGCCTGCTCATGCTGCAAAAAGACGGCAAGCTAGACGCCGCGACGCTAGAGAGTATGCTGCAAAAAGGCCAAGCCGCGACCGTGCTTTTAAGCGACACGATCGAGATTTTCAGAAATTTTTATAAAACGAGCGACAGCCCGCAAAAATTTAGCGTACAGCGCTGCATAAAAGACCTGCTAAAGCTCATGCACACCGAGCTTAGCAAAGCAAACGTCGCGGTAAGCTTGCGCGAGTTTAAAGACGAAGAGGCCGCGCAGCGAATGGGCATCGTGCAGCAAATTTTACTCATCCTCATTCATAACGCCAAAGACGCGGTCGTGGAGCGATACAAAGACGAGATTGCCAAGCGGCAGATCTTTTTGGATGTCAAATTTGAAAACGGCACGTGCAAAATATCCGTCACAGACTACGGTAGCGGCGTGAGCAAGGAGCTTCGGGATAAAATTTTAACCCAGCCAAAAACCACCAAAAAGCAAGGAAGCGGCATCGGGCTGTATTTTGGCAAAAAGCTGGCAAACGAAAAGCTCGCAGGCGACATCAAGTTGCTAAGCGCGGGCGATCCGACGACGTTTGAGCTAAGCTTTGAGATAAATTTAAAGGAGTGAGATGCAAGAGCATTTAAAACTGCTTAAAGACCTAACTGTCCTCATCGTCGAGGACGACGAGATCGCAAGAGAGCTGCTAATAGGCGGGCTAAAACCCTACTGCCTAAGTGTCTGGGGCGCGGGCGACGGGCTGGAGGGGCTGGAGCGCTTTAAAAAGCTAGCTCCCGCCGTCGTCATCACCGACATCCACATGCCCGCGATGAACGGCTTTGAGATGATGAAGGAGATGATGCGCATCAAACCGGCGCAAAAATTTATCGTCTTTACCTCCTACGACACCGACGACAACCTCATCAAAAGCATCGAGCACGGCGCGGCGTCGTTTCTAAAAAAGCCCGTCGATATCGCCGCGCTTTGCCGCCTACTCGTGGCTCTAACCTACGAAAAGGACGAAAAGCTCGTGCGCCTGGGCCCGCAAACTAGCATAAATCTCGCCAAAGAAAAGATCTACAAAAACGGCGAGGAAATTTATCTATCTTTTTTGCAAAACAAGCTCTTTTGGCTCTTTGCGTACAATCTAAACAAGCTCGTGAGCTACGAGATGATCGAGGAATTCGTCTATGAGGGCGAGCAAACGAGCAAGGGCGCGATACAAAACGTCGTGCTGAGGCTGAAGCGGGAGCTGGGGGTAAGGTTTAAAAACATCAGTGAGAGTGGGTATATCCTACTAAGCGGCGATCAAATTTAACTTTGCGGCTTGCCTCGCGAGCGTCTTTAACGGAGCTAGTAAAAATTTAGCTCGGCGGACTACCTTGTCCAGCCCACGCTAAATTTTTACGTCGCAACCCTTAAATCCATCTCGCGATACTTCGCCTTGACTTTTTACGTTCAAATTTTGAAGTCAAATTTGCAAATTGCTGCTTCAAATTTTACCCACCGAAACCCGTGCCTTGAAAACGTAAAATTTAGTCGCTATCGTGCTGCGCGGCTTAGCGATAAAATTTACTGGAAGCCCCGCGGCCAAATTTAACGCTGCGCATAAAACAAAATTTGCTTTGGCGCGGCTAAATTTAATGCGACAAGACCTATTTCGCCAGCAGCTCCTTTACCGCGGCGACCATTTCATCGACGGAGCCGAACGAGGAGGTGTTTAAGAGATACTTGCCACTGACGACAAATGCCGGCACGCCTGAAATCACCGCGACTTCGTAGCCCGCGTCCCATTGCGCGAGCAGAGCCTGCGCCTTTTTGCTAGCAAGCGCCGCTTCGTATTCGCTCATGCTCACGCCCGCGGCATCCAGTGCGGTTTTAATGAACCTTTGTTTATCACTGCCGCCGCCAAAATCGTCCTTTTTGTCGTGGATCGCTTTGTAAATCGCGAATTTCGCCTTTTTAAATTTTGACTCATCGCTTAGCAGGCTCACATCGTCCTTTTCATCAATCACGATGAGCGCTGCGAATATACCGCTCGCCGTCTGTCCGAACACGCCCTTGGTCTTTAGATGCCACGGCAAAAACTCCGTCCCCTCAAGCTTTTTCATCAGCTGCGGCGTGACCGTCCTATCGAACGTATAGCAGTGCGGACACTCGTAGTTAAAAATTTTTACGACGCTGTTTTTCGGCACGTTTAGCGGCTTTTGCAGCACTTGATAATTAACGCCCACCTCTAGCGCGTTTGCACCGATGCCGAGCAGGCAAACGGCGGCTAAAGCTTTAAAAATTTTAGCGATTTTCATAAAATTCCTTTGCGGTAAATTTTAAAGATTGTATAAAATAAAGGGTAAATTTGAAATAAAATCTAAGCAACGAGCTTCTTTTTTAATTCTTTAACCATTTCGAGTTTAAGTTCCTTAGTTGTATAATGCCCGAAATTTTACATTTCAAAATAAGGAGTAGTTATGAAAAAGTCTATTTGCATCGCGATTTTGCTATGCGCCAGTTTGATGGCGAGTGAGTGCACCGCAGTGTATGGAGACGGAAAAACGGAGCTAAAGCTTGCTACGGGAAGCCCGGGAGAGCTTGGGCTACTCGAAGTTTTATCTAATGAATTTAGCAAGGCAAACGACACCAAAATTTGCTGGATAAAAGCAGGAAGCGGCCAGACTCTCGAACTTTTGAAAAATAAAAAGATAGATATCGCTATGGTTCACGCTCCAAAGGCGGAAATAAGCGCCGTAAAAGAGGGTTGGGCTACGCAAAGGACACTGATCGGATCAAACGAGTTTTTTATCGTAGGGCCTAAAAGCGATCCCGCAAAGATAAAAACCGCCCAAAACGTAACAGAGGCCTATACCGATATAGCCAAATCCCAAAGCCTTTTTTACACCAGAGCGGACAACTCCGGAACTCATAAAAAAGAGCTTAGTATCTGGAAAATGGCAAATATCACTCCACAAGGTCAGTGGTATGAGGCAAATAAAGATTTTATGTTAGCGACTCTTTTAAAAGCTGATAAAAACGGAGCATATTTTATGAGCGATAGCAGTACTTGGGTCGTGGCGAAAAAAGATATAAAATCCAGCGAAATTCTATTTCGCGGCGATAAATATCTAATAAATACGTATTGCGCCCTAAGACAAAACGATAGCGATACTGCCGAAAGCAAGAAATCGAAAGATTTTATAGATTTCGTAGCTTCAAGCGCAGGGCAAGAGATAATTAAAAATTACGGTAAAGACAGATACGGCGAAGGGCTTTACAACGACGCTGCGTACGCTCAGAAATATTTTATAAGCGAGTAGAATTTAAGTCTTAAAAGATGAAATTCGGCAAATTTGATAAGCCGAATTTCAACGACGCGATGGGTAAAATTTAAGCAAGCGGGTTAAATTTCAAACCAAATTTAACCCACCGCGTAAATTCTAAATTTAACTGCGGCGATCGCACTAAATTTAATCTCGCCGCGAAATTTTAATAATCAAAGATATTCGGATCGATCACCAGCGCGCGGTAGGCTACGTCGTCTCTAGACGCCGACTCTACGTCCATCTCAAATTTGACGTCATTTGTTTTCGGATCGATCTCCACTAGCACCATTTTGATCGTCTTATCGGGCTTTAACAGATAGACGTTCGAGCTTGAGATGAAGTACGTGCTTTTATCCTTTTGCCACTCCACGACGCTCGTAACCGCGCTATAGAAGTCAAATCCGCGCTCCTTGCCAAACTCCCACGTCTGTTCTACCGTGCCCTTTTTCTCGTCGATCTTGTACTCGACCGCGCGAGAGTATTTTTGCTCTTTTAGCGCAGGCTGCTCCATGCCGCGACCGTCGCCGTTGTCAAATACGCTGATGTGCTTTATGCTGCCCCTGTTATCATAGCGCGGAGTCAGCCACGCAGTGTGCTGCGTCCACGACCAGTCGAAATCGCCCTCGCATCTTGAGTTTTCGCATTTGATCTTGTTGCCGTTTTTGTCCACGGGCACTAGCACTTTTTCTTTAAAGTCCGCGCTCCAGCCCTCAGGCGATGCGAGGATCCATTTTACCTTTTTGTCGCGACCGATCTTAACTATGCCTTGGTGGCGAAGCGAGAGGATGATGCCGTCGTCGCTAGGGTCATATGAGATGGAATTTACGTGCGCCCAGTTGCGTCCCGTGCCGGTCGAGGTCACGTCGCCGAATGGCAGATCGTCGCTGATTTTGATCTCTTTGGCGTCCATGTCGATGTTTAGGCACACCGCGCGGGCGTCAAGGACCTTGATCAGGTTGCTTCGGTAGACGTTTTTTCCGAAAATTTCATTCAGATCCCACTCGTCCGCGACCTTGCCGCTGCCGTCCACTTCGATGATGTGATCTCTGATCGTGTGCGAAATTCTGCCGTCAGGATGATGGTAGTTGTATTTACCGACGCGAAGCAGCAAGTGATCGCCTTTTAGCGGCATCACTTCGTGGCTAAGGTCGATGTAGCCGCGCGGCAGCTCGCGATTATACACCTCTTTGCCCATCATATCGTAGCGCATATATCGCTGCGCCATACCCCAGCTCAGATCGCCGTTTGGCAGCTGATGAAAGCCCATCATCATGCCGCCGTCCATCACTCTGCGCTCGCTGCGGTCGTAAAATTTTTGATAATCCAGATACCATCTGACCTCGCCCTGAGTATCGACGACGAAATTTTCGGTGAAGTCGTTCCAGCTAGCCGCACCGCCGTTTTTCCAATCAAGCGGCTTATAGACGCTCGTGATGGTGTTGTTGATGAGATAGAGTCTGTTTTTAAACGCGGGATCGACCTTTTTGACCTTCATCTTTTGCATGTGGCTAAATCTAAAATCGCGGCTATACGTCACGATCGGCTGAGCGTAAATTTTATACTTTTCGACCTTCTTTTCGCCGTTAAAAACGTAGCTTACTTCAACCTCGTTTAGATAGTCGGGATACAGCCCCCAGATCGGCACGCCGTCGTGCGTCAGCAGCGCATGCTCGGAGACGTTATAGGCGATGTCGATGCCGCCGTTAGGCTTTCCTAGCACCCGCACGCGGATATCCTTGATGTCCTTGCCCGCCCTATCGATGACGGCCGTTAGAGGCGCCACGTCGTAAGGGTTGATAAACACCGAGCCAAGTTCGCCCTGGGTTTTTACCTGATGCGCCAAAACGCCCGCACTCGCAGTCTGCGGCACGGCTATAAACGCGCCGCCCACCAAGGCCGCAGCCAAAACGATAGAACCGAAAAAATTCTTACGCATATTCGCTCCTTTTGGGTAAATTTATCAAATTTTACTACTACCAAATCACATAATAATCATACTAGCTTTAAATCAAATTTAAAGTTAAATTCTAATATATCTACTTAAATTTTAGAACGCAAGCGAGACGGGTAACAGGCTAAAATTTGATATAATTAGCCCTGCTTTATCAAATTTAAGGAGAGAAAATGCCATTCGTAAATATAAAAGTAGCCGCTCCAGAGCCTACAAAAGAGCAAAAAAAGCAAATCATCGCCGAGATTACGGACACGCTAGCACGCGTATTAGACAAAGACCCAGCCGCAATACTCGTGATGATCGAAACGCTCAGTATGGACAGCATCGGTAAAAGCGGTCTAAGTCTTGAGGAGATCAAACAAAATAAAGAGAAAAAATGAGTGAATTTTTATAGGATTTTGAGCCAAAAATCACGCTCGCAGCGGACACTACTTGCGCCGCTAAGCGGTCTAAATTTGCCGAACACGCAGGCGGGCAGCAGTTTAAAAACCGCCGCCGCGAGCCGTTCTAGCGGGCGAGCATCCGACCTCTCGCCCAAGATTAACGGTGGACGGACGATCTGAAAGCTGTCAAAGCCGAGCTCGCTCGCGCATCGCTCAACCTGCTCTTTGGCGCGCAGATAAAAGCTTAGCGAACCTTCGCTCGCACCCGGAGCTGATACGAGCACGAAGCGCCGCGCAGCCCCGCACCATCGGCACGTCCCGCTCGTAAAACATCTCCACGCCCTCAAGCTTGCCCGCGCCCCCTCGCATACTTGTCGTGCCCATCTTGGCGACGAATTGCGCCTGCGAGACGAAAGGCACCTGCACGGCAAATTTGCCGCTCTTTTCAAAAAGCTAGCGGGTAAAAGAGCTAGCACCTATGACGGCCGTTAGCTTGTCGTAGTCCAGAGGGCAGACCCATGACGCGCTCATGACGTCCCGCACGCCGTCAAATTCGGCCGAGACCATGACGGTCGGCCCGTGATTTATGAGGCGATACGCTTTGTGAAGTTCGACAGGTTTTAGTGACATTTTTTCTCCTTTGGTTTGATAAAATTTAAATTTTATTTTTTGCCGATAATAGCCTAAATTTGGCAAATTTATCCATCTTATTAAACAAAATCGGCCATAAGCTCGCCGACGATTTTTTTGGCGCTTTTTATCTCTTTTATTAGGCTAATACCAGAATTTACGTATATTATGCCGTTTTCTATTTCGCCGTCTATCATTGCAAGCCTTAGCGGATTTAGTCGCTCGATTTTTTGCGCCACTACTTCCTTGTCGCCGTTTAGATACATTGCGTTTAGCTCTTTGGCAAATTTACTCGGTACTACGCGTTGATAGTCCGAAACAAAAAACAGCTCGCTAGAGCTCATAGATACGATGCTCTCTTTTGCCGGTTGCACTGCCGGACACTCGGTGCTAGCGATAAATCTAGTACCCACGTAAACACCGCTAGCCCCAAGCGCAAAGGCTGCTCGCACGCCTCTAACGTCGTTTATCCCGCCCGCAGCCATCACGGGCACGCTCACGGCATCGGCGATGATCGGCACGATGCTAAAAGTACCTATTTTATTTTGCGGGAGCACTCCACCCTCATCGTATCCCGTGGCAATTATAATATCTGCGCCCTCTTCTTGTGCCGCGCGAGCCGAATTTGCGCTTGGCGTAAGCGCTCTATGCACCAAAACTCCGCCGTTATCTTTTATAAATTTAAATAGCTCCGTTTCCGCTATGCCGACAAAGAAAAACGCCTTTACGCCAGCCTCAAATGCCGTTTCCATAACCTTTAGCGCATATTTTTTGTCATTATCGTTTCGACAAACGATATTTACGCCGTAAGGCTTATTAGTTAGCGACTTTATACATTCAAATTCTCGTTTATATCGCTCTTTCGTGTTTAAATTTTCAGAGTCTCTGCCGGCATTTGGCCCCAGCACGCCCATTCCGCCGGCATTTGATACGGCAGCTACCAATGCGGCATTTGTTACGTTATTCATCGGAGCCTGCACGATAGGCAAGCTGACGCCCAAAATTTCGCACAGTTTTGTCGATTGATTAAAATTTTTCATATTCTTTTCCTTTAAATTTTTAGCTAATGTACCTGCCCTCGGCGCCTCTTTGCGGGCGAGAGGAAAAAACTCCTCGCTCTTAGCTTTTATGCCTTTTTCTAGCGCCGCCAGCAGCCTGTCCTTATCCTGCGGTAGCCTTCCCGCGAGGGGTACGGAGTTGCTAGGGTGCATCCCCAGTATCTGCGTGTCTTTTAGCTCGAGCGCTTCGATTAGGCGCATTTCCTCCAGCAGATTCTCGCCTGCGGTATTTTCGGTAAATTTACCCTTTTGTGCGACGCTATAAAGCGCGCTTCCTTTAGCCAGAAACAAGGTCATGAGAAAAACCATCCAAGGCTGCACCTCGTTTATCAGCTTCGCGCTTTCGTCGATGTGCTCTTTTGAAAACTGCATCCCGCCGCCGACGACGATATTTAGGCAAAAGTCGTAACCGAATCTTTTTAGCCTAAGCAGCTGCGCCTTGGCCTCGTCGGCATCGTAGCCTTTTTTAAGCAGTTTAAGGGTCTGCGTGTGACCCGACTCGAGCCGATATTCATACCGTTAAATCTAAGCTTGCGCAAATTTTGCAGCTCCTCGTCGCTCTTTTTGGCGATGCCCGTGATCGTCGCGTAAGAGGCGATGGCCTCGACCTCGGGGAAAATTTGGACGCTTTCTCGCCTATGGCGCTAAGCGTCTCGTAATCCAGCGAAAAAGCGTCGCCGTTTAGCAAAAAAATGCGCCTAACGAAGGGATTATAGCGCCTAGCCTCGAGCAAATCGCGCTCTATTTGCTCGATCGATTCGACCGCAAACGGGACGTCGTGGTACATCGTACAAAATGCGCAGCGATTGTGACTACAGCCCTGAGTCGCCTGCACCAGCAAAGAGTTAGCCTCGTAAGGCGGCCTATACGTAGTTCTCGTATACTTCATAAGTATGCTCCTTTATATTTTTTTGCGTGATTATACGTTGGCCTTATAAATAGATAATGTAAATTTGTAAAATATATTACATAGAAAACGGCTCGTTTTATACTCGCTACAAAAGCGCCTATTTACGGGCTCTTTGCGGGTTTGTCGCTATTTTTGGCTATTTTGTCGGTCTTGGAGATTTTTAGCGCGAGCTTTTTCCACGCTAAATTTGAGCCCTCGCGCAGAGAACTATAAACGCACAAAAGCGGCGACGCGCACTGAGGTCAAAGCTCCAAATTTCTATCAAATTTTGCTTTTAGGTAGCTGTAAATTTAAACGCTCGTTGAGGCAAGCGCGCAAATTTGATTATCCCGGGATAAATTTAAATTTACGAGGCGAGGGCTTGCAAATTTTGCCTAATCCTGCAAGCCCCTCAAATTCGAGCTGCTACGCAAACTCTTTTGGATGATAAATTTGCACGCCTTTGCTCTGCGTTTGCGCGGCGGCGATGACGACGGCGGCGATATTTTGCGCGCTCATCGGGCGGTAGTTCGTCAAGATCCCCTTCGGCAAAAGCCCGAACAGCCAGAGCGTAAAGAGCTCGCTGAGTCGCAGCTCGTTACGCTCGCTTTTTATCGCGGGCAGCCTAGCGATTTGCAGGCTTTCAAAACCCAGCTCGGCGATCTTTTTCTCGGCCTTGCCCTTTGCTCTCATGTAGAAAAATCTCGACCGTTCGTCCGCGCCGTAGGCGGAGATAAGCACGAAACGGCGAGCGCCCGCGGCGATGCCCCATTTTGCGGTATTTACGGGGTAGCTCACGTCCACTTTGTAAAACTGCCCGCGGCTACCGGCTTGCTTCATCGTCGTGCCCAGCGCGCAGAAAATCTCGTCTATGTCGCACGGCTCTATCTCTTTGATCTTATCTAAATTTACGATCTGCACCTCAAGTTTTTCGTGGCTAAACTTTAGCTCCCTACGCGCCCAGACGACGATCTTGTCGTAGTTTTGGCTTTCGCAAAGCCCTCGCACGATCTCGCACCCGACCGCTCCCGTCGCGCCACGACCAAAGCCGTTTTTCTCATTTTTGCTCCTTTGATTAAATTTTATCGGCGACAGAACCGCAAATAACCGAATCAGCTCGGTATTAATTTGCTCTAAATTTAAGGCTTAGCTTGCTGAGCAGGCCTAAGTCCTGGCGCGCTTGGATTAAATTCTTTCGCGGCGCGCGAAATTTGGCGGACTTAAAATTTCACCCGCTATTTTCTGCGGATCTTATAGCCCTTGCCGCTTTTTGTTTTTAGCAGCGAAATTTTTCCATCCTTCGAGACGTAGTAGCCGCCCTTAACTTTACTTAAAATTTCGCTCTGCGGCAAGCTCGCCCAAAAAATTTCTACCTTGCTTTTATCCGCGGAAAATATCCCGTAGATCGCAAGCGTAGCGTTATCCGGATCATCTAACCTCACGTTCGCGACATCAAAAACCTGCACGCAGCCATTCTTGATCTTTGAAAAGCTCTGCCCCGCGGCGACCAAGCAGCCGTGCTCGTCCGTGCCGCCGCCTACCATCGGCCCCTGCACGGCGGGCACTTTGCAGACGTCCTCACTCGTGCCGCAGTCCGCAGCCGCGCTTTCGCTTCTCTTATCCGCCTCCTTGCCTAGCTTTGCATCGTGCGTCGCGCAGCCGCACAAAAGCACCGCCACAAAGGCCGCGATTAAAATTTTACCTCTCATCTTTACTCCTTTAAATAAATTTTATCTGCACTCAAAGCTACTCGCGCTATTTTCGTCGCCGCCTACGTAGGTAGCCACTTTAGGATACGCGCAAATCGGGATCTGCTTACCCGCGCGGCTCGTGCTTTTGCCTAGCAGGCTAGATGGAGCCGTTCCCTGCTCGCGCCACGCTTCAAGCGCGCTTAGCGGATCGACATCATCGATGCCGTTACCGCCGCCGCAGTGATTCATCCCTGGCAATGCAAAAAATCGCGCAAACTCATCCGCGTCCGCGTTCGTTTCCACTAGCTTTTTAAACCAATCGCGCTGATCCATCGCCGAAAATACGGGATCGGAGACGCCCGTTACGATGATGAGTTTGCCGCCGTTAGCGCGGAAGCTATCTAGCTTGGTCGAAATCGCATCGTTTATCGCCGCGGTCTCGAACGTTCGCTCTACGTCCTTATCAAAATCAAAGCTCATCAGATCAAACTCCGGTTGCGGCGGCGTCAAGAAATAATAATTCATCGAGCCCTTTGAGAGCACGATATTTCTAGCATTTGGCTCTGCCGTTTGCGAGTCGCCAAGCTGCCACATGCGCCAGCCGGGCTGATTTATCCCGGCATCGTAAAACCAGCCGCTGTAAATTTGCTCGCCCTTGCTGTTTTTTGCGCCCTCAAAAATCGCCTTTATCGCAGAAATTTTATCTTTGGGCAGATCAAGTCCGCTGGGATCGAACTCGCAACGCTCCCAAGCGCCGATGATTCCGTCTTTTAGGCCGTCTAGCGCATCGCATTTATCTAAAACCGCCCTGCTTAGCTTATCCAAATCCTCCTGCGTAAGGGCGTTTGCAAAAATTTTATCCCCTGCGGCGTTTTTAGGCGCGATCTTCATAAGCTGCCGGTTGTCCCACTGTTCCGCGATCGCCGCGCGCGAAAGCCTAAAACCCGGATTTGCCGCGATTACGCCGTCAAATTCCAGTGGATACCTCTGCGCCGCCATCAGAGCCGAGCGTCCGCCGTTTGAGCAGCCCATAAAGTAGCTGTGTGCGGGCGCTTTTTTATACGCTGCAAAAACCAGCTGCTTTGAGACGCTCGCGACCTTGTCGATCGCCTGATAGGCATAGTCTAGCCGCGCCTGCTGCTCAAGTCCGAACTCGGGCGTAGGCGTAGGATGTCCCGAATCAGTCGTGACGACTGCATAGCCCCTCATAAGCGCGGGCGTTGCGGTGCTAGTGCGGATAGATACGGCGCCAAGAGCCGGCGCTACAAAGCCGTCCAAACCGCCTCCGCCCTGAAATAGCAGCTTGCCATTCCAGTCGCCTGGCAAGCGCAGCTCAAATTTTATGCCGTAATGCTTGCCGTCCGAGCCCGTGCGGGAGGCTATCTCGCCGTGAATTATGCAGTGCGGCGCGGCTTTTAGCATCTTTTTGGCTCCGCCGGTTAGCGCAGACATCTTATCGGCGCCGATTTCGCCGCTTTGATTCCAGATCGCTTCGCTAATCTTTGTATCGTAAATTTTCGCGTTTTTTAGCGCCGCGCAAGCCTGCTCGTCAAAATCGCTCGCAAGCGCTCCCTGTAAGCCCAGAGCAGCCGTAAAGGTTGCAACTAAAATTTTATATTTCATTGCTACTCCTTTTAAAATTTTATTAATCATAATTTTAACATAAAAATTTATCGTGAATATCAAGTGCATTTGGAAAGTTATGGAATTCCTAGCGGAGCCATGCGGGATTTCAAATTTTAATTAAAGGGACGAAGCACTTGGGCGATCCGCAGAATCTGGCTCGTCGGTTAAGCGGTTTCGTGGATCACGACGAAATACTTCGATCGCCCAAAACCAAACCACATGCCCAAAAAATCCCGAAACGAACTCATACCACGGAAGCTGAAAAAGCGGTGGTGCAAGTCCTAAAAGCGGCAGCGTGATGCAATGCACCGCGATATTTACGACGATGCCAATGCGGCGCCCTGAAATAGCGCAATTTTATGAAATTTCTCGGTAGCGAAGTGTGTTTAATTTTAAATTCTGCTATTGTTGCGGAGCATTAAATTTCGCGCGTCTCCTTAAAGCTTGCACGGTAAAAAATCAGCAGCGCGGCGGCTAACGCGGCAAAGCCGCAAAATAGCCCTTGGTAGCTTAAATATTCAAGCACCTTGCCACCTACGGCAGTACCGATACCACCTCCGAAAAATATTGCCGTGCCTATGATCCCAGAGGATAGACCTTTGGCGGAGCCGCAACGAAGCGCTGCGCTTGCTAGGACCGACTGCGCGCAAACATAGCCAAATCCCAGCAAAAACGTCCCTACATATGCGGTGGCAGCGAAGCAACTCGCCAAAAGGCACAGCGCCGAACCGGATGCCAAAAAGCCGAGGGATAGAATTTCTTTTGGCGGCAACTTCTTTTTTAAATATCTAGCAGCGTTTCCTGCCAAAAAGCAAGCGACGCCGTAAAGCATAAGGCAGGCTCCGGCAAAATTTGAGTTCAAGCCCAACTTTTTAAGTAGATAAGCGCCTATGAACGAGTACGCCCCGAGCACAATTACGCCGTTACATAAAGCCAAAAAATAGCTTCTCAAAAGCGCAGCATAGCCGCGCAAGCTAGCTAGGGATTTTATGAAGCTCTCGCCTTTGCTTTTCGGAGCGTCTTTGAAATTTAGCGTAAATAGTGATACGAAAGATACCGCAGACAGCGCAGAAAAGGCTAAAAATATCTCCCTCCAAGAAAATCTAGCCACCACCCATCCACCTAAAGCCGCACTCAGCCCCTGCCCTAAAAATACCGAGCCCAGAAATATCGCTACGATTTTTTGTCTATCCTTCTCGTCATATGTATCGCCTATAACGCCGAGGCAGACAGCGATTATACCCGCCGCCGCGCATCCCGTGCAAAAGCGAAATAAAACAAGCCACGCTAAACTTTTTGCAGTGGAGCAAAGAAGCGTAAATATCGCCAAAAAAAGCATTAGCGAGATTAAAATTTTACCTCTACCGTAGCGATCGCTAAGATGTCCGTATACCGGCTGAAGTAAGCCGTATGGGATCAGATATGCCGTCAAAACTGTGGAGGCGGCGCTTACCTGCACCCCAAACGTATCTGCGATGCTAGGCAGCAGTAGCGATGCGATCCAGTTATCTGCGGCAGAGATTATCCCTGAGACGATGATTAAGAGTAGTAGTCCTTTTTTGCAGTGCATTTTAAATTCCTAAATTTACGTAATTTTAGCCATTATAACTCTTTTGCTAGAAAATTTGGAATTTTAGCAAGCTCAGCGAATATGAGTCGACAGGCGTGGATCGCAAGTTTGCAGCGGTGTCGCAATACTGCAGCAAGTATAGCGCAATGGTCGGACATACAATGATGCGTCTACCTTATAGGGGTGAAGGTAGGCAGTAACGTGAGCAGTGAATGCATGACTAGTTTTATATTTCTAACTCTCTTTTTTCGTGCATAAAGACCTATAAGAAATAACGCAAATTTAACAATGCCACGAAGCAGAGCTATAGCATAAGGCAAATAAGAAAAGCCCTAACTTGCAGCACGAACCCTACAATAAAATTCAAAAATTCTTTAAAATTCTACGCGGATTATGATGCCTAAAAATCAACTAAAATTTTAAGTGCGCATATCCCCGTAGCGCACGCTTTTTAGCCACGTAATCTCATCGTTTATCACAAGTCGCGACGAACCGTTTGTACGATCTTGTGCCGCTAGGTTAAATTTAATTAGCAGCGGAATTTTGAAATTTTAACGAATGCGGGGATTTCAATGAGCGCTTGAAATTTTAGTCTCGAGAGATGATTTTGATTTCATTCGCGCAAGATCCGCCAAAGTCCGTGCCGAAGGGATCTTGGACCGTGAAATAATGATCTATCGCGCCGCATCCGTGCCCGATCTGTTCACCCCAACCCAGCGCCCTGCGCACGAAGCCCTTGGCATGGGCGACGGCTGCGGGCAGGTTAAGCCCCGCCGCCAGAGCGCATGCAATCGCACTTGAGAGCGTGCAGCCCGTGCCGTGGGTGTTGCGCGTAGCAATTTTAGGCGCGGAAAACTCATAAAATTTGCCGTTTTCGTACAAAATATCGACCGCTAAATTTGTCAAATCCCCGCCCTCGCCGCTCGGTTCAAAACCTGCATCTAAAGGCGCTGCGAATAAATTTTGCTCAAAAGAGGGCTCCGCGCTCGCAGTTAAATTTCCGCTTTCGCTAGTAAAATTTTCATCCGCGAAATTTGCGCGCTTCGTCGAGCTCGCAGAATTTTCGCGTGTGCCATTTTCGCCCATCTCGCGCCCAAAAGCATTAAAATTTCGCGCCGCATTAATTCCCGCCGCGCCGCAAGCCTCACTCACGCCGGCAAGATCGCCGCCTTTGATCAAAATCGCGCCGCCGAAAAATTGCGAAATTTTAACCGCTGCCGCGCGCATATCGGCTAAATTTGAAATTTTCATCTCCGCCAAGACCTCAGCCTCGCGCACGTTGGGCGTGATGATCTCCGCGGCGGGGGCGAGCTTGTATTTTAGCGCATGTAGCGCGCTTTGTTTCATCAAAACTCCGCCGCTGGTGGCGACCATCACTGGATCTAAGACGACGTTTTTCGCGCCGTGCTTGCTCAGGCTCTTTGCGATAGCCTCGGCAACCCCCTTATTGGAGATCATTCCGATTTTAACGGCGTCCGGAAAGATGTCGCTAAAAATCGCATCGAGCTGCGCCTCCACAAAATCTGGCGAAACGTCCAGCACGCCGAATACGCCGCGCGAATTTTGCGCCGTAAGCGCCGTAATAGCGCTCATTGCAAACATCTTATGCGCGCTAATCGTCTTGATATCGGCTTGGATGCCGGCACCGCCGCCGCTATCAGAACCTGCAATAGTAAGAATTTTTTCCATGAAAAGCCTTTAAAATTTTAGCGCGATTATATCGAAATTCCGCTATAATTCCGTCCGATATATTATTTTGCGGGCCAAATTTAAGCTTTATTTATATAGTTTTTATTATAATTTATAATTTATTCGTAATAACTATTACAAATACAAAATTTTAACCCAAATAGAGGAATTTACATGAAAAAAGTCGCCAGTTTGATTTTCGCAGCGTTTTTGGTTTCGGGCTGCTCCTATTTCGAAAAAAAGGAAGATAAAGGCGCAAAGCAAAGCGGTGAGGCTCCCGCGCTACCGGTAGGTGTATTTATCGCTAAATCCGCCGACGTGCCGATAATTTTAAAATTTAACGGACAGACCGTGAGCGAGCTTGAGATAATGCTAAAGCCGCAGGTTTCGGGCACCATCGAAAAGCAGCTTTTTGAACCTGGCCACAGCGTCAAAAGGGGCGATGTGCTCTACGAGATCGACCGCTCGCGCTATCAAGCGGCGTTTGACAGCGCAAACGCTAATCTGCAAAACGCCTCGGCGGACTACAAAAGAGCTAAGGCGCTAAAAGCTAGCAACACGATCTCTCAAAAGGACTTCGACACCGCAAAAGCGGCATTTATGGTAGCCGAAGCAAATTTTAAAAGCGCCAAGATCGATTTTGATCACTCGCTCGTGACTGCGCCTTTTGACGGCATGGCGGGCGATACGCAAAAGGACGTGGGCGCATACGTAAACGTGGGCGAGGATCTGGTTAGGCTTTCTAAATTTGATCCGATCGACGTGGAATTCGGCATCGCGGACATCGATAGGCTGGAGCTTGATGCAAATTTAAGAAACGGGCAGTGGAAGCAGCTGGGACGTCAGGTAAGCGTAAATCTCGGCGGCAAGGACTACAACGGTACGCTAAGCTTCATCGATAGCGTTATCAATACAAACACAGCGTCAGTCAGCGCTAAAGCTCAAATTCCAAATCCAAACTTGGAAATTCGCCCCGGGGTTTTTACCAAAATAAGCGTCGATGGCTTTTATCAGAAAAACGGCTTTAAAATTCCTCAAGTTGCGCTCAAGCAAGATCTTAGCAACACCATAGTCTATGTCGTACAAGACGGCAAGGTCGCTAAAAAGGTGGTCAAAATCGCGGCGCAAGATACCCGCACAGCGACGATCTCAAGCGGACTGCAAGACGGCGATCAGATCATTTTGGATAATTTTAAAAAGATCAACGTGGGCTCCAAGGTCACTCCGGTACCCGCGAGCGCCGATCCTTATGTAGCGGGGCAGCCTGAAGCGTCTCAGAGCAATGCGGAAAGCGGGAAATAATGTTTTCTAAATTTTTCATCAACCGCCCCGTTTTTGCCTGCGTCGTTTCGATCATCATCGTAATCGCGGGCGTTTTAGCTCTTAAAAATTCCTCCGTCGAGGAGTATCCGCAACTCACGCCGCCGCAAATCGTCGTTAGCGCTACATATAGCGGCGCGGACGCGCAGACGATAGCTGACGTCGTCGCAGCTCCTCTTGAAAATGCAATTAACGGCGTTGAAAATATGATCTACATGGAAAGCTCAGCAAGTTCCTCCGGCGATGTTCGTATCAACGTATACTTTCAGATCGGCACCGATCCGGATGATGCAAAAGTCAATGTCAATAACCGCGTCACGCCCGCACTTACCCTGCTTCCCGACGAGGTGCGCAGGTACGGCGTAACCGTCACCGAGCGCAGCAGTACGATGCTGGAAGTGCTTGCGTTTTACGATCCTAGCGAGCAGATGGACGTCGTGGAGATGCAAAACTACGTGGCTATCAACGTCGTAGATGAGCTAAAGCGCGTACCGGGCGTCGGAGAGGCTCAGGCGCTGGGCACTAAAGACTATGCGATGAGGATCTGGGTAAAGCCCGAGCTGCTTAAGACATTTAACGTTACGACCGCCGAGATAATCGCTGCGATAAGCGAGCAAAACAGCCAATACGCCGTAGGCAAAATGGGCGAGCAGCCTATGAACTTAGGCAATCCCTACGTCTATGCGATCAAGCCCGAGGGCCGTTTAAAAACCGTCGAAGAATTTGAAAATATCATCATACGCGCGCAGAAGGACGGAAATTTCTTGCGCGTAAAAGATGTCGCCGAAGTCAAGCTCGGCGGCGCGAGCTACAATATCGCGGGTAAATATAACGGCAAGGCGATGGTGCCCGTGCTTATCTTTATGCAAAGCGGCGCCAACGCCCTAGCCGTAGTCGAAGCGGTAAATAAGCGCATAGACGAGCTTAAGCCGAATTTCCCGGGCGAGCTGACCTATGGCGTCGCCTACGATACGACGAGTTTCGTAAAGGTCTCTATCGAGGAGGTTATACATACCTTCATTGAAGCGCTGATTTTGGTTATTTTGGTTATGTATATGTTTCTGGGTAATATCCGCTCTACGATCATCCCGACGCTCGCCGCTCCGGTATCGATCTGCGGCGCGTTTATCGGAATTTACGCTTTTGGATTTTCTATAAATTTAATCACCCTCTTTGCGCTCATCTTGGCTATCGGCATCGTCGTTGACGACGCTATCATCGTAATCGAAAACGTAGAGAGAATTCTGCACGAGGAGCCGGACCTTAGCGTCAAAGAAGCTACCACGAAAGCGATGGGCGAGATCGTGGCACCCGTCATCTCTATCGTACTCGTGCTTTCGGCAGTTTTCGTGCCGGTTGCGTTTATGGAGGGCTTCACCGGAGTTATGCAGAGACAATTTGCCCTAACGCTCGTAGCCTCGGTGTGTTTTTCAGGTTTTGTAGCCCTTACGCTAACGCCCGCACTTTGCGCCCTGATCTTGCAAAAAAAGGAATCCGAGCCGTTTTTCTTCGTAAGATGGTTTAACAATCTTTTCGGCGTCTCGACTAAAATTTACGCCGCAGGCGTCGGCATGGTTCTGCGCCACGTGCTAATCAGCCTCGTTTTTGTAGGCATCATCATCTATGCGATGATAGAGCTTCTTAAACTTACCCCTACCGGTCTGGTGCCTAACGAGGACAAGGGCTCGATTATGGCGATGACTACGCTTCCGTCGGCATCTACTCTGCCTAGGACGGAAGCCGATCAAAATTTCATCGCAAGTATCGCCAAAAAGCATCCCAACATCGTGGACATAACCCAAATCGCGGGATACGATATGCTAGCAGGAACGCTCAGAGAAAACGGCGGAGCGTTTTTTATAAAGCTAAAAGACTGGAAAGAGCGCCCGGGCGATGAAAATTCCAACTTTGCCTTAGCCGCCGCGCTAAACGGGCAGCTCTACGGCGCGGATCGCAACTCGATGACTTACGTCGTCACGCCGCCGCCTATTATGGGTCTTTCGCTTACGGGCGGATTTGAGCTCTACGCGCAAAGCACGACGGGTAAGAGCTACGATGAAATTCGCGCCGATATGGATCGCGTAACCGCCAAAGCCAATCAGCACCCCGCTTTAAAGCTCGTGCGAACGACGCTGGATACCGATTTCCCGCAGTATAAGCTCTATCTCGATAAAGAGAAGATAAAGATGCTAGGCGTTAAGATAGCCGACATTTTCACCGTGCTAAATTCCACCATCGGGCAGTATTATATCAACGACTTTAACCTCTTGGGCCGCACGTTTAAGGTCTATATCCGCGCTACGCAAAACTATAGAGATGATCCTAACGATCTAAAATCGCTCTACGTCCGCAGCGACAGCGGCGATCTGATCGCGTTAAATTCTTTAGTGAGGCTTGAGCGCTCGCTGGGTCCTGATTCCGTTAATAGATTTAACGCCTTTCCGGCCGCGCTAATTATGGGCGAGCCAAACACAGGCTACACCTCGGGTCAGGCGATTGCAGCGATACAAGAGGTTATAAAAGAGGAGCTTCCTAGCGGATATTCGATCGGCTGGGCGGGCTCCGCGTATCAAGAGGTCAGTGAGACCGGTAAAGGCTCGCAGGCATTCGTATTTGGAATGATCTTTGTGTTTTTGATCCTAGCGGCTCAATACGAAAGGTGGCTCATGCCGCTTGCCGTGCTTACCGCCGTGCCGTTTTCGGTATTCGGAGCGCTCGTATTTACATATTTCCGCGGGCTAAATAACGACATATATTTTCAGATCGGACTTTTACTTCTAATCGGTCTGGCGGCGAAAAACGCGATTTTGATCGTGGAATTTGCGATGAACGAGCACCTAAACAACCACCGACCGATCGCGGAAGCTGCCGTCGAGGCCGCCAGGATGAGGTTCCGCCCTATCGTTATGACGAGCCTTGCGTTCGGACTTGGCGTGCTTCCGATGGTTATCGCCACCGGCGCCGGCGCTGCCAGCCGCCACGCGCTAGGAACCGGCGTAGTAGGCGGAATGCTCGCGGCATCTACGATCGCGATCTTTTTCGTGCCGCTGTTTTTCTACCTGCTCGAAAGCTTTAACGCCTGGCTTGATAGACGCGGTAAAAAAGTCCAAACTAACGAGGTGAACGATGAAAATAAATAATGCTCTTTTAAGCGCCTTGACGCTTGGAATTTTACTCTGCGGTTGCAACTTCAAGCCCGTTACGCCGCAAAAACAGACCGGTTTTAAGGCGGATTACGCGAGCACGAACGTTAGCACGCAGTGGTGGAAAAGCTTTAACGATCCGCAGCTAAACGCCCTGATCCAAAGCGCGCTGGAGCAAAATTCCGATCTGCAAACCGCGCTGAATAACGTCGAGTACGCGCGCGTAAATTTAGGGCTGAACAAGCTTGAATACCTGCCGAACGTAAATTTAAACGGCAGCGCGGTGCGTCAAAATAATTTCGGCAACCAGCCCGATCGCAACTCCCACGGCTCGTATCAGATCGGCGCCGCACTAAGCTACGAGATCGATTTTTGGGGGCGCGTGCGCAACAGCGTAGATTCGGCGCGATCGCGATTTAATGCGACGAAATACGACTACGAAACCGCTAAAAATACGATTACTAGCACGGTTGCAACGACCTATTTTACGCTACTAGCACTAAAGCAGCAGGAGAAAATTTTAAAAGATAGTCTAAAAAGCTATCAAGATACGCAAAACTACCGCAAAAAGCAGCTCGATGCAGGCGCAGTTAGCGAGATCGTATTTTATCAGGCCAAAGCCGCGGTCCAAAGCGCCGAGGCAAGCCTGATAAGCGTGCAAAATCAGCTCTCCGCAGCTCAAACTTCGCTAAATATCCTAACGGGCAAGAGCTACGATGAAATTTTACGCGGCGCGCCGCAGACCGCCGCGGAAATGCCTAGCGCGCCGCAGATCCCAAGCGGAATCCCAAGCGATGTGATCTTGCACCGCCCGGATGTCGCAAGCTCGCTCGAAAATCTGCGCGCAAGCAACTTCTTAGTAGGCGTCGCCAAGGCGGGCTACTTCCCTACCTTCTCGCTTACGGGTAACTACGGCTATGCAAGCGGCGAGTTTGACAGGCTGTTTACCGCAAGCGCGAGCACGTGGAGTATCGGCGGCTCACTCGTAGGGCCGCTACTTGATTTTGGCCGCCAAAAAAGGCGCGTAGAGCTTGCAAATTTAGAGCAAAACGCGAGCTTCATCGCATACGACAAGGCGCTTAAAACCGCTTTCGGCGACGTTCGCGACGCGCTTGTAGGCGTGCAAAACGCCAAACTAAGGCAGGCAAGCCTCGCCGATCTCGTCGCTTCGCAGAGTAAAATTTATTCAAACGCCTCAAGCAGGTATCAGGCGGGCTACAGCGACCATCTGGAGTTTTTGGATTCGCAGCGAAACCTGCTTAGCGCGCAGCTAAATAAAGTGCAGGCAGATCTTGATGTGCTAAGCGCGACGGTAAACGCCTACAAGGCGCTCGGCGGCGGCTTTAGCATAGAAGATAGCGAAATAAAGGCGCTTCTAGGCGCGGAGAAGGACGTGCAGCCCGATATGTCCACCTTCCCGAAAGATAGAATTTTTAATTAGCTTTAAATTTACGGGCGGCGCGAAATTTTAAAATACCCGTAAATTTAAAGCGCAGCTCGGCTTTTACGGCGCAAGCGGATCGTTAAAAAATCTGCTTGCGCTTTTTAAATTTAGCCCTGCGGCGGGCGGCAAGTCCGAATTTCAAAGATAATCTAAATTTTAAAATAGCCGCAACAAGGTAAAATCGTCGCTCGGCTAGAAAGCACAGTGCGGTCGGGCTTCGCGGCACGGTAGAATTCCTAGGCGGCACGGCGAAATTGCAAGCAGCGCAATAAAATTCCAAACGCTGCGGTAAAATTCTAAGCGCCGCGTTTTAAATTTAAAGGCAAAACGGGTTGCGCGCCGAAACGGAATTTGGCAAAATTTTAGATTTTCGCTATAATCGCGATTTCTAATTTAGATGGGTGTCCGAGCGGTTGAAGGAGCACGCCTGGAACGCGTGTAAAGTGCAAGCTTTCGAGGGTTCGAATCCCTTCCCATCTGCCACTACTTCAAGAAACACACAGAAAAGACCTGCAAGTTACGGCAAGAAAATCTCGATTTTTATGATATTTTAAAGCATTTTTTCATAAACTTGCGGCAATAAAAAGCAGCTAAAAGAAACTAACAGCGGCGATTTTTTGCTGACTATTTAGCTGACTACTTAAGAAAATAGCCAAAATTTATCGCCGCTAGTCAGCAAGGACGCATAATGCCTAAACTATCGTCACAGCTCACGATAACCCAAGTTAAAAATTTAAAGCCTAAAGATAAGCCGTATTTTGTAAGCGATAGCGATAACCTGCTATTAAAAATAATGCCCAACGGCAATAAATTTTTCATCTACGAATTCCGCAACAAGCTAACGAATAAGCGCCAAAGAATTACGATCGGCAAACTAGGCGACATAAGCCTGTCCGAAGCTAGAGAAAAGCGAAACGAGCTTAAAAAGCAGCTATTAGACGGCGTAGATATTTCAAAAGACGAAAGCAGGACTACTCTGCGCGCGATATACGCCGAGTGGATAAAAACAAAGAGTAAAATTAACGAAAAGCATCTGTTTTGGATAAAAAGGAGATTTGAGGTGCTGCTGCTGCCTAAACTAGGCGACGCAGATATTAGAGAGATAAGCAGAAAAGACGTGATAAACGCGCTCGCGCCTCTTTTGGAGGAGGAAAAGCAAGAGACCGCCAAAAGGGTCTTGGGGGCGCTAAACGGCTTTTATAAATTTGCCCTGCTCCACGAATACGTAGAGCATAATATCATCGCCGATATTGACAAAACCGCGCTGATCGGCAAGCGGCAGATTAGGCATTTTGCGTATTTTAAAGATGAGGCGGAGATAAAGAATTTAATAAAAGCGATAAAGGGGTATTTCGGGGACGAGAGGATAAAGGTATGCGCGCTATTTATGCTATACACGGCTGTGCGAGGCGAAAATGCGCGCTTTGCTACGTGGGACGAGATAGATTTTAAAAATAGCCTCTGGCGCATATCCGCTAGCAAAATGAAAAACGGCAAAGCCCACGAGGTGTTTTTAAGCGCAAGCGTCCGGAAACTGCTCTCGGATTATCGCGCGAGCTCGCCGCTAAAAAGCGATCTTATTTTTCCGTCGGTTAAATCAAACATTCGCCCGATCAGCGATAATACCGTCCGTTCGATGCTGCGAAATTTGGGTTTTAGTAACGAGATGATTACGCCGCACGGCTTTAGGGCTACTTTTAGCACGATAGCGCACGAGCGACAAGACGAGCACGGGCAGAGCAGCGACGTAATCGAGCTTTGCCTCGCGCACGTTGAAAAAAATAAGGTGAAAGACGCCTATAATCACGCCAAGAATTTAAAACAGCGCGCGGCGTTAATGCAGTGGTGGAGCGACTTTTTAGATAAGCTTAGCTTTTAAAACGGCTTATAATGCGCCGCTCATCGAATATTTGTCTTAAAATTTCCGTGCTATAAGTATTTATGCGCCCGTATCTCGGGTCTATTACCGCGCCCATAAATGCCCCTTGCTCGTCGCTCAACTTTTTAGCCCTTTTGCCTAGGCTCGGTATATGATAGCCTTTTTGCGAAATGCCGTGCAAGTTCATAAAAGCGATAAGCGTCATATAATTATCGTTGTTTAAAAGGCGGTTTATGTTGTGCTTGGTTTTTAATTGCTCTTTATGTAAATCGCTCACGTCGGTTTTTATGGCTTTTATATCTTTTTCGTGCGCGGCTAGGATTTCGGCCGATCCTTGCAAAATTTCTATTTGCGAGAGCGGTTTTTGCCTATGCGCTTTTTCAAACTCGATGAAGTAGCGCCTAACTCTTTTGCCGATTTCATTTCTCTCAAGCATTGCAATCTCTTTAGCAATGTCGGTCGAGAGTATGTATTCGACTTGCGGACGACCGCCGTTTGAGTTTTCCCCATTTTTGGGGAAAACTATAAAATCCACGTTCTCAACGGCGTCAGTCTCGTCCAGCCTCCTTCTTATCCACATTGAAAAGTCCGTTTTGCTTTCCAAAATCGCGTGTAGTTCTCGCGCATTGACCGAATTTATTTCGGCGCCGTTAAAGTTCGCTTTGTTAATAGGGATTAACTCTGTCATATTTTATCCTTTCGTAATTTCGTTATGATCTAAAAAATAGCGGTCGCCCTCGTTAGCGTAAGCCATAACCGCACCTATGCCCGAATAAACCCGCTCAAGCTCTTTTTGGATTTTAGCTAAAGCTACGGCTATGCGCTCGCCCTTGTCGAATTTTAAAAGCTCGTAAATTTCGTTGTATTTGCGTCTGAAATAATCCCTCTGTGCCGATGCCTCTAGGTATAGGCTTTTAAAATCCGTAGGAGCTGCCCGAAGTTTGGCTATTAAAGCGTTGCGTTGCGAAAGCTGAGATTTGTAGCCGTTGATTACGTTTTGATTATGTCTGCCTTGCGAGATCTGCACCGCTCTAAGGTTTGAGATTTCGTCCACTAGACGGAGATTATGCTCGCGAGCTTCGGCGGAAGCCTGCACCTGCTTTAAGATAGTCTTTTCGAGCTCCTGCTCCGCCCATAGTCTAAAGCCCTTAGCCTTTTCGCTGCGAATAAACATACCCAGCTTGATAATGCCGCGGAGCGTCCATTTGATGACGGGGCGATTGCGGCCGTTTTTAGCTACGACGAAGTGAATGCCCTCGACTATCTCGTCCGCGTGCTCGCGCTTATGGTCTCTGATTGTCTTTTCGCTCACGCCATAACGTTGAGCCACGTATTCTGAAGTAAAGGTTTGGAAATTTAGAATTTCAACTTGTGCCGGCTCTGTTTGGAATAGTGACTGCATTTAATCCCCTTTGTTTGGATTTAAAATATTTATGGGGGAATTATATCAGTTTATAAAATAGAAGTCAAGGGTTTTTATTGTGGATTAAAACAAAAAAAAGCAAAAAAGTGTTTTGAATTAAAATTTTAATAGCTGGAAATCCCAGCCATTAAACAATCATCGATTTTAAGGCATTTTGTAAGATTTTGTAATTTTCAAGCTCTTTTTCAAGCTCGTAAATTTTTAAAACCATTTCGCACGCCATTTCGACTTGCGGCGTTATTTTGCCAAGCGATAGCGCGGATCGCAAGCCGCCCTCGCTCATTCCTATCCTCTCCGCCAGCTCTCTTTGCGTGATGCCTAGCTCGCTTGTCGTTATTTTTACCATATTGTCATCAATCTCATAACGCTCATGAAAATTGTTTTGTATCTTTTCAAAAAATATGTCGGCATCATACTCTAAATATTCTTCGGCTACTTTTTGCAACTCTTCGCATTTTTCTTTTGTTAGATGATTTAACGGGGCATATTTAGCAGTAGATAAAAAATATAATGCCCCGACTATAGACTGCCTATTTTGTAACACTTTTAAGTATGGCTTCTGTTTGTCTACCGATTTTAGATACTCCCATAGCAAAGAAAGTCCATGCTCTTTTTCGTATTTATCTTCGTTTTTTGCACTAAGAAAAACACCAATCGTTCCTATAAAGATATTTTTATTTATATGGTCTAGCTCTTTTACTTTATTAGCCATTGCGGCTCCTTTATTCATTTAAAATTTTAGGCAATTATATCAAAATAAGCCTTAAGCGCTTTTGCCCGCTTTGTAAGCGCGGATAGATTTAAGCGAGTAGTAGATTACCCGCGAATTGACTTTATTTGCCACGATGATGCCCTGCCTTACTTTATCGTAAAGCGAGCGCGCGGAAATGCCAAGCTCTTTAAGCGCTTCGGTTTTAGTTATGAATTTATCCATTTCTCGATCCTCTTTAAAATTTCCTTTAGTTGTTTTAAATTTAACTCAAATAGCCGCTGATGTATTTTCTCCACGAGCGCGCCTTTTTTTGTCACGCTTTTCTGTAGAGCTGTCTATCTTGCGTAGAAGCTCGCGCTCTTTTTCTCGGTCGGGGCTACTCATTCCTCATCCTTTAAATCTTGTGGCAATCTAAACCCTAGCGCGTAAAGAGGCATAGCCGTTTCTCTTTCATTGGGCCCGAGCACTTCTTTGTTAAGGTCGCTTTTTGTGTATCTAGCGTCTGTCATTTTCCATTCGCCAGATACGTTTTGGTATTCCCAATACCAAAGAACATCATCGACATTGATGAAATCATCTGGGTCTATTCCCTCTATCACAGGCGATCCGACGCACCAAACCTCGGGATTGGCGATACCTCGTGAGCTTTTGCACACTATCTCATCGCCTACTTTAAATTTAGGCTCTTTGGGCTTGATACGGTATTCGAATTCCTCCCAATTCCAAAGCGGCAATCCTGCAAATGCCCATTCATCTTCTTCGCAATTAGCCGAGCGCCTCTCTATCTCCTCGCCCCTCGTATAGGCTTGCATAACCTCTATCTTTTCTTTCGTTGTCATTTTGTATCCTTTAAAATTTCTTTGTTCTCGTAGATACTGCCGAGGACTTCCCGGTTGAGCGCATCGTGAAACAAAAAGAATATCTCTCTTTCACACTCGATCAGAAACGCAGCGTCACCTGCCCAGTATCTGACCGCGCCCATTCTTTTGCTATCGTCAAGTCTTGAAATGAATTTGACGATATCCCCCTCATAAATTTCTTTGCCGTTTTTGTCTTTTAAGCCGGTGTATTGCATAATATTAAAGGGCCTTTGTTCCGGAGTTCCGGGGAAAATTTCCCAAGCCGGTAAGTGAAAAATATCGCCCCAATTAAGCATTTTATTATTTAGAACATCCCACGCTCTAAACTTAATCTCTCTCATCGCTCTCTCCTTTATATAATTTCTCTATGCTTTGCTCGCTTCTCTCATAGCTTCCCGCTCACGAGCTAGAAACTCCGTGCGCGCTTCTGCGTTCATTGCCAAAAGTGCCTCTAGGTTCTCACACATTTTCTCTACTATCTTCCCGCCGCGATGCCACTTGAAGCGCAGAAATCGCTGAAGCACATTTAGATGCGGCGAGCCCGTGCCCTTGTGTGCTATCCACGCAAGCTCATAATCGCTTACGACTAATTCGATAGCCTCATAATAAAGCCGCTCTATCCGCTCTTTCAGTGCAGGTGTGATCGGGTCTTTAAAAGCTAGATAATAATGCTCCGTCTCTATCTGCAATACTCCGCCTACTTTACGGAAGCGATCCGTGCGCCCGATCTTTCGGTCCTTACTAGCCTGTACGTCAATTACGTAGAGCTTTTTTCCCTCGCGCTTTGCGAATTCTTTAGCATTCACCCACATAGGGCTCTCTTTCAGCGAAATATTCCGCATCGTCTATCTCTCTATCATACGCCGCATCCGCTCCGTAATCATCCCACCATTGTGTCTCTGCTGCGGCGCGCCATTCATCGAAGTCGCCGTATTCGTTTAGCCACTCTGCGTCATTCATCTTTTATCCTTTAAAACGGGATCGTGTCGTTGCCGTCATCATATTTATCGGCTGCGGGCTTTCCCGCCCTGCTTTGCGCTCCGCCGCTTTGAGTGTAGTTTTGCGTGCCGCTGCTTTGGTTGCTCTGCCCGCCCTGATTGCCGCCTAGCATCTCTAGGCTCTCTACCTCTACTACGTGTTTACTGCGGTTTTGTCCGCTTTGATCCTGCCACTGCTCCAGCTTTAACCGCCCTTCGACGGCAAGCTTTGAGCCTTTGCGTAGGTATTGGTTCGCGACCTCCGCCGTGCGCCCGAAGAATTTAACGTCGATAAAGCAAGTTTCCTCTACCGTTTCCCCTTTCGCGTTCTTAAATTTCCTCGTTACGGCGATACCCGAGTTTCCGACGCAATAGCCGCTCTGCGTGTATTGCAGCTCGATATCGCGAGTTAAATTTCCGATTAAAACAACCTTATTCATTTCTTAGCTCCTCCGCTAACGCGTCAATGCTATTCGGATCGGCTAAATATGCCCTTGTCTCATCAGGGCTTAGCCTTTCCATCCGCTTTTCCGCTTCGATTTCGTCCACGCCTCTTGCCACTAGCTCGCTTTGCAGAGCGTCAAGCGGTAGCACCTCCTCGTTTACGTCAATCTCTAGCGGCGCGGCTTCGATGATCTCCTCTGCAGGCTCTGCCTTTTTCTGCGCGGCTTTGGCTAGAAAATCATTTAAGCTTTGCGGCTGTTTTGTGATCTTGTCTTGCCCCTCTTTGATCGGCTCATTGTCCTCCTCGTTTTCGTCAATAGAATAGAGCCCCGAAATATCAAAAGCCTTGCGTAAAGCTTGGCTTTCGGCTACTTTTTTTAGCATCGTTTCGGGCTTTTCCGCCCAAAATTTAGTTATTCTCCCGTCGTTTGTTCTCTGGACATATTCGTCATATCTAACCTCTGCTTCAAAAGGGGTCTCGTGTCCTTTCTTATAGACCTGCGCGATAGCTACTAGCTCTTTTTTATTCTGCCACTCCCCATTTATGAAAACGGGCTTGTCTTTTAAAAAGCAATCGCTCTTAATGCCGGCAAACTTGCCGCTTCTGTGCGCTAAGGTTAAAAAGCTATCGCGCCCCGCGAGCGGTTCGATTTTAGAGTGCCACTCTCCGTTTATTTTGGCTTTTCGCTCAACGAAAAATATCTGTTTCAAAATCGGGTTTAAATTAAAACTTTTGGCTACCGCTATGCAGTATTGCATATCGCTATCCGTCGCATTCGGCGGAAAAAATTGTTTTCTTATAATCCTTTTGTTCTCGTCGCTTAGCCACTCTTGTGGAGTGTTTTGTGTTGTTACTTGGTTCATTATTTGTCTATCCTTTCAATTTTTACCTCGCTATCTTCAAAAGGCACACCGCTGTTGCCCCAGCCGTCCATTATATAGCCTGTAGGCGAAAACTCTTTGCCGTCGTAAAATATCTCCATTAAATATGCCCCGTTGAAGTCTAAATCAAAATAGTCGTCATTTACGGGCTCAACGCCTGTTTCTATCTCATTGCCCCTAAAACTTGCTTTTACTTTCATTTTTTTATCCTTACGCTATACTTTCATAAAATTTCCACGCAGGCAGGCTTAGCGTCTGCACCGCCTCTATCTCTTTGCTCTCGGGCTCAAACTTGGCATATCCCCACCACTCGTTACGCTCTAGGCACAGCTTATAGCGCTCAAGCAGGGCTAGATATGTCTTGCGCCCCTGCTCTATCGCCGCTTCATCCAGCGTATAAAAGCCCGTCATATAAGGCTTTTTAGTTTCGACTGCGATAAACAGGAAGTTATCCACGCGCTTGCCGCATAGGCGCAAGATATCAGTATAAAACGCCGCTTGGATGTGGTAATTAAAATTTGCTACCGATTTTGCAAATCCGTCCGCGCTAGCGTCGGAGGTCGTTTTCAAATCTACGCAAAGCCCTAGCGCTTCGTTTAAAAAGTCGGGACGACACCTCACGGGAACCCCCTCAATCTCCGCAAAATAGCTCTGCTCCGCTAGCCCGTCTTTTAAAAAAAGCGCCGTCTCTCTCATAGAATTTACCGCGTTTGCGATAGCGGTAGCTTTTTCGTAAGCTTCGGCGTCTAGGATGATCTTGCCCTCCGCGCCCTTTAAAAACTCCGCGTAAATTTCTTTACCCTCTTTGGTGCGCTTATCGGCTTTGGGTTCTGCGGCAAATTCTTTAAAGAAGTCCTGCGGCTCCAGCACCAGCTTATGCACTGCCGAGCCCAAGGTTAGAGCCTTGCTATCTGGCTTTTCAAACTCGTCTTTGAATTTGAAGTGGTAGGGGCTTTTAGCGAGCAAATCAAGATCGCTTTTAGAGATTTCGGCTCGCGCGTGGTAGTCTTTGATACTCATTGTTTCGCTCATTCCTCGTCCTTTGTTAAATTTCTTATTTTGTTTGCTTTGATTTGTGGAAGAAGCTGCGTTATCGCATAAACGATATCCTCCGCAGAAAAGGCATCCATAATCTCGGCAAGATCACTAACGCCTAGTTCGTTTATTACCTCGCTTAAGCCGACCTCCGCCATAACTCTTAGCTTTGTTTCATTGCGCATCGCATATCCTTTTTATAGCTCCTAACGAACGCGATAAAATCGCTGATCGTCGTGTATCTATCCACTCTCATCAATGAGAGGTAAAATTTAAAATCCTTTAGGCTCATTTCCTATCCTTTCAATATCCCAAACCTAAGATTTGAGATCGTAAATTTCGTGCGCCTCTTAAATAGCCTTTTCAGAAGCCGTAGCATCGTCATTCTCCTTTTTTCGCTCTGCCACCCTTGTTAGTAGCGCGAGGTCTATTAGTAGATCGCCTACGCTCATTCCGCTCATCTGCGAAACTTCGCATAGATGCTCCGCTACGGAGTGCAGATAATCCGAAATGCTATCTGCGATCTCTGCGGCAATTTTAAGCTTCTCATCCATCGCTTTCTCCTTTATGCAGCTACTGCCAAGCGGGCTTTTTCTACGTCTTTTACGCTGAAGCTAAAGCTCATACGCCTAAAGCCGCGATTGACGTAAAATATCATCTTGTCCTTTTTGATATCGTAGTCCTCGTTTTCTGCCAAATAAACGATATTTTCAGCATCCATTCGGCTCTTAAACACGACGTTCTTTTTCTCGTCTCTTGCTACATACCTGAAAAACTTAGTTTCCATTTTTTTCTCCTTAAAAAAATATCCATAAAAGAGCCTCCGATGTGAAATTTCATTTGTGCGTGAATCCCACCTAAGGAGCAAGGCGAGTGGAGGCTCATTTATGGATATGGCGGCGGACGGCAGGAGTCGAACCTGCGTTCCAAAATCTCGTTTTACGGACGTCCAAGAGTTTTTGCCGCTTAACATACGTCCGCCATAAAAAATTTGACAAGGATTTTACTACCCCCGAACGTGCATCTATCGGGGCTGATTACTCGGGTATGGATTGTCGTATCCATACGGACGCTTCCCGTAGCTTCTACCCGACGCGGGCTAGGTGTGGGTCACCTTGGTTTTGATGAGGTAATATTAGCATGCCTATATTAAAGATAGCTTAAATTAATAGGAATAGCTAATATTTTTAGTAGTATAATTCCTAGACAAAAAAATAAGGAGGCGAATATGGAATTCGCGGAATTTAAAAACAAAATACGGGATATTGCCACAAAAATAGAAAGCACTAAAAATAATGTTTGCACGGAAGAGGCTACAAAAAACGCTTTTATTATGCCGTTTATTAGGGCTTTGGGGTATGATGTCTTTGACCCAAACGAGGTGGTCCCGGAGTTTACGGCGGATGTGGGGATTAAGCAAGGGGAAAAGATAGACTATGCGATTTTTAAAGACGGCGAGCCGATAATCCTTATAGAATGCAAAAAAGCGGGCGTTGATCTTAACGCAGGCAACGAGTCTCAACTCTTTAGATATTTCACCGCCACTCCAGCAAAATTTGCAATACTCACAAACGGCATAACATATAAATTTTTTACAGACTTAGACGATAAAAACAAAATGGATACGACGCCATTTTTAAGTTTTAATATCTTAAAAATAAAAGACAGTCATCTTTCCGAGCTATTAAAATTTCAAAAAGAAAGCTTTAATTTTGATGAAATCCTTAGCACTGCGAACACTTTAAAATACTCAAATGAATTTAGAAGCGTGATAGCGGACGAAATGAAAGAGCCTAGTAAAGAATTTATCAAATTTTTTATTAAAAAAGTATATACCGGGGTTGTTACGGAGAGGATAATCGATCAATTCTCGGGGCTTATAAAAGACCTGTTGTCTCAATACATTAACGAAAACGTCAATGAAAGACTAGAAGCAGCACTAAACAAAGAGACAAAACCAAACACGGATGTAAGTGATGAGATAAAGATGCCTAAAATTATAACCACAGATGAGGAAATAGAGGCTTTTCACATCATTCGTGCTATTTTATGCCAATCCGTTCAGCTAGATAGAGTATATTACCGAGACGCCCAATCATACTTTGCAATACTATTTGACGATAACAATCGAAAGACTTTATGCAGGCTCTATCTTTCAGAAAATAAAAAATATATCGGGGTTATGGATAAAAACAAGAATGAGGATAAAATTCTTATAAATAGCATAGACGACATATACAAGCACTCACAAAAAATTATTGAAATAGCAAATTTTTATAGTAAGGAGTAGAAAAATGAAAAAAGTTTCATTTGTGTTGTCCGCAGTGGTTGCGGCTTTTATGTTTGCGGGGTGCTCTGCTAAAGGGCCGAGCTTCAAAGAATTTAAGCAGGCGGAACAAGGCAAGGCTCTATTATATGTATATCAAGAGGGCGGATTTGGCGGTAGCGCCATCTCTTACGATATTCACGTAGACAGCAAAGATAAAAACGCCACTATCGGCACGCTTCGCCCTAAAGGATATTTAGAAACAACGCTAGACGCAAATAAGAATTATGAGATTTGGGCTAAAACGGAAGCCAAAAGCTCTTTAAATTTGCAAACTAAACCGAATGAAGTATATTGTGTAAAAGGCAGTGTAGGGATAGGCTTTTTCGTAGGGCATCCAAAATTGGAATTCGTAAATACGGCGACCTGCAAAAGCGAGATCGCGCAAACAAACCTATCAATTGGCGACGAGCCGAAAACCAAATAAACTAATTCATAACCTCGGCGGGCTTTTGTCCGCCTCTTTCTAACCAAACACACTCCAAAACCAACCCAAATTCAAATTTCAGCTATCATTCTTTTAAAGGCAGTGCCTAATTTCCTAATGGGAGCAAAAGATGACGGAAGAAGAGTTGCAGAAGCAAATTAGTGATTTGCAGGCCGAAAAAGAAGCGATGAGCGCCAAAAACAAAGAGCTTTTGAGCGAAGTCAAAAAGCTAAAAGCTAAAAATAACGACGCAGTAGGTGCCGAGAAATACGCCGAGCTTGAGGCTAAATTCGACGAACTGCAAGAGCAAAACGACAAACTTGTCAAAAAGTATGACGCCGACGTCAAAAAATTGAATGCGGATCTGTCGACGGCCAATGGCTCGTTGAATAGATATCTCATAGACGCGGGGCTAAGCGATAATCTCGCGAAGGCGGGCGTAAAGGTGGAGTTTTTAGAAGCAGCCAAGGCATTACTACGCGGGCAAGCTAGCTTAAAAGATGAAAAAGGCGAGCTAAAGGCATACATCGCGGATAAGCCTATAAGCGAATTTGTAAGCGAATGGGCGCAAAAAGACGGCAAGGCTTTTATAGCCGCGCCGCAAGGACAAGGCGGAGGCGCGGGCGGAAGCAACAATGCCGCAAGCGCGGGCGCGAAATGGGGCGGTAGCCGCGAGGAGCGAATAGCCGCGATAAATGAGAAATTTAACTTAAAGGAATAAGAGATGGCACTAAGCGATTTAAAGGTATTTAGCGAGTATATCAAAGACGCGACGATCGAAACGCTAAATCAAGACATCGAGAAATTTAACGCCGCAAGCGCGGGAGCGATAGTTTTAAGCTCGGGCGAATTTGACGGTGATTTTTTGCAGGAAAGCTTTTTTAAAAGCCTACATAGCGCGCAATATCGCGTAGATATGTATGCGGCCAATAGCGCGCACGCAGCGACGCCGTTAGCGCAAAATCAAATCAACGCCGTAAAGGTCGCGGGAGGTTTCGGCCCCGTGCTTTTCGAGCCTATGCAGATGGACTGGATCAAAAGCACGCCCGCCGTAGCTATCGAAATGATTTCGCGCAATATGAGCGAGGCGATAATGTCCGATATGCTAAACAGCGCCATAGCCGCGCTAGTAGGAGCCATCGGCAATAACGCGGGAGTAGTAAACGACGTAAGCGCTAGCGGCGGCGTAAATTATACGAATTTAAACAACGCTCACGCTAAATTCGGCGATCGAAGCTCCGCGATAATCGCGAACGTAATGACGGGCGCCGTATATCACAAACTGATCGGTCAAAATTTAACCAATGCTAATCGCCTATTTCAAGCGGGCGGCGTAACCATCGTAGATATCCTAAATAAGGCCGTAATCGTAACGGATGCACCGGCGCTTTATAAGGCGGGCTCTCCAAATAAAAACTATGTTTTAGGACTTGCGGCGGGCGCTGCGGCGGCAAACGGCGCGGGAAATATCATCACCAACGTCCAAACCGACAACGGCAAAGAGCGCATAGAAACGACCTACCAAGCAAACTATAACTTCGGACTAGCGCTAAAAGGCTACGCGTGGGATATGGCGAACGGCGGCAAGAGCCCGACCGATGCCAAACTAGCTACCGGCACGAACTGGGATAAGGTAGCATCTAGCGACAAGGATACGGCAGGCGTGCTGCTAGTAGGCGATGCAGAGAAAGACTAGGAGGTGAAAAATGCCTAAAATTTGGTATGTGGAATTTCCTACGTTTCAATATAACGAGGACGTCAAGGCTATAGCCAAGCACAGAGGCCTAACGATCGTGGATGCTAAATTCGATGCGGGCGATGGGGTAAAAGACCCTCCCGAGCTAACGCCAAAAGAGGGAGAGGCGAAAGACGCCAAAGAAATCAATATCCAAACAATGATCGAAAACCTCGATGCTTTGAAAGCCCCCAGCCTAAAAATTCTAGCCGAGCATTTGGGGGTGGAATATACCAACGTCGAAGAGACGAGAGCCGCCATAAAGGCAAAGATAAACGAGGGATGAGATGATCGTCGAGGACGGCACGGGGCTAGCGGGGGCCAACGCCTATGTTTCGGTGGAATTTGCGGACGAATATTTTTCGGCGCGCAAAAACGAGGCATGGGCGGGGCTTGACAGCGCGACCAAAGAGGCGGCTATTATTAGGGCGACCGATTATTTAGAGGCGGTTTATTGGGGGAAATGGCAGGGCGAGAAGCTAAAGGCGGATCAGGCGCTGGCGTTTCCTCGTAAGCCTTTTGGAATGCCCGCAAAGTTTAAATTTGCCGTATGCGAGCTTGCTATAAAAGCTAATTCGGGCGAGCTATTAAGCGACATTGAGCGGCTAACCACCAAAGAAAAGGTAGGCAGTATCGAAGTAGAATATAGCAGCAGCACCGATCCTACGACCAAATATGCCTACGTTTGCAGCCTGCTTAAGCCTTTTTTGAAAAACGTTTACGCTAGCTCGATGCTAAAGGTCGATAGATGTTGACGCCGACGCCGACAGCGGCGGTGTGCTTTAGGTGGGTGCAGGGAGCGAAAGCTCCCGCTCGCAAGGACGGGCTTAGCTCGTCCGCGAAGTAAAGGATAATCGGTGTTAAACGAAAAAGCCAAAAATACGGCATTTAAATTGCTTGAAAAATTTGGCAAAAACGGCATTTATAAGCGGCAAGTGGGGCAAATCTACGATCCGAAAACGGGCGAGATGAGCCTAAATTATGAAAGCCGCCCGGTAAGGGCATATATCGATAGCGCTAAAAGTTATTCAAATTTGATAGAAAAAGGGCTGCTCAATGAGGGGGATAGCGTTATACTCATAGCTGCTAAATCCCTCCCTTTCGTGCCGCAAAATAACGACAAAATAGAGTTTCCGCACGGCACATATACTATCAAATACAATGATGCAGTGTGGGGCGGAGAGGACATCGCGCTGCATCAATTGGTGGCGGTATGGAAGTAGATAGCGTAGCGGAGTTTGAACTCATCGCCCTAAATCAAAGCGAGAATGCGATTAAGGCGGCTATCATTGGGCTTTGCGGCGATATTATTTCAGACACTCCTGTAGATACGGGCAGGCTGAAAAACAATTGGTTTCCTAGCGTAGATGCCGCTAGCACCGAAACTACCGAACAAACTGCCGATACGGCAAGGGCAAGGCTAGAAACTGCGGTATCGCAGCAGTATAAGCTAGACAAGGTATTTTATTTCACCAACAATTTACCTTATGCTTGTCGGATAGAATTCGAGGGCTGGAGCCAAAAGGCACCGGAGGGTATGGTAAGGCGCAATATCGTGCGCTGGAATACGTATTTTAGGAGGGCAAATGTTAAAGGCTAGGCAGGCGATAGAGCAGGCTATTTTAAGCGTTACGCCGCGTATTGACACGCAGTTTGAAAACGCTACGTATAGTCCTAAAGAGGGCGTGCCGTATCAGCAGCTACACTTTCTGCCCGCCAAACCCGCTAGCCTCGTGATTGACGATAGCATCACGGAGCATAGCGGCGTATTTCAAATTACGCTCCGCTATCCTGCAGGGCGAGGCGTAAAAGATATTATGGCGCGCGCGGAGAGCTATGCGAAGGTTTTTCACACAGGCGCTAAATTTGATGAGGTGTATATCACGGCTCCTTGCAGCGTGAATATACTAGGCGTTGACGGCGATCGCTACGGCGTGGCCGTCTCAATTTATTTTAAAACTTATGAGGAGTAGAAAATGGCAGATAAGCTAACAGTTACGGATAGCCAACTTACGCAATTTTATATTTGCGACCTTAGCGTCGATTTGGGCGATGCTACTAAGATCAAAACCGCCCTAAGCACGGCAAAGCGCATTGCATTTTTGGAGGATTTGGGCGATTTTACGAAGACCCGCTCCACAAACGAGTATCAATGCATCGATAGCGACACGACGGTAGTATCTCAAGGCTCGGTCAGCTATAGTGAAACCGAGATCAAGCTGTTTTATGCCGCGGGGCAGGATAACGGAGTAAAGGAGCTTATGGAGATGTTTAACAAAAAGCAGCGCAAGCAGTTCATCATCGTAGGCTCCGATGAGCCCGCGACGGGGGCGAGCAAGCACCCGACTTACATTACGGGCGAGTTTATCAATGTCAAAACGGGCGCGTCTATTGCCAAAAATGACGTGGTGCGTGTGCCTGCAACTATCAAAATTACCCGTCTTGACGATATTATCGAAGCAAAAGGAGCGTAAGGATGGATTTAAAGAATTTCGACATATCTAACGGCGAGGCGGGAATAGAGCTCACGATTTTAGACCTTGACAATAAGCCTACCGATATTAAGATTAAACTCCTATGTCTGCACGGCAAAAAGGGGCGCGCAGCGCTCATAAACTCGGTCAAAAACGAGAAAGCAGACACCGCCCATATTTTGGCGGCTCTTACTACCGGGTGGAGCGGGCTTACCGAGGGAGGCAAGGAACTAAAATTTAACCCCGAAGCGGCGGAAAAATTATACGAGAGCTATCCTATCATCGCGGCTCAAGTCGAAAAATTTGTAGAGGATGCAAGAAATTTTTTAAAAAAGTAAGCGCCTCGCTCATCTTATACGCCCGCCAGCTGGCATATTACGCCAAAACGGGCGGGGATGAGCGAGAGCTCCCGCCCCTGCTTGCGGGCAAACACCTGTTCCTGCTACTTGATGAGATCGGATATTGTAGGGCTACCGGTTTTGGAGCCGTAGGTGTTGATTTTCGTGAGATAGAGGCATTTTGTAGAGCGACCGATACAAATTTAAGCTGGTATGAGGCGCTGATGTTGCACACCGTAAGCGCTGCGTATGCCGCGCAGATGAACAGCAAAGAAAATAGCGCGCCGTATCAAGGAGAATTTAAACCGAAACCTTTTGGCGCTATAAAGGACAAATTTAAGCTCTAGACTATCGCTATACTCTTACCGCAGGCTTTGAGGTAACTAAGCAGGGTTTTGTATCTGACGTTTAATACTCCGCTTTCGATGCGCGCGACGGCGGATTGTTTGATACCCATTTTCTGCGCTAGCTGCGCTTGCGTAAGACCCGCCGCGGCTCTTGCGTCGATAAGCGCCTCGATAGCTTTAAATTCATCTTCTAGCGCATCGTATTCGCGCTTGAATTCGGGGTCCTTTAGCTCTTTTTCTAAAGTTTTTCTAAAATTTATACTAGCCATTTTTAAACTCCCTTAATCTTTGCTTTGCTAGGTTTAGCATTGTGAGGGGTGTCCTTTGCGTCTTTTTTACGAAGCTTAACAAGATGATAATTCGTTTGCCGACCTCATAGCAATAAATGCTCCTTGCTATACCTTCCTCCGCCTTTATACGGATTTCAAATAACCCGTCATTTAAGCTCTTGGTGTAGGGCTCGCCTAGGGTATTGCCTCTAGCCTCTAAGAGCTCAAACATCTTATATCCGCGCTGCCTAATATGGGTAGGCAGAGTTAAAAACTCAGCCTCTATTTTATCGCTCGCAAACTCTACGCTCCACATTCCAAACCTTTAAAATTTGAGTGATTATAACATATATGTGATAAGAATTAGCTTAATGGGTTTACAAAATATCGCGTAAATTATTTTTTTTAAAATTCTTTAAAAGCCCTTTTATATATTCCCACAAGGGGATATCCGCCCCATATATAGACTCTACCAACATCTTATATTCGCCGACTACCGCTTCTTCGGATATACTCTTTTCACAATAATCGCTAATAATCAAAGCGAACCTATTGACATTTATACAATTTAGTCGAATAATAGTTAAATAGCTCAATGCCTCGATATTTGAGGTAAGCTCCATAATATTGCGTTTGCGGTCCTTGTTTAAAATTTCTGAAAAGCAGTCTTTTAAAACCGATAAACACTCTTTTCTTTCACTATCGACCTTTTGAAACCTATCTTTGGTTAGTAAATATACAAAGTTAATAAGGGTAAAAAATATGGCTATCAAAGAGAGCCAAAACGGAGTGCTCATTGTTTATTACTTTATTAGCGGCATAGAAAAAGCTCTAAATTTTTCTTCTAACTTAGGGTTGTCAGAGCTAAACAGCCTAATTCTCCTAAAAAATTCTTCTTCTCCTAATTGCTCATATAGCGGAGAAAAGGCCTCGGATAAAAAAGACGGGTTAAAAGAGGTTTTTATGTTGCTACCGTCTATTTCTACGATATCATATTGATCCAATAACCCCTTTAATACGTCTTCTCTAAATTCCTCCCCCGATTTATCTCCGAGCTTTCTATATCTAGGGCCCGGTGCGTCTGTAAAGTTTTTAGCAAAATTATATATGATTTTATCTTCCATCGGTTATGCTCCTGCGCCCAAATCTTTTATGGACCATCTAATAAACGTTCCTCGTATCTTAGATTTCAGCCGTATTATTTTATCGTTTTTTGTTAAATATAGGAATTCGTCCGTGGCGACTTCTAAAGAAGCGTCTTTGCTACTGTCTCGCTTAATGGTATCTATAAAATTCTTAAACGCTATCATCCCAAAGCCTCTATTATTATTTTTATCTTTGTATCTTGATAAATTTGACTTGCACAGAGTTCTTAAAGTGTTTTCTTTCCCGATACGTCTTGATATTCGGTAAAACTTTCGAACAAATTCACTTCTTCCCGTCTCTAGCGATTTAAATATCCCGATGCCCGTATCATAAAAAATAAATTCAATTTCTTTTTCTTCCTCATTGTAGGCTCCCATAAACCATATCTTTTTATCCCCGTCAAAATCTACAAAGGCGTGTTCGCTAGAATTTGCCATCGCTTCAAATATCGCGTCGAATAGCTCATCTTTATTTTTCTCTAAAATTCGATCTTTCCCCGTAAAAAAATCTATAATGGGATAGTGGAATTCGTTGTCTATGCTTTCGCCGTCTCGGTAGTCTATTTTTAAGTATTTTCGCCCTTCTTCGATAGTTTCTTTTTTGGGATTTATACATAGCGCGCCCCAATAGCCTATAGCCGCCAATCTTTGATCTATTAACTTCGGAGGAGAAACCTTGCTATTTCTTATTAATTTTTCTCCGTGAAAAATATTATTTATACCGACGGTCATTAGAAGTATAGACGCGTTGTCTATTACAGTCATTTTTCTATGATCTATTGATATTCTATGGCTATGTCTTTTGTTTCTGTAGTAGTCGAGCTCCTCTAGCGTAGAATTTAGCGTCTTGATATCTTCCGGAAAAATCATTTTTTCGGGCATATCAATTTTATGTAGCACCTTATTTTTATGATAAATATCGCGCGGAGGCGCGAATGTGTGCTCTCGATCACATTTTCTATTTTTGCGCTTAAATTGCTTTCTTATTTTCCTTTTCATATTCGGGACATTCCTTTTAGAGGACGCCCTGCTAAGCCCGACGATAACCTTCATATTATTTACTTCGCTCCGACCTTCTTAAAACCTCTTAGAATTTATAGAATACGATCTGACTACGCGCCTATTTTATCCCATAATCATTAAAAGTAAGCCCCCTGTGGACCTCATAATGTATTTTTCCGCAGACCTTGCCTAATATCTCGCAATCGTAGCCCTCTTTGTGCGGATAAATATCGCCGTATTTCGGATTTAGGCTAATGAGTTTGACATTGTCGTTCGGCAGGAATTCGACCCTTTTTATATACACGATTTCGCCCATTCGAACGACATAAACCCCCGCTATTCTGACGAAATTATCGCGGTTATTTACCATATCGACAATCGCCCAGTCGCTCTCCTCAAAGTCGGGCAGCATACTATCGCCCACCACCTCGAAAACTCTTAAATTCACGGGATTTAGCCCCTTTACGAAGCTTTTATCTACCGCTACCTTTCGCTCCTCTTTGTCTAGCATTTCTAAATCGAACGTGCCCTCGCTACCCGCGCCTACCCGCATCTCCGATTTAGAGAGAAACACTACGTTTTTAAGACCATACTCGGCAGGTATTAGATGAGCGTATTTTTCAAAATTGTTTTTCAGCTCTTTTTTGACGATCTGGTTTTTCAGCTCCGGGTGAGATGGGAAAAAGCTCGTGACGTCCAAATCCAAAATTTCCGCCATATCGGGAATTTTATCAAGAGATGGATTGGCGGTTTTCTTTTCCTTGCCGTCTTTGCCTATTTCTCCCTTTTTCGTTTCATATTGTCCTATTGTTCCTTGCGAAACGCCCATTTTGTCTGCCAACTCTTTTTGCGTTAGCTTTGCTTTTTTCCTAGCAGAGCTTATCACATCTGAAAGTTCCATTTATGCCTCCTACTAATAATTTAATTGTATCAAATCTATAATTGGTAATTCCTATTTTTTTAAGTATTTTCTAATATAGGAATTGCTAATATAATACCTATGAAACAGATTAAAATTACACAATCGCAAATAGCGAAAAAACTTAAAATTACTCAAGGTGCGGTATCGGGCTGGTTTACCGGTGATAGCAAGCCGACCGTAGACAACGCCGCAAAGCTTGAGGAGTATTTTGGCATTCCCGCCAAAGAGTGTGCGGATCTCCCGAGCTTCGTTAAGAATAATACCCACTTATTCGGCTCTCTGAAAATATTACGAAAGGCTAAGAATGGTAGCGCCGAAGTATAACGAAAGTAAGGCTTTTAAGCTTTCGAACCAGAATATCGCCGCCATCGTCAAAATCCAGAACAAAAAAGGGTTTAAAAACGATAGCGAGGTGGTGAGGTTTTGCATTGATTTTATGGCGGTTTTGATTGAGCGCGGGCTAGAGACGCAGGCGCTCGCGAAGCTCGTAGAAAGCGTAGCAAACGAAAAATGACCGCAGACCTTGCTTTTGCCATCGGCGGGATAATCGCGCTTTGCGTAGGGATTTGGAGAGCAGGACGTGAAAGTCAAACCCGAGATTAAAAGCGCGGACGGAGTTTATAAAATTTAGGACGCGTCGTCATAAAATTACCGCGTTTTGGGATGAATAAATTTGAGGGGGACAGATTAAATCTTGCCCCTTTGAAACCGCGGGCGGCATTCAGAACTCGCGATAAATCTTAAAGATTTATTAAAGAGCAGGATGCCGATATGGGCTAGTTACAAAGGGTGTCATTGCTACCGACACCCTTTAAGAATTCAGAAAGGATGACCGATGAAAGAGCTAATAAAATTAAATGGCGTAGATTTAGAAGTTTTAGAATACCGAGACACTTGGAGCCTATCGGATAGACAGGTAGCGCAGGCTTACGGCGTGACCCAAGAAGCGGTAAGGAAACAGCGCACGCAGGGCGCGACTGAATACGTCGAAGGGGTGCATTTTTACTACAAAGATATGTTTAACGACGGCAAAGGGGGCTTAACAGACACCCCGCCCGATTTGTCCGGGGTGTATCCGACGCCTCAAAAAATGGTGTTTTGGACGAAAAAGGGCGTTATCACGTTAGGTTTTAAACTGACCGAAACGCCGCAGACGATAATTTTCAGAGATTGGGCGAGCGATTTTATCCTGCAAAAATACCAAACGCCGCAAACGTTTTCACAAGCACTTTATTTAGCCGCCGAACAGGCACAGCAGATAGAGCTTTTGCAGCAAAAGGCGAGAGCCGACGCGCCTTATGTTAGTTTTGCCAAATCGGTTGAGGCTAGCGTTGATAGCATTTTGATCGGCAACTATGCCAAGCTTCTAAGCGACAGCGAGGGTGTATCAATAGGGCAGAATAGACTTTTTGATTTCCTACGCGCTAGCGGCTATCTCATCAGCGGAGGCGCGCGCCATAATGTGCCTTATCAAAAACACATAGAAAACGGCTATTTCGAGGTCACGACGCAGACATTCGCAGGCAGCACCGGCACGCATCAAAAATTCACCACCAAAATCACGGGCAAAGGGCAGGTAGCCCTTGCAGACGAAATAGTCGAATACTTCAAAGGAGAGAGGATATGAGCGAAAATTTAAGCGGCGGATATGCTATCTGCTTCAATCAATGGCTTTTTGACGATAGGATAAAGTCTCAACTGCGCCTACTACTTCTAATTGCGTCTTTGTCGGCAAAAGAGGGATATTGCTATGCCTCAAATCAATACCTAGCAGAGAAATTTAAGACCACGCCCGAAAATATCTCGCGGCAAATCAGCATACTTAGAGATTATGGCTACATAAAAACCGAGGATGAAAAATTTGGTGCAGTGGTAACGAATAGAAAGATAAAAATAGTCGCGTTTGAAAATCTATCCGCGTCAACCGCCGTTGATGAAAATGACAACGCCGTTAACAAAAATGTTAACCGCGGATACCAAAAAGATCAACCGACCGTTAACAAAAATGTTAACGGCTATAATATGTGTAATAATACAAGCCAAGAATATTACAAGCCTTTAAAAGGTAGCTCGCTATCGCTCGCTAACGCGCGCACGCGAGAAGCGATCCCCGCAGATGATTTTTCGCAAAGCGATAATTTCTCGCCTCCCGTCCAAGAACCCGCTAAAAAATTTCAAAAACCTACGATCGAGCAGATCAAGGCGTATTGCCTAGAGGCTAGTAAAAATATCGACCCTGAGGCATTTTTCGATTTTTACGAGGCCAAAGGCTGGGTAGTAGGGCGAGCTCCGATGAAAGACTGGAAAGCCGCAGTTAGGAACTGGGCTAAGAACGAAAGCCAGTTTCTGCGGCGCAAGGTCAATTCAGACGGGCAAGAGATAGGAGATATGGGCTTGCCGCTAAGTCAAATCAGCAAAAACGGGCAATGGAGCATGAAAAATATGGCTGAACTCGCCGAATACTACAAATCGCAAGGGAGATGAGATGAAATTTGAGGAGTTTATCGTAGAGTTTTCAAAACTGATCGAATACTACGAAGCGCAGGCTAGCAAAAGCCTAACGATGCTATATTTTGAAAATTTGGCGCAATATAGCCTCTCTGATTTTGCGGGAGCATGCAAAAAAATCATTCGCGACAGGACATATCAAAAAATGCCGAAAATCGCCGAATTCGTAGAGGCGATAGAGGGTAGCTTGGAGGAGCGAGCGATAGAGGCCTGGGACGAAGCGATGAACGCTTGTGTCAAATACGGACCATACCGCAGCGTGAGCTTTGCGGATGAAGCTATCAATCGCGCCGTAAATCACATAGTGGGCGGATGGGATAAAATCAACAACTGCGGACTAGACGAGCTAGTGTGGGTCAAAAAAGAGTTTCTAAGCGCATACAAAGCCTATGCCGGCAAAGAGCTAGCAAGGACGTGCCTAAGAGGAATAGGCGAGCTTTCGGGCTGCAAAAGCGAGGGGGTGCATCTCATAGGCGAGAACAAAAATGTTTCGCTGCTAGAAATGGCGGCGATAGAGAGCGGCGAGAAAAATGTAGAGCAAATTTTTCAGGATAGAGAAATGGCGAAGTTGGAAAACAAGAGCGCGCCGAAGCTCGAAAATAAGCAAACGCCCGCAAACTCCGAGGGCTTTATGAAGCTACTTGAAAAAGCGAGGGTGAGATGAGACTATCCAAGGCGGAGTTCGAAGCTTTTAAAAATTTTCTAGCCTACGAGTACCCGATGTGTCAAATTTGCGCCAAAACTCCGAGCGTCGAGGCTCATCACGTGAAATTCGGACGCTATGGGGCGGACAAAGACGATCGCAAATTGATAGCAGTATGTAGAGCTTGCCATCAGTGGTGTCACGCGCACAAACACGAGAGCATAGAAAAATACGAGAGGCTGGCGGATGAGAATTGGGCAAATTTCCAAATACAAAGCTAAAAAGACCGCCTACAAAGGCGCGATATACGATAGCGCCAAAGAAGCAGAACGCGCGGCGAAGCTAGAGCTGCTACAAAGAGCGGGCAAGATCAGAAACCTTAGGCGGCAGGTGAAATTTACCCTGCAGGAGGGGTTTTTGTATGAGGGGCGCAAAATACGCGCGATAGAGTATGTGGCCGATTTCGTCTACGAAGCGGACGGGCTCATCATCGAGGACGTAAAGGGCTACCGCACGCCCGAATACAAGATCAAAGTCAAGATGCTGAAAAAACTGATCGCAAACGGCGAGATAGATGGGGAATTCAAGGAGAGTTGATGCAATACGACATCGACCGGTTTTATGAAATTTCGGCATTTTTTACTGACGATTTTCGTTTTATGGCACGCGTGATTGAGCTTAGACTAGGCGTAGATAGGAGGCGGGCAAATAAGGAGCTATTGCACGGGAGATATAAACCCGAATATCTTGACATATTAGAGGGCGTGATAGCGGAGCTGAAAGCCGACCCGGCGAAACCATATAAGGAAGCTGTATTCGCTACAATCCCCAAAACGGACGTTATCTTTAACCGAGACGACTTCGCAAATATCGAAGCGTATAGCGTATTTGAGAGATCATACAATAAGACGGGCAAAGCAAAGCGAGAAAAAGCGAAAAGTAAAACTAAGCGCCCGCGTAAGGTCAAAAAATACGTGCAATTAACATTTAAATTTTAAGGGGAGTAGGTGGCGAAGCTATCAGAACCAGTAAAGAAATTAATAATAGCAGACCACTTAACGGGTAAATTTTCACAAAGAGAACTGGCTAAAAAATACAATTTATCCACCAGCACGATAAATAAAATTACAAAGGGATTGGACGCCAAAAACGAACACTTAGTAAACGCCCAAGTAGCGTTGCTGTCGGCAAGAGAAACATTGCCGCCCGAACAAACGAACGCGATCGCGAACGCCGCGAGAAACGAATTCTATAATAAGCGACTGATCGAAAACGCTACTCAAAAAAACCTAGCAAAAATTACTGAAATGCTAGATAAAAACACCAAATACGAAAAGGTAGGCGTGGGAGGCGGGGTGCAAAACTTCGAGCCCGTGGAGCTAAACGCGAACGATTACAAAGCCTTGCAGGACGCGATAGATAAAGCGAGTCTAACGCTTGGCGTAAATCCTCGCTTTTCAAATACTACGATAAATAATGCAAATGTAAGCCAAGAATCTCAAATTCAACAGATCGTGATACAAAAAGATGAGTAAATTAGAAGTCAAGCTGCTACCGCACCAATACGAGCTATTAGCCGACACAAGCACAAAAATAATCGGCTTAGTCAGCGGCTACGGCGCGGGTAAAACCTACGCCGCGGTTAGAAAGGCACTACAGCTAGCATTTCTAAACCCCGGTTGTATGGGCGTAATAACCGAGCCTACGTATCCGCTTCTGCGAGATATACTATTCGGCGATCTTGAAAATGCGCTCGTTGAATGGGGCGTGCCGTATAAATTTAACCGCACGGACGCGATATTTTCGCTTGACATCAACGGCGCCAAAACGCCTATTTTATGCCGCAGTATGGAAAACTGGGAGCGCCTTGTAGGTATAAACGCCGCGTGGATAATATGCGACGAGTTTGACACGTCAAAGACGGAGATTGCGCTAAAAGCTTATGAGAAACTACTAGGGCGTTTAAGAGCGGGCAATACTAGGCAATTTATCATCACCACGACGCCCGAGGGCTTTCGCGCCACATATCAAATTTTCGTAGAAAAAGGTGGCGAGGCAAAGCGCCTAATTCGCGCCAAAACCACCGATAATAAATATCTGCCGCCCGATTTCATCGACACGCTAAAGGAGCAGTACCCCGAAAATTTATTAAAAGCATATTTAGAGGGAGAATTCGTAAATTTAGCTAGCGGTAGCGTGTATAGCTATTTTAGCCGCGATACGCACGCAAGCGCGGAAACTATCAAAGAGGGAGAAACGCTACATATCGGCGCGGATTTCAACGTGGGCGGCTGCATAAACATAGTCTGCGTAGAGCGAGCGGACGAGGACGGCGCGATAACCACGCACGCCGTAGAGGAGCTAATCAGCTACGACACTTACGCTATGGCGCAGAGCCTGCGCGAGCGCTACAAAGGGCATAAAATCATCATCTACCCCGATGCTAGCGGACAAAATAGAAAAACCAGCGCAAGCGAAACCGACGTGCAAATTTTAAGAGGCGCGGGGCATTTAGTGTTCGTCAATCACTCAAACCCGAGCATCAAAGACCGCATAAATTGCGTGAATAATCTATTCGACAAGCGGCGGCTATTTGTAAATACCGCTAAGTGCCCGAGTCTAACAAAGGCGCTAGAGCAGCAGGCGTGGGATAGCAAAACGGGGCTACCCGAAAAAAGCGACACCCACCCGGCAAACGATGACTACAATGACAGCTTAGGCTATTTAGTTGCGTATAAATATCCTATCGCGCCTAGAAGCTATGAAATCAAGGTCGTGGGCGTTTAATGCTAAAATTTGGAAAAACGAAAGGCGTAAAATGGGAGTAAACTCAATTCATCCGCAGTACTCTAAGAACAAAGACAAGTGGCAGACGATGCGCGACGCGCTAAGCGCAGAGGTGGCAAAAGAAAAATACGTGCCGAAGCTTAGCGATCAGGACGCGGCAGAGTATCAGGCGTATGTTAGCCGCGCGGAGTTTTACAATGCGACGGCAAGAACCAAGACTGCTTTAGTAGGATTACTTTTCGCCAAGCCGCCTAAAGTGGAGCTGCCCGAGGCGCTAAAGACGATAGGGGAGAATATCAGCCTAGACGACGATAGCCTAGAGGCTTTGGCAAAAAACATCGCCGATGAGTGCCTAAGCGTAGGGCGCTGCGGGGTGCTCGTGGATCTGCCTAGCGTCGAGAAGTCTCAATATTCTAGGCTTGAAGCAGAGAGGCTAAATTTAAGGGCTTATGCCACGCTCTATAAGGCCGAAAACATCATCAACTGGAAAACCACCAAAATAAACGGATCAAACGTCACGTCTTTGGTCGTGCTAATGGAAAGCTACGAGGAACCTATGGCGGACGAATTCGTATATTTGGCAAAGACCCGCTACCGCGTGCTTGATTTGAAAGACGGATATTATAGGCAGCGCGTTTTTGAAGAAACGAACGGAACAGCCGAGCCGGTGAGTGAAATTTATCCAAGCGCGAACGGGAAACGGCTGCCTTATATCCCTTTTACGTTTTTTAACGTGAACGATTTGAAAACGGACATTGACAAGCCGCCTTTGCTTGATTTGGCAAGGATCAACATCAGTCATTTTAGAAGTGAGGTTGATTTGGAGTACGGCACGCATTTTACGGCACTACCTACGCCGTATGTCACAGGCTATCAGGGGGATGATAGCAAGCTCAAAATAGGCTCGACGGTCGTGTGGGCTTTAAGTAATCCCGATGCAAAAGTGGGCTTTTTAGAATTTAGCGGCGCGGGGCTGTCTACGCTTGAAAATCGTATCGCGGTCAAAGAGAAGCGGATGTCAATTTTAGGCGCGCGCCTGCTGCTAGATGAGAAAAAGACCGCCGAGGCTACCGAAACCCTACAAATGAGAAAGAGCGGCGAAAACGCCGTGCTTACAAATGTCGCCACCACAATCAGCGAGGGGATAGTCTCATTCCTAAAAGACATCGCATTTTTTGAAAACATCGCGGGCGAAAATTTAATCTATGATATAAACACCGATTATAATTTAACTATGGTCGATCCGCAGATTATCGCGCAGATTATCGCGGGCATCCAAAGCGCGCTTATTCCTAACGAGGTGCTATATGATGTGCTTTTAAAGGGCGAGCTAATGCCTGAAAATATCCAAAGCTACGAGGAATATCAAGCGCAAATAGATAGCGCCAAACCTGCGCTAAGTCCTACCGATGAAGAGCTTTAACGATCTAATTGCCGAGCTAGAAGTGGCGCGCTCTCTTTTGCACGAGCGGATAAAAAACGGGCTAAATAGAAAAGTGGCTAAATTTTACGACGAGATGATCGCCGACCTGCAAGCTCAAATTTTAAGAAAGAAAAACATCACGAGGAATTTGGCTACGACGATCGAGGGCTTGAAAGCCGCGCTATCTACTCCAGATTTTAGCGATGAATTTCAAGCTATCGCGCAAGATGAGGTCAAGCACCTACGCAAATATAACAAGCTGGCGGGCTTTGTGCTGTTTTTGCACGCCCTGCCGCAAAGCGCGGTAGATAATCTAATAAACACTACGCTTCTTGAGGGTGCGACCGTAAACGCTTGGAATAGGGGGCTAAATATCGATCAAAAGGCTAGGCTGGAGCGAGAGATAAAGATCGGCGTAAGCTTGGGCGAAACAAACGAGCTGTTAGCCGCGCGAGTAGCAAGAGCGCTAAGCAAGAGCAAGCGCGATGCCGCTAGCATTGCCGTAACAGCGGCAGGCGCGATAGTATCGGCGGTAAGACAAAAATTCTTTGAAGCAAACGCAGATGTCATCAAAGCCTACAAATATCAAGCGACGCTAGATACTAGAACAAGCGCGCTTTGTAGAGCTTACGACGGGCTGATGTGGGATACGAATTACGAGCCGATAGGGCACTCATATCCGTTTAGACAGCCGCGCATAAATACACACTTCAACTGCCGCAGCACGATAATCCCCGTGATAAAAGGCGCGGACGAGCTAAAAAACGTGCCGCCCGCGACGCGCTCATCTATGAACGGCTATGTGCCGCAGGATATAAACTTTAACGATTGGCTGAAAACTCAAAGCCCCGAGGTGATAGAAAAGACGCTAGGCAAAGGGCGCGCCGAGCTATTTTTACAAGGCAAAATCACAATGCGCGATCTTATCACACAGCAGGGGCGGGAGCTAAATTTAACGCAACTTAAAAAATACCGAAATTTAAATGAATATAGCGACATAAAAACATTTAGCCGCAGGGTTACCAAAGAATTTAAGGAAGGCCTAGGACTAAAGACCGATAGAATTTTTGGCAGTGAAGCGTATCTATACTCACGCCACAAGGATATGTTTAAGGGGCGCGCCGATATATCGCAAACGATAGACGAGATACTAAAAGGATACGATTTCAAAAAAGAAGCGACTAAAAAAGGCGGCGTAATAATAGGCAAAGCCATAAGCGATAAAAAGATGATAGATGTCGGTATAAATTTAGCCGATGGCGTAGTTTTTCACGTAAATAAAAAGAAATGGGATAAAACTATGAAAGAGTCAAGGAGCAAGCGGTAGAGCCACCTTCCTCTACACAGGAAAAATCCCGGGCAGGCTATGCTGGGTCGTTATTTTTTGACCGTTCGCTCGCTCTTTGTGATTCTATTATAGCATATTTTTCAAAATTTTTCAAAACCAACACCCCCTTTAAAATTTTCTATAATTCAGCCAAGAAAGGCTAAAAATGGACGTAGCAAATTTAAACATATCCATCAAAACATCAGGCGTAAGCGGGGCGAAAAACGATTTAAACAACCTTGATAACGCTGCAAAAAGAGCGAAAAACAGCGCAGAGCAATTTCGCGGCACCATTTTGGCCGTTAAAGCGGCGGTTGCTGCGCTTGCAGGCTCGGCGCTAATAAAGGAATTCGTCCAAACCGCCGATGCGATGAGCAATATGAACTCCCGCTTAAAAATGGCTACTAGCTCAATGTCGGAATTTCTACTTCAACAAAAAGCGATGCACGCTCTGGCGCGCGAAACGCATTCAGACATTGAAGATACTACGAATTTATACGTCAAATTAGCGCCTGCGCTAAAAGACCTAGGCAAATCCACAAGTGAAATCAATGATATGGTGTCTAGCTTCACTAAGGCTTTAAAGCTAGGCGGCGCAAGCGCAGAGGAAAGCGCGGCCGCGATAAAGCAATTCGGGCAGGCTATGGGTAGCGGCGCACTAAGAGGCGACGAATTTAACTCAATCGCGGAGGCAAGCCCTACGCTGCTAAGGTATATGGCGGAGGGTCTAGGCGTAAACGTAGGGGAACTTCGCAAGCTAGGAAGCGAGGGCAAACTGACAGCCGAGGCTCTATCTGATGCGTTTTCTAAGATGAAAGAAACGATCGACGAGGATTTTTCTCAACTGCCCGTAACCGTCGGGAGTGCCTTTGCAGATTTGAAAACCGAAATTTCGCTCCTAACCGACGATTTTAATAAGGTTTCGGACGCTACAGGCGGCTTAAGCGGCGCTATTGAATATTTTGCAAATCTTATTAAAGATAATCGCTCCGACATCATAGAATTTGGGCGCGATGTATATCGCTCATTTGAACTGATGGGCACCGGTATTTTATACCTCGGGGCGGGCGTAGTTAAAGCTTTTACTGCAATGCCTGCGGCCGTATTAAGCGCCGTAGATAAAATGGTGGATGTGATAGAGCAGCGTATAAACGCGGCAATAGGTATGGCGGAAATGGCATACAACACTATCGCGCAACTATGGGGCGGCGAAACTTCTTTTAAGCGCGTAGATATTTCAACCCATCTCGCCGACGGGCTTTTAAATTTTAGATCGAAATTAGAGGACGAGATCAAAAATATCAAAAAGAGCGCTAGCGGAATTCTCGACGACATCATCGAGGATACGACAAAAAAAGAAGCGGGGATGAGAGAGGCGAGAGCCCTAGCGCAGAGCGCGTTTGATATTATGCGTGGACGGCAAGATCAAAAAGCAGTGCCGAGAGCACAAGAAAGTAACAAAAAGGGCGTAGCAAAGGCAGCGAGAGATACTTCCGAACAAGACGCGAAAAAAGCCGAGCGGGAGCGGATACGCCAAATCAACGAGGAGCTAAAATTAAAAGACCGAATGTTCGATCTACAAAAGCGCGCGGCGGATCTGTCTTATAGCGAGGTAGAGAAAAATCAAAAGCTGGTAACCATAGAATACGAGCGGGCGCAGGCGAGCTATAAGGCCCTGCTAGATAAGAAAGAGATTTCAAAGCAATTTTACGACGAGGCAATGGCGCTTGAAGAGAAGCTATATCAAAAACAGATGTTCGATGCTTCCGAATGGGGGCGCGCAATGGAAAGCGGGCTAAGCGGTATAGAAAACGCGATGAGTAGCTTTTTGGACTATTCTAGCGACGGCTTTTTAAAATTTGGCGATCTGGCAAAAAGCGTGCTCGGCGAAATTTACAAAGCCCTCGTGCGAGAGCTTATCATATCGCAGATGATAGCGGCAATTAGACGCGGCGTTATGGGATTATTCGGCGGGGTAGGTGGCGCGGCTAATGCGGGAGCGGGGGCAGGAATGGCAGGCGCGATAGGAAACGCGCAGGGTGGAGTTTACGCAAGCGCGGGTCTGCACGCTTACGCGAATTCCATCGTTAGCAAACCGACATTTTTTGCATTCGCAAACGGCGGCGTTCCAAGACTGGGTGTAATGGGCGAGCGAAACGGCGGAAGCCCCGAAGCGATTATGCCGCTTACTCGCACAAGTAACGGCGATTTGGGCGTAAAAGCACAGCTTTCAAACATCAAAATCGAGGTTATCAACCAAACAAAAGAGGACGCGCAGGTGACGAATACCCAAGTCAGGCAAGACCCCGAGGGCTACGTAGTATCTCTTGTGATGAGCGGATATGCAAAGAATAAAAACGGCATAAGAGATATGCTAAGAAAGTGAGGAAATAATGGCACAGGTGACTAAATTTACGATAGATCCAAATCTAAGCGGGATTCAGCTACGAACGCAAGCTAGCGAAATGCTAACGGCGCTATCAACGCTGAACTCGGGCGATTTAGAGCCCGTAAATCCTACGGGGGGAATGCTATGGTTGGATACTACGAAAAATATCTTAAAAATTCGCGACAAAACAAACACAGCGTGGTTAGATTTTGCGAGCGTAAATGACAAAGTTTTAGCGGTGAATGCGGCATCGGCGACTGATAGCTTAAAACTCGGCGGCATCGCTGCAGATAAATACGCTTTAAAAGACGATATTCCATCGGCCGCTACCGAAACAAAGGCGGGCATCGTAAAGCTCAAAAATTCCATCACGGGGAGCTTGAGCGATACGGCGGTATCCGAAAACGCCGTGAAAGAGTATGTGGGCAAAAACGCTAGCATCGGCATAGCTCAAAGCTGGCAGGACGTCACGGCACAAAGACAGATCGGCATAACTTATACCAATACTACGGGCAGGCCAATAGCCCTAGCTATTACACTACAGGCGCAAACTAGCGGAGGATCAGCCGACGTAAAATTTTCGATAGGCGGAAAAATAGTTTTTCAACAATATGTGGCCGGTGCAAACTCATCCCCTGCGCTAGGCGTATTTTGGATATTACTACCGGGCGATACGTATTCGCTTACTGCGCAAAGCTCGGGCAACATAATTAAATGGCTAGAGCTACGATAAGGATAAATGATGAAATACTACAAAAATTCACAAAACCAAATTTACGCTTACGACGATAACGTGGGCGAAGAGCAAATAGCGGAGGGGTTAACCAAGATAACAGAAGCTCAAGCACAAAAAATTCTAAACGTAGAGCCTCCGATCGAGCAGCTACGCGAAGCAAAGACCGCAGAGCTTGCCGCTTGGACGCATTCGATGGACGATAGTTGCAAGATTGACCTTAAAGGCTTTGGGCTCATCAACGGCGGCTATCGCTATCTCCTAAACGTCGAGGCCATGATAGATACCTTCGATAGTCTTGAAGTAAGGGCGTTTAGGATGTATGACAACTCAATGAAAAAGATAAACGGACAAGAGGAGCTAAAGCGTATCAAACGGGCTATTCAGATCGGAGGTCAAAAACTCCATACTTTGAAATGGGGGTATGAATTGAAAATTGAAAAAGCCAAAAACAAAAAAGAGCTAGATGCGATCACTTTCGCAGATACGATCGAGGTGGCGCTATGATGTTTTGGATGCTGAATAGACTGCGCGGGCAGTATAGCTATTTCGCCAAAATCAACGCCTTGGCAGTGGCGCTGCTGGTATTTGCATTTTTGGGAAATTTTTACCTTGCGATCGTCTGCGGGCTTGGCTATCTGCTAGGCGAAGCCAAAGGCTGGGGCGTATGGGTTGGTGCCTTGACAAGCCACGGGGGCGACAAGGGCGAGAGCGAAAGTCGCAGCATAGAATGGCTTGCGGGGCTTTTCGTATCTCGCGCGCATTGGCTGGCGTATTGCAGGCTTTGCCTCTTTCTGCGCGGTCTACTTTGGTGGCTGCCGGTATTCGTGCCGCTGCTCTTTGCGGGTATTTACGCCGCGCCGCTTCTAGTCGTGCTACTCGCAGCAGGCTTTCCGCTTGCTTGTGAGCTGGGATACCGCACAAAATGGACGCTACGATTTCGAGCTTTTGAGGCGAGCGATGCGTGGGGCAGACAAGAGGTGTTTTATGGGGCTATGCAGGACTTGGCGTTTATGATTTTATGGATGGCGATATGAATTTCAAAATTTACGCAATCTTAGGCGCGGCAATTGCGCTGCTTCTGTGTGCTATAAAGTTTCAATCTTGGCAAGTGGATAGGCTGGAGGCTGAAATTTCAGAGCAAAAGACGCAGATCCAAGCGTTGAAAGAACAGAGCGAACAAAAAGATAAGCAGATGGAGCAAATCTCACAAGTCGCGCAGCAAAAAGAGGAAATTTCAAAGAGCGTGGCACAAATCAGGCGGGATTTAAGAGCAAAGAAAGGGGGCAGAGATGAAATTTCAAGCGAGCTTAACGCTAGCGCTAATTTTGTGCTTGAGCGGCTGCGCGAGCGCCCCTAAATGCGCTAAGCCGCCGCAGTATCTATTAGCCGTACCGCGCATAGACGCGAACCGCACTATTCGCAACCAAGCAGACGCCGCGGAATTGATGCTTGATCTATACGAGGCTTACGCGAAGTGTGCGATTAACCTAGAAAGCATAAGGAAGCTAAATGAATGACCTAAACAGCCTATTCGACAAAATTTATTGGGGGTGTATGATGGCACTAGCAATAGCGATAACCGCACTGCGGACAATGTCAAAGAAAAGGAAAAGCAAATTTGCCTATATCGTAGCGTTTTTATCGGGCTTTCTAAGCTCGATTACTCTTTGCTACTTCGGCTCGGAATTTACCCTATTTATGACGGGAAACACGAGATTTGGGCTTGCCGTCGGAGGGTTTTTTGCGTGGGTAGGCGCCGATGCCGTAAAAAATTGGGCTGAAAAATTCGTCTGTGCCAAACTCGGCATAGATAGACGAATGAGCGAGGATGATTTTAGGGAGGACGAGTGTGAAAATAACGATAAATAGGTTTAAGAAAATTCACGATGGAACGATAGGCAAGCTTGAGGCGGAACAAGACGGACAGAAAATCTTTAGCTGTTTTACTCTTGAGCCGGTAGGTGGCGATACCACCGAGCGCGGCAAAGATAGACGCATACCTTCGGGGCGCTATAAAATGCAGTGGCACAATAGCCCGAGCCAGAAGCGAATGTGTCCGCTTCTGTGGAATGAGAGCGTGCCGAAGGAGCGCTACATCCTCATTCATCCCGGTAACTTCCCGAAAGATACGGCGGGATGTATCCTCGTAGGCGACGGACACAACGCCGCAGGGGTTACGAACTCCGTTCGGACATACAATTCGTTTTTTGAAATTTGCATAGGCAAACACATAGAATTCATAGAGATCACGAATGAAGAGGGAGTATGAGCCTGCTAGAAAACATCAAAGCTCACGAGGGCTTTCGGGATCACATATACAAAGACAGCCTCGGAAAGGCTACGATAGGATACGGCTTTTTGGTCTCGGCGCTAAGCCCTGATGAGCTCAAGCTAAACGGCGGCAAGGCGGAGCCGATGAGCCGCGAGGTAGCGGAAAAAATCTTAAATTTGAAAGTCGCGAGGCTGCGAAAGCGAGTGCCGGAGTGTTTGCCTTGGCTGGCTAGCAAGCCGCAGAGCGTGCAGGATACCATCCTTGAAATGGCGTATCAGCTAGGCATCGCAAAGCTGCTAGGTTTTAAATACACCCTGCAATGTATCGAAGCGGGGAATTACGCGCAGGCGGCTAAGAATTTGCGCGAAAGTTTGCTATATAAGCAGACTCCGCGACGAGTCGAGGACTACATAAGGGGGCTTAAATGAATACCTATCCTACTACGCCGCCGATAATCGTTGGGTCAACTAGAACTATACGAAACCCGACCTATCGCAGCCAAAGCGAGGGCGGATATACCTTTAGCCGCAAGAAATGGACGTGCCCTAAAGCGTCGTATTCGCTCAACTACCCAAGCGTAGATCAGGATGAGCTTAAAATTTTGCAGGATTTTTTTAACGCAAATCAAGGACAGAAGTTTAAATTTAAATATCCGTATGATGAGGAGAAAATCTGCGTTTTTACGATGGACGAGCTGCAAATCACGGATAACGAGGGCGGGTATAGCGCCGTTAAAATAGATTTGGTGGAAGTATGAAACTATCTACTATAAAAGATTTAAACGATATTTCAAACGGCGGGGTTTTGCTCGTCGCGCTTGAAATTTTTATCCCCGATACTCCGACGGTGCGCGTGGTAAACAATAGCGAAAATATCGTATTTAAGGGCAATGAATATGTGGCGTTCCCGTTTAGCATCGGCGAGCTATCGGCGGCAAAAGGCGAAACGCCTACGTTTCAGCTTCAAATCGACAACACTAGTCGCGCGATGCAGCAATACATCCAAGCGTATGATAACTATCTTAAGACTCACGGAGTAGGCAATTCGGCGATTAAAGCGATCGTCTATGTTATAAATTCAAACGATTTGGACGAGGAAATTTTTAGCGAAAATTTTGAGCTCACGGAGTTTTCAAGCGATAGCTCCTATGTAACTTTTACACTAGGCACCAATAGCCTTTTTAGTATGAGCTATCCGCCCCGAAAGATGTATAAGGACTATTGTATGTTTGCTTTCAAGGGGGATCAGTGCGGCTATAAAGGCACAGACGGTAAGTGTAAAAAAACCCTAGCCGATTGCAGAGCGAAAGGAAATTCCGAGCGCTTCGGCGGCTTCTTGGGTATTGCGGGAGGATATAAACAATGATACGCGATCTAATCGGCACGCCATTTTCACAGATGGATTGTTTTGCGCTGGTGCGAAAATGCTACGAAATCGAGCGAGGCGTGATCATCCCGCCGGCAAGAGCTCCACACGATCGGGCAGAAATAGTTTTTGCAGAATTTCTTGCCGAAATTTCAAAGCGCTGGCGCCGCGTAGAGAAAAAAAGCGGCGTCTGTGCGGCTTTGCGATACGATATGGCGCATCCAAAGATCGTAACCCACTTCGGGTATATGATAGACGAAAATCATATCCTCCATACGACGGCGCAAACCGGGGCCATTATAGAGCCGCTTAAGAATTATGAAAAGCTAGTGGAGGGATATTATGACTACGAATAAAATCATTACTTATCACAACGTGCTAAACCCGCTAGCAAGGACGATAGAAACCAAATGCGATTATAAAAATATTGATGAAATTTTAAAAGATTTAAAATACGACAATGAAATTTACGAACTTGTGATTTCTAAAAATAGCGAGATTATGGAGGGCTTTTTTGAAATTGAAGCAGGAGATGTGGTAAATATTGCCGTAGTGCCTAAAGGCGGAGGCGGAGGCGGCAAGCAGATATTGGGTATTGTCGCAATGATCGTTATCACGGTCGTATCATACGGCGCAGGCGCAGCATATGGCGCGGCGCTTGGTAGTGCCATCGGAGTGAGTGCAGCAGCGGGCTCCGCAATAATCGCAGGAACGATAATGGTTGCGGGCGGGCTGCTTTTAAATGCCGTGATGCCTATGGCGAATTCCAAACTAGGCAGCTTCGATAGCCAAACGTATGAGCGCTCCAATACCTACGGCTGGAACACGCCTACAAATCAAGTCACGCAAGGAGCTGTAGTGCCTAAAATTTATGGCACGCACAAAGTCACTCCGCCGATGATCGGATCATACATTGACGTAAAAGATGACAAGCAGTATTTCAATGGGCTATACGCCCTAAACGACGGCGAAATAGAGGATGTAAAAGATATAAAGATCAATGGAGAGCCGATAGGAAATTTCGCGGGCGTAACTTACGAGATACGACACGGATTTGACGATCAAGCGGTAATAGACGCTTTTAACGATACGCACTCAAACAAGTACGTAGGCAAAAAGCTAAACCCCGATATGAGCTACTCTCTGTCCGAAACCGAGGGAAACGCAGTAACGGGATTAAAAATAACCCTAGCGATGCCTAACGGAATTTTCTACGCTAACGACCAAGGCGGAATAAGTAGCTATAAAATAGGCGTTCAGATAGAATATTCGCCTAACGGCACGGATTGGACTACTCTAGGCGATAGAAAAGTATCATATCGATTGGAATTTAATATAGACGACTACGCGAGTTACGAAGACCTAGGAGGAGAACGCTCTCGTTTTCGTTGGGTATTTACCCACCCTGGTACCAAGAAAAAGAGTATATTTCGTAATAGAAGCGCCTTAGAAAAATATGTTTGGGAACATTATGGAAAACCCGTATATAGCGAGCCGTATAATGAAATTGAGGGTGCGAGCACATCCGCAATCAGGCGAACATATGAAATAAATAATTTACCTGCGTCAAAATATTATGTCAGAATAAAATATTACATACCTCCTCAAACCTCTAGCCGATACGGCTCGGCGTGCTATTTTGAATATTTAGAGGAGGGAATTAGCGACGATTTCCTCTACCCTCACACCGCGCTTTTAGCCGTTCGCGCTTTAGCGACCGACCAGCTAAGCGGCAATGCGCCTAAAATTTCTGCGGTAGTAATAGCCAACACAGACAACCCCGCCGAGATTTGTAAACAAATTTTGCTAGATAGCGGGGTGGATAAAGAAAAGATAATGCCGAGCTTCGAGGAGTGGGGGAAATTTTGCAAGGAAAAGGGCTATACCTGCAATATCGTATTCGATAGCGAGCAGAGCGTCAGGCAGGCGCTAGATAGCGTTTCGCTTTTGGGGCGCGCGTCAATTATTCAGGCGGGCTCAAAATTTGACGTAATAATGGAAAAAGCCGCTCTAAATCCTACGCAGAGTTTTCTTTTTACGATGGGAAACATCCTAAGCGGCACATTTAAGCAGAATTTCTTGCCTCTTGTAGATCGCGCAAATTTCTTAGAGATAACCTATTACGACAAAGACAAAGATTACGAACCAAGCGTTATATCTGTTTCAAACTCTCCGCAGCAAAGTCATCAAGTAATTAATAAAACGGGCGTAACTCTGCCCGGCTGCACCGACGAAAAGCAGGCTAGAGCCTACGGGCAATTTCAGCTAAATTGTAATAAATACCTCACGGAAACAATAGAATTCGAAGCCGATAAAGATAGCCTCGTGTGCCGCTATGGCGATATAATTAAGGTAAGCCACGATACGCCTCAATACGGCTTCTCGGGCAGATTAGCGGAGGATAGCAGCGATGTTTTGATTCTTGACCGCGAAGTAGAAATAGAGACGGGCAAAAAATATGTAATCCAAGTGCGAAATGACGTCAACGAGATAAGCGAATTTGAAGTATTGGGCGTAGATAAAAACAAAATAAGTCTAAATTTAAACGGCAAAGCGTTTAAAAAATATGATAATTACGCTTTCGGCGAAATAAACAAAACAAGCAAACTATACCGCGTGCTAAAAATTGCCACGGGCGGCGAGCTAACGAGGCAGATAACAGCGATCGAATACAATGAAACCATCTACAGCGATACGGGCGAAATCGTCGTGCCCGATATCCCGTCTTTAAAGCTCTCAAATCTACGCGTAAGCGATTATATCTATTTGGATGGCAGCAGGGTAATCCATACGATGGTAAGGGCGGTGTGGGGCGGCGAGAGCTTGTTTTATGCCTTTTCGTATAAGAAAAAAAGCGAAAAGGATTTTACTAGCGCTAAAATTTACGACAGTAGTTTCTCGTTTGAAGCAGTAGACGGCGAGACATACAATATTGCGGTAAGCGATAGTGCGGGCAACAAATTAGAGACAGAATATAAAGTAGTCGGCAAGCTAGCCCCGCCGCCTAAGATAGAGAATTTAAGAGCCGCTGAGCTACGCGACTTTTGGAGCCTTAGATGGAGCTATTCCGATCTGCCGATAGACTTTAGCCATTTTGAAATTTATGAAAACAATATATTGGCGGCGAGAGCGCAGACGCTGGGATATGCACTACCAAAAACAAAACCAAGCTGCGAGATAAAAGTGTTTGCGGTAGATACTAGCGGTATAAAAAGCGAAGCCGTTTCCGCAAATTTAAACGTCGCGCCGCTACCCGACGTGAAAAATTTTAACACTATTTATCGCAATAATAAAAGTCTGCTGTTTTGGGATGAAATTAAGGGCGAAAACATCTCTTACGAAGTGCGAAAGGGCAATCTATGGCAATTGGCGGCAGTGGTTGCGGCTACGCGCGAGACTACCCTAGAGATAGGCGGTATTGGAGAATATGAGGTTAAGGCGTTTTATGTCAATGCCTATGGATTGCGCGTTGAGAGCATAAATGCCGCAACACTAATAGTTGATGAGAATTTGCTGCCTAAAAACGTGATCGCTACTATTACGCACCCTGCGTGGGAGGGCAAATTTACCGATACGCAAGTTTTCGGCGCGCTGCTTTCTTTAAAAACGGATGCGCCGCTATCGTTTAGCTTTGACGATATCCCAAACGTCGATAAATGGGCGAATATTGATATCGGATTTACCAGCCCTAGAAAAATTCTAAATCCTATCGGATATTTCGAGAGCAAGCATCAAATTGGTCTAAGCGAAGCCAAGATGTGCACCATCAGTATGAACTACGAGGCAGCGGGCTATCAGATTAACACAAATTTCGATCTATTCGAAAACGTGGATTTAATCTCGAATATTGATGGCACGGACAGTACGGCGTTCGAGGTCGCTCCACAAATTTCATTAAGCATAGACGGCGTAAATTTCGGCGAATTTAAGAACTTTAAAGAGGGAGATTATTTCGGCAAAGTCTTTAAATTTAGGCTAAAGCTAATCTCTAAATCCCAAGATGCAACGCCGCTAGTTTATAAATGGAACATCATAGTAGATGCGCCAGACGTCATAGAAAGCGGCGAAGCAATGAGCGCGAAAAGCGAAATAAGTATAAAATACAAAGAAAAATTTAGCGTCGCGCCCAAAGTGCAAATCACGATCGTCGGCGCTCAAGCGGGAGACGACGCCGTGCTAAGTAATCAAACCGCAGAGGGATTTAACATCAAAATTATCAACGGCGGCGCGACCGTAGAGCGAAAATTTAATTATATGGCTAAGGGATACTAAGGCGATCATATTCTTTGGATAAAGATTGCTTAAATTTATCCCTCTACCGACTACTTTTTGCTGATTTTTTAGCTGACTAATATTTTTGCACCCCTCACCAATACGATATTATAAAGCATTTTTCGATTCCCTTCCCATCTGCCACTATCTTAAAATTTCATCCTCGCAAAGCTCTGAAATTTCATTTCTCCACTCGGCGTAAATTTTATAAATTTAAAGCCAAAATTTCATCGCCGCCTCAAATTTAACGATCAAAGATAAAATTTCCTCTGCCGAAAATCAAACCCCAAGGCCGCCTAAATTCTATCTCTGCGCCCAATATTTACCGATATTGCGCTAAAATTCCTTTTAAAATTTCACTTTGAAGGAGAGAAAAATGAGTGAAGAAAAAAGTTGCGCCTGTGCGCATGTCAAATCCCAAAACGTAACCGACGCGCCCGGCAATAACACCGTATTTATGACCTGGCGCTTTAGCGCAAACAAAAATGCCTGCAAAAAGGCTTTCGAGGGCCTTTGCGCTCTGGTGATAAATTTAAACAAAACCGCCGTTACGAGATTCGGCGCGGCTAGCGAGACGAGCTGTGTGCTCGGCGTAGGCTTTGAAGCATGGAAAATGCTCGGCTTGCCGAAGCCTTTGCCGAAAGAGCTAAAAAATTTTGAAGAGATTAGAGGTGACAAGCACATCGCGCCCGCTACCGGAGGCGATATTCATATCCACATCAGAGCCGCAAATCAGGCCGTTTGCTACGATATGGCAAGCGAGATCAGAGCCGCGCTAAAGGATGTCGCGACGTGCGAGGAGGAGATCTGCGGCTTTAAATACTACGACGGACGCGCCATCATCGGCTTCGTGGATGGCACCGAAAATCCGCAAGGCGCAGATCGCGACTTTTTCGCCAAAGTAGGCGACGAGGATGCGGCGTACAAGGGCGGCAGCTATCTTTTCGTGCAAAAATACATCCACGATATGAGCGCGTGGAACGCCGCGGGCGTCGCCGATCAGGAGCGCGTCATCGGGCGTAGCAAACAAAACGACATCGAGATGAGCGAGGAGATAAAACCTAGCAACTCGCACTCCGCCGCAGCCAACGTCGGCGACGACAAAAAGGTCGTGCGCGGCAATATGCCGTTTATGCAGGGCGGCGAGACGGGGACCTACTTCATCGCCTACGCAAGCACCTTTAGCACGCTGGAGTTAATGCTTGAGAGCATGTTTATCGGCCGTCCGCGAGGTAACTACGACCGGCTGCTAGATTTTAGCACGGCAAAGACGGGCGCGCTCTTTTTTGCTCCGACCTTCGATATGCTGCAGGCTTATAGCGCAGAGTAAATTTAGCTTTGAATTTAAAGGCGCGCGATGTTTTGCGATCTAAGCCCGTATCAGAGCAGGCGCTGCAAAGAGATCATAGAGGCAAAGTCGAAAATAGTGAAAACGTCAGGGGTCTGATAGAGTTCATAGACGCTAAATTTAAAACTCGAGCGATCAGCGCGTTTTACGGCGCGGGCAGGGACTCGGCGTGGCTTAAGATCGTGCTTCGCTCCTAAAAAGATGCCGCAAAAATCACCGATAAAAAGTGCATCGAGCACTACCTTGCCCGCACGCCGCTTTTCGAGAAACTAAACGGACTTAAGAGCTTTTATATCTCGGTCGAGTCCTTCGAGTCGCAGATCCGCACCGATCTGATCCAAGGCGCGGTAGAGGAGCTGCTGCGAAACCGAAGCAAGCTTTTAGCGCCGCTTAAATTTGGTATATCGCAGCGGTGTCCGACACGCCCGTAGTTTTTTATTTCACGAGGCAAGATGCGGCACGCCGCGAAGGGGGCGGAAAGATAGAGCGGCTGATAAGAAATTTGATAGAGAAAGCGCAGGACGCTAAATATCTGAGCCACATGGAATTTAAGCTGTTTTTTGACAGCAAGGAGTCCGTGGATCTTGAGTACGGCGGAAATTTGTTCTATTATTTCAAATGAAATTTAGCTAAGGAGCGAAAACGGATGCGAAGCTTTACAGAAGGTAACGCAGCTCTCGCGAGGGCTTGAGGAGGGCGGCGTGCAGAGCCTAAAAGCGGCACTTGAGGAGGGCGGCGACGAGGTTAGCAAGACACGAGCTCGCGTGATCTTAGGCAAATACTACGTGATGAAAGGGGATTTCGCGCAGGCTAAGGAATATCTAGGGCCCGTGGCGCAAGACACCGAGCAACTGCGAGATCAATACGACGACCTGCTGGACGATGAAATTTGCAGAGCCGATATGCTTTTGGATATGATTGAGCGCTTCGGGTTTTTGGCGGAGTAAAACGGCTCGCAATATGCAGCGGCACAATAAGCGTCGCGGCGGCGATAAAATTTTAAGATCGGCGAAATGTCAGACTACTCATTTGAAACTATAGAGCAAATGCTGCTAAAATGCGTAGCCGAGGGCGGCGAGCCTGAGCTCGGATTTCGTCTACGCGGCGCAGAGTATATGATCATCGCCTATGCGGATCGCTGCTCGTTTCAAAGATGCGCGGACGAAACGGGCGCAAACGCATAGGCGTTGCCGAATGATTTAAAATTTTAAGCGCAATAGAAGCGATAACGTGAACGAAAACGCGCTGCGAGATTTAAAATTTAGCCGAAGCGGCGCCGAGAGCGGGCAAATTTTTCTTAGCGACGAGCTGGCTACGGCGTGCTTTATGCCGGAGAGTTCGCGGTTTTTAGCTTTTGCCAAATGGTCGGCCGACAAAATGCAGCTTGCAAAGGTGCTGCGGTCGGCGGACATCGACCTTAAAACTTAGAGCCATCGGGCTGATCGTCCTTATCGGGCTTAGTTCCAGCCAGCGGGCATGAGTCTCGAAACCTGCGAGCGAGCGCAAGGAAGTCGTACAATTTCTATCTTCCAAATGCGACTTGCCCGCAATTTTGATCTTGCCAATTTTATGTAAAAAGCTTCTAGGCAGATGTCCGCGCGCTGTTTGACGATGAAATCAAAAGCTAAATTTAACAGCGCAAAACGTCCGAGCCGCTAGCGACGAATTTTGAAACGGGAGCAAAAAATTTAATGAAAAATTTTAACGATGAGCCGCAAAAGTCGCAAAAGCTGCAGCAGTCGCAGCCTAGGCAAGATGCCGAGCGCCGAAATCCGCCGCAATTTAACAATAAATCCCTCGTCGTAAAAGACTACAACATAATAGTATTCTTTATTTATAATCTATTCTTCGCTCCCTTGGCGGTACCGGTGTTTCTGTATATAGGGGATATTTTCTCATACTATACGCCGTTTGTTCCTGTAGTATTCGCCGTCGTGTCTTATCTCAACAGCGCCCATACGCGCTTTGTTCATTTGACAAACAGGAGCATCAACTACGTCAATAAAGGCAAAATCACGAAATCTATAAAATTTGATGAGATATCGCTCATAAAGCTCACTGCCACGCCGCTATTCGGACATATCGTGCCGGCAGAAATTCCACAGGCATTGTGCTTTCGTTCATCGTGATAGGTATAGCGTTTGCCGGATTTTTACAAAGCCTTAGAGGATTTATAATTTTTATTATGAGCCTGACGGCATTGATTTTGCCGTTTTTCATCTCTAAACTGATTTTTTCAAAGATCACGGAGGGAAAATTTAACTTCCGTGCGATCGATACTTTGATCATCTATGACGGCAAGAGCGAATTTATCAGTTTTATGATGAGCGGGGTGGATTTTGAAAGAGTTTGCCGCTACATGCTAAAAGAGCGGCGGATTAGCCCGTCAAAATTTCAAAAGCAATTTGTGATATTTCAATGAAACTAGCATTTCGATCAATATGATCGCCGAGGTTTGCCCGCGCACGCCGCAAAGCTCGATGGAATTTCACGGCAGCTTGCACCACTTCACGCCTTGAAATTTACCGCGACCGCTTTAAATTTTAAGGCGAGGGATTTGAATTTTAATCTGAAACGGCACGCAAAGCGAGTAAATTTTACTTAGGAAGTGAGCTACGGCGTGCTTTATACCAAAGAATTCGCGGTTTTTGGCATTTGCCGGATGGGCGAGAGATGGGATGCGGCTCGCAAGGGTACTGCGGCTAGCGGACATGAGCCTTAAATAGGTAAATTTCATATCCAAAATGTTCGGCGCCTCAAGCCTTGCGTTTAAATTTAATCTACAACTACAAGCCGAATTTTAATCTGTCCAATTTAAATATCCGCGCAGACGGCGTACATCGCGGCTCCGTCGTTTGCCACGGCGTAGAGGCGCCCGCCGCTAGCGAGCATGATCTGATCCGAACCGAATTGAAACTCGCCGAATTCCACCTCTTTTAAGATCGAGCCGTCCTCATCACTGATCAAAACCGGCTTGCCGCGGCGATCTGCGAGTAAAATTTTATCCTCGTGCCACGCGAAATGCTCAGTTCCGCCGGTGTCAAGCTTAAAGATCACCTCGCCGCTTGCCGCGCTCACGGCGTATAGGTGCCCGCCCTTGCCTGCAGTGCCGAAATACAGCGTCTCGCGACCCCGCCGCTTATCTTGCGCGTCAAAATGCGACATCGCTGCGCCGCGCAGGAAAACCGGCGTATACAGATACGCGCCGAGCTTCAGCCGCCAAAGCGTTTTGCCTTTTGCGACCGCTTTTTTGCGCGTTTGCTTGCCGCCGTTTGAAATTTTATCTTTCGCCTCGCTCGTTTTATTGCACGGATCGCTTTCGCCAGTTTTGCAAACAGCTGCCGCGCCGATATTTTCGGAGGAATTTTTTAAATTCTCGCCTGCCGAGTTGCCAGAATTTGGCGTGCCGCTTAAATTTGATCCGTCCTGCAAAGCTATGCACTCCATCATAAAGGGCGAACTCATCCGCACGCAAAAGTCTTCAAACTCGTAGGTTCGCGCATCGTTGTAGATCTGCTTCACGGGCGCAGGAGCGTCGACAAGCTCGCTCATTTCGCCATCTTGTATTTTGATGAGCTTTGCGGGCGAATCGACGAAGCCCTCGTAGTATCTCGTATTTAGCACGAAGTGACCGTCCTGCGGGTAACAAAGCGCGGAGGCGGCAGAGAAAATTTCACGCTGCTCGTAGGCGAGCACCGATCTTTTGCGTTCGCTAAAATCGCGCGAAAATGTATCTAGCAGCACGTAGCTGGGCGTTAGCTTCGAGAGGGTGTTTTGCTCGCTAGGGGCTGCAAAGGCAAAGTGGACGAAGGCAATCCGCTCGCCCATCTCGTAAATGCCCGTCACGCCGTGTCCGCGAAACTCCACGCCCTGCATCGCAAGAGGATATGATTTTAGCATTTGCGGCTCCTTGAAATTTGAAGCGATTATAGCTTAAATTTGGGCGCGAATTTTAAAATTTTGTATGCATGTTGAAATTTTACGGCGTGCACGTTAAATCATACGATGCACGCGTTAAAATTTCAGGACGCGCGGCATGGAATTTCAAATTTTGCGGAGCTTCCAAAATTTTACGCCCGGCACAATGAATGCTACGTCTTAAAAACTCATGACTAAATTTCGTTACTAGGTTTTTCATTCACTTTTATACCAGACGAACGCTCAAAGCTTAATGCCATTATATTATTTCACCATTGTATATTACTTTGATTCGGACTGATCAATTAGGCCACTATCGAAATCCTAGCTTTTTCGCTACGTATCTTTCTAGCATTCGTTTACGAATATGCTATTCTAGCTGCTTATTTACGCCGTATATCGTGAAGTAGAGTTTAAACGCAAAGAGCATTAAATGAAAATTAGCATAAATAAAATGCGAAATTTTGAAATTAAAATAAAGTTTTGGATTAGATTAAAATGGCCGGGAGATAGGGATTCGAACCCCAGGAGGCTTTCACC
>CAUSEA010000008.1:0-59542 GCA_963530525.1 uncultured Campylobacter sp.
GAACGTCAGGAAGCCAAGTGTGAGTAGGAGCAAGTCCTGCTTTGGTTCCAAAGCCGATTAGAGCGAATATAAAGATAAGCTTAGCGGCATCTTTGTTTAAACCTTTGGCGTGATCCATAATGCTAGTCCAAAGCATCGAAGCCTCGCCGTCGCCTGTGATTTTGAATGTAGCCGCATATAGTAAAACGGTCGCATAAAGCGCGAATGCCAAGCCGATCGAGCAGATAACGATATATTTGTAACCGCTCTCGGTAGATTTTTTGTCTTTATGAATAGCGACCAAAAATACCGATGCTAACGTAGTAGCCTCTACTGCAGCCCACATAAACGCGACGTTGTTGCAGATAACGCTAAGCGTCATCGTAAAAACGAAAACGTGGCAGAGCGCATAGTATTTTCTAAGATCGCTAAGATCCAGATGACCGCCCTGTATCTCCCATTTCATATAGGTGGTGGAGTATAAATTTACCAAAAAGCCCGTTACGGCGATTAGCACTAAAAATACGCAACCTAGGCTATCTAGGAATAGGAATTTATCGTATGCGTAAAACGCCTCGAAGTTGCCGCTGATAAGCTTGCCTACGTTACAGAGTAGCCCTGCGGATGTAACTGCAGAAATCAAAACGTGTAGCGTGCTTAGGAGCTTGAAATTCTTAGGGCATAAGAATAATATCAGCGCTCCGAGCAACGGAAAAATTAATATAAAAGCTAAACTATTCATCATTAACCCCTTAAATTCGAAGCTTTAGACGTATCAAGTCCGTCATAAGCTTTGTAAAATCTAACCGCCAAAACGCTCATAATGATAACCGCAAAGATAGCGTCGGTTAAAATTCCAAGCTCTACTAGCTCATGAGAGTTGTAAGCCATAAGCGCAAGGCTTAGGTGGATGCCGTTTTCAAATAGGCAGTAGGCTAGAATTTGCTTGATGAAAGAATTTCTTAGCATGAAGCCAAAAATTCCCATCATAAATACGGTTACCGCCGCTATTAGAACGATTCTTTCTTGAATAAGAGAGAATTTAAGCAAGATCGGATTGATTGTCATCGCAATCGCTAGCGAAAATCCCATCGCAATAACGGGGCTTACGAAAAAGCCGCCTACCGGCTCATCCTCGCTGATCACATCCAGCTTTTTAACTAGCCAAAATAAAATTCCTGGCACGAAAATAACCTTCGTAAAAAACGCCACTATCGCCCAAATTCTAAGCTGCGGCGCATTGAAGTTAGAATACAGCATAAAAAATATGCTTACCAAAAGTAGCGTCTGAATCGCGTAAATTCCGATCGAAAGCTTTAAATTTCTAAGTCCGAATACCGCGAGTGACGTTACGATCATACAAATTGCTAAAATATCAATACTATTCATCTTAAAATCCTACTACGTAAAGCGTTAATGCCGCAAAAGCGATGGCAAGAGCACCACATGAAATTTTGCGCATGCTCGAAGTCATTCTGAAGCGCGGTCCAAAGTTGTCGATGAAAACGGCTGCTACGTAAAATACGCCGGTTTTTAGCACAAAGATTATGATCGCCAAAAACGGATTGCTAAAATTCCACGGCTCAAATATCGTTAGGAATAATCCGATCATCGCAAATTGCTTCAAAATAAGCGCCGCTTGCACTAAGCCCAAATCGCTACCTGCGTATTCACCCAAAAGTCCTTCTTGAAGCTCTTGCTCGGCTTCGGCAAGATCAAATGGCTTTCTGCCGGTCTCGACATACATGCACCATAAAAATGCAATCGAAGCGACGGCAAAGCTTGGAATTTGATAGCCGATCTGACCGCTGCGTACCATCCCCTGAATCTCAACTAAATTTGAAGTTCCCGCAGCCATCATTACTACGATTAGGCACATCATCATCACAGGTTCGACAAAAACGGCAAGCATCTGCTCGCGTCCGCCGCCGGTTGCGGCAAACGGGTTACCGCTATCTATCGAAGCCGCACCGAATACGAAGCGCAAAAGCGCGCCTAGATATAGGATAACGAAAATATCCGAATATGCTCCGAAAATTTTATCGGTGGTTGGATCGCTGTAAGTAATAGGAATAGCCGCCAAGATCGCTGCCGAAGTAGCGAAAAGGAAAAACGGCGCCCATCTAAATACCCAGTGGCTGCACGCAGGAACGGTTCTGCCGCGCTTAAAAAGCTTAATAATATCGCGGTAAGTTTGAAAAAAATCGCTTCCTTGTTTCGACTGAAGCTTGGCTCGAAGTTTTCTCGCCATACCGTCGAAGAGTGGAGCGACTAGGACGATAACCGCGACTTGAAATATCATTAAAAATATAGTTTGTATAGTCTGCATCTTAAACCTCCTAGATCAAGAAATATCCGACGCCCAGTATCGCGCAAAGATAGATTAGGATGTAAAGCGTATATAAATTTGCATAGCCGCTTTGAATAATTCCTATCTTATCGGCGATCTTCTTACTCCAATCGATTACCGGTTGATAAATCATCGTCCACCAAATGTCTTGTGGGTGATTGTGATACTCGATCGGTCCGAAGTAGCCGTTTTGCTCTATTCTGCGTTTATGACCTCTAAATAACCAGTCCATAATCTTTCTTAAATCGCCGGTAAAAGGACCGCCGGTCATTTGCATGCGAGGGCTATATTTAAAGCCGCACGCCCAAGGATCGGTCTCACGAGGTTTGTCGCGATTTGCTTTCATAACCGCTAGGATGATAAACGGAAGCAACATTGTAGAACACAAAATCACTGCAATAAGAGGAGTTGAAACGATACTTCCCAAAGGCGAAGTGATTGACGAAGCGCCTAGGCTTGCGACATACCCGCTATTGGAAGTGATAGAATTTACCGCCTGCATGATGTAATCGACTATGAAGTGTGCGCCTACACCAAATCCCACGCAGCCTATCATCAAAATGATCATTCCTAAAACCATTCCTAATGGGCTTTCTTTTGCATTTTCCCAAATTTTTTCATCCCTTGGGGTTCCTGCGAAGATTACCGCATAAAGCTTAAGGTGCATACCGACCAAAACGCCGGTGAGTGCAAGAGCGACCACCGCTAAAGAGAAGGCATATCTAATGAAAATTCCGCTTTCCTTAGCACCTTGAAGCATTCCTTGATAGGTAAACCACTCTGAGACGAAGCCGTTTACCGGAGGAAGCGCTGCGATACCCATGATACCGATAAACATACCGACGGCAGTTAGAGGCATTTTTTTTGCTAGCCCTCCTAGCACGTCCATATTCTGCGTATGAGTAGCGTGGATCACCGAGCCTGCGCATAAGAATAAAAGGCCTTTGAATATTGCGTGGTTTACTACGTGGTAGCAACCTGCTAAAAATCCGACTGCGGCTAGCGTTACATTGCCTGCTGCGACGCCGTAAATTCCGGTGCCAAGACCCAGCAAGATAATGCCGATATTTTCAACCGAGTGGTACGCAAGAAGCGCTTTAAAGTCGTGCTGGCACAACGCGTATAAAACGCCAAAAAGCGAGCTGGCTGCTCCTAGGATCAAAACTGCAAGCCCAAAATAAATGCTTAGTGGCAAAAATAGCGTAAATTTAACAAGCGTAAAGAGCGCTACTTTAATCATAACACCGCTCATCAGTGCAGAGACGTTCGATGGAGCCGCAGGGTGAGCTTGCGGTAGCCAAACGTGAAAAGGCCACATTCCTGCTTTTGAGCCGAAGCCGACCAAAAATAGTATAAAAGCAGCCACGGAAGCGCCCATCGGCATATTTACGTTTCCCCACTTCGCAAATTCGAAGCTGCCTGCGTAGTTTGCAATGATAAGTAATCCACAGGTTATACAAAATGCACCGATCTGCGCTATACCTAGATATACCATAACGGCTTTGAGCGTGCCTTTGCCATCGTTTACTATGATTAGAAATGACGAAATTAACGTCATAAGCTCCCATAAAACAGCGAAGCAAAATACATTATCTGCGCTGATGACTAAAAGCATAGATAAGATGAAGGTATTAAATAAACATGCAAAAACGCCAATATTTGCTTTTCCGATATATTCCTCGGCGTAGCTCATACCGTAAACGCTGCTTGCAAAGCCTATAAAAACGACTACGAAGCTGAAGAAATTTCCAAGCGGGCTTAAAGCAAATTTTGGCGCATATAAGAAAGTGCCGCCCAAAACGAAGCTGTCGCTTACGCCCATATTGGCTACGAAATGACACATCGCGTAAAAACAGCTGATAGCACCTAATCCAAATCCCACCTTAACAGCAGTTTTTGGAGCGCAGTATAAAAGGATACTAATTACTGCACTGACGATAAATAAAGTATAGACGCTTATCATTTTGCGCCTCCTTCTTTTTTGGCGACGCAACTGATTTCGCCGTTTAATACGTCTTTTGCAAAAGCATTAGCCGCATCGTAGTCTATCGCAAAGCCCAATTTATGCTTGCCCTCTTTAGGATCTATCATAATGATAGCGCTAGTTGGGCAAACCTCGACGCATGCAGGACCGTTCTCGCGTCCGTTGCATAGATCGCATTTGATGGCGGTGCTTTTGGCGCCCGCTTGGCTTTCGATCTCTAGATAATACTTCGGCTCGACCGCATAATTTACTGACGGCATAAGCTCGGCATTCGAGCTGATCGCGCCATAAGGACAGGCGAGCGTACACATCTTGCATCCGATGCAAATTTCTTCGTGTAATTCGATATAGTTATTATCGAAGCGAAGCGCACCGGTAGGGCAGACGTTTGCGCATGGTCCGTCATCGCACTGCCTGCACTGCGTAGGCATAACGCCGTAAGCCTGTCTAAGCACGGTAAGTCGCGATTTAGCAAGCTTACCGCGCTCGTAGGCACTTGAGTAACAGGCTGCCATGCACGTCGTGCAACCGATACATCGTTTGTAATCGCAGATTACAAATTTATGTTGTTTCATACCTTTCTCCTTGACTTAAGGAATTTTAAAAATTTTTTACTAAAAATTTTGGTGTAATTATATTTAAGTCCGTAAAAAAATTCCGTCATTTATCTGACGATATTTGGAATTTATTTGATAAATTTGCTTGAAAAGCTTAAATTTAAAAACTAATTTCTTTTTTAAACCGGTTTGTTAATTATTTGCTTTAAAAGTCTAGTATATCAGTATTAAAGTATATTTTAAAATTTAAATTACTACTGAAATTACCCTAACTTACTCCTAATTATAATTGAAAAAATTCTTTTAGCTTAAGGCAAAATTTCAATTTTATTTTAGGTAAGAATTTATATAATTGTGCCGAAATTGCATATATGGTAATTTTGCATGTTTAGTATTTTCGAAAGGAGAAAATATGGCGAATAAAGGCAAGGTCATATGCCCTTATTGTGGCACAGGCTGTCAAATCGAGCTGACTGCGGAAGACAATTATATCAAATCCGCAACCGGCGTAAGCGACAACCCCGTAAATCAAGGTTGTTTATGTTTGAAAGGTTATTACGGATGGAATTACGTAGGCTCTAGAGATAGGCTTACTACTCCGCTAATTCGTAAAAAGAATGGCAAATTTAGTAAAGACGGCGATTTGGTCGAGGCTAGCTGGGACGAAGCGCTTGATTTGGTTGCTAAAAAGATGCTCGAGGTTAAAGAAAAATACGGCGCTGACGCGATAGCCGGAAACTATTCCGCACGCTGTACGCACGAGGATAACTACGTAGCGCAGAAGCTACTTAGAATTTTAGGCACGAATAATATCGATCACTGCGCGCGTATTTGACACGCTCCGACTGTGGCAGGTCTTGCCAAAACAATCGGTAACGGAGCGGCTACAAATAGCTTCACGGAGATCGGAACTCACAGCAACTGCATTATGATGATCGGCTCAAACCCAGAAAATGGCCATCCGATCGTAGCTATGCACGTTCAAAGAGCGTTAAATAGAGGCGCTAAACTCATCGTCATCGACCCGGTTAAGACGGAATTTGCAAATCGCGCAGATATCCACCTCCAGCTTGAGCCGGAGCACAATATCCCGGTCATCAACGCTTTAATCCATGCTATTATCGACGAGGATTTGGTAAATCACGAATTCGTTGAGAAATACACCAAGGGTTTTGAATATGTAAAAGAGGCGGTTAAGGATTATTCGCCTGAAGCCGTAGCCAAATACACAAGGTTAAACGCTGAAGATATTAGAAAAGCGGCTAGAATTTACGCTACTACGCGACCTGCGGTTATCACGCACGGAATGGGTGTAACTCACTTCAACCACGGCGTGGGCGCAGTCTGCGACATTTCAAATTTAATGCTCGTAACAGGCAATGTGGGCGAGCTCGGAAGCGGCGATCTACCGATCCGTGGACAAGAAAACGTTCAAGGCTGCTGCGATATGGGAATGCTTCCTAACGTATTTACCGGCTATAAAGCCGTAACCGACGAAAGTGCCCGTGATTGGTTTGAGCGCCAGTGGAATTTGCCGAAAGGTCATCTAAATGGCAAGATCGGCATTCATAAAACTGAAGTGCCTGACGCAATTCTTGATGGTAGGGTAAAATTCTTCTGGACGATGGGCGAAAACCCGGTTATGACCGATCCGAACGCAAACCACTTCTTGCGCGCGATTTCGCAGGTAGAGATGTATGTGATCCAAGATATTTTCTTAACCGAGACGAGCCGAAAAGCAGATGTCGTGCTTCCTGGAGCTTGCAGCGGCGAGAAGGAGGGTACTTATGCTAACGCCGAGCGCCGCGTACAGCATAGCGAAATTGTAGTTGCCCCTCCGGGACAAGCTAGACAAGACTGGGCTATCATCTGCGAGCTTGCTAGACGCCTAGGTCTAGGGGATTATTTCACATTCCAATCTCCAGAGCAGATTTGGGAAGAGGTGCGCAGGGTAGCTCCGCACAACTACGGCGGAATGAGCTATTACCGCATCAAAAAATACCACGGACTTCACTGGCCGTGCCCTGATGAGAATTCTATGGGCGGACCTGCATTGTATCTTGATAAGAAATTCTTTACTCCGGACGGTAAAGGAAATTTCGTCCCAGTTCTATTCGTGGATGATAAGAGCAAGATTGAAAGCGCCAAAGAGGAATTTGCAAAGCGTATGAATATGCCGAAAGATTATCCTGTAATGGCGGGCTCCGTGGACGAGAAGACCGATGCAGAGTTCCCAATCCAGCTTCTAACTACGCGTAAGGTTTACGAGTACGCAGGAGGCGCGATGACTAGGCGCTCTAAGACCGTTGAGCAGGGCGGCGACGCGATAGGACCGATTGCGGAAATGAATCCGAAACTCGCCGAACGATATGGAATTTCGCAGGGCGATTTCATCGTCGCGTGGAGCCGCTACGGCTATATCGCGATCAAGGCAGACATCACCGAGTGTATAATGGATGGTATCATTCAGATGTCTTATCACTACTGGGAGAGCTGCTGCAACGAGCTAACCAGCGGCGGCTGGGATCTAATCGCCAAAACGCCTACATTTAAGGCAGCGATTCAGATTAAAAAGATCGATGAAGAGGAATTTTTGCGTATCCGCGAGCTTAAGCGCATTAAATTTCAAACCAATAAAGTCGTTTACGACGACTTCCACCACCATCCGATTAAATTCTAAGAATTTAATCTTATCCGTAGATTCGGGGGCTATGCTTCCGAATCTATTTTTTAACAATCAATTCAAATAATATGAAATTTTGGCGATCTAGCCGTCTTGCGATATTTTAAAGATCAAAAATTTCAAGAATTCAATAAATTTCGCGGTATTAATACGCTTTTTTTGCGTAGTTGCACTATCGATAAGAGCACGGTTAGAAATTTATCTGCTATTGCGTTAATAGATGTGGCGGCAGGGGCCGGGCATTCGTGATTTATCAAATCCTAATAAATTTAGTCTTAATCAGAGCGGCGCAATGGAGTAAATTTTAAAGATAAGCATGATAATAAGACTATTTTATCGCGACAAATCTTACCAAATTACATTATTGATTAAATTTTAACGCGCGTAGGCTGATTTTATGCGAATTAGCCTTATTGTCAAGTAGCGCTGTAATTTTAATAACGTAAATGCGATTTTTGTGATTTTGATAGATGAATGCAAAAGGCTCATAGGCTTTTAAAGCGCTAGACGCGGCTTTTAGTCTTAATGGTCGCAAATGCCGGTCTATGGCATAGCCGGAGTAGTTTCGCGCTTCGTCTGAAATCCATAAATTTTGATTTTAAAATTTTAGATTTAAAATTCCGAATTCCTCCGTGCTTGGAGCTCGGAATTTTTAGAATTTTGTTTTATCGCGTGTTTTTGGCGTTCTATTTCACGTGGGAGCCCTTTGCTGCGCCAGATCGCGCCGCTTGCGATGTTAAAGCTATTGTGCCAAAGCTGCTGCGGCAGAATTCCATCTACTTTATTAAAGTAGTTAGAATTTCTGTCGCTTGTCGCACTTGAGTTACTTATTGCGCCGGTCTGTTCGTCGCGCCTTAATTTTTATCGCTCGCAGCGCCCGCTGTTTTACTTTGTCGCTCCTAAATTTTTGCCGTCCGTCGCGTTAGAATCGCTTGCAGCGCCGTGATTTTCGCTGCTTGCAGAATCTGAGTTTGTCGTACCGCTAGAGCCTGCGGAGATTGGATTTGTTATGCTTTCGCCCGCGATGCCGCTTACGTTATTTATGTAGGCTACGGTGCTTATTTTATTCCATTCTCTACCGATTTTCAAAAATGCGCGCTGGCTGTCTAGGATCTCTTTAAACATCGGATCTTTCGCCGCTTCCTCGTCTAAGATTTCATTCGTTGCTTTTTTAAGCGCGGCTATCACGTCCGCAGGGAAGTCGCGCACCTGCACGTCCGGAAACTGCGCTTTTAGCTCTGCCCAAATGCGAGCGTTTTCGTAAAAGCCCTTATTTTGGAAGTTCTCGCCGGCAAGTCTTGCTGCAGCCTCTAAGATCGCTTGAAGATCCGCAGGCAGCTTCTCTAGCGCTTTTTGATTTACCAGCAGCTGGCAGTCTCCCATAGGCTCTTGCCAGCCTGTGTAGTAGTATTTAGCCACTTTGTGAAATCCAAGTGGCATATCATAGACAGGGCTTACCCACTCGACCGCGTCGATCGTGCCCATCTCTAACGCCATAAATAGCTCGCCCGTAGGTACCGTGTTTATAGTGGCACCCAGCTTGCTCATCACCTCTCCGCCTAGCCCCGGTATGCGGAATTTAAGCCCTTGCAAATCTGCAACCGAGTTGATCTCTTTTTTAAACCAGCCGCCCATTTGCATGCCGGTAGATCCCATCAAAAAGGTCTTCATACCGTATTGTGCGAACATCTTATCGTTAAGCTCTCGTCCACCACCATAGTAATACCACGCGTGCTGCTCATCAGTAGTCATACCGAAAGGCACCGCCGTCCAGAGCATAGTTTTGGCGTCTTTGCCTTTATAATAATAAAGCGAAGTATATCCTAGATCGTATTGACCGCTTTTGACGAAGTCGAATACGCCAAAGCTTGCCTTGTGCTTGCTCGGCGTATCGATGCGGATCTGAAGCCTGCCGCCACTAAGGCTTTCGGCATAGTTTTTAAAATCCTCGGCGGCAGCGCCCAAAACGGGCGTAGTCGCCTCCCACGTACTAGCAAGTCTTAGGCGATAGACCTTATCGTCGCCGAAAAGCTGCGAGCCCAAAAGCATGAGACATGCAAACAAAAAAATCTTTTTCATTTCTATCCTTTCATAAAGTTTTAAATTCATAAAATTTCAAAATTTAGCGCGCCGCCGGCTTAAAATTTAATCGCGTCCTGCGTTACTGCTACGAAATTCTGCTTCATGGTGTCTATTTTATCGACACGTTGCTTTCTATTCTATTTTACGACGCTTCATCTTATAGGCACCTTGCTTTGCAGGTGTCTTATTTCGCGATATTTTGTTTCTAAACGCCCTGCCCAAGCTTTTTATTTTACAATGCCTGGCTTTGCGACGATAGAGTGCCGCGTTCGTTTAATTTCGCTACGTTCGGATGTTACCACATCTGCACCATATCTAGCGATAATATTTTATCAAGCGCGCTTGCTTAAAAGCCTCTGGCGCGGATCTTTTTCTCTTAGAAATGACAAAAGTATCTTAAAATGCCATTTCTGCGCTTTTGCAGATAAAATTCTCCCTTCCTTTCAAAGCGAGCTTTGTCATTATCGGCAAGCTTAGGCGCTATGCCATTTCTTTGATCTTAGACGGCAGAATCGTGCTTTTAAATTTAAAATTCCACGATCAGCGCACTCTTTGTACCGCGTCGGCAAGCGGAGAGTGCGCCTTTATATTTGAATTTTGCGCCTTAGTTGAGCGCAAAATTCCGCGCGGAGTTTTGATGCAAATTCCGCGCGAAGCCTAGATTAGAATTTTACGCAGAGCTACTCCGCGTTGTCTAAAATTTTTTACAAAATTCCGTGCCGCAAAATGCACTTAAAATTTTAAATTTACTATTGCGCGGAATTTCTTAGCGTAAATTCTAAGCCTCGAAATTTTGCTCTTGTTTGACGGCATAAAATTTTAAAATTAAATTCTGTAACTGCCATGCCTTAAAATTTTATTTGCAAAGCCTGCCTGCTAAATTTTAAAATTTTGAGCCTAAGCCCGCAAAATTCCGCATTCCACATTTTAGAAATTCTATTTCGCAAAATTTTATCTCGCGGATTTCTCGCTCCGTAAATTTCTGCGCTAAATGAAATTTTACTTCGCATAGTTTGCGCTTAGTAAAATTCTAGCTCGCAGAATTTCGCTTAAAATTTCGCGCTTAGCCCTTATTTTCAAATAGCTCCGCGTATTTGCTACGCAAAAACTCGACCACGGCGATTACCTCATCCGCGCCGCTAGCGTCAGAGTTTTGTAGCACGACGTCGATGTTTTCGATATACAGCTGCGCCGCGTCGGCGAGCCGCTCGCGCTTCACGCCCGCATAAAGCAGCATCGCGTCAAGCAGGATGTTGATCTCGTAGATGAGGTCCTGCTCGGCGATTTTTTCGTCATTATTTTTCATCTTCTTCCTTTGAAATTTGAGTTTTTTTCTCGATTAGATCCACGATTTGCGCCTTTACGGCTTCGTACGAGCTCGCGTCCTTAAAGCCCGCAAACATACCGCCGCTCGCGTTTACGTGCCCGCCGCCGCCGAGGAGGAGCTTTGCCATTTCGCTTACGTCGATCTTGCCGTCGGCGCGGAAGCTAAGCGTTTTTTTGCTTGTTACGTCGATGAAAAAATCGACATCGGGGTTTTGCGTCAAAAAGTCGTTGCCGATGACGCTTACGTTGCCGATATTGTAGGTCAAAATGCCTTTTTTATCGAGGTAGCTGATCTCAAAGCGCTGCTTTTGCGCGCTTAGACGGGCGACTACGAAATGCGAGACGAGATTGCTTAGCGTATCGTCGCGCTCGCTTTTAAAAAATTCTTTCTTTATGCCGTGCAGCGCGCTATCTAGCGCGATGTGCGCGCTCGGCTCGTCTTGAAATTTAAAAATTTTTTCTAACAAGAAAAAGATATAATCCCTGCTTTCCCGCTCAAACATGATCTTATTGATCTCTTTCGCGCCCGAGACCATGCCGAGGCAGACCTTGCCGAGCTCAAACTCGCTCTCATCCTTTAGCCAGATGTCCACGGCGTTTACGACGCGCACGAGCTTATCTAGCCGCGGCGAGCCGCCGAACATCGCGCTGAAAAAATCATAGGTGATCTTCGTGGCGCAGCGCGAAGAGTCTAGGAAATACCACGGGAATTTTTTCGCGCACTCAAGCCCGCTTTGATGATGATCCAAAAGGATCACGCGAGCGTTGCGGCGGGCTAGTTCGCCGCTAAATTTCTCGCACTGCGCGGGCAGTAAATTTAGATCGGTGATTAAAACCAGGCTTTTTTCGTCCGCGTCTGCAGCGAGCCTTTCATCGATACTAGCGAGGATGAGATCAAATTTTTCGTTTATCTCCTTGCCGTAGTTGGCGTTGAAAAATTCCACGTCCGTCAAATAGTGCGCCGCGACGAACTGCGCGCCGTAGCCGTCCAGATCGGTGTGGCTTAGGTGATATATTTTCATTTGCGTTCTTTGCCGATGATGTCTGCTAGCGTGATCGTATCCATATACTCATCGACTTTCTCTTGAAGCTCGCCGAACATTAGATTGACGCGGCATAGTGTGCGACCGTTCGGGCAGGCGTCGATCCCCTCGGCGGTGCAGTCAAATACCGTCGCCTTGCGTCTTTCGGCGCTTTTAATGATCTCGCTTAGCGTGATCTCATCTGCATTGCGCGCGAGCACAAAGCCGCCCTTGGCGCCTTTGAAGGAATTTAAAAGTCCCGCGCGAGCTAAATTTTGTAAAATTTTAGCCAAAAAGCTGCGTGAAATTCCAAGCTCGCTAGAGATCGAATCGACATCCATCGACTCCTCCTTGCCCGCGATGCAGATCATTGAAAGCAGGGCGTATTCGCTTGCTTTTGTAAAAAGCATTTATTCTCTCCTTTGGTCTGAAAGCGTGCATTTTACACAAAGAAAGCAAAAATTTAGGTTAATTAAGTATAATCGCTTCCTATTTTACCGATCAGGAGGTCATCATGGCTTTAGACACGGCTCAAAAAGCACAGATAGTTGCGAAATTCGCTAGAAGAGAGAAGGATACGGGCTCTGCGGAGGTGCAAATCGCGCTTCTTACCGAGAGGATCACGCTTCTTACCGCTCATTTGCAAGCAAATCCGAAAGATTTTTCATCTCGCTTAGGACTGCTAAAGCTAGTAGGTCAGCGCAAAAGAATGATGAAATATCTTAAAAACAAAGACTACGCAGTTTACTCCAAGCTCGTTAGCGAGTTAAATTTAAGAGATAAATAAGCTCCTTTGCTCGCGGCGGCGTTTATTTTGTCCGTCGCGATTATACACGGCGTCCGCCAAACGGCGGGCGCTTTTTTTATGCCTGGAATTTTAGACAGCCAAACTTTTTCAATCTTTGAATTTTTTGAGAATTTTGTAAAATTTATGAATCTGCTTGGACTATGAAATTTCAAAATTTCATAGAATTTTTGAAATTTCGTCGAATTCTAATAATTTGCGCAGTTCACATCCGCGACGGAATTTTGAAATTACGAGCGGCGATAAATTTTATCTGTGCCGTCTCGCATATCGCTAGAATTATACATTCGCGCTGTTTGTATCATCTAATCTGCATCAAAATTTAATTATAAAATTACAAAGAATTTAGATAAAAATCCTTGCCGTATCACCCGAAAAATACGGCGAGTATAAAATTTCAGCAAATTTTAATGGGGGGGGGGCGTATTATTCACAAATTTTATTTTTAATTAAAGGATTATTAATGGATTATTTTCACGGTATCGCAATCAATGCTAAAAAAGAAGTTCTAACAGACATGAGTAGCGTAACTAATACTACTGTAAATACTGTAAATAGTGGCGATGTAAGTAGCGGAGGCTTGGGCTACCCCTTTTTGCCTATCAATCCATTCGCTGTTCGCGGCAGTTTTAACAGCAATACGACGACAAATACGACCACTAAAACAAGCACTACGCATACTCATATATGGACATTCCAACTTAAGGGACAAGGTAAAGATTTGTTTAGAGCGGTTTTAGATAAAAATTTTTTGATTTTGGATGGCGATGAGATGGCTGGTTATGCCGAAAAAATGGCGGTTATATCGATTGCGGTCTAACTAAAAATATCACTAGAAAAGTAAGCAATGAGGATCAATTCTGGGCTAATGCAGAAAGTTATAAACCCAGATTTGATTATTATGTCGTCGGCTGCGGTACATTTATAGGTGGAATACTGCTATTTATATGTATATGTTATTTTCAAATACTTTATTTCGAGCTTTTGCCGTTTTTGGCATGTATTGGAAGTAGTTTTATTTTAACGTTCATGGTTTGCCGATCGATTTATAAAAATAAACGGCGTAAATATAAAAATATCCTAGCCGATACGAAACGTTTTTTCGGCGATTTTGAAAATCGTGTTAGCAGTGAAAAAATCGATGAAGAAACGGGGTTAATCACAAAAACGAGTCCGCAAGCCCAAATTGCTGAAACAACTCAAGAGACGCAACAAATAGAGATAAAATAAATTTAGCTTATTAAAACTTGTATAAATTATCGCTAGGCAGTTAAAATTTTGCGTAAACAAAAGGCGTCGAAATTACTTTTTAGGTGCGCACATTCCAAAAGTTGCGTACACGAGAGAAGGTTTTTGTGCCTGTGAAATATGGACACGCTTCTGCGCACAGAATAAAATTTAAAATTTTCACTCCGTATTTTGCTTCAAATTTTATAATGCAAGAGTTTGGAAAAGTAAAAACTTCGGAAATCATTGAAATTTTTAAATTTATAGAATTTTAAAATTTATACTTCTTATAAATTTAATTTATCGTTATTTAAACGCCGCAAAGCTCATAAAATTCGCCCATTTAAAGATACTCTCGACGCGCTTAAAGCCCGCGCTTAGCGCCAAGGCGCGGTTTTCCGCTTCGGTGTAGGGCACGAGCACGTTTTCAAGCGCCTCTCGTTTTTGCGCGATCTCGTAGCGCGAGTAGCCTTGCGCGCGCTTGTAATCCTCGTAAATTTCGATCATCTGACGCGCGAGCGCAGGATCTTCGTAGACGATCTTTTCGCTAAAGATCAAAACCCCGCCCTCGCGCAATCCGTCGTAAATTTTACTCACTAGCGCGGCGCGGCGCGGCGGCCTGATGAACTGCAGGGTGTAGTTTAAAATCACGGCGTCGCAGTCTGCGAGGCTCGCATCCAGCACGTCCGATACGCTAAGATCGAGCTTCGCGCCGAACGCTGCCGCCTTGGCGCGGGCGTTTTGTATCATCGCCTCCGAGCTGTCGATGCCGCACAGCCGCAGATCGGGGCGCAGCGCAAACAGCGCCAGCAGCGCGGTCGCAGTCGAGCAGCCAAGATCGATCACGCGCGCCTTTTGTGGCAGTATCCTCGCCAAAAGCTCGCTGCTAAGCCGCGTGCTAGCCTCATAAAACGGCACGCTGCGCCCGATCATATCATCAAAAACCGACGCGACGCTGGCGTCAAACTCAAACTGCTTTTTGATAGGCTCTTTAAAAATTTCGTCTTTCATCTGTTTCCTTTTAGTTTTGCTATTTACGCAGCACTCGATTTATACTTCCTACGCATGCTAAGCGCAGAATTCTCACGCCGTGCTTTCTACGCTCACGCGACACTCGATTTGCGACCGCTACGCATGGAATTATTGCACTTAGTTTGCCCCGCGCGAAGCATACCTAAATTTTAAACGCAGCATGAGCGCTTTTAATGCAAGCGAGCTGCATCCCAGTTTGCGCCCAACTTCTAGCCCGGATACGTTCGATGCATGATTAAATTTCACGTCTTGCTTGACAGACCCTAAAATTCCGCGCCGCGCGAATACATCCTTAAAATTTTGCGCCGTATTTAGCGGGCTTTAGAATTTCACAGTGTTAAATTTTGCGCCGTCAAATCTCGCACTGCCAAAACAGCTTCTTTAAATTCTTTAATTACGAACTTAAACTAAAAGCATAGTCAAAGCTCCATTGGTAGAATTTCGCGCCCATTTTGCGATTTTATGTGCCGTAAAATGGGACCACTTGACAAAATCCAGCGTTTAGCTAGGCGCATAATTTAGCCGCTTGACTCTTGCTAGGCAGCTTATCCCTGTTAAATTTTAAAGCTTCACAGCGCAACTAAGATTTTTTATCACCCTTAATTCTCGGCGCAGCTTGTACTTGCCTCGTCTTGCATAAACCCAAGCCCAAGGTGCATTAAAGTCCTGCAGGCGGTATGCCATTAAAATCTAGCGACTTTTTAGCAGCTTGCGCGCCGCTTTTGTGTACACTTCCCATATGGCATCGCAGACGCAGGCGGTGCGCCAAGCATCCTCGGAGGCAGGCGCATGACTTTTATACGGGACGACGCAAATGGCTCATTTAATGCGCCGTAGATGCGAAGCGCAGAAGGATGCATTAATTAAAGCGCACAGCCCGAAAATTTCATTTTTAAGCTTACAAGCCGTAGATTAAAATTTGCGGCTTCGTAGTACCGCCTCCGCCTCCGAAGCGTCTTTTAAAATCTGCTCTTTAAGCTGCGCTAGATCGCTAAATTTACGATTTTCGCGTAGGAACTTTATAAATTTCACGCAAGCAAATTTCGCGCCGCTGTTTTTGCTCGCAGCCTCTAAATTTTTATTTTCGGCGTCCAAGCTCTCGCTCGACGCAAAATTTTGTGTAGAAATTTCTACTGAATTACACGCCGAAATTTTATCTAAATTTCGCGCAGAATGTGCGGCTTGCCCCCCGCAGCACGGCGCGTGATCTTGAGCGGAATTTAAACCCGCCTCAAAGCCTGCAAAGTCCCCTAAAATGTGCGTTTCAAGCGCAAAAGCCCCATCGGTGCTGAGCCTGTGCCCCAAGAAGCTCACGCTTTTATAACTCGCGCCGCACACGCTCGTGATACTTGCGTAAACGCCGCTTTTTGGCATAAAATAGCCGCTCGCATCAAGATTTAGCGTCGCTACGAACTCTCGCGCCCCGCGCCCCTGACCGCGCACTACGCGTCCGCAGATCTCGTAATTTCGCCCTAAAAGCTCCGCCGCCTCTTCGCACCGACCACGCGATAAAAGCTCCTTGATCCTACTTGAATGCACGCCGCCGCCGCTTAAGCAAAACTCCCCTACGACGCAGGTTTGCCCGCTAAATTCGCGCCTTAAAAATTCCACGTCCCACGCCCGATCACGCCCAAATCTAAAGTCCTCACCGACGACAATTTTTTGTAAATTTATGAAATTCTGCCTTAAAAGTGCGATAAATTCGCCTCCGCTAAGGCTTTTGATAGCGCGTAGATCGCAATAAAAAATCTTTTTGTCCGTAAATGCCTGTCGTGACGCAAAAGGGGTGAGCTTCGTGCCACCACCTGCTAGGATTACGATTATTGCGCCTTGCTCGCCTAGGCGCTCAAATAATTTTTGATGTCCAAGGTGCATGCCGTCGAAATTGCCGATTGCTACGGCGCGCACATTATCGCGGTTTGCGCCTTGTAGCGTTACGAAAATCTCGCCACGTATGAACTGCTCGCTTAGGCGCGCACGCAGCACTTCCGCACAAGCAGGAAGCGTGCCTTGAGCTTGCGCGTCTACGCCATTGCCGCAAGTGCCGCCATAAGCCGTTTCGTTACTGCAAGCGGCGTCGGTGTCTGCTTCATCTGCGCGGTGCGCATCGCCGGTTTTATTTTCATTGAGCTCTTGCCTTGGGCGTTTGATATTTTGAGATGAATTTTCTCCATTGCTTGTGAAATTCTGTTCCGTAAAATTTTTCAAGATGGAATTTTGCGCTACGAAATTTTGCTCTTTAAAATTCCGCAGTGAAGCCTCTGTATGGTCTTTACATGATTTTTGATTAGCCATTATTGCTGCTTCGTCCAGATAATTTTTTTGGTGTCGTAGCCGCTGTGCTTCGCCTTTTTCAGATAGAGGATGCGGATCGGCTCGGGCAGGGTTTTGGTGCGCGAGAGGATGTAAAGCTCGCTCGTATCAGCGCCGAAGATCAGGGCGTAGCGATAGTCGCCGTCCACCTGCGCCACGCGGTAGAGGGAGTCGGAAATCAGACCTTTTTGATAGAGCAGACCTACGTTTTTATCGCCTGCAAACTCCAACACGTGCTGCTCGTTTTCGATTTTACCAGAGCTTGTTTTAGCGGTTTTTAAAAGATTGATCGTGGAGTTTTTATCGATAAAGCACTCGTACGCGGTGTTTTGCAGCTCGCCGCCGCCCTTCATACGGGCGATCTCATACCAGCCGCCGCTAAATTTAGCGATGTCGAAATTTTTTACCAGCGGCGCTTTTGGGCTCAGGCTTTTAGCGCATGAGGCCAAAAATAGCGCGCAAAACGCCAATATAATTAAGTTTTTAAATTTCATCGTTCATCCTTTTTAGAAGATAAAAAAATTCCCTATTTCCCTCTTTCCCCGTGATTTTGCAGGCGCTAGCGTGCAGCGTGGCAAGCCCCAGCTCGGCGCATAGCCGCTCAAATTTCACCCGTGCGGCGCGCACCGCTTTTTCGTCCTTGAGCACGCCTTTTTTATTTCGCTTGATCTTCGCGCCCACCTCAAATTGCGGCTTAAATAGCACGATGAGAGCGCTTTTTGCAAGGCTAGCAAGGCTTTTTAGGATCAAATTTAGCGAGATGAAGCTCACGTCGCAGGTAATTAGATCAAATTTTTTCTCGCTTGCAAACTCCCTGATGTCGGTGTTTTCGCGCACGATCACGCGAGGATCGCGCCGCAAAATTTCGCTTAGCTGCGAGCTACCGACGTCAAGCGCAGTCACGCTCTTTGCGCCGCGCTGCAATAAAATCTGCACAAATCCGCCGGTGCTGCTGCCCACGTCCAAAACATCGGCTCCCGCTAAATTTAAAATATCTTTTTGCGAGGGCTTTGTTTGTACAGGCTTCGCGCCGCCTTCGTTGCGGCACGTGCCCGCCTTGCCGCCCGATTTAGATACTTTCGCCGCATTTAAAATCTCTGCCGTCTCGGCGCCTGCGTCCGTTTGCAAATGTCCTGCCGTCTCAGTGCCTGTGCCCGTCTGCAAAAATTTCACCGTTTGCTTGCCTACACCGGTTTGTAAAAGCTCCGCCGTCTCGGCGCTAGTTTTTGCGGTACGGATCGTCGCGGTATTTGTTTCTGCGATCTTTGCCGCCGTCGCGCTTGGAATTTCGGTCGTCTCGTTCGCGCCTAAAATTTTATCCGTAGCCGCAAAATCTGCACTTGAAATTTGCATTGTTGCTTCGCCCGCTCTTTGCGTCGCTACCGCTTTACTATCTGCTCTTCTTGCGGCACTGCACGGCTTTGAAATTTCTGCCGCCGAGTTAGGCAAATTCACGCTGCAGCTTGCCAAAAGCCCGTTTTCGGCAAGCTCGTCCAAAAAGCCTGCAAGCTTGAGCGCGCCCCTGCTTACGTAAATTTGATCAATCGCGCTGATTTCGCCGCTCTGCTCGGGCGCGATCTGCGCGGAGGGTCTGTTTTGCACGGCGCCTCGCAGCAAAATTTTATCCTGTTTTATCAGCGCGGTGGCCTGATTTCTGCTGATTTTAAGCGTATTTGCGACGAGCAGATCAAATCTCATTTTGCTTTTTCTCCGCGCCGCGCGGCGGTGAAATTTTAAAACTCATGCAGTTTTTGCGCGAGCTTGAGCTGAAAATTTTATCGCGCATAGCAAAGTCGCGTGCAGCAGCGCCGCAAGGCTCAAATTTTAGCCCGCGCCGCGTCGCAAATTTAGCCATACTGCGCATTGTAAATTTCGGCTCGCCGTGCGTTGTAAATTTTATCTTGCCGCTAGCGAAAATTTTAAAATTTTTCCTATCGGCGCAGTGTTTGAGCGGCGTAAGATTTGAGATATTCTTACTTGCAGCCGCATCTATCGGCATCGCGCTAGCCGTTTTAGCGTCGCGGCAAGTATAGCCCGCACGCCTAGCAGAAACCGCCTCTCGGTTTGCCGCTTTTACGCACGCCTTAGAGTCCAGCGATCTTACATCGACCGCTCGATTTGCTATCCTTGCTTCTAGCGGCAAATTTACCGCCGCCTCACACTCTTTAAAATTTTTAAAATTCTCGCGCTTCATAAAACACGCAAGCACCGCAGAACGGAGATTGCTTTTAAAATTCAGCCCTGCGCCGTTTGCGTGCGGGTTTGGCGCCAAACAAAATACCTTCACTCGCCGCTCCCCGCGAGCGCTTTAGGCTCGCTCTTGCCGGGTGAATTTGCGCCGGGCGTCGCCAGGCTCGCAAGCGTTTCAAACTCGCTCTCGTCGATCACCCGTACGCCAAGAGAGTGGGCTTTTTGCAGCTTGGAGCCAGCCTCTGCGCCTGCAAGCACGAAGTCGGTCTTGGCAGATACCGAGCCCTGCACCTTCGCGCCCATCGCCAAAAGCCTGGCCTTAAACTCGTCGCGCGGACGGCTGAGCGTGCCGGTGATGACGACGCTGCGGCCCGTGAAGGCGCTTTTGGTAGTCTGTATCTCTGGCGCGCGCGGCGTGATGATTTCGCTTAAATTTAGAATTTTTTCGCGATTTATCTTGCAAAACTCCGCTAGGCTCCTTGCCATCGCCTCTCCAAAGCCCTCCAGCCGCAGAATTTCATCCTCGCTCGCATCCAGCCAATCCTGCCCGAATGCCGCGGCGATCTTGCGCGCGGCCACCTCGCCGATGTGTTCGATCCCCAAAGAAGCGATGAAGCGCTCAAGCGGCGCGTTTTTGCTCGCATTTATCGCGCCCAAAAGATTTGAAATTTTTTTATCCGCAAAGCCCTCAAGATCCGCCAAATCCTGCGCGCTGAGGGCGTAAATGTCGCCGATCTTTGAAATTTTGCCGCTTTCAAAAAGCTGCGTGATCGTCGCATCGCTTAGCCCTTCGATATTCATGCATTTTTTGGAGCAGAAATAGATCAGCGAGCCTATCACGCGCGCCTTACAATCGAGGTTTTGACACTTTATGAGCGCGCCTTCGTCAAGTAGCTTCTCGCCGCAGACGGGACAGTGATCCGGGCGTGAAATTTCACTCTGCGTGCCGTCTCTGCGCTGTTTATAAACGCTCGTGATCTTCGGGATCACGTCGCCGCTGCGGATGATGCCTACGAAATCGTTTTTCATCAGCCCCAGCCGCGCGATCTCGTCGAAATTATGAAGCGTCGCGTTTGAAATGTTCGCGCCGTCGATATTTACGCTATCTACGACGGCTACGGGGGTGACCGCGCCGGTGCGGCCGACCTGTAGATTGATCTCGCGCAGCCGCGTTACCTTTTCGACTGCGGGGAATTTGTACGCGACCATAAAGCGCGGAAATTTCACCGTATAGCCCATCTGCGCACACTTTGAAAGCTCGTTTACGCGGATTACCATGCCGTCTAGCATCAGATCTTTGCTTGCGCGCATACTATGCAGTGCCTCGTATGCAGCTCTGATCTCGCTCGCGCTCTTGCAGATGCGGCAAAACTCGTCGCGTAAAAAACCAAGGCTGCGTACAAACTCCATTATCTGCGAGTGCAGCGCAAAGCCTAACGAATGCTCGCCCACCCCCCACGGGATAAATTTTAGCTTCCGCTTCGCTACGATCGCGCTATCTAGCTGGCGCAGGCTGCCTGCGGCGGCGTTGCGCGGGTTTGAAAACAGGCTCTCGCCGTTTGCGGCGCGCTCATCGTTTAGCGCGTCAAAATCGCTCTTTGCGATCAGCGTCTCGCCGCGGATCTCGATCCTTTGCGCGTAGGGGATCTGAAGCGGCACCGATTTGATCGCTCTTGCGTTTTGCGTTACGTCCTCGCCTATAAGCCCGTCGCCGCGCGTCGCCGCGCTTATCAGCACGCCGCCTTCGTAAGTTAGATTTAAGCTCGCGCCGTCAAATTTCGGCTCGACGTAAAACTGCGCGCCGCTCTTTTCGCCGCGAGCTAGCCACGCCAAAAGGTCCGCGTCGTCGAAAATATCCTCCATCGACCACATCTGCGCGCCGTGAGCGAGCTTGGAAAAGCCCTCGCTGATCGCGCCTCCGATGCGCCGTGTAGGCGAGTAGGGCAGCGCGAGCTCGGGGTTTTGCTCCTCGAATTTCTCCGCTTGCGAATAAAGCTCGTCGTACTCCTCGTCGCTCGCGATCGGTTTATCGTCGGTGTAATATGCCCGCGCCCACGCATTTAGCGTATCTACCGCGGATCTGTATTCATCGTAGTTCATCTTGTGCTCGCATCTTTAAATTTTAAAATTCTGCGCTCCGCTAAAATTTTACGTCGCGTTAGAATTTTACGCTCCGCGGCGGGTCTGTGCACCCCAAATACTGTGCCGCACAGCCTATTATCGTTAAATTTTGTGGGTCCGCTCGCTTTAAATTTCGTGTTTAAAAAGGCGCGATCAATTTCCATTTCCGAACTCCTTTAGCGCGCGCTCGTAATCAGCCGGCGTGTCGATGCCGATGCTTTTGGTTTCGATACCTAGCATCGCGATCTTCTCGCCCGCGCTTATGGCGCGAAGCTGCTCGAGTTTTTCGGTATCTTCCAGCGCTGAGGCGGGCAGGGCGCAAAACCGCTTTAAATTTCGCACGCTGTATGCGTAGATACCGATGTGTCCGAGGTAGCACTCGCATGCCGCGCGTGGATAGGGGATGAGCGAGCGCGAAAAATAGATCGCAAAGCCTGCGTTATCAAGCACTAGCTTGACTAAATTCGGATCCTCCGCCGCCTGCTGGCTTATGTATTTATAGCAGCTCGCCATAAATGCGCCCTTTTGCGCGATCATGGCGTTGGCGAAATCTTTAAATTTAATCAAATTTTCACTCTCGAAAAAGGGCTCGTCGGCTTGGATATTGATGACGATCTCATCCTCCGCAAGCGCTGCGTTTGCGACCGCTTCATTAATCCGATCGGTGCCGCTTTGATGCTCGCGCGCGGTGAGAACGGCGTCAAAGCCGTAATCTTGCGCGATCTTTAAAATTTGCGGCTCATCTACGGCGATTAGCACGCGGTCTGCCTTGGCGGCATTTTGAGCCGTTTTGATAAACATCGGCACGCCGTCAAACTCACATAAAATTTTATTTTTAAAGCGCGTCGAAGCAAGGCGCGCGGGGATTACTATCATTTTTTGATCCACTCCATTATGGCGTTTTTGATCTCGCTTTGCTCCACGACGCTGGAGTGTACCTGCGGCGCGCTAAAAAGGCGCGAGATCTGCGGCGGAATGTCACTGCGAAATTCCTTCGAAAGCGCGATCATATCGGCTCGCTCGTCCTCGCAAGCCCTGCCTTTGATCGCGCCGATCATCGACGGCGTAAATTTGATCCACTTCGCGGTCGAGATGACGAGATTTAGGCGGCTTTCGTCAAGTAGATTGAAGCAGGTCGCCGTGTGCGGATCGATCAGCACGCCGTGGCTGCTTTCTTGCTTGATAAATTTAGCGCACTGCGCATCGTCGCAAAAATCCGCCTCGAAGACCTCGCGCAGCTTCGCAAGCTCGCTCGCGCTAAGCTTATAAAATTTATCTCGCGCCAGGCTCTGCATCAGCTCGCTCGTGCGCGCATCGCCGAACATATCGCTAAGCAGCCGCTCAACGTTGGAGCTAATTAAAATATCCATCGCAGGGCTGATCGTGCGGATAAGCTCGCGATTTTGTAGATCGTAGATGCCGCGCGTAAAAAGCTCGGTCAAGATATTGTTCGCGTTTGAGGCGATCTTGATTTTGCCGATCTTTGCGCCCATCTTTTTGGCGAAATACGCTCCCAGCGCGTTGCCGAAATTCCCGCTAGGCACTATGACGTCGAAGGTGTTAAATTTAGTGCTCTGTTTTGTGCTCTGCGCGCTGTTTGCGCTGGCTACGTCGCCAAAATTTTTGCCGCAAGTCGTGCACTGATCGCTTTGCTTTAAATTTTGCTCGGGGCTCAATACGCCGTGCTTTGAGAAATAGATGCTAGCGTAGAGGTAGTAGATGATCTGAAATAAAATCCTGCCGAAATTTACGGAGTTTGCGGCGCTTAAGTTTAAATTCGCCCGCGCGAGCTCGTTTTTAAAATCATCGTCTGCTAGCAGCGATTTTAGCGCGCGTTGCGTATCGTCGAAGTTGCCGCGCACGCCTAAAATTTTAAGATTTGCCGCGCTTTGTTTGACCATCTGCTGGCGCTGTATCTCGCTCGTGCCGCCCTGCGGGTAGAGGCAGACCGCTTTGATATTCTCGTCGTCCGCAAAAGCCTCCAGCGTCGCAGGCCCCGTGTCGCCGCTCGTGGCGCACATTATCAAAAATTTTTCATTTCTAGCTTTTGCGATGCTTTTTAAAAGCGCACCGAAGGGCTGCAGCGCCATATCCTTAAACGCGAGCGTCGGACCGTGGTAAAGCTCCAAAATATAGGCGTTTTCGCTTAGCTTTTTGATCTGGACGGGGCAGGCGGGGTTTTCAAATTTATCGTAGCGCTTTAGCGCGTCTTCAAAGACCTCGCTGCTTACGTCAAAATCGAAACTCTCGATGATTTTAAGCGCGATCTGTTTGTAGCTCAGATCCTCGCACTGCTTAAAAAAATCCTCGCTCAAAAGCGGCAGCCTCTCGGGGCTAAAAAGCCCGCCGCCGTTCGCGCTCGGATTTAGCAGCGCGTAGCTAAGATCCGCTTTTTGCGAAAAATCTCTCGTAGAAACCAGTTTCATCTTTTTCCTTTTTAAAATTTTAAAATTTACGCCCGCCTAGGCGCTTTAAATTTGATCGCTTACACTTCTTGCGCGTGCTCGCGGCATTGCGGTTTTAAGCCCGCCGCATCAGCGCTCGCGCCTAAATTTCTCCCTTTATCAAACTTCCTATGCCGCCGTCTGTGAAAAGCTCAAGCAGGATCGAGTGCGGAATTTTGCCGTTTATGATATGCGCGGCACTTGCGCCGTTTCGCACGCACTGCAGGCATGCATCGACCTTTGGGATCATGCCGCCTGCGATCGTGCCGTCATTTTTAAGCTTCGAAATGAGCGCGGCATCGAGTTTGCTGATTAAATTTCCCTCTTTATCGAGCACGCCGTCAATGTCGCTTAAAAATATCGCCTTGCTCGCTTTTAGCGCGGCTGCGATCCTGCTGGCGCAGAGATCGGCGTTGATATTAAAACTCACGTTTTCGTCCGTTTCGCCGCCCGCAAGCGGGGCGATCACCGGCAGATAGTCCTTTTGCAGCAGATCGTTTATCAGCTTGGTGTTTACCTCGGTGATCTCGCCTACGAAGCCGTATTTTTTCTCATCGAGGAATTTTGCCCTCAAAAGCCCGCCGTCCTTGCCGCTGATGCCGATTGCGGGCGCGCCGTTTTGGTTTAAAAGCGCCGTGATCTCTTTATTTACCGCGCCGCTTAGCACCATCTCGGTAATTTCGATCGCGTCTTTATTCGTTACGCGAAGACCGTCCTTAAACTCGCTCTGCACGCCGATCTTATCCAGGGTCTGATTGATCTTTTTGCCACCGCCGTGCACGACGATGATCTTGATGCCGACCATATGCAAAAGCACGATATCGCGGGCAAAATCAAGCTTGAGCGTATCATCGGTTTGCGCCGCGCCGCCATATTTGACGACAAAAATTTTATCTCTAAATTTACGGATATAGGGCAGCGCGGAGATGATTACTTCGGCGGTTTTGCTCTTTTTTATCATAAAATTCCTTTTAAAACCTTATTTTATCATAGCTTGGTTTATGTAGTTTTGAATTTTGCGGATAAAGTTTTCGCTTAGCTTCAAATTTAACAAAATCACCGAAATTTCCGCGCCAAAATCCCTTAATTTCACGTAATCTTTCGCCGTGCAAAGGATATGCTCCGCGCCCTCGCGCCTTAGCAGCTCTAAAATCCGCTCTTTTTTGAAATCGTAATGATCGGGGAAAAATGCGTGAGCTTTTGCGAGCGGTAAAAACTCTTGCAAGCGCCAAGGCTTTGCGATAGCGCTGATTAAGATCGTGCGGGATCTCTCAAGACCCGCTTCTTTGGAGTTTGAAATTTTATCCTTGGCGGGGTTTAAATTTGAAATTTTATCTGCGGTAGTTTTCAAATTTGAATCCGAAATTTTATCCGCGGTGGAATTTGAATTTTCATCCGCAAGATTTAAAATTTCATCCGTGCCGTTTAGCCCCTCTTGCAGATCCGCCGCCGAAACGATTTTAAGCTCCTGCGAAATGTCGCTCGGCGCGGGTATGAAATCTGCAAATTTATAAAAAAACGGCGGGTAGCGATACGCGGCGAAGGGCAGGCAAAAGGGTAGCTTCGACGCGCTTTGAGGGCGCAGCAAGATATCAAATTTAGAGATATTAAATTTAGAAAATCCGTCGTCCAAGATCACGAGCTCAAAGCCGAGAGTTTGCGCGCGCAATATCCCTGCGGCGCGATCTTCGCTGACGATTACGTTTGCGCCGCGTAAAAACAGCGCGTATTCCATCGCCTCGTCTCCGCTTTGCCCTACGTCGCAAAGTATCCGTCCGCCGAGAGCTACTTCGAGCAGGCCTCTGCTTTTGCGCCCGTATCCGCGAAGAATGATGCAGGTTTTAAGCTTCCCGCTAAATTCTTTAAAAAGCGCTCGCACCAGAGGGGTTTTGCCGCTTCCGCCGAGGGTTAAATTTCCGACGCTGATTATTGGAATTTTAAATTTTTGCGGCTTAGCAAAGAGCCTTTTTAGGCAGACGATAAGCGTGTAAAGTAGCGAAAGAGGTGCTAAAATCACTCCGAGCGCAAGCCACGCGGGGCTCGGGTCGTATAAGTTTCGCTCGATTAGGAGTTTAAACACGATTTTGCGCTATCTCTTTGATCTGCTCGCAGATGTAGCTCACATCGTCGTCGCTAAGCGCCGTATAGATCGGCAGGGACAAAATTTGCTGATAGTTTTTAAGCGCATTCGGGAAATCATTGACCTTGTAATTATATTTGCTTTTATAGTAGCTTAGCAGGTGCACCGGCACATAGTGCAGCGAAACGCTCACTCCGCGCGAGATCAGCGCTTTGGCGAAATCGTCGCGGTTTTTGTCGATCTTTACGATGAATTGAGTATAGATATGCTCCTCGCTGTCGCTTGGAAGCGTCACGTGAGGGCAGTTTGCGAGCTGCTCACGGTAGGCTGCGGCGATTTGCTTGCGGCGCTTTATAAAAGCGTCGGTTTTTTCAAACTGGGCGATCGCGTAGGCGGAATTTATAGCGTTAAGATCGTATTTTTGACCGATGCGATCGACGTCGTAGGTAAAGGACATATTGCCGTCTTCGTAAAAGGCGTCCCCTACGATGCCGCCATTTCTTAAAATTTGTGCGGCGTTTGCGATCTCATCGTCGTTCGTGACGAAAAAGCCCGCCGTAGAGATCGCGTCTTGCGCTTGAGGATTGATCTGAAAGCACGATATGAGCGAGCTTTTAAGCGCTCCGATTTTTGCGCCTTTATAGGTAGCGCCCATAGCGCGGCACGCATCGTCGATGAGGATGATATTTTCGCTTTTGGCGACCTCGCTGATAGCGTCTATATCCGCAGCAAGCCCCGCGATGTGCGAGATGAAAGCGCATTTTAGTTTCTTGTGGCGGTTCTGATCTATCGTACGGGCAAGGCTTTCGCTCGTGATGTTAAAGCTTATCGGATCGATATCTACGAAAACGGGCTCTGCGTCGAAGTGGCGGATCACTTCAGCGACGTTGGGGAAGGAATTTACGGAGCATAAAATTTTATCTCCACGCTTAATATCCATCGCACAAAGCGCCAGATGCAGCGCCGTCGTGCCGCTAGTAGTCGATACGGCATGCTTCACGCCGAAGTACTTACAAATATCCTCTTCAAAAATTTCGCTATATCTTATATCGCTGTTGTAGAGGGCGCTTTTAATCAAGTCTTCCTCTTTTTTATCGATTTGAGCCTTATAAAACGGTATCTCTTTCATAAATCTCTCCTTAGTGTGCGGGCTCTATGCGAGCGACCGCGGGCGCGCGAAGCTTAAAATTATTTTTAAGAATTCTACGGACGATAAATTTTACCAGCTCTTGATTGTGGCGCGAGTTTTGCAGATATTTTAGATCGTTTGCGTTTATTCGCTCGCCTGAGCGAAATTTCGTCCGCAGCGTTTCGTGCGAAAAAATATCTCTTAGCACACTATCTAAAATCTCGTAGCTGTATCCAAGCTCACGTTCGTCGCTTTGATTTTCCCATAAATCGGCGCTGGGAGCTTTTTTTATGATCGCATCGTCTATGCATAAAATTTTTGCAAATTTAAACAGATCGGTTTTTAAAATTTCGCCGATCGGATTAAACGCGCAGGCTAGATCGCCGTAGATCGTACCGTAGCCTAGCATCCTCTCGCTAAGATTGCTCGTGCCTACGACTACTCCGCGTTTTTGCGCGCTGTAATCATAAAGCAAGCTCATGCGTATTCGCGCGGCGAAATTTCCGATGCGAAGCGGGTTTGCACCGGGATTTAAAGCGGTAAAATTTTCTACAAATGGCGCGATCTCTTGGATTTCGTAGGGGATATTAAAGGATTCGCAGTGAAAGATGCCGTCTGCCATATTTTCTAAATTTGAACCCGCACTAGGTAGGATAAGCCCGTAAGTGGGGATCTCGGTAAGCGCACAAAGCGCAGAAACCACGGCGCTGTCAAGCCCACCGCTGATGCCTACTACAAAGGCGTCCGCACCCGTTTCATCGAGTCTCTCCGATAAAAAATCGGTCAGTTGCGGCAGCAAATCGTCCAAAAACATAGTATTTAGCCTTAAAATTTTACGTTAAATTGCGCGAATTTTAACTATTTTTGGCTAAATTACGGCTTTAATTTAAGCTTAAAAGGAGGATTTAAATGCAAATTTTAAAAAAAGCTTTCGGCGAATACGTAACGAACTGCTACATTCTAAAGGGCGAGCAGGGCGATCTGGTGATCGATCCTGGACAGGGCAGCTTTGATTGGGTGATGCAAAATACGGGAAAGATCGCGGCGGTTTTGAATACGCATGGGCATTTCGATCACGTTTATGATGACGCGAAGCTGCAAAGGACGGGCGCTAAAATTTATATCCACGAGGAAGACGCCTTTATGCTACGGGCGGATCCTTTTGAGACGATGCCAGAATCCATAGAAGCGGACGTGCTCATAAAAGGGCAGGAGCAAAGCCTTGAAATAGCGGGCTTTAACGTTAAATTTAGCCTTTTTACAGGACATACGCCGGGCAGCTGTATGATCGAAGTGGACGGCGTGATTTTTAGCGGTGACGTCATATTTAAAGGCTCTATCGGCAGATGGGATTTTCCGTTTTCAAGCGGCGCGCAGATGAGAGAGTCTCTGCATAAAATTTTGCAGATAGAGGGCGATTTTACGCTCTATCCGGGACACGGCCCAAATACGAGCCTAGCGGCCGAGAGGCAAAATTTAAAATATTTTTTGCAACTTTTTGAGCGCTGATGGTTTAAATTTAATTGCGCTTAGTTGCACAAAGAGTGGCGAAGTGGCGTGAAGCTGCTCAGCGTTAAATTTTATACCGCTTTGCTCGTGGGCACCGGAATTGATGCCGCTTTACTCGCATTGCAGGCGCCGAAATTTACCGCTTTATTTTGCGGCTGCGGGCGTTAAATTATGCGCCGCGTTCGCACTATGCCTGCACCAGCGTGCGCTGCGTAGATAAAATTTTAAAATTTACCGCCGCTTGATTAAATTTAGCTAAATTCCGCGCCGTTGCGCATGCAAGACGCAAAGCGTGGCACACGAGGCGAAATTTAAAATTTTGCGCCGCACTGATCCTAACCGCTACAATGCGATCTAATTCAATTCGAGCCCGCTAAATTTAGTCAAATTCCGCGCTCTGTCGAATGCAAAATCATCCCCGCGAGCCGAATAAATTTCGATAAAATTTTACGCGTTTTTAAAGGCGTAGATCCCATTGCTTATCAGTGCGCGGATATGCGAAAAATGTTTCAAAGGCGCAGATTACGCCCGAAGCCGCACGTAGATACGCCTCGGGGCGGGGTAACCCTCGATCGTGCGCGAGCCGTCGTGCGGGTCAAGAAAATTTTCCAAGCTCTGGCCGTCGATCCATTCCGTTTTGCGCTGCTCGCTAGCATCCGTGGGCTTTTGAGCCAAAATTTTAAAATCTCTAAATTTCGCCCGCTCGCACCAATTCTGCAGCGCGCCGATGGTCGGGACGAAGTAGATATTTGAAATTTTTGAGTAGCTGTTTTTCGGGCACAGCGCGAAATCGCCCGCCCCCTCGATATACATCGTATCTAAAAACACCTCGCCGTCCGCATTTAGCGAGGCGCGCAGATCTTTTAGCATCTTTACCGGGTCGCTGCGATGGTAGATGACGCCGAGGCAGAAGATCGTATCGAATCTGTGCTCGTAAAAGGGCAGATGCTCCACGCCCAGAAGCTCGAATTTAGCGCCGCTGCGGAGGAATTTCTCGATGAAGCGAAACTGCAGATAAAATAGCGCGCTCGGGTCAAACCCCACTAGCCGCGCAGGCGCTAGCTCGCTTGCGCGAAACATATAGTAGCCGTTGTTGCAGCCTACGTCGGCGACGGTTTTGTCGCTCAGATTTAAAAACGGCCGCAGCAGGTTAAATTTCACGAAGCTTCGCCACTCGGCGTCGATAAAAAGATCATTTAGCGCAAAAGGCCCCTTGCGCCACGGCTTTAGCGCTCGCGCGATACGCGAAATTTCATCTCTCTGCTCCGCGCTAGCGCTAAAGCTTGCACGCACGACGTCGCCGCACTCGCACTGGCACTCGCCTATTTTTAGCGCCTCAATCGCGCTTAAAATTTCGCGGTTTTGCCCGCTTTGCAGCTTTTTAAAGTTCTCGTCTCTGATTTTTTGCAGATCCATTTTAATCCTAAAATTTCAAATTTAGCGCCATTTTAACATAAAATTTTATCCATTTTAAGGCGCAAAGAGATAAAATCGACTTGCAATTCAAGCAAAGGAGCAAAAAATGCAAGAAGCAAAAACGAGAAAATTCAGTCTCAGGTTTAATCACGAAATTTCAAGTAGCGGCGCAGAGGTGCGGCTTTGGCTGCCATTAGTGCTGCAAGAGCCGTATCAGAGGTTGCTGGGCGAATATCATACCCGCTCAAATGCGCAAGAGTCGGCTATCTGCGGAGATCATATAAGCACGTACTACGCGCGCTTCGCACCCGATAAAGAGGCAAGAGTGGGCGTCGGCAAATATGGCGAGCAAGGTGTCGTAGGCGAAGATGACGATTATTTTGAGCTTAGCTTCGATATCGAAATTTCGGAGCGAAACACTGATTTTAGCAAGGTAAGTTTTAATGAAAATGAGCGCTTGAGCCCAGAGATCGAGGAGTTTTTAAAGCCATCAAAGCTAATTCCGGCAAGCGGCGCTGCGAAACAAAAATCAGACGAGATCACCAGCTCGCTTAAAGGTGATCTGGAAAAGGCGCGCGCGATCTACGAGTGGGTCGCAAAAAATATGAGCCGCGATAATAGCGTGATCGCATGCGGCAGCGGCGATGCAGCGGCGATTTTAAGCAGCGGCAAGCTAAGCGGCAAATGCGCCGATATTAATAGCGTGTTCGTCGCGCTCTGCAGGGCAGCTGGCATTCCTGCGCGCGCTATTTACGGCATCCGCACAGGCACGGCGCAGAAATTTTCGCCTGAAATGGGTGTCATAGGCGCTCTAAGTGGCGGTGCGCTTGAAATTTCCGGTGCGCAGCACTGCAGAGCGGAATTTTATCTAAAAGGCTATGGCTGGATCCCAGTTGATCCCGCGGACGTTACGAAGGTGCGCCTAGGCGAAGGCTTAAGCGAGGATGATTCTAAGCTGGCGCGGGTGCGCGAATATCTTTTCGGTAACTGGGAGCCGTGCTGGCTGGGCTTTAACTACGCTCGCGAAATCGTGCTAAATCCGCGCCCGGCGCATGTCCCGATTGAAATTTTTTCGCATCCGTATTGCGAAGTGGGCGGTACGCCGAAAGATCCGTACTCGCCTAAAAATTTTATCTACGAGTATTTTTCGCGAGAAATTTAGCCTTCTGACGGCTTGCATTTTACCGCCGCGATTTGCTTACGCTAAGCCGCCGCGCTTCGTCAAAGCTTAACCGTTTCATCGAAACGCACGCTTGGCTTTTGCGACAGCGGCGCTTTTTGCGTGGTTTAGCCTACGCCGCCGATACATACTGCCTGCGCGCCTAGGTTGCGGGCTATCATGCCCGCTTTGACGAAATTTCGCGCTATGTCTTGAAGCGAAATTTTAAAGCTGGTGAAATTTTAAATTTAGCGATTTCAAAGCCGCAAAAGGTTAAAATCCACGCGTAATTAGGGCTAAGGCTTAGCCATTTTATTTTGAAGGCATTTCATGCAAAGACGCGATTTTTTAAGAAACACTGCGATTTTAGGCGCCGTTATGGCAACTCCGAGTACCATTTTGGGCGGGGAAAAAGCCATTGGCAAAAAGAGAACTTTCGGGCTATCACTAAATCACGAAATTTTGGAGAAGGGTAAGCAGACGCGGCTTTGGATACCGCTTCCTCTCATCACGGAGTATCAAAAGGTAAGCGACATAAAATTTGACGGCAATTTCAACGATCCGTCCGTGGACTATGGCGAAATTCCTACGCTCTATGCCGGCTACGTCGGTGTGGCAAAGCCCACGCTAAATATTAAATTTAGCGTCGAGACCTTTGAGCGTAACACCGACTTTAGCAAGGTAAAATTTAATCCGAACGAAAAGCTTAACCCCGAGGTGGCGAAGTTTTTAGAGCCTAGCACACAGATTCAAATCGACGGCGTCGTTAAGCAAAAATCAGACGAGATCGCAGGCGGCATCAAGGGCGATCTGGAAAAGGCGCGCGCGATTTATACGTGGGTGGCAAACACTATGCAGCGCGATAACAGCGTGCTAGGCTGCGGGCTAGGGGACGTGAAGCAAATTTTAAGTAGCGGCAAGCTAAGCGGCAAATGCACCGACATAAATAGCGTTTTCGTCGCACTTTGCCGCGCGCAGGGCATCGCCGCAAGAGAGATGTTTGGCATCCGCGTCGGCACGTCGAGATTTAGCGCTCAAATGGGCGCCACACCAAAAGACGGCGTCAGCCATATCTCGGGCGCGCAGCACTGCAGGGCGGAATTTTATCTAAAAGGCCACGGCTGGATCCCGGTCGATCCCGCAGACGTTACGAAAGTGCGCCTGGGCGAGAAGCTAAGCAATGACGACAGCAAGCTCGCTAAAATCCGCGAATATCTTTTCGGCAACTGGGAGATGTGCTGGATCGGCTTTAACTACGGCAGAGACTTCACGCTAAGCCCACGCCCAGCGCAGTTTCCGATCAATAATTTCGGCTATCCTTACGGCGAAGTGGACGGCAACACGCTTAATTACTACTCGCCGAAAGATTTCAGCTACGATTACAGATCGAAGGAGCTGTAGCGGTAAAATTTGAAAAATCAAAATGTCAAAGTCCATTAAAATCAAAGAATCGCGGTTAAATTTAACCCCTTGCTACGAACTAACGCCAAAAGAGGCGCGAGAGCTCGTCAGCATCGGCATCACCGAGCGCGGCGAGATATATTTTCTATGCGAGGATGCGGGCGAATACGTCATAAAATTTATGCAAGACGGGCGGCTGCGCGAGATAAAAATCGGCGCGGACGAAAACGGCTACCACTTCGCCGTGTCAGTGGATTTTCCAAACCGTTGGGCGTTGCTAAACGCTCGCTCGCGCTACGATGAGAAGCTAAAACGCAGCGAGGAAAATTTAAAATTTATCGATGAGCTGGGCGCCCGGACGGGCAAAATTTGCGTGGGCGACGGCATAGCAAAGATCATAGCGCAGGGCGGGCGCCTCTACGTTTCATATTTTGGAGACGGGCTCTTCGGCAACTTCGGCGGAGACGAGTGCGAACTCGCCGTTTGGAACGAAGCGGGCGAAAAGCTCTATGGATTTGACCTCAGCCGGATTCACGACTGCTACGCGATAAATCTATTTGGCGGCGCGTGCTACGCGCACTATTGCAGTAGCTTTGATTTCGTGCGTATCAAGGACGGGCAAGCCACGGCGTATACTCCGAAAATCATTTCTTATAAACCGGGTTCCGCGGCTATTGAAACGTGCGAGCTAGAATTTTCAAAGAGCGATTATATTTTTGCGAGCCGCGACTTCGCGCTAGATGAGCAAAGCGTGCTGTTTTGCCCGGCTGATAACGACAAAGATGAGCTGTTTTTGTTTAAATTTAAAGGCGAAACGCTAGAATTTGACAGAAAAATCAGCCTAAATTTTCTCGGCGCAGACGGCTCGAAAAATAATAAAAATGAGGGCTGCGGCTCGTACGGAAACGGCGAATATTTAGCTCTTTTAAAAGGCACCAAAATTTATAAAATTTGCGTGAGCGAGCTAAATTGAAATGTAAATTTAGCAGCTAACGGCGCTTAAATTTAGCCGCTCGAAGCGTCGCGCCCTTAAATTTCAAGGTATAATTACGAAAAGAATTTACAAAATTTAACCGAAGGAGAGACCATGAAAAAATTTCGTTCACTGCTGCTGTGTGCCGCGGCGGCTGCGACTTTGAGCGCCCAGAGTGAGGAGAAGGTAGAGAAAATCACTTCGATCGACATCTATGTTTCGCCGTTTTATTCGGCTAAGGATGGTAAGCCCGAATACGTGCATGTTTACGAGCCGATCGACGATCTGTTGATGAAAAACGACGTGCCGAGCCTAAAAAAGGCGATCAAAATCATCGAGGACGCCCCGGATATGGTCGCTCCGACTACGCTGATGACCGTCGCGGCGTGCGCTTATGATCTGGGGCTTAAGGACGACGCGGTGTTTTGGTTCTACGCGGGCAAATACCGCTTCATCTCCTTCGCCTCGGTAATCGACGTCAGCGGCGCGATGTTTATGGAGACGGTCGAGGCAAATTCAGCTTTCATGCACCTTGCGGGCGACGTGATCAACCCCTACGCATTCTGCGACATCGACAAGCAGCAGATCATAGTCGAAAAGGCGGTCGATTGGGTAGAGGATCATCCGTACAAAGCGATATTTTCGGATAAATTCCCATCCATCGCTAGCGACCGCAAGGCGGCTTTAAAAGAAGTGATAGAAAAGCTCAAAGCTGATCAGCAGAAGCAAAAGCAGTATTTCGCCGATCCGAAAAACAGAGCCGATTACATCGCCGAGCGCAAGAAATACCGCACTGACGAGCGCTTCTGCGACTAAATTTTGCGGCTAAGCTTACCCTCTGGCGGGCTTTGCTAGCTTAGCCGCATTTTGCCTAAATTTCAGCTTGCAGGCTAAATTTAGGCAAATTTCAAGCTATGCTTCAAAATAAAATTTTAAGGAAAAGGCGTGAGCGAAATTTTAAAAAACGTGATGCCGCCGCCGTGGATCAAATACCCCGCTCTTAGCGAGTTTTCGCTCGGCTGGCGGATGGGCGCGGCAGAGGATTATAAATTTAAATTTTGGCAGTGGTTCGAGCGGCTGGATGAAGCGGTGCAAAGAGCGTATGCACGGGCCTTCCCCTATCCTTGCTTTTGGCACTACGGCGGCTGGGACGAGCTGGACGAGACGTCTGAAAATGAGCGGGTAAAATACGCGCATGGCGGCGACAGATGCTGCTCGGAGCCACGAAATTTAGAATTTAGCGAGTGCGATGAGTTTGGCGACGATCTTACGGACGATATGGACGATTTCTACCGCGAGGGCTTGCCGTTTTGGCGGCGCGGCGGAGCGGCGAAATACGACAAAACCTCGCTAATAAATTCTTCCGAAGCGCATGAATTTCTATTTTTCTACAAGCCGGATGCGGCCGCGGACGAATCCTGCCTCGGGCAGTGGCAGAGCTCGCCTTTTGCCGTAGATGCCGACGAGTATCTATGCGCCGAGCAGTTTATGATGGCGAGCAAGGCGCAAATATTCGGCGACGAGCAGACGCGAGCGCGGATAATGCAGAGCTGCGATGCAAAGCAGATGAAGGCGCTCGGCAGGCAGGTGCGGGGCTTTGATGAGCGGCTCTGGGGCGAGGTGCGCTACAGCGTCGTGCTAAGCGGCAATTACTATAAATTTACGCAAAATCCCGCGATGATGCGCTTTTTGCTCGCGACGGGAGATAAAATTTTAGTCGAGGCCGGCCCGCTGGATAAAATTTGGGGTATCGGCTTTGGGCGGCAGAGCGAAAACGCAAGCCGTCCGAGCGCGTGGCGCGGGCAAAATCTGCTCGGCTTTGCGCTGATGGAGGTGCGAGACGAGCTGCGCAGGCTGTATAAAAACTACGATCTGATCGATAAGAAATTTTTGCAAGATTAGGCAGCTAAATTTTACCGCTCTCGCCGGGTGCATTCGGCACGGACATAGCGCGGCAACGAGGCAGCGCCAAATTTATAAAATTTTAAAATTTACGCAGACGACTGAAGCTCGCGCCGCTTTTGCGACGGTTTGGATTAAAATTTAAATAGCCGCCGTCCGCGCAAAATTCCGCCGAAAGCCCGCGTAAAATTTAAAAAGCAGATCGTGCGGAATTTCGGTCGCTTAAACTCGCACAAAATTCCAACCGCCCGATGATGTAAAATTCCGATCCAAAACTCACGCAAAATTCCGACTAACCGACATGAAATTCCGCTACCGCCGCCTCAAAGCCAGAGTTTTTTAAATTTAGCCGCACGGCGGAATTTTATCCGTTTTTATATACGAACATTATATAATTATCAAAATTTTTTCCAAGGAGAGAGGATGAAAAAGCTCGCTACGATACTTGCGCTGCTCTGTGCGGCGGCGTTTGCCAAGGAGTATGAGTATATGGTGCAAAGTATGAGCTACGGCTCACTCGGAGGGCGCAAGGAGAGCACGCATCTAAGCTACGACGCGGCGGCGCGCAAGCTGGAGCAGATAAGAGATACGAACTCCTCCGACGGCCCGGGCTCTAGCTACAAAGAGATCAGCTACTTTGACGAAAAGGGGGGAATGGTTAAATTTGAAGTATTTGGCCTCGATCTTAAAAGCGGCAAGTGGAAAAAAATAGAGGACTACACGGAAAGCGTCAAAGATGGCATCACGACGCGCGAGAGCAATTCGATAGCGGATGACGGCACGCGCAATGCGAGCAAAACCGTCTCCAGCTACGACGGCAACGCGACCGAAGATGTGCGATATAAGTTTGTAAAGGGCAAATGGCAGAAAGAGAGCATGAATAGATCCGTAAGAAACGCGTGGGATAAGGAGGAGCTTACGATAAGCTTCAAATGGGACGGCAAGAGTTGGCAGCCCAAAGATAAGACCGAAATTTTCTACGACGGCTCAGGAGAGATGAGCGGATACGTAACCTACGAGTTTGTAAACGGCGCGTGGCAAAACAGCGAGCGAGAGATGCTTAACGGCGATCGAAACGGCAGCTACGAGCAGATCCGCAGCACCTTTAAGGGCGGCGCGTGGCAAAACGCTACGATGAGTAAGCATGAGCTGGATGCCGCAAAGGGCGAGGAGGTCGTTACGAGCTTCATCTGGAACGACGAGAAGGGCGCGTGGGATAATATGAGCAAACAGACCGCTATCAAGAAGGGCGCGGATCTTAATATGACCTCTTATCTGTGGGATGAGCAGCTTAAAGATTGGGTCAAAAGCTACTCAAACGGCGAAATTTACGACAAATCGGACGAGCGCCCGCTCGTGCAAAGCCACGAATCAAATTCCAGCAGCGGCAAATACGTCTATAGCTACGACGAGCGCGGCAGCAATACGGCGATGGATATCTACAAGCTCGACGCGAGCGGCAAATGGGTGCAAACCGGGCGCTCGGAGGCTACTTACGATACCGCGATCTCAGCCGATAGCGTGGGGTACGGAGCCGCGCTGATGATATTTGAGATGCCTAGTATCTATGCGATAACGAGCTTTAAGGAATTTAAGCTTAAGGACGGAAAATACGAGCTCGTAACGGAAAAGACGTGGAAATATAAAAAGATAAAGTAGCGTTTGAAGATGCGTCGGTAAAATTTCGCGGCTAAATTTTACCTGCGCGGCGTTGCGCGAACGTCGCGGTTAAATTTAGCGGACGAGCAATATTCGTGCGAGTGCTGCGGTTAAAATTTAGCGGCATCGCGGTATTTATGCGAGAGTCGCGATTAAATTTAGCTAGCGCGGATGTTTCGTGCGCCGCGTAAATTTTAAAATTTAAATCCTACGCCGCAGCAGGTCCGTACGTAGCGGCGGCAAAAGAAAAGGTTGAAAAATGGTTTTACTCAGAGTGGCTATTTCGGCTTTAATTTCAGCGAGTATCTGTTTTGGCGCCGTAGCGGCGCAAGATCACGGCGCGGCAAGCGAGCAAAAACAGACGGTGCAAGGCGACGAAAGAGAGGATATGGCGCCCACAGATAAGCAGAGTAGCGAAACAAACGCAACAAAGCGCGCAGGCGAGCAAGGCGACGAGGCGCAAAATTTTAAAATCAAAAGGCGCTATTTTCGTAGCTGTTCGTGTCTGCATAAACAAAAATCAAAGGAGCCCGTCTATCTCTACGATGAAATTTCGCAAGAGCAAGCCGAAAGATCGGCGGCCTATTTCATCGGCTATTTCAAAGAGGGCAAGCTAAGCCGCTATGAGAAAATTTACGAAGGCGAGAGAGCCTTTTCGAGCGAAGATATAAAGCGATAAATGCAATTTAAAATTTAGATAAAAGGAGCGGTCATGAGAGATATTTTTAAAATTTTGCCCGAGGATGCGGCAGATTTTGCAGCGCCAAATTTAAAGGCGCGAGCGATTATTTCGGCGGGTGCTTTTAGAGCGCTAGCGGCGGTAAATTCGAGGGCGCGATCGGTGGTTTTAGCAGGCTCCATTTTGGCGGCGACATTAGCTCTCGCGATGCCTGCGAGCGCAACCGAGACGGGCGAAGCGACGACGAAACATGCGGCGGCGAATAAAATTTGCCTGCAAAAGACGAGCTACAAAACAGAAGGCGGCGCCGTGCCGCGCTACGAATATGAAGTGAGCCAAAACTACGACGCTAAAACCCGCCGCCTAGAAAAAATCTACAAAAAGAGCGGCGAAGAGGGGGTGTCCGTATCTAAAAGCTTTAGCAAATTTGACGAAAGCGGCGAGCGCGAGATCGAAAATGTCGAATACGACTGGGACGCAGATACAAACAAATTGCGCGAAACGGCGATGAGCAAGCAGGAGGTCGCAAAGGACGGCTCAAAAATTTATTTCAGCCTGCAAAGCAAGGACGGCAAGCCATACGATGGTGAAAAAGCCGTCGAAAAGCGCGAGGGCAAAACGGAAATTTTACAAAATTTCACGCTAAAAAAGGGCAGATGGACGCCGACGCACCTTACAAAAAGGATTGTCGATGAGAACGACAGAAATAATTTCGTAGCGACCTATGAATGGAACGCCAAAGCGAAAAAATGGATGCCGTACGAAAAATCGATATATCACTACAACGGCGACGTTTACGCGGGTTCTGAAGGCTACGTGTGGCGCGGCAAATGGGTACCGCTTACAAAACATACCGTCTTTACGGCCGCGGACGGGACGCGCAGCGAGATAAATTTTATATGGAAGGACGGCACATGGCAGCGCGACGAAAAAGCCTTATACAAGATCGAGCCTAAGTATAAGCGCTTTAGCGAGCTAAGATCGCGCTGGGACTCCGCAAAAAACGAGTGGAGGGAGTACTACAAAAACGTGCACGAGGAGACCGAGGAGAGCAGGCCTCTACGCGAGCAAACCGCGCTTTGGCGCGAGGAGTCGCAGCGCTGGGAGGTCGTGTTTGAAAACGAGTTTAGCTACGACGCGCGCGGCAACGTGATAAAAAATCGCACGGCTTCTGATGGCAAGCAGTACGAGTACATCTACGACTACGACGAGGCGGGCAATAACATCTCGATCACCCTGCGCGAGCCTGATGAGAGCGGCAAATGGCACGAGACGCAAAGGACGCAAAACGTCTTTGAGCCTGAAATTTTAGCGCAGGACGTCCTGGATCGCGGCTTCATCGGCGACTACATAGCCGCGGGCGAAAACGCGATCAAAAGCAGCAAGCAGTATTTTCTAAAGGACGGCGAGTTTAAGCTAAACGAAACTCGCGAGTGGGTTTACGGAAAGTGCGAGCCGCAATAAAATTTAGAAAAGCCTCATGAACGAGCCTTATATCGTTAAAATTTCAAGCAGCGACGCGATGATGTTCGGCTGCGAAGCAGACGAGCGGGTGCGCGAATTTGCCGCTAAATTTGACGGCTGGGAGTACGAAAGCGAGTTTGAGCGGATCAGCTATCTACTCGGCACGGACGTTTTTATCGAGGTCGCGAGCGAGGAGAGCTTAAATGAAGACGCCTTACGCGCTCAAATTCCAAACGAAAAGTCTTTGGACGCTGACGGCGGCACAGCGTTTTTGAGCCTGCGCGAATGGGACGGCAAGGAGCACTGGCGGGTTCGCGCGAATGATGAAATTTTACGCGCGATAAGCGAGGATGAGGACGGCGGCGCGGTGTATCTGCTTCTTAGCCCGAAACAGATCGCCGCAGAGGAGCTGCGAGGCGCCTTTGCGGACAAGCCGCCGCAGGAATTTGCGCGCATTATCGAGGCTCTCGAAGCCAAATACGACTGTAAAGACCGAATGCTCTGCTACGTCGTTTGCTATTTTACGCCAAAGGGCAAAGAGGGGATGCGGGCGGACTTCGGCGTGCAAATTTAAAGCGCGGCGGATTAAATTTAAAATTTGCCTGCGCAGCGCGCTTACGCCGAATAGCGAGAGTTTGATCTTGCGCGTAAGACCTGCGCCGTATGGGCGCAAATGAAATTTAAGCGACGAAATTTAAACCGCCGCGACAAGCGAAAAGGGGGCCGAAATGATAAAATCCATAAAATTTAGGGGCGAAAGCATCGAGGAGCTGGAGGTTTGGTACTACGCCCCAAAGCACGAATACAGCGCGGCGGAGTTCGCGCAGCAGTGCGGCAAGCTCGTACGCGCAGACTTTGGGCTCGCTTCCCTTTACGAGATAAAATTTGAAAAATTTACGCCGAGCAAGCCCGATGATTTTATGAAAGAGCGTATAGCAGCTGCTTTGAGCGCGGCGGCTCTATCAGGCGAGCCTCGAAATTTCGCAATGGGCGGCGAGAACGACTGGGACTGGCAGGAGTGCTCGTTTGAGGCGAGCGGACAGCGATTTTTACGTATCTGGGCAACGTCGGCTTGATAAATTTAGCCCCGCTAGCGGGCTTTGAGGCGAAGTGCGAGTTTTTAAAATTTAAAGTTTCAAGCGGCGCATACCGTCGCGCCGAAACGCATTTCATCGAGCCTTAAATTTTAAAATTTCGGTCGTGAGCTTTCGGATTTTAAAATTTAAACGGCGCTGGGCTTTGAGGTGCAGTGCGAATTTTGCGGCGCGGTAAAATAGCAGCGCAAACGATAAAAAACGGCGCTCGCTAAGTAGAATTTTATAAAAGTTGAATGCGGCGCGCCGTATTTAGGACGCAAAAAGCTTAAACGGGCTTAGGGAGTAAATTTCGATCTAAATTTAGGCGAGGTACCAAAAATTTTAAAATTTAAATGCAAGGAGTGAAAAATGGATGTTTTGCAGAGTTTCGGGCGAGAGTATGTGCGGCAGCTCAGAGACGGGTCGCTGGCGTGGTTGGATGCGGTCATGAGCGGGCGGATGAAAGGAGCGCGATGCGAGCGGCTGTATGCATCGATAGCGGACTTTTCGCCGCAGCAGAGGGAGGCGCTAAGGACGCTTTGCGCGCATCTTACCGATCACGTTCTGCATGAGACGTTAAGCTTTTTCGAGCAAAGCGAGCGCTGGCGGCTTGCGGACGAGGCGGGCGAAAATCTAGCCGAGCTCTCGGACGGGCTTTGCGGCGAGCTCTACGGCGAGGACGGCTGGATCGAAAAATTTAGCGGCTATCCCGCGAGCCTAAAATAACGCCCTACGGATTACGTGCCTGAGCACTCTGCTCTGAGCCAAAATTTATTTGAAGGGAAAATATGAAAAACATATTTCTAGCCGCGCTTGCGGCATTAGCGCTTAGCGGCTGCGCGGGCTTAAAATGCGGCGCAAAGGACGGGCGAGACGTCGCCGAGATCGACGTACCCGAAGATGGCTGGACGAGATACCTAGGCACCGACGGCGAGATCAAGGAGGTCGCATTTTTCACGGCGTTTTTCTCCAAGCAGTTCCGCCCGCATCCAAAAGATGGCGAAAAGATCGGCTTCGTACTTACCAAAAAGAGCGGCGAACGCATACCGATAAGGCTCGGCAATATGTATAAGGCGGCAAACGGCGCATTTACGCTCGCAGATCTCGACGCACAGAGCGACGTATGGGACGGAGCCGAGGAGCTACGCAGAGCAAAACGAGTGAAATTTTATAAATTTCAAGAAGGCAGCGTCAAAGTGACGGACTATGAGGCGCAAGGCGGGCTTTGCGAGGCGTTTTACGCAGGCGAAAAGATAAGCGTCAAAAGCGTGCTAAGCCGCCACGCGAGCAATGCAGACGGAGCTAGCGGCGAAATTTCCACCGTGCAGACGCAGGGCGAAATTTCGCGCGACGCCGTCAAGGCTTTAAACTCGCGGGAAAAACCCTTGCCGCAAGGCTCTAGCAAAAATTTAGCGAACAAAAATAGCTCCGCGCAAAAAACCGATAGCGAGGCGTTAAAATCAGAGACGGAGGCGTTAAAAGACATCATCTGCTATAGATAAAAACAAAGTCGATTGAAATTTCAGTTTAATGAGTAAAAATTTTGCTAAAATTTTGAATAAAAATATCTTTTTAAGTTAAGGAGTAAAGTATGAGAAAAAGTGTTTTATTTTTCCTATTGCCGCTGTTTTTGTTCGGCGGCGAGGCGCAGAAGCAGTTAAACGTCTTTGAGCTAACGCCGTCAAAGATGCCGCCGCAGCAGTTTAAGGTCGAAGCGGTCTTTTCAAAAGAGATCGAAGCCGACTGCAACGACGCATATCTGATCGGCGGCAAAATAGAGCAAAAAGAAGGCTCGGATGGGCTTTATTACGAGTTTAGCGGCGGCAACGAACTTGCTCAAACGCTGATGCTGTGCAAAACCGAGAAGCAAAAAAAATGGGTCTATTATGAGCTTGGAGCGCCTTTTTTCTACACTCCGGGCGAAATTAGAATTTTAGCGCCCAAAGACGTCAAGGTCGAGCTTAGAATTTACGAACTTATAGAGAGCAAAAAGCCTAAAATCCGTAAAATGAAATAATTTCGCAAGAAGCAGGGCGGACTGAGCTTATGCGTGGCGGAATTTCCGCCGCGCAATAGATTTTTCATCGCGCAATGGGTTTGCGCGCAGGTGAGATAAATTTTACGACGCAAGACAAATTTTCTACGGCGAAGAATGGAATTTCGGCATCGATGGGTCGTTTGGTTAAAATTTCAGTATAATTTCGCAAAAATAAGGAGAAAGAATGTCAGAGAGAATTTTTGAAAGCCTAAAAGAGCTTTTGACGCAGCAGGGCGCGCGCTTCCGCGTAATAGCTCACGAAAGCGCGGGCACCTCCGCCGAGGTCGCCAAAGCCCGAGGCACGCAGCTGGGACAAGGCGCAAAGGCGCTAGTTTGCACGATCAAGGGCTTTAAGGACGGGCAAATTTCTTTCGCGCAAAATTTAAATTTAGCAAACGTCGATGACGCGCAAAACTCCGACGCTTCCGCCCTTGCGAGCGCTCAAGGCTGCGAAAACGGCGCCTGCGCGGGAAATTTAACTTTAACCGCCGATCGAATCTGCGCCAACGTGCCGCAGCAGCTGAAGCTTCCTAGCGACAAACCCGCGGGCAGAAACGGCAGGATCTACGTCCTAGCGGTCTTCGCAGCAGATCATAAAACCGATCTAAAGCGCTTGGCAGAGGGGCTCGGCGGCACGAAAGCATCGCTCGTAAGCCCCGATGAAGTAGGCGATCTCACGGACTGCGTCATCGGCTCGGTGCCGCCTTTTAGCTTCCACGACAAGCTGCTATTAATCGCCGATCCGTCGCTGTTCGGACGCTTTGATGAGATTGCTTTCAACGCGGGCTTGCTCGATCACTCGATCATTCTAAACGCGCGGGATTACGCGCGCATCGCAGCGCCGCGCATCGTCAGCTTCACCGAAAAGGCTACGGAAGGCGAATAACCGCGCATCGTTCGTTTCACACAAGAACAAGAGGACTCGGATTAAATTAATCCAAAAGCAGGGGCAGAATAGAAAAAGATGGCTAAGGATGGCTGTAAAAGCGGCACTTTAATTTTTGATCTTTTTTCTTCATATTAAGGCTTTAAAATTTTCAGTATGATCAGAAGCAAAGAGATCACGACCGAACAAGGGGGGGGATGCTATGAAGCAGGTGTGGATATTTTTGCTGTGTCTACTTGTGCTATGCGGCATGGGAAATGCCGCGGCCAAGGGAGACGATGCGCCGCGGCCGGAGATTTATCAGAGTATGAAAGATATTTACGACGATCTACCGATCGCGCAACTGCCGATTCGCTATCCGGGAGGAATTTCGCCCTTAGCGGCTATCGATAAAAATTTACTTGATAAAAATGAGCTGTTTTCGTTCACAAAGGAGAGCTTTTTAATCGACAATCTAAGCGAGTATTGGGAGAGGATCAAGGACATAAGGGCTTGTCGTTTGCCCGAAAAGAGCGTCAAAACAATTCTGCTAAGGCCTTATCTGAGGGATTTTCAAGATAGCGAACGCGGGCAAGAATATGTTTTTATGTGCCTTTTAAACGACGCATTTCGTATAAGCGATTGTCGCGAAATTTACGCCGATTACGTGCACTGCGGTAAAAGCAAGCCGCCGATGCGCGCCAAGCAGGAGTTCGTCATCGACGCCGATTTGCGCTGCACAGTAACAACGCACTACTATACTTTAGATGACGGTAAGGAGCTGCACAGAAATGTCTGCGTGCACGAAATAAAAAACGGCGCGATCGTTACTAAGGATTAAAATCTGAGGCGATTTTGCGAGATGTTTTTGGCCGTAAATTTCATAGGCAGAGCCGCAAACTTATACGTAAATTCGCTCTATCTATGAGCCCCAGCTATTTCAAATCGCGATAAAATAATGCTTAAACCGAGCCTAGAATTTATCATATTGATGAGGCGCTGTTTCAAGCCGCGCCAAAACGGCTCGTAAATCTTTGGTGCACCGCAGCGTCCCACTAAGGTGCGTTGCCTTGCGGAGCATTTTAGCGACGGCGAGCGCTTTATTTCATTTTAACTTCCTGCAACGAGCTGAATGTCAAATCCGAAATTCTTAGCAAACCCCGAAAACAGTGAGGATAAAACATCCGAATTTTAAAATTTAAAAATTTTTAAAATAAAAGTGTGAGTTTAAAAAGAATTAGTCGCGACGATATCGCATCGCCGCGACTGAAGAAGGCATCATCATGCCCGCGAAGGTATTTATTTCATAGCGCCTTGTTGTTTCATCTGATCCATCATCTGCTTAAATATCTCTTTAGCTTGCTTGCAAGTGGCCTCTTGCTGCTCCTTAGGAAGTGCGCTGATCTGATCCATAGACTGCTTTTTTTGATCCTCATACATCTTGACCTGCTGCTCTTGACCCGCTTGTTTGTAGGTATCAACCATCTTATCAAGATCTGCGAAATACTCTTTGCAGCTATCTGAAAGATCTGCGGCGCTAAGACTTAGCGCAAAGCCAAAACTAGCCAAAACTAAAAGTGATTTTTTCATTTTTCTCTCCTTGTAAAAAATCAGCGAAAGTATATCATTTCGCTTAGTAAATTTGCCTTAAATTTTAATCAAATGCGGCCGTTTTTTTAAATTTATAGCGCTTTTGAAATTTTAAAATTTTACTCTCGCCGCGACGCTTACGTTTTTTAAAATTTAACTCGTCTTTAAATTTTAAAATTTCGGCTCGCGGTTTCGCAACTGCCGCCGGTGATTTTTAAAATTTCGCTTCGCAATTTTTAAGCTGCATGCGAACCGCCTTAGGCTATATGCAGGCAAATTTTAAGCCCTAAGCCGCTTTTTAAAATTTCATTTCGTAATTTCGCTACCGCCGTAAAATCACTTCTCATCAAATCTAATCTGCACCGATTTTTTGTGCGCGCCTAGTCCCTCTGCGCCCGCTAGCGCCATGCACGCTCCTCCGAGCTCATCTATGGCACGCTTATTTAGCGCTATGATCGAGCTTCGTTTGATGAAGTTATAAACCCCCAGAGGCGAGAAAAATCGAGCGCTTCCGCCGGTCGGCAACGTGTGGTTGGGGCCTGCGAGGTAATCGCCCATCGCCTCTGGCGTGTAGTGGCCCAAAAATATCGCGCCTGCGTGGCGTATGCGCGGAAGCAGCTCGTAGGCGTTCTCGGTCGCAATCTCGAGGTGCTCGACCGCAAGCTCGTTCATCAGCTCCACGCACTCATTCATATCGCGCGCGATGATGATCGCGCCCTTGTTTTGGATGCTAGCGCGGGCGATCTGCTCACGCGCGAGCGTAGGCAGCTCGCGCTCGATATGTTCAGCGACGGCAAGAGCAAATTTTTCATCGTCGCTTATCAAAAAGCTACTCGCGATCTCGTCGTGCTCGGCTTGGCTGAGTAGATCCACGGCGATGTTGCGCGGATTTGCCGCGGCGTTTGCGATGATACCCACTTCGCTAGGACCCGCGATCATATCGATATTCACGTCCCCGAACACGAGCTTTTTGGCGGTAGCTACGAAGATATTCCCAGGGCCCGTGATGACGTCGACCTTGCCGATCGTGCGCGTGCCGTATGCCATCGCCGCGATCGCGCTTGCGCCGCCCACCTTGTAGGCCTTTTTGATCCCCAACACATGCATCGCCGCGAGCAGTAGCTCATTTACGACGCCGCCCACCGCGGGGGTGCAGACGCTGATATCCTCCACGCCCGCGACGATTGCGGGGATCGCGTTCATCAGAAGCGAGCTCGGATACGCCGCCTTGCCGCCCGGGATGTATAGCCCCGCGCGATCTACCGGCGTGATCTTTTGCCCAAGCATCGCGCCGCTTGGATCGAAGCCAAACCAGCTTCTCTCAAGCTGTTTTTCGTGATAGGCGTAGATGCGCTCGTATGCGACCTGTAGCGCGTTTTTAAGCTCTGCCCTTAGGTCTTCGTAGGCACGGCTCATCTGCTCTTGCGTGATAGCCAGATCATCCTGTACGCGCCATCTATCAAATTTCTCTATCTGTTCGGCTAGCGCCTCATCGCCGCGCGCTCTGATTTCTTCGATGATGCCGCTTACGACGGGCATTACCGATCTCATATCCGTCTCGCCGCGGCGCATTAGCCTCGCGAACTCCTCTTTAAAATTTGCGTCCGTGCTTTTTAAAATTTTCATTTTCGCTCCTTGTAATGCTTGGAATTTTAACGCTTTTTGCTAAATTTCGCCTTTAAGCTCGCGGCGATGTAAATTTACAGCTCGCTGATTTTCAAAAGATTAAGCGAAAATGAAATAAAATAGCCGAAATTTTAAACGGAGCGATGTATGAAAAAGATATTTTTAGCGCTGATCGCCACGGCAGCGGCTGTATCGTCGGCGGGGGCCACGGCTTTGTCGTCGGCAGAACAAGAGGATCCCGGTATAAGCAAGTTGCAAAGCGAATGCGATAGCAACAACACCTTAGCATGCGTAAATCTCGCCATGGCATACTATTCTGGTGATGGCGTGAAGCAGGATTATGAAAAAGCAAGGGAGCTAAATTCTAAAGCCTGTAGTTTGGGCGACGGCTGGGGTTGCACCACCTTGGGGGCGTCATACGAATACGGCAAGGGCGTAGAACAAAATTATAAAAAAGCGACCGAACTATATTCTAAGGCCTGCGACTTAAAAAATAGCATAGCTTGCGGCAATCTGGGTGTTTTATACTACTCAGGCAAAGGAGTAAAGCAAGATTACCAAAAAGCAACCGAAATGCTTTCCAAAGCTTGCGATTTGCAAGAAGGCCGTGGATGCTACAATCTCGGGCTTTTATATGCCTCGGGCGAAGGCGTAAAACAGGATTATAAAAAAGCAAGCGAGCTATATTTGAAAGCTTGCGATTTAAAACATGGCGAAAGCTGCCATAATCTTGGAGTTTTATACGAAAAAGGAGATGGCAGCGTAAAGCAAGACTACCAAAAAGCAAATCAATTCTATTCTAAAGCTTGCGATTTAGAAGTTGCCGAAGGATGTTACAATCTTGGAGCTTCATACTATTTAGGTACGTCTATAAAGCAAGACGACAAAAAAGCGAATGAATTACTTTCTAAAGCTTGCAATCTAGGATATAGCGAAGGATGCTATATATTAGGGCTTTGGTATGACTCAAGAAAAGATGTAGAACAAAACTTCGAAAAAGCTAGTGAACTATATTCTAAAGCTTGTGATTTAGGACATGGCACGGGATGTAATAATCTTGGGCTCTTATACGCCTCGGGCGAAGGTATAAAACAAGACTATAAGAAAGCAAGCGAATTGTATTCTAAAGCTTGCGATTTAGAAATTGCCGAAGGATGTTACAATCTTGGAGTCTTACACTATTTAGGCGAAGGCATAAAACAAAATATCGAGAAAGCAAGAAACTTACTTTCTCTAGCTTGTAATCTAGGATATGGGTTAGGATGTAATGATCTAGGGGCTTTATATGAAAAACAAGATTATAAAAAAGCGAGTGAATTGTATTCTAAAGCTTGTAATTTAGGATATGGCATAGGATGTACTAATCTTGGAATTTTATATGAACACGGCAAAGGCATGAATAAAGATTATAAAAAAGCAAGCAAGCTATATTCTCAAGCTTGCGACCTAGAATATGACGCAGGATGCAACAATCTAGGGTTTTTATATGAACAAGGAGAAGGTGTAGAACAAAACTATAATAAAGCAAATGAGTTATATTCTAAGGCTTGTGATTTGAAATATGGCAAAGGGTGCTATAATCTAGGAGTTTTGTATAGCTCTGGCAAAGGCGTAAAGCAAGATTATAAAAAGGCAAATGAACTATATCTAAAAGCTTGCAATTTAAAAGATGGAAGCGGATGCTATAATATCGGAATTTCATATTATTTAGGAAAAGGCATAAGTCAGAATATAAGTATGGCAAAAAAATACTTCAGCAAGGCTTGCGATTTGGGTGATCAACTTGGTTGCGACAACTATAAAAAACTAAACGAACAAGGCTTTTAATTCATTTAAATTTTAAGCTGCCCGTGAGCCCGTTTAAATTTGCGGCTTAAATTTAAAGGTCTAAATTTAAACTATATTATCCACGCGGCAGCACTAAAAGCGCGGCAAAAGACGCGGGTTTAAAATTTAAACCCATTCCGCCGCGGCAGATACTGCGTAAACGCTGCGAAAAATTTAGCGAGCGCCAATTTATGACGTTCGCGCCAAAATAAAAGGATATGTTTCGCGCCGCCATTGAAATTTCAGATGAGCCATTAATTCTTTAAGAATTTTAAAATTTTAAGCCCTCTTTTTTGCAGGTTGAAATTTCGAGCAAGCCGTTAGAAGCGAGCTTCTAATTCGTAGCGTTCGCGTCGAACTGCAAAAATTTCCTAATCTCCTCCATCGCCTCTTTGTTTGAAAGGGTAAATTTGATCTCGATGCGGCGGCTGGCATCCTTGTCCTCGACGCCTCTGCGCATCACGGGCTGCGTGTAGCTGCGACCGCTAGCGATGAGATATTTTTGCAGTCGCTCATCTTTATTCCACGAGTTGATGAAATCCATCACGGCAAACGCTCTGTTTTGTGACAGCTCGAGGTTATACAAATACCCGCCGTCGCTGTCCGTGTGCCCTTCGATGATGATCTGATCTAAATTTTCGCGAATTTCGTCGTTATTCAAAAGCGCAGCGAAATAGCTCTGCAGCGTCGAGCGGAGCGTCTCTTTGGCGCCCTCTTTCAGCTCGCTTGAGCCCTTGTCGAAAAGGATCGACGAGCTTAGCGTCATCGCGCCGCTTTCGTTATCGATGCGGATCTTGCCGCCCAGCTTCTCCTTTAGATCGGCGATGATCTTGACCTTCATTCCCGTGAGGTTGCGGATGCGGTTTTTCGTGACGTTGAGGTCTTGTAAAATTTTATTAAAATCGCTCTGCTTCTGCGTGAGTTGATCGAGCAAAAAGGCGATTTTAAGCTCGTTTTGACTGATCGTAGCGTTGGCGTCGTCGCGCGCTTTTTGCAGAAGCGAGTTGATGTCTAAATTCTCTTTTTTCAGCTTCTCCGCCATCTCGGTCAGATCTTCGATCTGTATGAAGTAGATGGAATTTTGCTTGCGAAGGTCGGTGTTTTCGATATTTAGCTTCTCGAGCTGGTCGCTAAAAATTTTATTCAGCGCCTCAAGCTCGGCGCTTTTTTTCTCCTGGCTTTGCAGGCTTGCTAGCGCGCTTGAAATTTGACTTTCTTTCTCTTGCAGGTTGCTTTGCGTGAGGAAGTATTTGACGATGATGCCGCCTACTAAAAGCACGAAAACAAAAAGCAGTCCCGCCATCAAATCGGCGTACGCGATCCAAAAGGTCTCTTTTTCTTCGTTATTCGTTTTCATCTAAAAGTGCTTTTTCATCGATGCTCGCAAGCGTTTTTCGAAGCTCTTCGATGATACTTTCGTTGCTCGTCCGCGCAGCGCCCTCTCCAGCTAAAAGCGCCTTCAAATCCGCGCTTAGCCCCTTAAAGCTAGCGTCAATTTTAGCGGCGTAAGCATTCTGCGAACTTGAAATTTCGCCCGCAAACCCTCCCAAGGAAGCATTTAGGCTCTTGATTTGAGCGCTTAATGCACTCGTAACGTTAGCCAGCTCGACTTGCCCGTCCGTTAAAGTCTTAGACTGGCTTAGATACTGCGCGGAAATTCCGTTTTGAATTTCGATTAGGCTTGCAGACACAGACTTGAGCGCAGATAAAATTTGAGCGAAGCTCTTATCTAACTCGCCGTGAGCGAGATTTGTCCTTTGGATCATCTCGCCTGCTTTTTCAAGCTCTTCTTGTGTAATCGCCATACTTCGCTTCTCGGCTTCCATCACGCTTTCAAAAGCGCCGATTTTTTCATCGATTAGGCGGTTTAGCCTTTCAGTAAAATTCGTAGAGCTCATCATTGCAAATGAGCGCGAAATTTCAGAATTGGCGTTTAAAATTTCACTCAGATAGCCCTGCGTGATCTCGTCTTTGTTCCAGAAGAAATTTTTAGTGGAATTTTTGTATTTGATGAGCAGTCGCTCATATTTGCTAATGCCTTTTTTCTCAAAATATATCCACCAAAGCGCTAAGAAAATTCCATAGATCGAGACGTAAAACGCCGTACCTACGCCGCCTAGAAGCTGCGCGATCTCGGTTTCGAGCCCATCGATATTGCTTGAGGAAAAGTGCGGCATCGAAATCGCAATCGAGATGAAAGTTCCTAAAATTCCAAGCATCGGAAAGACTGCCGACGCGACGGAAGCGTAGTTTTGATTACGCAGTGAGTAGCCGTATTCATCCACAAAAAGATCAAAGCTGGCATCTGATTTTTTCTTGCCGCCGATACTTAGGAGATTGGCGACGATGTAATTTTTCAGCTCACGCTTGAAATCATCGATATTATTTTGAAAATTTAAGCAGCCATATTCTGCATTATGACGAGCTAAAATTAGTGCAATAATGAGCAAAACCGCAAGCATTAGGATCGAGTGCGTCTCTACCTTCAGCCCGATAAGCCCCAAATAGCCCAGCAAAAACACCACAAAAACCGCGATAGGCAGAGCTGCAATCTTAAAAAAAACGCCCGCTAACGAGCGCTCCTTCGCCTCAGGTAGCGTGATATCGAGCACTTCGTTATTCGGGCGATCCATATTAGTTCCTATTTAGGCAATTTAGATTGTCAAATGCGACCTGCAAGCGCGCCACCATACTCTGCTCGCCTGCTCTCAGCCATTTGCGAGGATCGTAGAATTTTTTATTTGGCTTGTCCTCGCCTTCCGGATTGCCGATTTGAGCTTGCAAATAGCCGCGATTTTTGGCCTCATAAGCGCGAACGCCGTCCCAAAATGCCCACTGCGTGTCAGTGTCGATATTCATCTTAACGACGCCGTAGCTTACGGCTGCCTTGATGTCGGAGGTCTCGCTTCCACTGCCACCGTGAAAGACGAAATTTACGGGTTTTTCAGATTGCAGATTAAATTTCTCGCGCACGAATTTTTGCGAATTTTTTAAAATTTCGGGTCTCAGCACGACATTGCCCGGTTTATACACGCCGTGGACGTTACCGAAGCTCGCTGCAATGCTGAATCTATCGCTGATTTTGCCAAGTCGCTCGTAAGCAAGCGCGACATCTGCGGGCTGGGTGTAAAGCCGCGCGTTATCGACGCCGGTATTATCGACGCCATCCTCTTCGCCGCCTGTGACGCCAAGCTCGATCTCAAGCGAAATTCCAAGATCGCTTAAAATTTCCAAATACTTCTCGCAGGTCGCTAAATTTAACTCCAAATCATCCTCGCTAAGATCGAGCATGTGCGAGCTAAAAAGCGGCACACCGTGAGCTTTTTTATGAGCGGCATTAGCTTCGATGAGCTCGTCAATCCACGGAAGCAGCTTCCTCGCGGCATGATCAGTATGCAAAATCACCGCAACGCCATAATGAGCTGCCAAAGCATGCACTTGACGTGCGCCTGCAATAGCGCCTAAAACTGCGGCATTAGGGCAAGTAGCGCCCGCATAAAACGCCGCGCCGCCGTTGCTAAACTGAATTATTACGGGCGAATTTGCGATTTTAGCGCTTTCCAAGACGGCGTTTATGGAGTTGCTCCCCACTACGTTTACCGCAGGGATCGCAAAGCCCTGTTGCTTCGCATACGCATAGACCTTACTTACGTCATCGCCGCTTAAAACGCCCGGTTTTACTATATCTAAAACGCCCATCTTTAGCTCCTATATTATTTATACTCGATTTTAGCGTTTTTGTGAAGATCTGCCGCTTTTTGCTCGACTACTTTCGCCGCTTTTTGCTGTCTAAGTACGCGCTCTATAAAAGGCTTTGCCTCGCTTTGACTTAACTGCTTTTTAGCTTGAGATTCCTCTTTTAGCACGACATGATATCCGACCCTGCTTTTAATCGCTTTAGTAGTGATTTGACCATCTTTTATCTTAGAGATCGCATCGGCAAAAGGCTTAACCTGATCGCTAGGCATCCAGCCTAGCTCGCCGCCGGTTTGTTTAGCCTGCGGATCGATAGATTTAGCTTTGGCAAGCTCTGCAAATTTAGTAAATAGCGCACTGTCGCTAAGCCCTTTTAACTGCTTAATAATATCGTTTGCCTCGGCTTCAGTTTTAACGACGATCTGAGCCGCTTTGATTCTCGCAGGCTCGGTAAAGCGCGCTTTATTTTTGTTATAAAAATCGGCTATTTCTTTATCGTCGATGTTTATTTTGCTGGCTTCTTTAGCCTGCCATACGCGAAGTGCTAAGTTATCTTTTACGATTTCAAGCTCTTTTTTATAAACGTCCTCATCCATAACACCCGATTTTTTGGCTTCATCCGTTAGCAGCATCAGATCGATGCCTTTATCGATAAGCTCCTTCTTTTGATCGGCATTAAGAGCGGCGATATCTACATTGCCTATGCCTTGAAGTAGCGGAGCAAGCTCCTTTTCGGTTACGTCTTTGCCATTTACGGTAGCGTAAACGGTAGCGTTAAGGCTGATAGCGGCAGCCAAACTAAGTGCTGTAAATAAAACTTTTTTCATTATAATTCCTTAAAAAAATTTTAACGGCGATTATAACTCAAAGTTGTTAACAATCAAACTGTACTTTAGAATTTTAGGGTAGAATTCCGCCTTGAGGAAATGCAAATGAGAAGTAAAAAAGATGTTTTAGAGATAAAAAAGAGAATTCTGCAAAACTTCGCGGAAGAGCGCAGCGAGCTGAAATTTAAAGACACCTATCAGCTTTTGGTCTGCGTGATGCTTAGCGCGCAGTGTACCGACAAGCGGGTAAATTTGATCACGCCGCGCTTTTTTGTGGAATTTCCTAGCGTTGAGGAGCTCGCAAAGGCCAATCTGGCAAGCGTAAAGCTGCTAATTAGCTCGTGCAATTTCTACAACAACAAAGCGGTAAATTTAATCAAAATGGCGCAGGCGGTGGTTCGCGACTTTGACGGCGTCGTGCCGCTTGATGAAGCGGGGCTAAAATCTCTTGCGGGCGTGGGGCAAAAGACCGCTCACGTCGTGCTTTTAGAGGGCGCGGGCGCAAACGTAATGGCGGTGGATACGCATGTCTTTCGCGTCGCGCATCGCCTGGGGCTGAGTCGTGCAAAGACGCCCGAGCTTACGGAGCACGATCTGAGCGAGGCTTTTAAAACCGATCTTGGCAAGCTGCACCAAGGCATGGTGCTTTTCGGCCGCTACACCTGTAAGGCGATCAAGCCGAACTGCAAGGAGTGCTTTTTAAACGAGCTGTGCAGCAGCAAGGATAAGAATTTTCCGTAAAATTTTAACCTGCAAATGCGAGCTTAAATTTGACGAAATTTTAAAATTTTGATTCTTGGTAGCTGTGTTTATTATGATCTGTATTTTATAAAAATCGCTGCAAATTTTAAAATCAAATTTGTAATGCAAGAAGCTAAGGCGAAGTATTTTTGTTCTCGACGAGGCAGATTTAAAATTTAAGGGCGGGAGCTACCTAGTCGGTAGTGACCGAGTAAAATTTAAATCCAACGAAGTATAGGACAAAAAGACAAGCCGCTAAATTTATTGCAGTCTAGCGATTATATTTCTTACGACTTCCGCCATCATCTCCACCGACGCTATCTCGCAGTGCTCGTTCACGGAGTGAGGCGAGTGGATGTTCGGGCCTATGGAGCAGGCTTGCAGCTCGGGTTGTTTTGCAACCAGTACGCCGCACTCAAGGCCTGCGTGCACGGCGGCAAATTTGGCCTGCGGCTTTTGTTTTTGCAGCTCTTCAAGAACTAGATGTGCGAAGTCGCTGACGTGCGGCGCCCAGTTCGCCGAGCGGTCGGTTACTCTCACATCAAAACCCAGCGCGCTAGCTAGCGTAGCGGTCTCAAAGCCAAGATTTTCGAGCCCCTCTCGCTTCATTGCGCGAGCGAAAAAGTCAAACTCGATCACGCCCTCTTTTTGCTTAACGGTCGAGAGATTTATGCTCTCATTTACCATGTCAAGCTGCGTATCGTAGCTGCGCACGCCCTGGGCAAATGAGTTAATTAGCGCCAAAATTTTGCCGCTATTTACCAGCACGTCCGCTTCGCCTTCGCCGAGGCTTTTCACCCACGCCAGGCCGCGCTGCGCCGGCTCATGCGCACATAGCGCCTTGCACACGGCGTTTGCGGGGATCGAGTTGCTCCTCTCGCCAAAGTCCAGGCTAATCAGCTCGCAGCCCTCCTCGGCTAGGAATTTCGCCAGCAGCTTCGTTGCATTTGGGATATTTTTATGTATCTCGTTGCCCGAGTGTCCGCCGCTAAGCCCGGTGACGCCGATCTCGTAGATTTTACCGCTCTTTTTGACGCTCGCGGCACCGATTTTTGCGCTTACGTTTATGCCGCCGGCACATCCCAGCGTCACGCGGTCGTCTTCTTCGCTGTCTAAATTTAGCAAATTCGGCGATAAAATTTTACCTTTAAATGTATTTGCGCCCACGAGCCCGACCTCTTCGTCGTTGGTAAATAGACACTCTAAATTCGCAAACTCCCGCATCGCGCCCATCATCATCGCCACTCCGATGCCGTCGTCAGCGCCCAAGCTCGAGTTTTTCGCTCTTAGGATGCCGCTTTCCTCGATGAGCTGCAAATTCGGCGCCGCACCCACGCAGACCATATCGTAGTGGCTTTGCAGGCAGATTTTAGGCTCGCCCTTTACGGCGTGGATGTTGCCCGCCTCGTCGACGCTCACGCTAAAGCCCTGGAAGCGCGCAAAATCCGCCAAAAACTCCCTCATCTGCTCCGTTTCACAGCTGCAGTGCGGTATCTCGCACAGCCTCTTAAAATCGCTCATAACCTCGTTTTTTTGCATGTTCGCTCCTTTTGAATTTATTATATCCGCGCGTTATTGCGACACACCCGTTAAATTTAAAAGCGACCGCGCCGACATAGCGCTTCCGCAAAATACGCACAGAATTCTATCAATCGCGCTAGCTTACACTGCAGGCAAGCTGCGCAAAATGAAATTTTACGCAAATCGCAGGAATTTTACCGAAATTTAGCAAGAATTTTATTTAAAATTTAGTCCGAATTTTGCCGGGGATTTTTATTTTACGATTACGCCCTCATAGCCCGTTTTTGCGATCGCCTCAAGCATCGCGGTCTCGTTTGCGTCATCTTTTGCCGCGACGGTTGCGGTTTTGCTCTGCTGCAAAACCTTCGCACTTATCACGCCTGGCGTTTGCAAAAGCGCCTTTCGCACGATCGCAGTGCAGAGCGGGCAGTGGATTTTTTCCACGTAAATTTTAACCTCTTTGTCAGCAAAAAGCGCCGTAAATCCAAGTATCAAAAATAAAATTTTACGCATAAAGCCCTCCTAAAATTTCAGGATATGTAAGCATAAAGGCGAGCAAGGCTCCTAAAAGCGCGTAGATTAAAATCCATTTTTTACGCCCGCTTTGCAGCGAGCATGCGCGCGGCTTTTTGAAAAAGAAAAATGCAGAAAGCGCGAAGCAAAAAAGTGCTAACGCAGAAAGCGGCGCGCGGTAGTTGCCGAAAGCCTCTGCGCCTGAAAAAATGGAAAAGCTCGCGCCAAAAATCAAAAATAAGAGCGCGGGCAGACAACAAAACGTCGCCGCAACCGCGCTAAAAATCGCGGCAAATATCAGCCACAGACTGCGCGCGCTGAAGCGATTTTTGCCAGGATTTTCTTGCTTTTGCGCCAAGGTTTCTTGCGCGGAATTTTCTAGTTCAGTTTTCAAATTTTACCTTTTAATTATAATCTTGCCATAATCTTGTCGCACCCTCGTCGGCTTTTGGCGTAGAATTTTATCTGCAAATTTTAAATTTAAATTTCACCCTTTTAAGCGTCGTATGCTAGTCATTTATCGCTGAATGCGGCTATAAACCGACCGCGGCATTGCGCGGTGTCGCATAAAATAAATTTGCCAGTCCGCGGTGAGCCATGAAATCAATGGCGTAAATGTTCGCGCGTTCGTTCTTGGTCTGCGTGAAATAAAAGCCGTCGAAATGAACCAAAGCTTTAGCGGCTAAATCCTGCACCGTCATTTCGCAATGGAATTAAATTTAGCAAATTCTATCACGACATAAACGCGATGTTGCTGCTCATAATCTCGTAGCGAAATTAAATTTAGCTGCAGCCTCTGACTTTAAGGCCTTTGGCTACGCTTTAAATTTTACTTTCAAAGCCCGTTTTCGCCGCGTCGCGGTAGAAATCGATCTGATCTTTTTTGATGATGCGGATATAGTCGGTGCTGCCGGGATGGCCGCTTTGAAAGCCCGCCGTCATCACGTAGGTGCCGCCTTCTTCGATGAGCCCGCGCTGCAGAGCCTCGTTTATGATACGTGCGAGCAGCGAGTTGATACTCGTTTTTTCCTTAACCATCGCGGGATTTACGCCCCACACGAGACTTAGCGCGTGCGCGGTCTGCTCGTCGTGCGCGATTGCGATAATGTCGATTTTAGCGCGGTTGCGTGCGAGTTTGATCGCTGAGCGCCCCGAGCCCGTGATCGAAAGTATCGCGCCCGCACCCAGCCTTGCGGCAAGCGCTGCGGTGCTTGAAGTGATCATATCGGTCTCGTCGTAGAAGTTGTAATCGTTAAATTTATCGTAAGGATAGATTTTTTCGGTCTCGCGGATCGTCTCGCTCATCGCGGCGACCACGGCTGCGGGGTTTTTACCGATGGCGCTCTCCTCGCTTAGCATCACGGCGTCGGTGCCGTCGAGCACGGCGTTTGCGACGTCGCTGATCTCGGCTCTGGTGGCGCGCTCGTGCTCGGTCATGCTAAGCATCATCTGCGTGGCGGTAATGACGGGCTTTGAGCGGGCGTTGGCTAGGGCGATGATGCGCTTTTGGATGCGCGGGATCTCATAAAACGGCATCTCAATGCCCAGATCTCCGCGCGCGACCATTATGCCGTCGCTTGCTTCGATGATCTTTTCAATATTTTCGACCGCGTCGAATTTCTCGATCTTGGCGTAAATTTTAGCTTTTGAGCCCAGAGAGTTTAAAATTTCGCGCACGCGTAGGATGTCGTTTTGCGACTGCACGAAGGAGATGCCTACGAAATTTACGCCGTGCGCCGCGCCCCAGCGCAGATCCTCGAGGTCTTTTTGCGTGATGACGTCGATATTTAGGCGGGTGTTTGGGAAGTTCACCCCTTTATTCGAGCTTAAAAAGCCGTCGTTTTCGAGCACCGCCCGCACGCCTTGCTCGCTTACCGCGACTACCTTGGCGCGGATCGAGCCGTCGTAGAGGTAGATGAACTCGCCCGCCTTCATCAGCGGCAAAATTTCTGGGTGGTTGATGCACAGCTCGTATTCGCCTTCTGCAGTCTTTTTGCCGATCATTTCGCGAGGAAGGAAGGTGATTTTATCGCCCGTTTTTAGTTTAAAATTTTCCTCAAGCTTGCCGACGCGGATCTTTGGACCGCTGATGTCCTGAAAGACGCCTACGCGCACGCCCAAGCTCTTTTCTACGGCGCGGATTTTGTCTAAATTTGACTCGTGATACTCGTGCGTGCCGTGGCTGAAGTTCATCCTAAAGGCGTTGCAGCCTGCCTTTACCATCGCGCTCATCATCTCTTCGCTGTCGCTTGCGGGTCCGATGGTCGCTAAAATTTTGGTTTTTTTAAGCATCTTTTCTCCTTTAAATTTAAAATTTTATCGCCGCATTAGGCGAAATTTTACGCAAAATTTTGAAATTTCTAAATTTTAAAATTCGTTAGACGAAGGAATTTTAAAATTTTATGGCGCGGGAGGATTTTAGAATTCTACGGCATGGTGAAATTTTAAAATCCCCTATATATGTGAAGCGCGAGCAAAATTCTAAAACCCTCGCCGAATTAAAATTTCAAAATTCTTGCCCGAGCAAAATTAAAAATTCCTCTTTATTGCATCATTTCCGCGTCAAATTTTGCATCATCAAAGCTCGCTCCCAAATATTCGCAGGCACTTTTTGCGTCGCGAAGTGCGTTGCCTAGGCAGCTCGTAGCGCCGGGACTTGGGGTCATATTAAAGATAATCCCTGGATTTTCGCCTATTCTTGCTTCGCCTAAAAGCAGCTTTTTTTGCGAGTGTGAGATTACTTGCGGACGCACGCCGCCAAAGCCCTTGGCGTAGTAAATATCCTCCTCGCGGATGCTAGGTATGATCTTGCGCGCATTTTTGACGAAAAGCTTTTTGCCTAAAATCGGTATCTCAAAGCCTATATTTCGGATTAAGAAGTCCCTTACCTCGCTATCGCCAAAATTTTGCCAAATAACCTTGGCTACATCCATGTCAAAATTTAATGACTGAAAAAATTCCGGCACCGAACGACAGCCCTTGTAGCGCTCAAGCTTCGGCATCGTAAGCGCGGTAGGACCAAATCTCGTGCAGCCGTCCGCCAAAAGATCGGGGTCGCCGTGAAGCGCAGCAAATGGAAGCTTTGGGTTTTGCACCATGTAAACCTTGCCGTTTAGAAGCTTTTGCTTGGTTAGATAGAAGCTGCCAGCGATGCAAATCGTGCTGAGATCCTGCCCCAGCCCCATTTTGTGCGCGAGCCACAGCGAGTGGGCGCCCGCATCTACGACTACGAAATCAGCGCTTAGCGAGAGTCTATTTGCGGTGCGGATATAGAACTTATCACCTACTTTAGTGATGTTTTGCACTTCGGTGTTTAGGTACAGATCGCAGGTTTTACCCTCTACGTTTTTAGCGTTTTGTACGAAGGAATTCGCCATCGCGCCGTAATCGATCGTCGTGTAAACTCCCGATTGCACGCCCATCGCGGCGATATTTTCCGCTCTTTCCTCGCCGCGTCCGTCAAAAACTAGCTTGGGCTCAATTTTCTTAAGTGCTTCCTTGTCGAAAAGTTGCAGATACGGATAAAGCTCTTTAAATTTCTCAAATCGGTCTTTAATTAGCTCTATCTCGCTTTCGCCCACGCCAAGAGCCATTTTCTGCCCCTGGAATAAAAATTTATTCTCATATCCATGCTTTTGGCAATATTTCACGATCATATCCGCCTTGCGCTTGACTTCGGTCGCTTTTTGCAGGTCGTAGTTGGTCTCGATGTCGCCGCAATGAATCGTCTGGGAAT
>CAUSEA010000009.1:0-56471 GCA_963530525.1 uncultured Campylobacter sp.
ATCTCCTAAATGCAATAATCACGATAAGCGCAACTCTCGCAAATCTTTTGCGGGCTAAATTTAGGCGGCTTTAACTCATTCACAAGGGTGACAATGTCGTTTAGAATTGTTTCGATTTTAGTGAAATTTTCAGCGCTATCCTCAATCGCTATGACGGTTTTGCCGCTAATTAATTTGCCTTTTACCTCTTTTAAATTTAAGCCTATTTTTAAAAGATAGATATAAAAAAGCAGCTGCATCTTGCCTGCTTCTGGATTTTTTAGGCTCTTTTTATATTCGGTGATGAGATAATGTCCGCGCTGCTTGGAAAACTTGTCGAATTTCAAATTTGAAAATGCGAATTCCTGCAAACCGCCCTCTTTGATGTCTGCTAGCGCCTTGCCCATCAGCATGTTTTCATCTTCCTGATTGGCGTGAATATAGTGTCCGTAAAGCCACGCTTCGCGCTTACAGGTGACGTAATAATTCACAAGCGTGCCGGTAATTTGGTCCTTGCAAAACATTAGTCGAAAAACTCATTCTTGAGATTTAAGGCGGCATCCTTTTTAATCCCAAAATTATTATTGTACGAAGTATCGCCGAATGGTAAATAATAGACATCTTTTAGCCCATCAATACGCTTTATATTTAAACGCTTTGCATCAAATTCTGTGATATTTACACCAAATCTATTAATTTTCTTAATAGTATTCGTAAATATATCTTTCTTATTAAATTTGTCCATATCAAGCTTATTGATTTCAAAAATTTCATTTTGAAATTCTTTAATATAATCTTCTTTTGGCTCAATTATTACTAAAATTTTAAGCCCATCATCCATCGCCTCGCTAATCTTTTCGTTTATATCGTAAAATCCGAGCTCTTGCATCTGCTCCGCCAAAAATAAACTCTCTAGGCTTTGCTTTATGGCGCTGAAATACCTAGTGGAAATATCTAAAATTTCGCTTTCGATGATATCTCTTTGCTTTAGAATTTTTACCAAAATATTATCGCTAATGCGTTTTAAATCACCGTAAATGAGATCGGAGTAGTCGCAAATATCGTTAAATACGTATAATTCTCCCAGAGCTGCAAAATTTCTATTTATACGACCGGCAGTTTGGATAATCGAGCTAATGGGCGCTATCTCTCTAAATCCGACATCAAAATCCAAATCCACGCCAGCTTCGATAGACTGCGTAGAAATTAGCAAGATCGGATCACCGTGCCCACTTTTATTTTTAGCAATTGCATCTTTTATATTTTCGATATTTTTTCGTTTGTGATCGTCGCACATATATCCGTTTAGGCAAAAAACTTTAAATCCGTCGTAAAATTCCAAAAATAGCTCTTGCGCTTTTTTAATGGTATTTACGACGACTAGTGTATTTTTGCCTTTTGCCGATTGTTTAATCTTATCTTTTAAAGCACTCTCGTCACCATCAAACCACTTTAAAACGTATCTATTTTGGTCTTTGAAATAATCTAAATTTGAAATTTCTTTAAATTTAGTCGTATCAACAATAGGCATCGTGGCGGACATAAAGATAAAAATGCAGCCAAATTTCTCCGCCATCATCTCGCAAAGTTTCATAAAATCCGCCCTGAACTTATACGGTACTGCCTGCGCCTCATCGATTATTATTACACTATTTTTTAATCGGTTAAATTTTACGCTATCTTTATTTTTGTTTCCAAAGAGTGCAAATATAAATTGATATAGCGTAGTTACGTTAATATCTCCGCTAAAAGAATCCATCAAAAATTTAACTTTAGAATAGCGATCTTGCGGGGTGCTTTCATCTATCGTAGTTTTGTGATGAATTTTATGAATTAATATATTTTTATCGTCTTTGAAAATCTCTTTTATCTCATCATAAACTTGATCTATGATAGCCGTAAACGGCAGCACGTAAATAATACGTTCTTTATTAAATTTAGCGGCAAAATTTAGCGCAGTCAAAGTCTTACCGTAGCCTGTAGGCGCAGTTAAAGTAAAAAGATTATGATTTACATCGAAATTATTTAAAACAAATTTTCTAAACTCGCTTCTTTTCGCATTTGGCTTACGATTTTCCAGGGCTTTGATATATTTTTCGATCGTATTAGAATTCGCCGGTTTAGAAACAGGAATTCTTTGATTAAAAATAGCTTCATATTTATCACTATAAATAAGCGACGAAAATATGTCTTTGAAATTTAAAAAGTCATCGTAATCAAACTTCTTTTTCGCAAATTTGAAATATTCTCTTAAATGTTTAGCTTTAATTAAAAGCTCATTTTTATCCCTTTTAATATCTTTGTAAATTTCTAAACCTAAAGCTTTATCTACGACTTCATCCCAAAAGCCTAGTTCCTTCGAGCTCTCAAAATATTTGCCGAAATTTTTATTTTGCGTTGTAAGCTCGCAAAAATTTTCTACATTTCCATGGTGTGATACGATGGATAAAAACCCAAAAGCCGTATCTAGCTCATTAAATTCTGAATTTAGTAAAAATATGCAAGCAGATAATAAAGCATGATTTTTATCTGCAATTTTTTCGGTAGGATTTTTGATATAAATTTGAAAATTAGTTTTTAGCTTGGCTATATCGTGATAAATTTTAACGCATTGTAAAAGCCTACTATCCGCTTCAGCAAGCATATTTGTTATATGCTTTATTAGCAGTTTATTAGGATGCGATAGCGGCTCACTTTGCAAAGTAGACCTTGTAGTCATTTATTTGATAAATATTTCCTCTATTCTTTGCTTTGATTTGACTATTGCCGCTTAACTTAATAACGAAATCTTTAAAATCCTTAAAAATTCGACCCTCTTCGCATCCGCAAGCCATTCTAGCCGTAGTAAGTCTGATATCAAAGCTTTGTGCATCAAATATAAAATCGTCCATCAAAACGAACGTATCTATAAAACTTTCTTTTTCATGAACCAATTCACAATTTTTTATCTCGATATATTTAAAATCCGCTATACAAAAATTTATACCTAAATATGGCGTAAAGACACATCTATGAGCTTTTAAGCTGTCGATTATATTTTCTTTATAAGAAGCGTTTAAAGCACTTAAATCAACGAATATGACATATCTAGGATCTTTTATTAGCTCTTTATAAAACTGCTTTTTCTCGCTAGAATCTTGATAGCCTTGTTCGATATGCATACTTGACGATAGAGCAAATTTTATACCGTTAAAAATCATAGTTTTTTTGCGAAATTGTGAACTTAAAATAACGCTATAACCTATATCGTTAAATTTAAAATAATTCATTTCACCTATAATCGCCCCCAAAAACCCCATTACGGCAGTCTTTGGCGGCACCGGATATGTAAGAGATGAGTAGATAGTAGCCGGATGAGAAAAATGCGCATAATCTCCCGATAGCTCAAAAGCTATTATATCCATTTAAAATCCTATTTTTATCCAATTACTATCAAATTGTGATCTGTTATTTTGCTCGAAGTCAAAATCGCTCATATACTCTATTTTTTCGATCTCTTGCGCGTATCTGGTAAGTTTAGCTTTCAATCTAGAAAAATCAATCGTAAAATCATTTATACTTCTTATCTCTACGTCTTCTTTGCTACTATTTATACTTATACAGTTATTTAAATCTCCAGCGAAAGTATCATTTTTATATGTAATTACTAGCATAAATCTAGGCATCTGACCCATTTTCGTGCGAGTAATTAAATTTTTAGTCCCGCTCCAAAGCGCTCTTAAAATCACTTTCACATCATCTTCGCTCAAATTCGTAATCTTTGCACTATGATTATCCACTATTCCGTAAGTTGCAAAGATTGCATAATTTAAAAAATCTTCTTCTCTAAACGTTTTATTTGCCTTATCGCTACCACTTGCAAACGCGCCGGTGCCTTTTATATGCTCTATCGCAACTCTATGAAGCGATCTGCTCATTCTAAACTGAATGGGTCCAACAAATTGAATTCCTGCTGTTTTTATGCCTTCTTTTTTCATCTCATCTTTATCCGATATCGGCAAAACCCCACCAAATGCGCGAATATCAATAAATTTAGATAAAATTTCTTTTTCAATCTCGATTTTTTCTTGCTTCACGTTAATTACTTCACGTATTGCGCTTTTGCAATCTAATATATTTTCATCTCTTTTATACTCTTTAATGAAAATCGTACTTTCGTCTTTTTTCATAATTTCATCTCTAATTGTTCGCTTTATACGTACATCAGTAACTTCTGCTATACCCGTCTCATCGTCTATCCTAGGAGCGTTATCTCTTAGCATATCGCCGTTTGGATTAAAATTTTCGCCGTCCCAAAGAAATAGAATTTCCTTCTTTTTCATTACTCGTCTCCTTGAGTGTTATCTTTAATATATTTCGTAAAATCACTTCCGCCCATAGCAAAAGCTAGCGTTACATAAGCGCTCTTAACCCGCTTTTGAGATAAAAACGCACTTGGTAAAATTCCAATCAAAATATCGCGCATGATTTCTATATTAGCGCTTCTTTTTCCTCGCGATACATTGGAGAGTTTTTTGTTAGTTTCATCGCACTTGGTCCAAATCCGTTCTAACAGCTCTTTCGTAATTAGTCCGGCATTATTCAGCCATTTTTCAAATGAACTATTTTTGCTAATAGCAAATTGGCGATTTATCAACCCTGCAGACATCATTCCTAGCAAATATGAACTCTGCAATACTTCATTATCTTTTAGAAATTCGCTATTTTTCAAAATCGAGCTTATTAGCTCTTTTTTATCGCTTAAGCCTTGCAAATTAACCTCCCTTGCAAATGATATTTTTTCATTTAAAGCACCTATTTCATTAAAGAAATTTTGATATTTTTCGATACTTTCTATACTTCTATTTTGATATGTCTTAACGCGATTAAAATAAAATCCCCATTCTATTTTTGACGCATAACTAGAGTTAATATTGCCTTTATAAATCAAAGCAGCATATTTTTCCATCATATCATCTAAATTCATCCTATTTTGCGATAATAAAAAATTCATAATGTCGATGTTTTTAAGAAATAAATTTTGCATGTAAATAGTATCGTCTTGTTGATCTTTACTATCTTTTCGCCTAATCGCCCTAATATTATATCTACCCATTAAATCGGAAATTTTAGAAATATAAGACGGCAATACATCATCTATTTGCAATAATACATTAACCGCGGCATTGCTTTTTTTATAAAATAGAATTGTATTTAGCACGGGCATATTTACTTGTGCTTTAGCTACGAATTCCAACTCGTAATTAATACTTTCTTCGATATTTTGTATGCCTTGCAGATCTTTTTTCTTTTCGCTCGGATCTTTTAAAATTTCCACTATTTTTTCTAATAAATTTGCATCATTTACCATTAACGTCGGTAAGACCGCCATTTTATCCCCGTAAAAATTAAAAGATAATTCCTTATCAATTGCCATAAAACCGTTTTTAACCAAATTTGCATTAGCGCCATTTAGAGGTAGTAATCTAACTTTAATGTCTTGTAAAGCAGTCGGTAGCTCATTTACGGAACAAAACGCCAAATTCGCATCTCCGCCGATACCCATACTATTTGTAAGCATATCATAACCATAAATTTTGGCAGTTTTACCATTATCGCTATCGCTTAAATGACTCGTAAAAATATTTTTGAAATACGCTGAAATCGGTCTACCCTCCCAAGATAATGCAAAAAAAGTAGCTACTTTCATGCCCTTTTTCTTAGGCTCTTCTTGTAGAGTTGTAATTTCACTTAAAATATCATCAAAAAAGCTCTCGTTTAAGCTAGATAAATCCGTTAATATTTTATCATTTTTGATATCGTCAGGATTGAAGCAAGAGAGCATATTTTTTACGGCTTTTAAAATTCCTTTTATAAATTTAGGAGTATCGTCTTTTACGGCTTTGCTAATGAATTGGACATTAGGGAACAAATTGCCAGAATTCGCGCCTATGCCAAATCTACAAACTATTAAATCGTCTCTTGAAATATTATTATTTACCGATATTTCTTTACTTTTAATATCACAAAGATAAATTTTAATAGCATCGTATTCGTAGCTCTTGTTGTTAATTTTAGTTTTCTGTTTATCATAAATTTCGCCGATACTAGAAAAAATTTTAACTATATCGCCCAAAAATTTATCCTTTCTAAAACATAGGTGAATTATAACTAATTTTAATTATATTGTCAATAGTTATTGTGTTTTAATGAAATAATTTGCCTTTTTTAAATTTTTATTATACAATCGGTTTTAAAGCAAGCAATCATCCTTTTTAGGATTTGAAATTTGTGCTTTAATGCAGTCTTGCTTTACAACCTCCAAAACCCCTACTCCGTAGTTCATGCACCCGCTTCCAGCGCCCGCGCCAAGGATCAAATTTATTAGTTCTGCATTAGCTACAATTTTCCATCTTGCCTGCCACGCATATACCGGCTCGCGGTTGTTGCCGTAATAGAATTTCGCAGATTCACCCGGCTTTTGCCACAATAAATTTAATTCCATTTCACCATCATATTTTCGCCCCATAATCGTCTCAAATCGCTGTAAAATATTCGTCTTCATCATCTCTAAATGCCTGCTATCTTGCGGCTGCAAATAGACTTTATGCCCCAAAAGCCCGCTTACTGCGCACGCCACGTAGCCTTGCACAATAGTTTCGTTCTCGCAAATTTTATGATTTTTCGCTTCGACGGTAGTTTGCGTAAATAGAATTTCACCCAAGCTTAGCCCGTCTTTTAGCACTGCTAGCGCGATTTTACGTTCAAACTCCGGCTCGCATGAAGCAAATCGCACGCGCAAGTCCTCTCCTCGCAAGATAAAATCAAACACCGTGCGTTTAAAAATTTTACCGCTTGATTCGTGCCTGTATCCTACGTGCTCCGAAGCCGGCAGATAGCGATAAAGAAAGCCCTGAATCAACTGCGAGAGAGATTTTGTGATTTTTAGATTTTTAGTTGGTAATTTTGCGTTGATGATTAGCATTTGCGCTCCTTTGCGCAGTAAAATTTTGCCCAAGGTTCGCGCAAACCTTGGGCAAATGAGCTCTAAGTGAAATTAAAATCCTATCTCTTTGATATCGGCAAACTGCAAAAACGCGCGATAAATTTGCCCGATATTTGCGATACGATTTGCGCGTATCGCGGCATCCTTGACGTTTATCATTACGTTATCGAAAAAATCATCAATCACGCCTTTAAGCCCAAACAGTGAGCGCAGATACCCACTCACGTCGTTTTCGTTGAGCTTAATCGCCCTGAACGCCGCATTTAGCGCACGCTCAGCGTCGTGTTCGAATAGATTTTCGTCCACCGTGCCTATTTTTTCGTCCTTGATGATATTGGCTAGGCGCTTAAAAGTCGCGAAATTTTCCCCGAAATCCGCTGCTGCTGCGATCTCGCCCAGCGCCTTTATGGCCTTGCTTAGTCGTAACAGATCGTTTTCGCCGCTTGCGATGCACGCCTTGATCACGGACGGATTTATCTCGTCAAAAATTCCGTATAACCTATCTTTTATAAAATCCAGCAGCTTAGAAATGTCAAATTTCTTATAATTTGGCGCCAGCTTTTGCGCTAGCGTATTCGCATCAAAGCTCAATCCTTGATTTAGTAAAATTTTAATTAGCCCCGTAGCTGCGCGGCGAAGCGCATACGGATCTTTATTGCCGCTTGGAACTTTATTGATGCTAAAAAGCCCCAGGAGCGTTTCAAATTTCATCGCCACAGCGATTACGCTACTAAATACACCGCTTGGCAGCTCGCTATCCTCGCCGCTAGGCAGATATTGCTCGCGTATCGCGCGGCATACATGATCTGCCAGTCCAGCGTGTGCGGCATAGTAACTACCCATAATGCCTTGAAGCTCGCTAAATTCGCCCACCATCGTACTGCTAAGATCTGCTTTGCTAAACATTACAGCATTTTCTATATCCTGCGCAAAATCCTTTTTGCCGATCTCCGCCTCAATCTGCGTAGCATAATCCACGCTCAGTGCCATTGCTACCGCTAGCTCGCGCACTTGCTTATCATAAACCGAGCCAAGAGCTTGCATATAGGAAATTTGCTTAAGTTTTTCAGGGCTAAATTCCGCTTGCAAATCGCTTTTCCAAAAAAACATAGCATCGCTTAGGCGCGCACGTAAAACTTTTTCATTGCCGCGTATCACCAGCTCGTCATCATCGGTGATCGCATTACTAACGACAACGAAGTGATTGCTTAAGTTTTTACCCTCAAAAACGGGAAAATAGCGCTGATTCTCCTTCATCGAAGTGATAATGACCTCTTTTGGCACGCTTAAAAAATCTCGCTCAAAGCTGCCTAGCAGCGCCGTCGGATACTCGGTAATCGCCGTTACTTCATCAAGCAATGCAGGATCGATCTCAATCTTAAAGCCATACTTTTTCTCGAGCTTTGCAAACTCGCTTAGAATTTTATCTTTTCTTTTTTGCTCGCTTAAAATTACGCCGTTACGCTCCAGTAGTGCAAAATAATCTGCGGCGTCTTTAAATTTAATCGCTTCATAGCCAAATTTTCGATGCGGAAAAAATGCAGCCGCGCTTCGCACGCCATAAATTTCAAAATCTACGTTTTGACCGCCCAAAACGCAGGCTATGCTTCTTATCGGACGGATAAACTCAAACTTGCCGCTACCCCAGCGCATCGCGCGTCCAAAATTTAGCGATCGTAAAAACTCCTCTATCATTTCGCCTAGGATTTCACGACTATCACGCCCCTTTTGCACCGCAGCGTGGTAGAGCACCTCTTTGCCGCCTATCTGCCGAAATTCCAGCTCGCTTTCACTTAAGCCGCATTTTTTAGCAAAACTTAGCGCTGCAGGGCTCCACGCGCCGTCTTTGAGCGCGACGGATTTTGGTGCGCCCGTGCTTACGATCTGCGCATCATCGCCGCGTTGTGGAAAATCCTCGTGAAATAGCACGAATCTACGCGGGCTAAATTCGAAGCGAAAGTCGCTATTTATGCGGTTGGCCTCAAGCACTGCGCGCCATTTTGGCGCGATATTCGCACGCTCTTTTAAAAACGGGATCGCAGGCAGCTCCTCGACCCCAATCTCAATGAGTAGTTCCATCTTTATCCTTTTTTCGTTGATTTCGTTTTTCGTTTTTCTCCATCATTTCGCGGTTAAATCCTACGATCATAAATATCATAAAAAGCACAAAAAGTGCGGTTATAACGGCGTGTATCATTCTACTATAAATTCCTTTTGCCCTTTATAAATCGTAAAATAGGCATTTTTAAATTCTAAATTTTTGCCGTTTTGTACAGGAGCGCTTTTGCGAAAAATTCTAAACTCGCCCGTGCTTTTTAGATCAATTATGCCGTCCTTAACGTCGCCTTTTATCGTGCTTATCACATCTCCTGCGCGCAGCTGCCGCACCGATGCGCCAGGCAAAACGTATGGTGTGATAGAGCCTACGTTGCCGCTTCTAGATACGATCTCAAAATCGTCGATTTCAAAGCTTTGCTTATAAAATTTCGTCTTTTTTACTAGCAGATCGAGTTTATCGCCTAGCTGTAGCCCGCTGCCGCCATAGACAAAAACTCCGCTTCCATCTTGAGAAATTGCAAAGCCGTGGCGGTTTGTAAAGCTCACGACTACGCCTTTTATCAACATAGGCTCGCTTATAATGCGCCCGTAAAGCTCCTCTATCGTGACGGCCTTTGCGGCACTAGCAGTATTTTTAGCTAAAAATTCTTGCTTTTTCGGCGTAGATTTTAAAGCGCCCTCGTCCGTCAGAATGAAGCTAATCGGGAAATGATCGGAAGCGGTAGAGGATTTAGCAACAGCGAAACTGTCCTTTTTATATCCAGGCTCGCTACTAAAAAAATCGTCGCTAAGCAAGATATGATCTAGCACTGCGCCGCTTTCATGAGATTCACAAGAGCCAAAATGCTTTAGCTGCGAGCAGGGATGTAGCGCCCATAAATCGCTAAATCCATCGCACTCGATAAGCTCGTTTAGCAAAGAATTTCGCCCGAAATTCGTATTAAAATCTCCCGCTACGATAGCGCGTTGGTGCCCTTGCAAAACCTCGCGTAAAAAGGCGAAATTGCGCTTGCGCTCGCTTAGCGGATTGCGTGCAGAGAGCATATGCACGACATAAAAGCTAAAATCAGTGCTGCCAAGCGCAAAATCAGCGCGCAAAATATCTCGTGTTTTAAGCTCTACTGGGCGGTAAGTTTTTTGAAATTTTATCGGTATGCGCGACATCACTGCCACGCCCGCAGGTGCAGTCTGCGCGCGCGAAAAAGCGTAGAATTTATAGCCCGCTTTCTGCGCAAGCGCTTTTAGCACGGCTTCGTTTTCGATCTCTTGCAGCCCCAAAATATCGGCGTTAAGCGCGCTTATCTCATCCGCCACCGCTTGCAGCTTGCGCTCGTATTTTTGCTCGCTCCAGCCTCCGCGCCCGATCTTAAAGTCCGCGTACTCCGTGCCGTCGTTTACGCCGTCGAATAAATTTTGCACGTTAAACGATGCGATCTTCAGCTCTGCCGCACTCGCGCCGCAGAAAAACGCCGCAAAAAGTAGAGCTAAAACTCGCAAACCGCGCTCCTAAAGTCGAATTTATCGATGTTTTGGCGGATCGCTTCGTAGGTTACGATACCCACGCTGGTAGCTAAATTTAAACTGCGCCCCGCCCCGCTCATCGGGATCGTGATGCAGTTTTCGCGATTTGTGCGCATTATTTCAAGCGGTAACCCGTGCCCCTCCGAGCCGAAAATCAAAAAATCGCCCGGCTTGAATTTCGCCTCGTAGTAGAGCTTGTTCGTCTTCGTCGTCGCAAAAAAGAAGCGCTGCTTAAATTTCTCGTTCGCCGCCATAAACTCGTCCCAATTTTCCCAAATTTTAAGATCCAAGCTCGCCCAATAATCGAGCCCCGCGCGGCGCAGATGCTTATCGTCGATGAGGAATCCTAGCGGCTTGATCAGATGCAAAGGGCACCCCGCATTGACGCACATGCGCCCGATGGAGCCGGTGTTTGTGTGGATCTGCGGATATACTAACACGATATTAAACATCAAAAATCACCGATTTTGCACGGGCAGAATTCTGTGATTTAAAATTCCACAAGGCAAAGTTTTGAGATTTAGAATTTTGCAAAGCTAAATTACGCGGCTTGGAATTTCGCACGGTAAAGCCTTGCAAATTTGAATGGGTAAAATTCCATAATTTGAAATTCTTTGAAGTAAAATTTAGGTCCGTGATTTTGCGACGCTGCAGTACGCCAGATATCTCCTTGCAGTGATACAGCTCTTGCATTTTTTTGTGGTGCGGCGAGGCAACTACTCCCATAGTACAGGACGCGCGATACGGCTCGCTAAATTTTGCTTTAATGCGTTTAATACGACGCAGGCTGTGAGATTTTGTGCCAAGATGTCCTAATCCACAAAATTTCATCTCGCTGCAATGCGAGCCGTGAAATTCCGTCTCGTTGCTGCACGGCTCGTATAATTTCTCGCCGCAGCGATGTGATCTGCGAAATTCTCTCGATCCATAAAGCTTCGCCTCGTGGGCTTTTTCGGTATGACGGCACGACGGATGAAATTTTAATAGGTAAAATTCTGCGTCGTGAAATCCTACCGAGCTAAGCTTTTTGCTATGAAATCTTACGCCGCAAAAATTTAAATTTCGCTCGCCAAAAAAGATAAAATTTCGCGCAGCAAAAATCACGAGATTTCGCCTGCGATCAAAGCAAAAAACGCATTTTTGCAAAGATGAAGCATTCTTGCAAAAAACGCAAATTTCGTCGCGACGATAGAATTTTTTCATAAAACTAGCTCCTAAATAAAACGGCAATTTTACAAAAATCTCTCTAAATTTACGCTTTTAAAGCCGTTACAAACGCCCTAATCTCCGCTTCTTGCAGCCTCTCGATCTCCTTGCCGATCGCAACGCCGCGCAGATTGCGAGCGACATCCGTAGCGCAAACCAAGCTTTTAAATTTCTTATCCCAAATCCCAAGCCGCTTCGCCGCTTGCACCCTACCTTTACAATATAGCCCGAGCCACTGCTTAAGCGGCATTTTTAGAGCGATTTTACATAGTCGCTCGTCGCTTACCCGCTTAAAAAACGGCTCGCTAAGTAGCCTTTTATAAAGAGAATTTAGCCCTAAATTCTTTAAAATTTTATTTTTATCTAATCCTAAAAAATTCAAAAACGCGTATAAAAAAAACATTTCATTTCGCACAAAAGATTCGCCACGCTCTATGAATTGCATCAGCCGCTCGTGCGCGCGCGGATCAATCTGCAATCCAAAAACCCGCTCGTAAAGCCCCAACTCTTGCATTAGCATCATTCCGTATCGGTGCGCAGGTGCACGGAAAAATTTAATCAGCTCTGCTTTAACGCGCTCGCAACTAAGATCGCTAACGTCAATGCCACGCATGAGCTCTAAGGTGCGCGGCTCGGCGCGAAGCTTAAATCTTGCAGCAAACTGCACCGCGCGATACACGCGCAAGCTATCCTCCACGAAAGTGCGTGGATCAACCACTCGCAAAATACGCGCGCGCAGATCCGCAATCCCGCCGTAAAAATCGAGCACTTTGCCGCTTATAGCGTCTATCATCATCGCATTAATCGTAAAATCACGCCGCCTGCTAGCCTCATGTTCGTCCGTAGCCAAAGCGACACTAAAGCCCTTGTGTCCTATGCCAGTCTTGCTCTCGGTACGCGGAAGCGAGATGTCGAAGTTTTTATATTTATAGACGAAGTAACTCTTGCCGACGCCCTGTGCGCCTAAGCCATGCATAATTTGCTCGAAACGGTGCGGACCCACATCGTAAAGCTCCACATCCACATCAGCACTCACCCGCCCCAAAAAATGATCGCGCACGCAGCCGCCCACCAGATAGATACGCGAGCTAAATTTTTTAAGATAATCTAAAAGCGCGATAAAATCGTCATTTTGATAGATTTTCAAGTCGGTTTTCGATACTTGCAAGCAAAAATTCCATAAATTTTAAATTTAGCTCCACACGCGCGTTCAAATCGCCCTTCTCAAAAGCGTTCAGCCCCTCAAAAAGCACTAAAATTCGCTCTTTTATCGCGCTCAAAAACTCCGCTTCGCTTGAAATTTTGAAATCTGCATTTGCGAGATATTTTGATTTGTAGCCCGCTTGTCTCGCGGCCCCGAGATGTCGTGCTTCCTCTGGCTGGTGTGTGGCGGAATTTAGAGCACCATAAGAGGCAAGGCTTCCCACTTGCATATCCTGTGCGGCAGAATTGCGAAGCTGCGACGTGGCGAGCTCATCGTCTCGCACCCCAGGGATCGTAAAATTCTGTGGCTGCGAAACAAAATTTTGCTGCTGCACGGCAGCATTGCGGATTTCTAGTGCGGCGGAATTTTGAGCTTGAAGCGACGAAAAATCCTGCTTTTTAGAATGCGCCGTACCGAAATAATCGTCAGCCTCGTTTTCTTTGAAATCAGAGCCAGGCCCAAAATTGTCATTGCTTAGTTCCTTAAAATGCGCGCCTAAAATACGAGGCGTCAAATCTTGCTCGCTTTTGGAGTCGTCATCCGTAGAATTTAGCGCTAATTCAAAATCTTTACTTTTGACAGAGCTTTGCGGTATGCTTGCGTCCCTGCTTTGCGGCGAAACAAACTCATTCATATCGCTGCCTAGACTATCGTAAATTTCACCTGCGATGCCCGATAAATCACGAAAGCTTTCGTCAAATTTCGCGGCGGAGCTTTTTAAAATTTCATCGCTTGCAAAGGTTGAATTTGCGGAATCTTTGCCACTTGCAGAAGTGTAATTTATAAAATTTTCTCCATTTAAAGAGACGGAGGCCACGGAATTTTCACCGCCTGCAAGATCAGAATTTTTAAAATTCTCCTCGCTGGAAAAAGTAAAATTTTCATCTTTTGCGGCAGATTTTTTTAAAGTAGCGTCCGCCGCAAATTCCGTGCTGCTATGTGCAGAGTTCCTGCGTGCCAGGGCATTTGAACAATCTAGGGTGGAATTTAAAGCGTCCGATGAAACAAAGCGCGAAGTGAAATTTTTGGTATCCAAGGAAGTAAAATTTTGCGCGTTTGGTGAGGCGATATCCGGCGCAGATATAGAATTTAAGGCATCAGGTGCAATGGGAACTGGCGCAAAAGAAGTGGGGCTTAAAGCATACTGCGAAGTCTGCGCTTCTGCTTCAGCGCTGTTTGCATTCACAGCCCCCTCTTGCTGCGCCGCCAAATCTTGCGCGCGCTTTTGTGCTTTCATCTCATTTACTGCTTCGATGATATCTTCCAGTTCATTTTCATACATCAATTAGCCACCTCTTAAATTCCGCTTGTTTGCGCGCATCGACGCTTAAAAAGTGCTCCAGCATCGCCATATTGACGCCCGAGCTTACTCGATGATTTAAATTTAGCCGCGCAAAAAGCACCGCCGCATCGCCATCTTGCGGATTATCGCGTAAAATACCGCGACAAATCCGCATTGCGCCGTAGATATCGCCTTTTTTCTCAAGCTCCATAGCGTATGCTAGTGCGCCATTCAAAGCTAGCTCCTAAGCCTTAGCCGCGTAATCCGCGATAATCGAGCCGATTTCTGCAGTCGAGCAAATTTCTTTGGCATCGTACTGCGCGATATCCTTGGTGCGGTATCCATCGCGAAGCACGGCGCGTACGGCGCTTTCGATCGCCGCTGCGGCCTCATTTTCGCCGAATGCGTATTTTAACATCATCGCCGCACTTAAGATCGTAGCGATCGGGTTTGCGATCCCCTGCCCCGCGATGTCGGGCGCACTGCCGTGGATCGGCTCGTAAATTCCTACCTTGCCACCGATACTTGCGCTCGGAAGCAGCCCGATCGAGCCGCAGATCATACTCGCTTCGTCACTTAAAATATCGCCGAATAAATTCTCCGTCAAAATCACGTCAAACTGCGCAGGCGCTCGCACGAGCTGCATCGCGGCGTTATCGACGTACATAAACTCCAAATTTATCCCTGCATAATTTTTCGCTAGCTCACTTACAACCTCGCGCCACAGCTGGCTTGTTTCAAGCACATTGGCCTTATCTACGAGCGTTATCTTTTTATTTCGCAAAAGCGCGGCCTCAAACGCGACCTTAGCCACGCGCTCGATCTCAGAGACGTTGTAGCACATCGTATTTAGCGCGTCCTTTTCGTTTTTCACACGCGGCTGCCCGAAATAAATCCCGCCCGTAAGCTCGCGCACCACCATTATATCGACGCCTTTGATGATCTCAGGCTTTAGCGTCGAAGCGTTTATCAGCTCATCAAAAATCATCGCAGGACGCAGGTTTGCAAACGCTCCAAGCTCCTTGCGAATCTTAAGCAGTCCGCTTTCGGGGCGCAGTTCGCGCGGCAAGCCGTCCCATTTAGCGCCGCCGATCGCACCGAAAAGCACCGCGTCGCTTGATTTAGCGGCATTTAGCGTTTCATCCGGAAGTGGAACGCCCATAATGTCGATTGCCGCGCCGCCCATTAAGCGGTAGTCAAAATTTAGCTCAAAATTAAATTTATGGCTTACGGCATCGAGCACCTTGATCGCTTCTTCGATGATCTCAGGGCCGATTCCGTCGCCTTTTATCACGCATACGTCGTATTTTTTCATCCAAATTCCTTACAAGTTTATCTTTGTTTTTGCGTAATTTATCGCTCCGCCCGCGTCGAGTAGCTTTTGCATAAACTCGGGTATCGCGCCGAATTTATACTGAGTTTTTTGAGTTAAATTTTTAATTACGCCGCCCTTCAGATCGATGCTAAGCTCGTCGCCCTGCGCGATCTTGTCCGTCTCGTCGCATTCGAGGATCAAAAAGCCCGTGTTGAAGCTGTTTCGATAAAAAATCCTAGCGAAGTTCTTTGCGATCACGCATGAAATTCCGGCGGCCTTAAGCGCCATCGGTGCGTGCTCGCGCGAGCTGCCGCAGCCGAAATTTTTCCCCGCTACGATGATGTCGCCGCGAGCGATTTTGGACGAAAAATCCTTGTCCGCATCCTCCATGATATGCGTCGCAAGCACCGCCGCATCGGAGGTATTTAGGTAGCGCGCCGCAATAATAATGTCGGTGTCGATATCATCACCAAATTTCCATACTTTTGCCATATTTCCGCCTTAAATTTTAAAATAGATGCGCGATTTTACCGACAAATTTATTAAAATCCGCTCAATCGCTCCAATATGAGGGCGAAATTCCTCGCTTAAAATTTAGGGCTAAATTTAAACGCCAAAGCGCAGAGATAGGAAGTGCGTAGGCGTTAAATTTTAAAGCGGCAACGTGAAGGAAGCGGAAATTGCGGCTCGTCGGTTTTACGTCTTGCGAACGCAGAATTTCAGCGGGCAGTCTTAAATTTAGCTAAAAATATAACCTAAATTTTAAAATTTAGCCTAGTTTCTAGAATTTGAAAAATCATTAAATTTAGATAGTTTGCACCGCATATAAGTAAAAATAAAGAGCGTTTCGGTATAATCTGATTTTTCAAAACAAATACACAACGACACAAGGAGATTTTATGGCGAGCCCAAAAGACGCCCTAAGCCCCATCGAGCAATTTTTCGACGACAATCAAAAAAGCTACATCACCTACGAAAGACTGATAAAATTTTTCGACAAAGCCCCCACCGCGACGGCCGTTAAGAAAGTCGAAGCGCTTACGAAAAAATTTGACGTCGAGCTGATCTCCGCCGCAGAAATCTCCAAAATCAAAAATTTAGAGGACGCGAAACTCAAAGAAGCCACGCAAAAAAAGCTGCTGGACGAGGGCTGGGACGAGGAGTTTGACCTATCCAGCGACGTCGAGCTTTTGGAGTGGAGCCGTTCGGACAGCCCGGTGCGGATGTATCTACGCGAAATGGGACAGATCCCGCTGCTGACCAAAGAAGAGGAGATCGAGATCAGCAAAAAAATCGAGCTCGGCGAAGACATCATCATCGACGCGTTTTGCTCGGTGCCATATCTGATCGATTTCATTTTGGATTACAAAGAGCCGCTCATCAACCGCGAACGCCGCGTCAAGGAGCTTTTCAAGAGCTTTGACGACAGCGACGAAGAGGGTGAAGATGAGGACGAAGAGGAACTATCGGAGGAGGATTACGACGACGAGGAGGATGAGGAAAGTGCGGACGAGGCGAAGCAAAGGCGATCCAAAAAGAACGATAAGCGCGCTCTAAAGGTCATCGAAAGCTTCAAGGCTCTTGAAAAAGCCAAAAAGGATTGGATGAAATTTGCCGAGAAAAACGCCGAGGCGATTAAGCAGAGCAAGGGAATTTTATCGAAGCTAAACTTGGCGTTTAAAAAGAAAATTTTAAAAGAAAAGCTCATGGATCTGGGGCCAACCAGCAAGCTCATCACCGAGATCGTAAAATCGATGGAGACCGCGCTAAAAAGCGACGAAGGCTTCGAAAAAGAGCTCAAGCGCCTAGAATACAAGCTGCCGATGTTTAGCGCCGAACTGCGCGAAAATCATAAAAAAATTCTAAAAGATATCACGAAGCTCAGCAAGGACGACATCATCGCGCGCGTGCCGGAAGCTACGATGGTCTCGACCTATGTCGATATAAAAAAGCTCTTTTTGACAAAAGAGGCGAGCAAAAAAAGCTTCAACCTCGAGCCAGAGCGGCTGAAAGAAATTTTAGAGCAGATCAAGCGCGGCAAGCGCATTAGCGATAACGCAAAGGCGCGCATGGCGAAATCTAACCTACGCCTGGTCGTCTCCATCGCTAAGCGCTACACCAACCGCGGGCTACCGTTTTTAGACCTCATCCAAGAGGGCAATATCGGGCTCATGAAGGCGGTGGATAAATTTGAATACAAGCGCGGCTATAAATTTTCGACCTACGCGACGTGGTGGATCCGCCAGGCGATCAGCCGCGCCATCGCCGATCAAGCGCGCACGATCCGCATCCCGATCCATATGATCGAGACGATAAATCGAATTAATAAAATCACGCGCAAATATATGCAAGAAGGCGGCAAGGAGCCCGATATTAACGTCATCGCGCAAGAGGTAGGCCTTAGCGTCGATAAGGTAAAGCAGGTCATCAAAATCACAAAGGAGCCGATCAGTCTAGAAGCGCCGATCGGAAACGAGGACGACGGCAAATTCGGCGATTTCGTCGAGGACAAAAGCTCGGTTTCGCCGATCGAGCAAATTTTAAAATCCGACTTAAAAGAGCAGATCGACGATATCTTAGAACAGCTCAACGACCGCGAGCGCACGGTGATCCGCATGCGATTCGGACTGCTTGACGACGAGAGCGACCGCACGCTCGAAGAGATCGGCAAAGAGCTCAACATCACTCGCGAGCGCGTCCGCCAGATCGAAAGCTCGGCGATCAAAAAGCTAAAACACCCAAAAATCGGCCGCAAACTCAAAACCTATATCGAGAGCTAGAGCAAAACGCAGATATAGCGATCTAGCGACACGCCGAGGTAGCGGGCTTTTTAAAGCGATGTTATCGCGCGTACTTGTAAAATCATAGAATTCTGCTCTAAACTGAGTAGTGTAGGTTATTCAAGGAGACTTTATGAAAACTTTAGTAATCGTTATTTTAGACGGCTTTGCCGACTGGGAGGCTTCGCTACTGGCTCCCGCACTACGACATTTCACGGACTATAGCATCCTTTATGCCTCAACCGATAAAAACGAGAAAGTATCGTTCGGAGCTTTACGCGCAAAACCTGATTTAACAATAGATGAAATTTCGCCAGATGCCGCGGCAATCGTGTTAATCGGCGCTAGAAATTCATGGCGCGAACTGCCTAGCGAAAACGCCTCAAAAATTGCTAATTTAATAGAGGAATTTAAACAACAAGACAAGGTGGTAGGCGGTATTTGCGACGGGGCGTATTTCTTAGCGGCGGCAGGAGCGCTAAATGACTGCCATCACACCGCAAATAGTCTAGCAGACATCGTTAATTTGCCAAAATACAAGAATAAGCATGCCTTTATACAAACAAGTCGCGAAGCCGTAGTAGACGGTAAAATGATCACCGCAAACGGAAACGCATTTATTGATTTTACTATTCAAATGCTGCGCGCCTTAGGAGATATAGACGAAGCAATAATTGCCCAGTGCGAACAAATGTGGCGATAAGTAGGCAGTGCGCGTTTAGCAAATAAAATTTTGCCGAAGCAACACTCGAGCATATAAGCACAAATGAGATACAAAAAATACTGAAAATGAAATTTTGCCGAAGCGGTACGACATCGATGCTCGCTAAGTCTAACAAATACCTTAGTTTGCGTGCTTCCGTGCAAATACAGCATGGAATTTTACGCTCATTTTGCCACTAAAATTATATACGGCGCGAGCCTAAGCCAACAGACGCTATGAAATTTAAAACAAAGTGTGCCGCCAAAGCGGTACTTCAGCACGCGCCCATCGTCGTAAGCAAAAACGATGTCTTCCCCGTTTCGCCTTTAAATTTAGTGGAGCTCACCATGCCTCAAATAACCCTCGCACGGCGAAATTAAATAGGTCTCAAAAAGCAAAAGCCACAAAGCTTGCTTTGTACATCTTATTTGCCACTTTATACCGAGTCCCGTTATCTCCCGCCGCCTCATTATTGCGCGCCGACATACAATGTAATACCTGTAGCTTTTATGGCCCGTTTATCACATCCCACCGCCATGATGCCTTACCCATAATGGAACGCTTTAAAAATATGGTAGAGCCGTCTCTCTTTACTTACACTTGCTGTACTCGCAATCACAGCGCGCATAAATTTGCCGCATTGCTGCGCTGGCAACCGCAATACTATCTTAAATTTACTGCTCCGCCGTGTCGTCCCGCTCTTAAATTTATCTTCCGTAGCCAAGGGTACGTTGAGTAACACGACGTCAGTATTTTTGTCTCGCTCTAAATTTACCTTCCGCCGTACCGCTAAATTTAGCCGCGTCGCAAGCTGCGCTTTTTAAGGTAGCTATAAATCCAAGCCCCGAGTAACAAAACCGCCGCGAGGCAATACATATAAAAGGCCGCGCCGTTTTCATACTCCACGTCCTGTGCGGTAAAGACCTGCTGCGACATTTCGGGGTTTCGCGCCGCCTCGTCCGCGACCTGCGCCATCACCTCCTCGTCGTGCACGTCTAGCGTGATCTTTCGCAGCTCGATGAAATTCGTCCGCTTATCCAGATGCCTGCCGCTGCGACCCGTGACGTAAACGCTATGCGAGTAGAAATTTAGATAGTAAAATCCCGCATCGTCTTTAAAAAGCTTCTCCGAGATCTGCCGCACGGCGCCTTTAAACGGATTGTCGCCCGCCCTTTTTAGCGCGCTTAGCCGGCTGGCGTCTGCGCCAAATTTATAATAAACGTACCAAAGCGCGTCTTTGAGCCGGCCCTCGGCGCCGCTGCCGCGCGGACGATTTAAAATTTTATCCTTGCTTAGATAAAATATGCCGTTTTTGCTCGCAAACAGCATGTATTCTTGATGCCTGCCCTGAAAATTTAGCGGCGTATAGGGCTCGTTTGCGGGGTCAAATCTCTCGCCGTCCATAAACACCGAGCCCGCCTTTGGATCATAAAGAAACTCTATGCCGGCGTTTGGCTCCACGAGATACATCCGCTCGCTAGGCGTGAAATTTAGCCTCTCGCCGTCCGCATAAACGCTGCGTCCGTCGCTTAGCCACCGATCGATCAGGCGAAAGTGCGCGGGCAGCTCGGGGCCATCTTCGTATATGATTTTTCGCCTTATCTGTTTTAGATTTTTTGCGTCGGCGCCCACTAAAATTTTACCCTCGTAAAATACCCGCTCGCCGTCGGTGGCGACGTAAGGGCTCTCAGTCAGCGGCGAGATGGGCGCGCTGGTATCGAGTCTAGCGTATGGATAGTTGTACTCCTGCGGCCATTTGGAGAGCCCAAACGCATGTAAAAATACTTTGCAAATGTAGCTTATTGCGCCGCCCGTGCGCTGCGTGACGTCCGAGCAGAAGTAGCTCACGCGTCCGTCGCTGTAGTAGCGGGAGCCGATCTTTTGCGTGCGCGCGGGATCCAGTCCCGACATCTTGCGAGCGCCGCAAAATACGCTACTAGCGTCCATACCGACGTTTGTGTAGGAGTATCTGCCGGTATCAAGCGCGCGAAAGCTCGCCGCGTCCGCGCCGCCCTCCAGCTCGTAAGGAGCGAGATTCCAAGAGCGTAGATAAATTTTACCGCCGATGTTGTAGTAATCACTGCTGCCGATCTTTTGCGCGTCCGCGGGCAGTTCGCGCGAGCTATCATACACCGATAGTTCATAGATAAAAACGAGCGAGACGAAAAGCGGCACAAAAAGTACCACAAAGAGCAGCCTTAGCGCCTTTTTATCAAATTTGCTTAAATTATTCGTCTTTTTCATAAGGCAATTATATATCTTGCTAGTTTAAAACGTTTGAAATTTGCGAGTGTTTGCGGGGGAAATTTTAAAATTTAGGCGCGGTAAATTTGGCGGCGAAAAGCCGCGGGTAAATTTGGCGGCGAAATTTAAGCTCAAATTTACCCGCAACCATAAAATTTAACTTAATACCCGTCAAAATGCTTGGTCTTTGGCAGCACCAAATTTAGCGTGATACCGATAATCGCGCCAAGTCCAACGCCGCTAAAGCTCATCGCGCCAAAATCCAGCACCATGCCGCCGATCGCACAGACGAAGATAAGCGCGACAATGATCATATTGCGCGGCTCGGCTAGATCCACGCTATTTTTTATGAGCGTTTCCATGCCCACGCTCGCGATGATACCGAAAAGCAGCAGCATAATACCGCCGATGACGGGAGCGGGGATCGTGGAGAGCGCGGCTCCGAGCTTACCCACGAAGGCTAGCAAGATCGCCGCAAGCGCGGCAAAGGTCATGATGGCGGGATTGTAGGCCTTCGTGATGCTAACCGCGCCCGTGACCTCCGAGTAGGTGGTGTTCGGCGGCCCGCCGAAGCAGCCTGCCAGCGACGTCGCGAGTCCGTCGCCAAGCAGCGTGCTTTTAAGCCCTGGATTTTTGAGGAAATTTTCCTTCGTGACGTTGCTGATCGCAAGCATATCGCCGATGTGCTCGATCGCGGGCGCGATGGCGATAGGCACCATGTAGATCACGGCTTCGAGCTTGAAAACCGGCGCGGTGAAATTTGGCAGCGCAAACCACGGCGCATTTAGAATCGGCGTAAAATCCACTATCCCGACAAATAGCGACGCGCAGTATCCCGCCGCGATGCCGCAAAGTATCGGCACTAGGCGCAGCATACCGCGACCAAACATCATGACGACGATAACCGCCGAGAGCGAGATGAGCGCGATGGTAAGCGACTGCCCCTGCGTATAGAGCGCCTCCTTGCCCTTGCCCATGACCATATTTACGGCCGCGGGCGAGAGGATGAGGCCGATCGTCATGATGACGGGGCCGACGACCACAGGCGGTAAAATTTTATGCAAAAACCCCTCGCCTTTTAGCCTAATAAGCAGGCTCAGAACCACGTAAAAAAGCCCCGCCGCGATCACCCCGCTCATCGTCGCAGCGATGCCCCACTCTTTCACGCCAAAGCTTAGCGGCGCGATAAACGCGAAACTAGATGCGAGAAAGATCGGCGGGACGTGTTTGCGCGTGATGAGCTGAAACAGCAGCGTGCCGATGCCCGCCGTAAACAACGCCACGGACGTATCAAGTCCCGTTAAGATCGGCACCAGCACGAGCGCGCCGAACGCCACGAATAAAAACTGTACGCCGACGAGAGCGTCGCGTAGCCTGAGATTGTAGCCTTCGTATTTTTCCATCTTCTCCTCTTTTATCTTTGCGACTTGCCTTTTGAGCGTCTTTAACGGAGCTAGCAAAAATTTAGCTTGATAGGCTATATGCCTTATCTTCGCTAAATTTTTACGTCGCAACCCTTAAATCCATCTCGCGATCCTTCGCCTTGGCTCCTGTATTAAAATTTATAATACACCGACATTCTGTAAAATTTAACTTGCTGCAGTCGTGGACGAATAGTCCGCTCCACTCTCCACTGCCAACCACCGGCGACCGCAAGTAGAACGAAGCAGTAGCGCTCCAGACTACCTGCGATCCACCTTAAATGTTTTAAAATTTAGCCTCTTTTTAAAATTTTACGACCTTGCTTTAAAATTTCGCACTCAAGCTTAAAACGAAATTTTAAAGTCGCTACGCCACATCATATACAAGCGCTCTTTTGCTGCGATTTTGCGTCGTATCAGACGCGCGAAGCCGCAGGCAAAATAAAGCCCATAAAATTATCGGGCAAAGCCGCGTAAACAGTTCCAAACAAACACCGACCAAAATCCGCAAACCAGCAACTAAATTTCACAAACATAACGAATAAATCAAAACCTATGCAAGCCGAATCCGCCACTAAAATTTAGCGAGAGAATTCCGTCGTACGGCTATTTTTTGCGCAGCAGGTCCTTTAGACTCGCCCTTACATCCTTGCCACGCAGAATTTGTACGACCTCGGTAGCTATCGGAGCGTAGATCTTGTGCTTTGTCGCAATATTTACGACCGCTTCGGTTGTAGCCACGCCCTCGGCGACCTCGCCCAACTCGCGCAGAATTTCTTCGAGCCCTTTGCCGCGCGCAAGCCCTAGTCCCACGCGGTAGTTTCGCGATAGCGCACTCGAGGCGGTCAAAAACAGATCGCCCACGCCACTTAAGCCCAAAAAGGTCTCGTCTCGTGCGCCGAAAAACTTGCCGAAGCGCGCGATTTCTACGATGCCGCGCGCGATCAAGCTCGCTCTAGCGTTATTGCCGAGCTCGAGCCCATCGCAAACGCCGCTAGCGATGGCGATCACATTTTTATACGCGCCGCACACCTCTGCGCCGATGATATCACCACTCGTGTAGGTCTTGATGTAGGCAGGGAAGGCGCTTGCGAAAAGCTCGGCTAGATTTTCGTTACACGAGCTTACGACGAGCGCGCAAGGCAGCTTCTGCATGACTTCGGTGGCAAACGACGGACCTGATAGATAAGCAAGATTGCCGCGCGCGACATACGATTCAAAAATTTCGTTCAAAAACCTGCCGCTTGCGGCGTCGATGCCCTTGGAAGCGACTAGAATTTTTTGATTTTTGTAGGTGAAATTTTGATCCAGCCACTGCGCGGTTTGCTGTGCCGCTAGCGCGAAAACGAGCGCTTCGCACTCCAGAGCCTCGCTCACGCTTACAAAATGCGGAATTTGCCTTGGCGTGCGCGAAGTGATGACACATTCGTTTTTCGCGCTAAGCGCGTCAAAAAGCGCGCTGCCCCATTTGCCAGCGCCGATAACCGCGATTTTCATTATGTTCCTTTTTAAAAATTTATTCGCAAATTTGCGGTTTTTCAAATTTCATTCTCTTAAAATTCCCGCTCTTTGAAAATTTAGCCCAAAAGCGCCGACATGAGCCTGTACAAATGCTAGTCGAAGCCACGCTTTAAAATTCGCTTTTTGAAATTCCATCTCGTCAAAATTTCGTCTCGTTAAAATTCTGCGCTTTTGAAATTTACTCAGCAAAAACTTCGCTTTTTTTAAAATTTACCTCACTAAAATTTCATACTTTTAAGTTTTTGCTCTTCCGTCAAAAAACACTTTCACAAAAGGCGCGGCAGTGAACGAATGAGAATTTTGAAACTTCATTATACGTTTTAAATTTCACTCGTGCATCGCCGAGGCAAATCAAATTTTTAAAAATTTTACTCAGACGCCCGATCGCAAATCGCGCTTTTAAATCCGCTTAAATCTATCAAGGCGTGCTTTGAGCCTAGATGATCTTGCGGTCGCTCGCCACGTTATCGTTTGGCGCAAGGTTTGGGGCACGCGCATCCGACGCAGCGATTGATTAAATTTAGCCTGCACATGGACTCGCCGCCCAAATTCGACCCTGCGTATTCGACCTTACCCGCCGCACCCCAAGCTTTCGTTCTCGCTCTCTCAAGCAGAGCAATTTTACGCATTCCCTACAAGCTTTACCGCGCTTTGACGGTAGCCGTGAGTAAAATTCCCAACGGGTGCCTTCTTAAACCCCTCCGTCGCAGACCGACACTCGCGCAAACGGCCCGTACGAGAAAGAACGAGCTCGAAAGAACAAAACGTGCGCGAGGCAGAGCAGGTAGCCGCCGAGATCGCACCGAATGAAATTATAATATAACACACAAAAGCCCTTGTGATTGGCGCGTGAAAGCTTTAGCTCGAAGCAAAACGCTGCTAGCGGATTTAAAATTTTATCCCTAAGGGCTTCATCTATCGCACGCATCGCGCCCCGCCTTTAATTCGCCGTTTGCTGAAACAGAAGCTGCGAAATCAGCCCAGCTTCTGTTTCAGAAGCTCGTTCACCTTAGCAGGGTTAAACGCGCCCTTGCCCTCTTTCATCACTTGACCTACGAAGAAGCCGAATAGCTTGTCCTTGCCGCCGCGGTAGTCCGCGACCTTGTCCTCGTTCGCGCTCATCACGCGCGCTATGATCTCCAAAATCGCGCCGTCGTCGCTTACTTGCCTCAATCCTAGCTTGTCGATGACTGAGCTTACGGCCTCGTCGTGCTCCATTAGATAATCAAGCACCTCTTTGGCGGCCTTTTGCGATACTGCGCCGCCTTCGATCGCGCTTAAAAGCTCGCTCATCTTCGCACTACCTACGGGCGAATCCTCGATCGTAACGCCATTTTTGAGCCTGCCCGCAAGCTCGACGGTAAGCCAACTCACGCAGAGTTTGGGCTCGTGCCCCGCTGCGATCAGATCCTCGAAAAATCGCGCGTTTTCGTAGGTCGAGATTATGATCTCGGCGTCCTTCTCTTTAACGCCCAGCTCGCGGACATAGCGGGCCTTTTTCTGATCGGGTAGCTCGGGGATCTGCTGCGCAGCAACTAGCATCTCGTCATCCACGATCACGGTTAGCAGGTCGGGATCGGGGAAGTAGCGGTACTCAGCGCTGTCTTCTTTGCTGCGCATTGGCTTGGTGATAAGCTTAGCGGTGTCAAAAAGGCGGGTTTCTTGCACGACCTCTTGCTCATATTTGCCGTCCTGCCACGCTTCGATCTGACGCTCCACTTCAAACTCGATCGCTTTTTGGATAAATTTAAAGGAGTTTAAATTTTTAATCTCCACGCGCGTATAGAGCTTTTGCTCACCTTGCGGACGGATGCTGACGTTTACGTCGCAGCGAAACGAGCCTTCTTGCATGTTCGCGTCGCTGATATTTAAAAAGCGCAAAATGCTGTGGAGTTTTTTTAGATACGCGACCGCCTCGTCCGCAGAGCGCATATCGGGCTCGCTTACGATCTCCAAAAGCGGCGTGCCGGCGCGGTTTAGATCGACTAGGCTGCGCGAGCTTTCGTGGTTATTTTTGCCAGCATCCTCCTCTAGGTGCGCGCGCGTGATGCCGATGCGCTTGCTCTGTCCGTCCGCAGCTATAAAAAGCTCGCCGTGCTCTACGATCGGGATCGTCCACTGCGAAATTTGATACGCCTTAGGAAGATCGGGATAGAAGTAATTTTTGCGGTCGAATACCGACTTGCGATTGATCGTCGCATTAACGGCGGTGCCGAAGCTGATGGCTTTTTTAACCGCTTCCTCGTTTAGCACGGGAAGAGCGCCCGGAAGCGCTAGGCAGGTCGGGCAGACGTGCGAATTCGCCTCGTCGCCGAAGCTCGTGGGGCAGGAGCAGAAAATTTTAGTTTTGGTATTTAGCTGGCAGTGTACCTCCAGGCCGATCACGGTTTCAAACATAAACTTAACCTTTTAGAATAAAAATTTCGCGCAATTTTACAATTTTTTGCTTTAATAATCGCTTGCGGCGGCGCACGGCGCGGCTAAATTTTAAAATTTAATCGGATAGATTTCTATTCGCCGCCATGAAGGAGCTTTTCTTTAAGGTCGAAAACATCTACCATCAAGCAGGTAATAATTACGCATATCACGCCGGGAGCGGTGCAGATGAAGAGGAATTTTAACCCCAAAAAATAAAATGACGGATAGGCAAAAAAGACGAATGCGCCGACGAAGATCAACCCGAACGACGCACCCACGAGGAAGTATAAGAAATTTCGCTTAAAATTAATGCTCATCGACGATCACGGCGCCCGCTAGATAAACGTAGCTTAAAACCATGAAAATGAAAGTCTGTAAAATCGCCATAAAAGTAAGCAGCGCAAACGGTACCATCGGTATTAGCGCAGGAGCGAGAGTAAGCATAACTAGCAGGAAAGTATCGTCGCCTTTGATATTACCGAAAAGTCGGAACGAAAGCGATACGACGCGCGAAAAATGCGAGACGATCTCTATGACGAACATAAACGGCGCTAGGATTTTCACCGGGCCCATAAAGTGTTTTAGGTAGTTGATCACGCCGTGCTCGCGAACGCCCTCAAAATGGTAATATAACCAAACGCAAAGCGTAAGCGAAAGGGTTAAATTTAGACTCGCGCTCGGCGACTCAAAGCCCGGCACCAAGCCGATAACGTTACTAAAAAATATCACAAATCCCAATGTTGCGATTAGCGGAAGATATTTTTTGGCTTGTTCCTCGCTGCCCATAGCATCCTTACCGATCGTTAGTACGCCGCTTAGGTAGGCTTCGGCGATATTTTGCATGCCGTGTGGCACAAGCTGAAGCGAGCGAGTGGAGCAAAGCGCGACGGCTACGATGATAGCGACGACCAAAAAGAAGTAAAAAAGGTAGATAAAAGTGTGGTCGTAAGAAATTAAACCGCCGAAAAGAAAGATGTCTTTTAGCATAAAAACCCTTGATCGTTGAAATTTGAGGCGTATTTTACACTTCTATTCGTTAAAGTATATTTAAATTTGCGCCAGCGAGTAAAATTTTGAGCTTTGCGAGTTCTCACCGCTTTGCTTGCCTAGCACTTACGTCTAGCTTGCGCACCATTTCGGCGGGAATTTTGCGTTTTTTTGGTATTTAGCTCCATATTTACAGCGAATGACAAAATTTTAGCTGGTAAGTACGAAATTTACGGCTACACTGCCAATTCTATTTTTGCAAAATAGAATTTATCTGGCGTATACAGAGAAGCCCTAAGCCGGCTGTGTGGTAAAATTTATATTTACAGATACAAAAAATACAATAAAATTCTACCGCGACGGCACCGCGATAAATTCCAAGAATTCCAAGAATTCCAAGAATTCCAAGAATTCCAAGAATTCCAAGAATTACGCTCATCTCAAAAATCATAGTTAAATTTTAGCAAACTCTGAACCCGATTGCTAAAATTTTATAAAATTTATATAAAAACCTTGACATCCTACCACTCAATGTTGTATAATATTGGCAATCTTACCGAAAGAGTGCTAAAAGTGAAAACGAATAAACGTGATATGATCCTGGAATCCATCATTTCCGCCTATCTCGATAGCAACACCCCGATCGGATCTTCAGAGCTGGGTGAGCGTATGGGCGTAGCGATGTCAGCGTCTAGCATCCGAATTTATTTTAAGCGCTTAAGCGACGAGGGGGCTTTGACGCAGCTTCATGTAAGCGGTGGTAGAATCCCCACAGTTGCGACGATGCAGGATTACTGGCGCGCTAGGCTTAGCTTCGACGATGAGTTGAAAATAGACGATGCTCGCGAGCTAGAAGCGGTGCTTGAGGATTTTGAAATTTACTGTATGATTTTCAACGCCGAAAACGAAGCCCTAAGCGAAGTTATCAATCACAATGATCGCTTTATAATCCTTGCATTTAGAAAAGACGAGATTATCTTAAAATACGATTTTAGAGTTTTTAAATTCTTATCAAATTTAATAGGAATTTCACTCGGAGATTTGGAGCTAGCTTCGATGCAGATCGGTCTGCGCGAGCTTAGCACCAAAATTAAGGAGCTAAAAAATTCTAAAATCGAATTTCTTTGTAACGAGGTCGTGGCGTATAAAATTTTCAAAGACGAGCGGTTTAAAATTTTGCTTAACCCCTCGATCGCCGTAAATTTTACTAAAAATTTGATCTTTGCGCCCTACTTCGAGCACGGATTTATGGGGATCAAACGCCCCGTAAAATTCGAAGGCGAGGACGCTACGATGATCTGCGCAGGCAGCGTTTACGAGAATTACGAGAAATTTTTTAACTACGCTAAAGGAGTAGCATGAGCCATAAATTTAAAGAGCACGGCGATAAAAACGCAGCGTGCGATAGTGAAGAAAAAGAGGTTTGCGAGCAGTGCGCGTCAGAGGCGAGCGAGCCACAAGAGGCGCAGACATGCGACGATACCGACGCGCAGATACAAAAGCTTCAAAACGAGCTAAGTGAGATCACTGATAAATTTTACCGCGCCAATGCGGATTTTGAAAATCTCAAAAAACGTTTGGAAAAAGAAAAAGATAGCGCTGTTGCTTACGCTAGCGAGAGCTTTGCGAAGGATCTGCTGCCGATAATCGACGCTCTTGAGGAAGCCGCCAAAATTGATGTGGAAGGTAATGAGCTTGCAGATAAAATCGAAGTCGGCGTAAAACAATGTCTAAGCCTTTTTACAAAGACTTTTGAAAAATACGGTATCGTGCCGATAGCGACGGATGCGGGATTTGATCCTAGCGTGCATAACGCTATTTCGATGATTGAAGCCGAAGGCGCTAAAAAAGGCGATATCGTTCAAGTATATCAAAAAGGCTATATGTATAAGCAGCGCGTTTTGCGCGCCGCTATGGTAGTGGTGGCGAAATAATCGTCCAAATTTTAAAATTTTAAATTCAATACAAAGGATAAAAAATGGCAAAAGTCATAGGCATTGACTTAGGAACAACAAACTCGTGCGTAAGCATATTCGAGCGTGGCGAGAGTAAGATCATACCGAATAAAGAGGGTAAAAACACCACTCCGTCGGTAGTAGCTTTCACCGACAAAGGCGAGGTTTTAGTAGGCGACAGCGCCAAGCGCCAAGCCGTCACCAACCCAGAAAAGACGATCTATTCAATCAAACGCATCATGGGTCTTATGATGAATGAGAAAAACGCGCAGGAAGCTAAAAAGCGCCTACCGTATAAGATTATCGACCGAAATGGCGCGTGCGCGGTAGAGATCGCGGGCAAGGTCTATACGCCGCAAGAAATTTCAGCCAAGGTGCTAATCAAGCTAAAAGAGGATGCTGAGGCGTTTTTGGGCGAGCCCGTCGTAGATGCGGTTATAACCGTGCCTGCGTATTTCAACGATAGCCAAAGAAAGGCGACGAAAGAAGCAGGAACAATCGCGGGCCTAAACGTGCTTCGCATCATCAACGAGCCGACCGCAGCGGCGCTTGCGTATGGACTGGATAAAAAAGAATCCGAAAAGATCGTAGTTTACGATCTGGGCGGCGGTACATTCGACGTAACCGTGCTAGAAACCGGCGATAGCGTCGTAGAAGTTTTAGCTACCGGCGGTAATGCATTTTTGGGCGGTGATGATTTCGATAACAAACTGATCGACTTTTTAACCTCAGAATTTCAATCTGAAACAGGCATCGACTTGCGCGGCGATGTCATGGCTATGCAACGCCTAAAAGAGGCTGCGGAAAACGCCAAAAAAGAGCTAAGCAGCGCGATGGAAACGACAGTAAATTTACCTTTCATCACCGCTGATGCCACAGGTCCAAAGCACCTGATGAAAACTATCACTAGAGCTAAATTTGAAAGCATGATCGATTCTTTGGTAGATGAGACCATAAGCACTCTCAAAAAGGTCGTAAGCGATGCAGGTCTTAGCATGAACGACATAAAAGAGGTCGTCATGGTTGGCGGCTCGACGCGCGTGCCTTTAGTGCAAGAGGAGGTCAAAAAGGCTTTCGGTAAGGAGCTAAATAAGAGCGTAAATCCTGACGAAGTCGTAGCAATCGGCGCGGCTATCCAAGGCGCGGTCATCAAAGGCGACGTAAAAGACGTGCTACTACTCGACGTCACTCCGCTAAGCCTCGGCATCGAAACCCTGGGCGGCGTGATGACCAAGATCATCGAAAAGGGAACTACGATACCTACGAAAAAATCTCAAACCTTCTCGACAGCAGAGGATAATCAAAGCGCCGTTACGATCAACGTCTTGCAGGGCGAGCGCGAGTTTGCGAAAGACAACAAATCGCTAGGAAATTTCAATCTTGAAGGCATCATGCCCGCTCCTCGCGGCGTGCCACAGATCGAGGTGGAATTTAACATCGATGCGAACGGAATTTTAACCGTTTCGGCAAAAGACAAAGCCACCGGCAAAGCAACCGACATCCGCATCACCGGCTCAAGCGGTTTAAGCGATGCCGAGATCGATAAGATGGTGAAGGATGCCGAGCTTCATAAAGAGGAAGACAACAAGCGCAAAGAGACCGTCGAAGCGCGCAATCAAGCCGACAGCATCGCGCATCAAACCGAAAAGAGCTTAAGCGAAATGGGCGAAAAGGTACCGGGAGATCTACGCGCTAAGATCGAGGGCGCGCTAAATGATCTAAAAGCCGTGCTAAAGGATGAAAACGCGAGCAAGGAAGCGATAAACTCCAAAGTAGAAGCTCTAAGCAAAGTCGCCGAGGATCTATACAAGGCTGCCAGCGCAAATCAGGGCGCGCAAGGCGGATCGCAAAGCAGCGGCTCAAATGGCGGTAAAAAAGACGACGACGTCATCGACGCCGAAGTCGAGTAACCCGCCGCAAAGTGAAATTTTATAGCCGCATGCCCGGTAGTTTTGCTAGAGCTTGAAAGGTAGTTTTACCGGCGCGCGGCAGAAGCGACCCCATAAACCGAACATAAAATTTCATAGCTTCATAAGCTCGGGCGTTTTTCATACGCCCGAGCTTAACCGCAACTTCAAATTAAATTCCCAACAAACTAAAAATTTTGAGTCACACATAAATACTACTAAATTTTGCGCTGTATAAATATCACTAGACATTAGAGCATATCCGAACGCGATCGAAATTTCTCCGCATCGATCTCAAATATAGCTGGAATTTTAAGCCTATCGCCTACAAACTGCACTGCGATAAATTTAAAAGTATGGCGAGAAAGTAAAAAATTGTATCGTAAAAAGACGCAGTAAAAAACGCCGGCTAAATTTTAGAAGCAAAATAGCTAAATTTAAAGGCGCGCAGATTGATTTATGAAAAAGCAAAAGCCCAAAGGCGGCGCTTCGCCTTTGGGCTTTAAATTTAGCTTTATTTAGCTAGAACTAATTCTTGCGAGTATTCGCATCAGGGGTGAAAAGCGGCTTATTTAGCAGCTTGAAATCGCCTACGAATTTCTGCCCCTTCTCGCTAGTGATCCATTTGATGAAGCGCTGCGCGTTTTCATAGTCGGCTTTTGGGCAGTGCTTCGGATTGACCGCGATTACGGAGTAAAAATTCTTCAGATCGTTATCGCCTTCGTTGATGATAACCATATCGGGATTGCCTTTTTTATTGTCCTCGTATTTGATGTAGGTACCGCGATCGGTAAAGGTCACGCCCTTTTGCTCGGCGGCTGCGTTGATCGTAGCGATCATGCCCTGACCGGTTTGGTTATACCATGCCTCATTTTCAGGTACGGCGCCCTCAACCTTTTTCCAAATACCTTTCTCTTTGTTATCGGTGCCCGATTTATCGCCGCGAGAGAAAAATTTAATCTTCTCCGCCTTGATCAGCTCAAACGAGCCCTTAAGGTCCTTGCCTTTAAATTTAGGCGCGATGGATTTATCTGCGATGAGGATAAAATCGTTATACATAACGGGCGTGCGATCAACGCCGAAGCCTTTTTCTACAAATTCTTTCTCGACCTTCGGCGAATGCACGAAAAGTATGTCCGCATCGCAGTTCTCGCCAAGCTTTAGAGCAGCGCCCGTGCCTACCGCCGTCCATTTGATATCGACGCCGGTTTCCGCCTTATACGCAGGATAGATAGCGTCTAGCAAGCCCGTATTATCGGTGCTCGTTGTAGTTGCCATCACCAAATCGTTATCGGCGGCAAAAAGGCTCGCACTAAGAGCGAGCGAAACAAAAAATATTTTTTTCATGTTATCTCCTTTAAAAAATATGCTATTATAGCATATAAATTTGTCAGAATAGAACATTTAGGACACAATCTTGGACTTTATTTTAGAAGGAATTTTAAGCGCATTCGGTCTGCTTTTTAGCGGCGATGCGGAGACCTTTTCGGCGATTAAAGCGACGCTTTATACTTCGAGCATCTCGATATTTTTTGCGATTATAACCGGCTTTCCGATAGGATTTATCCTCGGATTTTATGAATTTCGCGCTCGCAGAACGCTTAGGCTTTTAAGCGACGTAGCGCTTGCGATGCCTACGGTAGCAATAGGACTGATCCTTTATGCTTTCATCTCCAGAAACGGCCCTTTTGGCGAGCTGGGGCTGCTTTTTACGCTCAAGGCCGTGATGCTCGGGCAGTTTGTGCTGGCGCTTCCTATCATCGTCTCACTAAGCGCCAGTGTCATCGAAAATATGGATAAGAAGCACTATCTCAACATTATGAACTACCGCCTAAGCCCGCTAAATTTAATCCTTTGCGTGCTTTACGAGCTGCGCTACGCCCTACTGGTCGTCATCGCCACCGCTTATGGGCGGATCGTCGCCGAGGTAGGCGTAGCGATGATGATCGGCGGCAATATCAAATATTTCACCCGCACAATCACTACGGCGATCTCGCTTGAGACCAACAAGGGCGAGTTTGCGATGGGTATAGCGCTCGCGCTGGTGCTGATTTTAATAGCGTTTGCGGTAAATTTAGCCATCCATGCGCTAAAAAGGCTAGATCGATGAATGCAGATAAGCAAACGCGTCCGAGCGAAAATTTCACAGACAAAAACCGGGCGGAGCGGGAGCACGAAAATTTTATGAGCGAAAATTTAACGAGCATAAATTCTGCGGGAGAGAATTCTATGAGTAAAAATTTTACTTCAGAAAATTCTACGAGTAAAAATTCTCCGACCGAGAATTCCATTAGTGCAAATTCTACGAGTGAAAATTCTACGAATAAAAATTTCGTGAATGAGAATTATGCGACCGAGAATTTCGCGAGTAAGAATTCCGCCGCCGTGCGATCTGTACCCAATAGCGAGCTGATCTCGGCGCGGGATCTGGTGCTGCGCTACGGACGGAGCGAAATTTTAAATATCCCCAGCCTCGATCTAAATACGAGCGGCATCACGGCGCTTTTGGGCTCCAACGGCAGCGGCAAATCTACGCTGCTGCGGATTTTAGCCTTTTTGCAGCGCCCGAGTAGCGGTAGCGTGGAGCTTTGGGGGCAGCGGGCGCCCTCTTTGCAGACTCTGCGGCAGATCTGCTTGCTGCTGCCCGAGCCCGTGCTTTTAAAACGCAGCGTGGAGCAAAATTTTAAATTTGCGCTCAAAAGCCGCGGCGCGCTTGCGGAATTTGACGAGCGAGTGGACGAAGCGCTCGGCCTAACGGGGCTTGATAGAGGTTTTTTATCAAAGAAGCATTTCGAGCTTAGCTCGGGGCAGACGCAGCGCATCGCGTTTGCGCTCGCTCTGGCGCAGCGCGCGAAGCTCTATTTGCTCGACGAGCCGACCAACAGCCTCGATCTTGCCGCCTCCAAGCTCTTTGCGCGCGCGATTTTATTTATGCGGAGTCGCTACGGCTGCGGCTTTATCATCGCCAGCCACGATGAGAAATGGCTCAGCGCGATCGCGCAAAGAAGCGTATTTCTGCATCGCGGCAAGATATGCGAGTTTGAATACAAAAATATCTTTGACGTGCAAAACGGAGTTTTAAAATTTTCGGATGAAATTTCGCTGCGCCTTGAAGATGGGCTCGCACGCACGCGCAAAATCGCGATAAATCCGAGTAAAATTTTATTATCTCAAAGCCCGTTTGAGCGCTGCTTCGCGGGGGTTTTGCACTCGGTTTCGCTTCAGTACGGCTCCTCGCTGCTCATCAAGGTCAAGGCGGGCGACGTGCTGCTAAAATGCGTCACGGCGCAGGATGAGCGGCGCTGGAGCGCGGGCGAGAGGATCTATTTCGGATTTGAAAGCGGCGCGTTTTTGGGGCTGGAGTAATTCTGCGCGAAGTGCGGATAGGCTCTATTTTGCTTTAGAATTTTATTCGCGCGGCACTAATAAATTTCATTTCTGCCTCAAATTTTTACTGCGAACCATCTAGCGCGGCGTACCCGGCGAAACAGAGCGCAAAAATTTGCATCTTGAAATTTTGAAATTTACAGGCAGAGCTTTACCTGGCGGCGCAGCGTGAAATTTTAAAATTCTAAATTTTAATTCCGCAGAGCGTGTAGTTTATTTTGTCTGCAGTCAAAGGCGGAAAGATAGCAAGAATTCCGCGGCGCAAAACCCGCGTAACATTCCAAAGAAACGGCACGGAATTCCGATAAATTTTAAAAACGGTGCGGGATTTTACAAAATTTCACGAGCTCAAAAAAAGCGGCAGAGCTTTAGCCTCACGCCGCTTAAATTTTCCCGCCGAACATCTCATACATCGCCTTTTCCTCGCCCCAAAGCTCGCGGTGCTTTTTGATGCAGGATTTTATCGCGCCAACTAGATATAGCACGTCTTGCTCGGTGTGCGTGTAGTGCAGGCTCACGCGCACGAAGCCGGGCTTGGCTTCTGGCATGCGCCCCTCCTTGATACCCAGCAGATCGTGAGCGTACGGCCCCGCGCACATCACGCCCGCGCGCGTCTGGATACCGAAGTCGTTGCTAAGGCTCGCGGCAAAATCATACGCCGAGACGCCGCGCACGTTAAAGGAAAATATCGGCAGCCGCGGCGCGCCCTTTGGAGCGTAGTTTATGATCTCGTCAATGCCTGCTAGCTCGCTCTCAAAAAGACGTGCGAGCTCGTCCTCGGCGCTTTTTATCCTCTCAAAACCGATCTCGTTTCGTAGCGCGTAGGCTAAATTTGCTCGCATTAGCCCGATTATAGGCGGCGTACCGCCCTCCTCTAGCTGCTCGGGATTTTTCAAAAATACGTGCCCTTCGCGGCTAGCGTAAGCAACCGTCCCGCCCGCGGCGAATGTCGGCACGTCGCTACTGAGCAGCTCTTTTTTGATCGCCAAAAGCCCGCAGCTTGCAGGTCCGCCGAGTAACTTATGCGGCGAGAGGAAAATCGCGTCGAAGTAATCGCAATCTAAATTTGCGTGCGAGCTCAGCGCTGCGCAGTCAAAGGCGACGATGCCGCCTGCGGCTCTGATTAGCTCGCTGATCTTTTTATAATCGCTAACGACGCCCGTAACGTTTGAGGCGGCGCTAAACGAGCCGATGATGCGGCGTCCCGCATTAAGCTTTAGGATGCGCTCAAGTGCGAGCAGATCGATCTCTCCGCCCTCGCTAAGAGGCACGCGCAGGTAGTCGCAAAGCCCCTCGCGAAAGCTAAGTTCGTTTGAGTGGTGTTCGTAGGGCGAAACGAGTACGAGCGGAAGCTGCGCGGCGCGTAAATTTGCCTCGCCGATCGCGCTTGCGGTCGCAGGCGGCAGATAAATGCCTAGTAGCTCCTGAAATTTCTTGATCGCGGCCGTCGCGCCCTGCCCGCAAGCGATGAGATAAAACCGCTCGTCAAGCCCAAGTAGCTTTTTTAGGCTCTCGCGCGCGCCCTCGTAGCGCCGCTGCGTGATGATGGCGCTAGAGCTACTGTCGGAGTGTGTGTTGGCGTAAGTTTTTAAAACGTCCGCTATCTCGCGCTCTACGGGCTCGTAAGCAAGCCCCGAAGCGGTGTAGTCAAAATAATGCACGCCTTGTTTTAGTATGATATTTTTTCGAATTTCGTCTAAGCTTAGCATTCGCGGCCTTTAAAATTAAAGTGATTAATTATAGTGAAATTTGGATTAATTTAAGGCTTTGCAATCTGGAGGTGAGAAATTTTAATGAGAATTTTTAGAAAAGCTTTGCCTACTATATCGCTTAAGTTCTTATACTATATAGTTTTTTACTCCTTCAAATTTATTGATTACTATCTAGTTTTTTAGCCGCTTCTTGTCTTAGAATTTCAGCATAGTCTTTTATATCAATTTTCTCGCCGTTATGTAGAATTTTCACTTTCGCTTCCTCTAGCATTTCCTTAAAATTTAAATATTTAAAAAATGTCTCAATATCGAATGCCTCAGTACTATTTTTATCTTTTAGGCTGCTTTTTTGCAAAATCTCTTCATCGCTCAGCCCATTGCCGCAAAGAGCTTTATATCTATCTATTTTCATATTATAGAAATTTAATATTTTAATATCCGGTTCTAGCTTAGTACATTTTTTATCATTTGGCATATAGCCGAAAAATTTTATAAAATCTTTTTCTTTCCAGTATCTATCGGTTCCTTTTTCCCTCTCTTCGTTATGTTTTACCGACCATCTACCCCGAAGAGCCCAATCGTATGATTCTAAAATCTTCTCTCCATAGCAGTAATCATTCATATGGTTTATGTAAGATATTTTCTTTTTTATGGTCCCGAGTAAAGAATTTAAACATTGTTCCTGAACCATTATAAATTCTTCTTGCGTTGGTATACCCGCAATATTGTATTTGACTAATAAATCTAGCATCGACTTATAATATAGCAAGTCCACTAGCTCTGTATAAACAGAATGCTGGAACGATATATCTTTAGCCACCTTATAGTTTATATAATAAGTATGTATATATTTTGGATCAGGTTTCATCCCTTGTTTAAAAGCTATTTCTGCAATCTCCGTCAAACCATTACTTATGGCATAATAAAGGATACTATCTACGTCACCCTTTGGACCGTCTCTTCTCACGATGCAATCTGCAAAATTATGAGTTTTATGTATCCCATTTTCATCTACTATTATATTTAGCTTTATAATTTTATAGATAGGGCAGTCCAGATACCATTGTATAGCCTTCACCTCCTCAAATTTAACGCCGTTATCTAATAATAGTTTAACAGTATTGGTAGCATTATTTTCTATCGCATAAGCCATAGCGGATAGCTTGTATTCATCTTTTTTATGTATATCCGCACCTAACTTTATAAGCTCTTGGGTAGTATTTGCATCATCCCAAAAGCTAGAATACATCACAGGTGTCACCCCTCCGTGCATAGTATGCTAGACGGACAGATCGTTATCTTTCATAAATTTTAAAATTTCATCAGTTTGCTTGCTTTTTAAAAGCCTTTTTAGCTCTACGTCTATGGCGGGTTCTTTAAATACGTTTTTTGGATTTGAATTATAATCTATATCCCAGTAGCGAAATGCGAAGCTATCGACCTCTTCTTGGGTTACGTATTTGCTAAGACCTGGCACTTTGGAGACATTTGTATCTGAAGTAACGGTAAAATGGGTTTGTTTGCGCTCCGTAAGACCAGATCTTTCGGCTAGCAGATACAGTGCACATATGACTATCACGCAGATAGCATAAATAAACCGAAGTTTGAAGCTTTTCAAAATTTCCCCTTAAAATTTTGCTCGCGACTATACCCAATGAGTACTTAATAAAATATAAATACTATATAGGCACGATAGGCAAAACTGAGCAAAAAATGCCGTTAGGTCGGGTTTAAATGATGAAATATTTCAAGTAAATTTGGCGAACGAATGTCATCATAGACCTTATTTGCGTAGCTACATCTTCTATTTACACCTACGCTAGGCACTATATCCGAGGCTCGTTCGCCGTAAATTTTACCGCAACATCTTTGCGCAAGCTCTTCTTGAAAGCGCAAACCCCAAAATCATCGTCGTGCTAATGAGCGGCAAGTCGCTACCGTATCACGAAGAGCGTATTTTGCGGATTCGTCTGCAAACTGCTCGCGCGGCTATGAAGTGCGCTTTGCGGCTATTTGCCGATAAAATTTTTCTGCAGCCACTCCATCGCTTTTTCTTCGCTTTCAAATCTGCCGCTTTTGGCGACTTGAAACTGCCCCTCATAGAAGCGAATTCTGATACCGTCTTGGACGCTATCTACCTTGATGCGCGTGATCCTGTCTTTGTTTAGATAGGTTCGTTCGTTTAGCTTTACAAACATCGTTTTCTCCTTTAAATTTAATGGTTTTTATCTTTCGCTTTATTTGCGTCTTTCTCGCCCTCTTTTTTCAAAAAAAGCTCCTTAAAGCGCTCGTTTGCGTAGTTTTCTATATCGCTTTGCAGCTGCTTATACGCGGCGATCAGCTCATAGGCGCGCGCATTTAGCGTCGTGCCTGCGGCATTGCCGCCGCCCTGCTTGGTGCTAAAGAGCTCCTCTTGCAGATTTTTTTGTAAAATTTGTAGATGGCTCCAGCACTTTTTGTAGTTCATCCCCAAAACCTCGGCGGCCTTAGAGATGGAGCCCGTCTGGGCGATCACGTCCAGTACTTCGGTTTTGCCCTTGCCGAAAATGAGCTCGCCCTGCGCATTTTCGATCCAAGTTTTTGTTTTTACCCTCATTCTTTTGCCTTTCTTCTCTTTAAAGCAGCCCAGCTGACAATATTTCACGTCTATGGCGTGCTCCTTAAGCGTAGAGCGCACGGTATCAAACCCTACTCCGCTGCTAGCTACGGCGCGGGCGTCGCGGCAAAAAATCCGCCTTTTCTCATCCAAAAACGGATTTAGCTTCTGCAGAGCCTTTATGCTGCCTCCGCTACATTGCAGCTTGCCGAACTGTCCGAGTTCGCAGCGATCTATCCGTATCCCTTCGCGCGCCGCGAGATCTCCTACAACGCCCGCATCTACGCCCAATTTGGCTGCGATCTTAAACGCCGCGCCGCAATCGAGCTTGCCGCTTGGATTTAGTAAATTTAAAATCAGTCTTTTGATCTCGCTTGCTTTTTTATCGTCTATCTTGATATCTATCTCCATGCCGCCCTCTTAACTCAAAATTCTCTCTTCGCCGCTATAGACGTTTAAATTTTCGCCGCGCGCGAAGCCGCAAAGAGTAAGATCAAATTTACGCGCGATCACGACGCCGAGGCTCGTAGGAGCCGTGCGCGAAACAAGCGCGCTAATGCCGCTCATCACGGCTTTGGCGACCATTTCGGAGCTTAGCCTGCCGCTTACCAAAAGAAGCGAGCCCTGCGTATCGCACCCCGCCAAGACCGCCTTGCCGACGGATTTATCGATGGTATTGTGCTGGGCGATATCCTCGCCGATAAAATACTCGCCGCCCGCGGTAAAGAGCTTTGCGGTGTGCACGCAGCCGGTCATCTCGTAAAGCTCGCACTGCGTGTAAAACTCGCTCATCAAATTTAAAATTTCATTCTTATGAAATTTAGCGTCCGAGCGGACTTTACGCGCCGCCATCGCTGCAGGATCGATATTTGCGGTAGAGCTGCGCCCGCAGCCGCTGATGATGACCTTTTCGGCATCGAAGCTATTTAGCCGCTTTTTGTTTATCTCGCCGCATACATTCACGCTAAGTCCGTCAGGCGCGAGCTCGATGCTTTTTATACCGCTTGGATCCGAGATCAAATTTTCGCTCAGCAAATATCCTATCGCAAGCGCCTTTAAATCGCTCGGAGTCGCCATCAGCGCGCCGAAACGCTTGCCGTTTAGTAAAATTTCAAGCTTGATCTCGCGAACCAAGATATCGCTTACGATCCTTCTTTCATCCCCTTTAAATTTAACTATCTCCGCCCTATAAATCGGCTCCATAGACCTTCCTTATTTTAATTTCGCCCGTATCGTAGTGAAATTTTGCTTAAATAGCCTTAATTCGCCGAAGTAAAGCCGAAGCGGCGTGCGTAAATTTAAAGCGCTCGCAGTTTTGTATTTAAAAAATCGCGTGGAAAATCCACGAGCCGCTCGCACCGTGAGCACAAGCGGCCATAAAACGCCCGCAAAGATAAAATTTCATCAAATTTTGCAGCTGCCAGCAGCCGCGATTAAATTTCATCTTTGCAAAGTGGGCGGAGTTTACCGCCCAAACTACCTATGCACCGGCGATAGATAAGGTTTCTCGGAGTGCATCGACATCTCGTTTTGTCTTCTGAACTCAATAAACTCGCTCTCGCTAAGCTTTCTGATATTTGCGATCGTCATCTTTAGCGGCGGGATGCCCGATAGCGGATCCAGATCGCCCGCATGCACGAGCTCGTTGCCGTCGGCCTCGCTGTAATGGAAAGTCGTAAAGATCGTGCCTTCTTTCAAATCCGGATTTATGCGAAGCTTCGCGGCGATCTGACCGCGCTTATTTTTAACAAGCGCGTAGCAGCCTTCGGTAAGCTCGCGTTCGCGTGCGATGTCCGGGCTTACCTCGATGAGCGCACCTTCTGCGCCCGCGCCGTACTCTAGCGCGCGACACTCTCTCGTCATCGTGCCGGTATGGTAGTGATAAACTTTACGCCCGGTCGTAAATAAGCACGGATAAATTTCATCCGGTATTTCGCTAAGCGCGCCGCTTCCCACCGGATAATCATCAGGGATTTTCATCTTGGCTCTAAAATCCGCCTCAGCTTTAGCGCGCCCCTCTTTATCATCCACGTAAAGCACCGGCACCATTCTAAATTTACCGTCAGGCAGCATCGATTTATGATCTGCGTAAAGAACCGGTGTGCCCGGATGATCTTCATCAGGACATGGCCAGCTTATGCCGCCTAGCTTATCTAGTCTATAGTAGCTAATACCGCCGAAAAATTTAGGCATTAATGCACGCACTTCGTTCCAAATTTCTTCCGCGCTCAAAAAATCAAACCCTTCAAGTCCCATTCTTTGCGCGATATTGCAAACGACCTTCCAATCAGGCTCTACGCCAGGAGCCGGCTCGCTTGCCTTGCGCGTGCGCTGGACGCGGCGGGAAGTGTTTAAAAAGGTGCCGTCCTTCTCGCCCCAGCCGGCAGCAGGTAGTACGACGTCGGCCTTCTGTGCGCTCTCGGTAAAGAAAAGATCCTGCACGATAAAGCAATCCAGATGGTGCGTTGCATGCACGAAGTGCTCCGTCCAAGGATCGCTCATTACAGGGTTCTCGCCGTAAACGTAGAGCAGCTTCAGCTCGCCGCTATCCATCTTATCGGGAGCGACCGTAAGCTTAAAGCCTGGAGTCGGATTTAGCTCGAAGTGCCATACTCTGCGCGCTTGCTCCTGAGCATAAGCGGAATTTACCGCGCCTGCCGGAATGACGTTAGGCAACGCGCCCATATCGCATGCGCCCTGGACGTTGTTTTGACCGCGCAAAGGATTTACGCCTGCGCCTCGTTTGCCTAAATTGCCTGTCAAAATGGCTAAATTTGAAAGCGAAAAGACATTTGACGTACCGTCGCTAAACTGCGTGATACCCATCGTATAGCAGATCGCCGCTGCGCCTGCTTTAGCATACATTCTAGCAGCTTCGATTACGAGCTCTTTTTTCACGCCGGTCTCGCGCTCGAATCGCTCAGGAGTAAAGTCCTTAACCGCTTCTTTTAGATATTCGTAGCCGTGAGCGTAGTTTTTGATAAACTCGTCATCTTGAAGATTTTCGGCAATGATAACATTCATAATGGTATTTAGCGTCTTAATGTTCGCGCCCACTGGGATTTGCAGATAGATATCGGCTTTTTTCGCCATATCTGTGCGCTTCGGATCTACGACGATCATCTTGGCGCCGCGCTGCAAGCCTCGCTGCATCTGCATGGCAATGATCGGGTGACACTCGCTTGTGTTTGTGCCGATGAGTAAAAATACGTCCGTATCGGTAGCGAATTCTACCAAATCGTTCGTCATCGTTCCGTTTCCTAGCGTGTTGGCAAGACCTGCCACTGTAGGAGCGTGTCAAAGACGAGCGCAGTGATCGACGTTATTGCTACCCTGAGCGCGGAAAAATTTCTGAAAAACGTAGTTGTCTTCGTTATTTGAGCGCGCCGAGCTAAAGCCCATTATTGAGCTTGGGCCATATTTAGCGACGGTCTCTTTAAATTTAGACGCTACAAAATCGTAAGCCTCTTCAAAGCTTACCTCCTCAAGCTTGCCGCTTCTATCAAATACTCCGTTTTTCTTACGGATCATAGGTTTGGCAAGGCGTTTTGGAGAGTTTACGAACTCCCAGCCGAACATCCCTTTTAAGCATAGCTCGCCGTCATTTACGTGGTGGGCCTGCGTAGGGCGCGCGTTTACGATCCTGCCGTCTTTTACGATAAGATCGATACCACAGCCGGTGCCGCAGTAAGGACAAGTCGTTTTGACAATCTTTTCTCTGGACTGCATAATATTCCTTTCAAGAATTTTGGTTTGCACAGCTATTATACTTTCTAGATTATAAAAGAATTTTTAAATTAGTGAATTTTTTTAAGCAAAATTTAAGCAATATGCAAATATCGCATATTAAATTGAATAGTTAAATTTTACGCTTTTGCTTCGATAATGACGGCATTTTAGTGTAAAATTTATCGCTTATCGCAAAAGACGCTTTTTAAGCTAAGTTTTATAATTTTAATAGAATTTTGAAATTATATTACGCTCCGTTTTATTTCAAAGCACAATTAAATTTTTATGAAATTTTAATGCTAATTTATCGGTATATTATATTAATTTAATGCAATGAAAATCTATATTAAAATTTATCAAAAACTCGCTGTCCTGATAAAATTTAAGCCACTAAATTTAAAATTTATAAAATTATTATCTTATATCTGAAATCTATGTAGAAAAAACCTTGATTTTAATCTAGACTAAGCCGTTTTTTTATGCTATTATCCAAAACATTAATAGAAATTTACATTCTAAACGAAAGGTTAATCTCATGGATAGACGAGACTTTATAAAAAGCTCTGCAGCAGCGGCTGCCTGTAGCGTTGCGGGCATCAGCTTGCCTAGCAGCCTTAGTGCTGCGGACGAAGCCGAAAAAGGCTGGCGCTGGGACAAGGCGGCCTGTCGCTTCTGCGGCACCGGCTGCGGCATCATGGTCGCTACCAAAGACGGCAAGATCGTAGCGGTCAAAGGCGATCCGTTAGCGCCCGTAAATCGCGGTCTAAACTGCATCAAAGGCTATTTCAACGCCAAGATCATGTACGGCGCCGATCGCATCACTAAGCCTCTTTTACGTGTAAATTCCAAGGGTGAATTCGACAAAAAGGGTAAATTTGTAGAGATCAGCTGGCAAAGAGCGTTCGACGAAATGGAGAAGCATTTCAGACGCGCCTATAACGAAGGCGGCCCCGAGGGCTTTGCTGTACTTGGCAGCGGTCAATACACGATCCCAGAAGGCTACGCCGCAGCAAAGCTAGTAAAGGCGGGCTTTCGCTCCAATAATCTCGATCCTAATGCTCGCCAGTGCATGGCCAGCGCCGTCGTAGGTTTTATGCAAACCTTCGGTATTGACGAGCCTGCGGGCGTTTTCGACGATATCGAGCTAACCGATACCATCATCGCCTGGGGTGCGAATATGGCTGAGATGCACCCGATTCTTTGGTCTCGCGTCTCCGACCACAAGCTTCGCAACCCGGACCGCGTAAAAGTTATAAATCTCTCGACCTACTCTAGCCGCACTTCAAACATCGCCGATATTGAAATTATATTCCGTCCAAATACCGATTTGGCGATATGGAACTACATAGCAAGAGAGATCGTCTACAACCACCCGGATATGATAGATGAGAAATTTATTAAAGAGCACTGCGTATTCGCTACAGGTCCTGTGGATATCGGCTACGGCTTGCGAGAAGATATAAATCATAAAAAATACCGCAAAACCGAGCTTGACACAGCAGCTAAGCAAAAATCCAAAATTTTAAGCAAATCCGAGGGCGTTACTTTAGCATATCTGGGTATGAAAGAGGGCGACGTACTCGAAAACAAACACTCTGACAAATCGGATGCTCACTGGCTCATAAGCTTCGAGGAATTTAAAAAAGCGCTGGATCCTTACACGTTAGAATTCGTAGCGCCTTTGGCCAAGGGTGACGAAAGTGAGGATTTAGAGGCGTTTAAGACCAAGCTAAAGCAGCTGGCAGATTATTACATCGAAAAGGACCGCAAAGTAGTAAGCTTTTGGACGATGGGCTTTAATCAGCACTCAAGAGGAACTTGGGTCAATGAGCAAAGCTACATGGTGCATTTCCTTCTCGGCAAACAAGCTAAGCCCGGCTGCGGAGCGTTTTCGCTTACCGGTCAGCCTAGCGCTTGCGGCACGGCTAGAGAGGTGGGCACGTTTTCTCACCGCCTACCTGCCGATATGGTCGTGGCAAATCCCGCTCACAGAAAGGTTTCCGAAAAAATTTGGAAGCTTCCCGAGGGCACGATAAATCCAAAACCGGGCGCACACTACGTGCAGGCTCTGCGCAATCTCGAAGACGGCAAGATAAAATGGATATGGGTACAGGTCAACAACCCGTGGCAGCAGATCGCCAACGCAAACCACTGGATAGCCGCGGCGCGCGAGATGGATAACTTCATCGTAGTAAGCGAGCCATATCCGGGACTAAGCGCGAAGGTAGCCGATCTGATCCTGCCGACCGCGATGATCTACGAAAAATGGGGTGCATACGGCAATGCCGAGCGCAGAACTCAATGGTGGAGACAGCAGGTCCTTCCTGTGGGCGACGCTATGAGCGATACGTGGCAGATGCTAGAGTTTTCCAAGCGCTTCAAACTCAAGGATTTCTGGGGCGAGGTTAAAGTAAATGATAAACTTACGTTACCAAGTGTCTTAGATAAAATTTCAGAATTCGGCTATACGCCAGAGACTACACTATTTGAAGTGCTCTTTGCAAACAAAGACGCTCAGGCTTTCGCTGCAAAGGATCCGATTATGGCAAGCTTCGATAACTCCGAAGTAAACGGTGACTCTCGCGGCGTAATCGGCAGCGACGGCAAAGAATTTAAAGGATATGGCTTTTTCATCCAAAAATATCTTTGGGAGGAGTACCGAAAATTCGGCACCGGTCACGGACACGATCTAGCTGATTTCGATACATATCACCGAGTGCGCGGTCTTAGATGGCCGGTCGTAGACGGCAAAGAGACACTTTGGCGCTTTAACGCTCAATACGATCCTTATGCTAAAAAAGCGGCTCCGGATAGTGACTTCGCCTTCTATGGCAACGCCAAAGCGGCACTTCCTAGCGGCGATCTGAAATCCGCTACTTCTGGCGAAGAAAAAACAAGCCTTGCCAATAAAGCTAAAATTTTCTTCCGTCCATATATGGATCCTGTAGAAGTGCCAAGCGAGGAATATCCTTTCTGGCTATGTACGGGTCGCGTACTGGAGCACTGGCATACGGGCACTATGACTATGCGCGTGCCGGAGCTTTATCGCGCGGTGCCTGAGGCAAGATGCTATATGAACGAAGCCGACGGCGCCAAAATCGGCGTGCAACAAAACGAAATCGTCTGGATCGAGTCGCGCCGCGGCAAGGTAAAAGCGCGCGTGGACTTCCACGGACGTAACATTCCGCCGAAAGGACTTATCTTCGTGCCGTTTTTTGATGAGAAGGTTTATATCAACCGCGTCACGCTTGATCATACCTGCCCGCTTTCAAAAGAGACCGACTACAAAAAATGCGCGGTTAAAATTTACAAGGCGTAAATTATGAATAGGCGTGAGGTCTTAGGTATTCTTTCTTTAGCTGCGGGCGTTGGCGTTTTGGGGCTCGGAGTCGCAAACTCCGGCGAGCACGCCAAACTCCGCCCGCCCGCAGCTATAGGCGAGAAAGAATTTCTTAGCAAATGCCTAAGGTGCGGGCTTTGTGTCGAGGCGTGCCCGTTTGATACGCTTAAGCTTGCGAGCTTTTGCGATCACGCTATTGCAAACGGCACGCCGTTTTTTATCCCGCGCGAAATTCCGTGCTATATGTGCGACGATATACCTTGCGTCGCAGCCTGTCCTAGCGACGCACTAGATAAAAGCCTGGTAAGCGAAAACTCCAAGCTTAACGTGCGTCTATCCAAAATGGGCGTTGCGGTCATAGATACCGAGCATTGCATCGCTTATGCGGGCATCCAATGCGATGCGTGCGTGCGAAGCTGCCCCGTGATGGATAAGGCGCTTAGGATCGATTACCGCCACAACAACCGCACCGAAAAGCACGCCCTGCTCGTGCCCGTCGTAGATAGCGACTACTGCACGGGTTGCGGTAAGTGCGAGCATGCCTGCGTCACGAAAAAGGCGGCTATCAGCGTCGTGGAGCGCGAGCGCGTCATAGGAATTTCCAGCGACAACTACGTCAAAGGCTGGATCAAGGGCGACGACGCGAAGCTAAAGGACGCAGACACCAAAATCAAGCTCGATCCGCAAAAAAGCAGGGATTACTTAAACGAGGACGATCTAATGGAGGGGGCTAGGCAATGAAATATACTATTTTAAGGCGTTTGAGCCAAATTTCTATTCTAGTCCTTTTTATTTTAGGAAATAATTTCGCCTTCAAAGCCGCGAGCGAAAACGGAATTTTATCCGGAATTCTAAAAGGCAATCTAAGCTCATCGAAACTTTTGGGCACGATTAATCTAAGCGATCCGTTTGCGACGGCGCAGATGCTGCTAGCTAGCTTTTCTTTGGGCGCTACGGCGGTTATCGGAGCGGTTATCGTAGGCGCATTTTATGCGCTCATAGCGCCACGAGTATATTGCTCATGGGTCTGCCCGATAAATTTGCTGACCGATCTTGCCGCCTGGCTTCGTAAGAGACTTGGCATAACGACTAAGATCGTTAGCGTAAGCCGCAAGGCTCGCTACGTCCTAGCGATGCTAGCTCTCATTTGCAGCGGGGCTTTCGGCTTTGCAGCATTTGAGAGTGTAAGCTTTATCTCGCTTTTCGCGCGCGCCGTCATATCACTGAGTGCGAGTGCGTTTGCAATCGCGCTACTGATCGTAGTTTTTGAAATTTTTGCGGGCGATCGCACGATCTGTTCGCGGCTATGCCCGCTCGGCGGATTTTGGGCGGCGATTAGCTATTTTAGCATCATTCGTATTCGACACGAGGTTGATAAATGCACGATGTGCGGCAAATGCAAAATGGTCTGCCCCGAAGTTCAGGTGCTTAAGATGGTCGGGCGCGAAAACGGGCGCGTTAGCAGCGAGTGTATCAGCTGCGGGCGCTGCATCGACGTATGCGACGACGATGCGTTAAATTTTAGTATATTAGGAGTGAAAAAATGAAAAAAATGGTTTTAGGCTTGGCTCTTGCATGCTGTGCGGCGCTATTTGCCGCGGACAAGACGGCTTCTATAGATGCCGACAGCTTGGGCTTTATAAAAAGCGTGGATGAATCGGCACAAAATAAAAATTCCCTGCCCGATTTCAAATATAGCGAGGATGCTCCGGGCGCCGCTTCAAAGATCGAACGCAGCTTCGAAAACGCTCCGCCTCTTATACCGCACAGCCTAGAGGGGCTCGTGCCGATCACAAAGGATAACAATATGTGCATAACCTGCCATATGCCCGATGTCGCTAAGGATGTAGGCTCTACGCCGATTCCAAAAAGCCACTTGGTGGACTTTCGCACGGGCGCGGATCTAAACGGCACGCTAGCCGAGCAGCGCTTCAACTGCACTCAATGCCACGTACCGCAAGCCCAAACCACTCCGCTAGTTAAAAATAATTTCAAAGCCGATTTTAGCAGGTTTAGTGACGCAAATTCCACTTCTAATCTCATAGATACGCTAAATCAAGGCGCCGAGGTTGAGTAGGAGCGCGCGATGAAATTTTTACCACCGCTGCTACTTTGCGCCTGCTTCATCTATGCCAGCAACGGCGTTGCAATACCTAGTGGCGCTGTGGGCATAGATGCGCCTGCAAAGATCAAACACGCTAGCTTCATACTAGAGCTTGACGCAAATGTCGCGGTGCTAAAAAATCTAGACGGCGAAATTTACGCAGGGCTTGACAACGGAAAGCTCTATAAAATCACCATTAACTCCGCGGAGAATTCCGCGCGAAATTCTGCCGCCGGACAAAATTTCGCAGATCAAAATTCCGTCGCAAGCACAAATTCCGATGCGGCGCAGAATTTCAATGCTAAAGCAAGCGTAAATTCCACGGGAAATTCCACCGCAAATTCCGCTGCCATAAATTCTTTAGCAAATTCCGCGAAGCAAAATTCTGCCGAGAATTCTACGGCATTAAATTCCGCCTCGAGCGCAATATCTAAAACGCTAATTTTTGCCCTGCCCTCGTCCAAAAATTACCTAGACGAGCCGATGGGCGCTACCATATTCGACGTCGATAAACTAGGTGAAAAATACGCATTTTTATATAACGGCGACGCGTTTGAAAAGATGCTGGGCATATTTGCGGGCGGCAAGATCACGCATTATAAGCTACCGATGACGGGGATTAAAAATGTCTATTTCTACGACGAAAATACCGTGATTTTGCTAGGTCTTGGTAGCGAAATTTTATATTTCGACCTACCTAGCGGCAAGGTAAGCTTCGAGCAAAAGCTCACCATCGCGTCTTTGGGCGGCAGCGCCTACGACCGCACTAGCGGGACACTACTAATCTCGTGCGAAGGCGGCATCGTGTTTTATTTCGACGCAAAAGCGAAAAAACTTATGAGCCAAAAGTCCCTGCACAAGGACGGGATCTACTCCGTGGCGCTGCTTGGCGATCGTATGATGAGCGGCTCGAACGACAAGGAAAGATCGTGCTACTACGAAAACGGCGATTTCGCTAAATTTTATAACGCCCATTTTGCAGTTTTTGCCGTGGCGCTAAGTCCCGAGCTGGGTGCTTTTACCGTTGGTAACGGCGTGCGCGTAATCGATAAAGCAGGCGAGATCGTCCGCAGCATTGAGCTGGACAACGATATCATCAACTATCTGCTTTTCGCAGGAGAGTATCTAGTGGGCTCTGGGTACAATAGATATATCTACTTTTGGGGGCTAAAATGAATATTTCAAGCGTCGTGATCTATCTAGGCGTAAATACCGACGTAGCGGCGTTTCGCAAGCAGTTGAAAAGTATCGGCGGCTGCGAGTTCGTAGCGTGCGAGGACGGCAAGGCGGTAGCCACGATTAGCGCGGAGGGCTTCGAGGACGAGATTGCCGCATTTCGCGCGATAGAAGCCATAGAGGGCGTAAACGAGGCTATGATGATCTACTCATACTCCGATCTGGACGCAGATATCGCCGCGGCAAACTCCGACAACGGCGAGCAGATAATGCGCGAGCTGGACGAAAAAGACCCGAGCCAGATCAAATACGGCGGCAAGGTGCGGGTCTAAACTGCCACCACTTTATTCGTGCTTTTCGCTTAAATTTATTATTTTTGGCAATCTCTGCGTCACTCGGTAAAATTTTTTGTATAAATTTTATTCGCACCCAAGGAATTTGAAATTTTCCAATTCGTCTTTGCCGCTTATAGCCTGTTTTTGTATCTCTAGCCTGCCGCCTTCGCACCCCTAGCCGATTTTAAGCTTTTGATACGCCGCATTGCATTTGTCTGCGAAATTTTAGTCTGCAGTTAAGCCTCGCGATGATGCAAAATTTTAAGAAGCGGCGGGCAGATAAATTTATAAAATTTCTACGCAAGACAATGCCTCGCGCCGCATAAAAAACATGCCGCACCAAAATCAGATGTCGCATAAAAAGATGCCACAACTGCCGTCCGGTGCCGCAGCTTATAGCCGCCGCGACGGCTAGTCTGCTTGAGGTGCCGCTATAAAAATACGGCGACCGAGGCGTCAGCCGCCGGCAGAAACTACTTCCGTGCGCAGCTTGAGATGCGCCGCAGTAAAACATCGAGCTAGCTCGGCCGCCGTCAAACACGCTAAATTTAGTGCGCATATTGCCGCCCTCTAGTATCGCAGCCCTTCTTCAGCCACAGGCTTTGCGGCGCGCAGGCTTGCGGCGCGCAGAAGGTTTTTAAATTTCAAAACAAGCATAAATTTTAAAATTCCTAGGCGTAAAAATCTCGCACCGAAACTAAATTTTAAAATTTTATAGCGCAGGCGCCTAAAGAGCGCGAGCGACAGCTGAAATTAAAATTTACCTTTAAATTTAAAGCCTTTAAGCCCGCGCAAGAGCGCGAACGGACAAAAAGCCGCAAAGGCGAAAAAGCCGCAAGGACGTGCTAAGCATTGCGCTTTACGGGCGACATTTTCATAAATTTAAAAGCGCCAAGCGGCGCAAGCCCTACTCGAATTCTATCTTTTTTAGATAATCGTATAAATTTAGCACCGCGATAAATAGCGTTAAAATCGCGGGCCCCAAAATCACGCCCCAGAATCCAAACGTGCTGATGCCCGAAAGCATCGAGAAGAAGATCAGCATCTCGTTGATGTTTGCGGGGTTTTCGACTAGGCGCGAGTTGATAAATTTTATCACGAGCGGCTTTACGAAGCTGTCCGCGAGCGTCGAGATCAGTATCACGCAATACGCCATTATCACGATCGCACCCGAGGTACTACCCCCCGCTAGCACGTATAGCGCGGTGGGCACGTAGATGAGTGCGCCGCCGACTGCGGGGATGAGCGAGCAGAAGGCAAAAAGCACCCCCATCAGCAGCGCGTCAAAGCCGAAGATCCCCGCGATGATCGAAAACAAAAAGCCCTGCAATACGGCATTGAAGATGGTCGAGTAAAACACGACGCTCATCGTATTTGCCGTCTCGGAAAAGATATAATCGATCTGCGCGGGCTCGACGGGTAGAATTTTTTTGAAAAAGCGCTTGAAGCTATCGCCGTAGAGGTATGCAAAAAAGCAAAACACGATGATAAGCACCATATCGACGATAAATTTCGCGCTGGATTTTCCGACGACTGAGAGGTAGGAGATGATCTGCTTCGCCAGACCCGCGACGTCTAGGTTTGCCAAAAACGAGCGAAACTGCGTATCAAATTTTTCAAAAGGCCCGGGCAGCTTGATGTCTAGGCTCTGAACGTAGCTAAGCGCGTCGTTTAGGCGCGCCATATCGAAGCTAGCGGCGTTTTTGGCGATCTCGATCACGGCGTAGATGAAGGGCACAAAAAAAAGCGTGCAGAGCAAAAACACGCTCAGCACCGAGGCTAGCGTGCGCCTGCCGCGGCACAGCTTCGTTACTTTAGCGTGCAGACCCGAGGTCGCCACCGCCATCAGTACGCCGATTACGATCACCATTAAAAATGGCGAAAACAGATAGATCACACAGCAAAACATCAGCAAGGTTGCGCCGATAAAAAATATCTTGTTCGTTTTCGCGCGCCCGTTAGCCTTGGCAAGGCCTGCTTTCATACCCGCAGCAGCTCCCGAAGCGGCAGCAGCGCCTAGCGCGGAAGCATTAGCCGAGAAGGTTTCGTTGGCTTCGACAGCGTCGCTAAGTGTAGCCGCACCGGCAGATGAGACTTTGTCGGTTTTGATCCGGTTTTCGCTTTGATTTTCGGCAGCGGTTTTAGTCCTGCCTTCCGCGACGCCTAGCGCAGCTGCGTCTGCTTTATCGGCGCCGGTATTTGCTTTAGCGGCTTTAATCCCGCTTTCAACACCGACATTGACTCCGCTTCCGCTTTGATTTTTGACGCTGATTTCGGCTCTATTTTCAGCGGCGGTTTCGGTTTTGTTTTTGGCGGTCGCTTTGGCTTCGGCGGCGGCTTGGATTTTGCCCTCAGCGTTATTTACGGTCTGATTTTCGGTGAAATTTTGAGCCTCGCTTTTGGCGTTATTCTCGGCGTTATTTTGGGCTATATTTTCAGCCAGGTTTTCGTTGTGACTTGCGGCATTTTCTTTTGGCATCGGCAAATTTTATCCTTTTGAAATTTGATGAGCTATTTTATAAATTTTTTTATCAGATTTCGATTAAATTTTGAAATTTCATAAAATTTACGAGTGGCGTTCTCACGCGTTTTCACATACGGCACGCGACGATACAGCGGATATGTTTATTGAAATTTCGAAGTAAAATTTAAAAGACTAAAGGTAACGGGCTAGCGACAAAGCGTACGCCTAAGCACCCGCCTAGCAAATAACCCATAGGCGGCGCACGACGTAAACACACCACAAGAAGCTCGCAAAGCCCGTCTAAATTTAAACTAAAGGGAAAGCGGCCGATAAAATAATATTTGAACGCCCACTGGATCCGATTAAATTTTAAACCCGCAGATCACTCCTCAAACAGATTTCTCTCCGCAGTCTTTAGCACGCGACCGAACGCCTCGCGCGCCTTATCGGTTGCGATGCGGCCTTTGGCGGTCTTTTCGATGTAGCCGTTGGCGAGCAGATAGGGCTCGATGACGTCCTCTATCGTACCCTCATCCTCGCTAAGCGCCGCCGCGATCGTGCTAAGCCCCAAGGCACGGTGCTTGGCGTCAAATAAAATTTCCAAATATTTTATATCCATCTCGTCAAAGCCCTGCTCGTCCACGCCAAGCGCTTCAAGCCCTTCGCGCGCGCGATCGTGCGAGATAGCGCCCTCGTCGCGCACCTCGGCAAAATCGCGTATGCGGCGCAGCAGCCGTAGTGCGATACGCGGAGTGCCGCGGGAGCGGCGCGCGATCTCGGCGCTAGCGTCGCTTGCGCTCTCCTTGCCGAGCTTGACCGAAGCGATCTGCACTATCCGCGCAAGCTCGGCGTGCGTGTAAAACTGCAAGCGAAACTGCATGCCGAAGCGATCCCGCAGCGGCGCCGAGATCATGCCCGCGCGCGTCGTGGCGCCGATGAGCGTAAAGTGCGGAATGTCGATCTTGATGGTTTGCGCGGCGGGACCCGAGCCGATGATGATGTCGAGGCGGAAGTCCTCCATCGCCGAATACAGCACCTCCTCGATCGCGGGGCTTAGGCGGTGGATCTCGTCGATGAAAAGCACGTCGCCGCTTTGCAGGTTCGTCAAAATCGCCGCCAGATCGCCCGCCTTTTCGATCATCGGCGCGGCGGTGACCTTGATAGCGGCGCCCATCTGAGCGGCGATGATGTGCGCCAGCGTGGTTTTGCCAAGCCCCGGCGGTCCGTAGAAAAGCACGTGATCAAGCACGTCGGCACGCTTTTTCGCCGCGGCGATCGCGATGGCGAGGTTTGATTTGATCTTCTCCTGCCCCACGTAATCCTCGAAGCTCGACGGGCGCAGCGAGCTCTCCATGCTCTCATCGAGCTGCATCTTTTCGATCTCTACAATTCTGTCCATAATCTCTCTTTAATCGTTTTTAAAATTTTAGCAAGTGTAGCGAAAAATGGCTAAATTTTGACAATTTTAAAGGGACGGATCTTTGCGGGCGGAATAAAATTTGCGGTGCGGAATTTTACGGTACGCGCTTAGGACTGGGGGATAAAAAGCAGAGCACCCGTCGCGAAATACTGCGAAATTTTAGCGTGACGTTTTAAGGCTATTCATGCCGCCGCGCCCACTATGCCTTAGTGCGGAATTTTATTGTGGCGGCTCCCAAACAGCGTGCAGGTCGCTAACTGCGCTAAATTTTAATGCGTGGAATTTGATCGCGTAGAATTTAAGACTTTGGCGTTCGCGAGCAGCGATTGCAGGGCGGCGGTGCGAAATTTGAGCGCGTAGAATTTAGAGGCGAAATTTAGCCACTTGAAAAATACGCACAGAATTTTACGACGTGAAATTCGGCGCTGGAATTTTAAGATATTAAATTCGGCGTCTGGAATTTTGCAGCGAAATTTTGCAACGTAATTTTGTCTCGTAGAGCTTTGATACGAATTTTGTTTTTGCGGCAGCGAGACTTCAAATTCCGCGCTTCAAACTTCCCGGTACGCAGTTGGCTAGAATTCTATCTAATGAAGTCGATCAAAATTTCGCAAGAAATTCTGCGTAGAATTTTATGCAAAATTTTGCATTGCGCGCTTGCACGGCTGGATAAAATTTCGCGCGGAGTTTTGTCTTTCGCGACTGCTTGGAATTCGGCGCGGATTGTAAAATTTACCGCTAAGCTTAACGCGGGCTCGGGCGATTAAATTTAGCCGTGCAATCTCGCAACGCCTTATCGATCGCTCTCTTTGATCAAGACACTTTTATTGTCGTCGTCACTCTTACAAAGCACTCTATAATCTGATATTTCAATTGCATATAAAAATACTACACCGTCGCTTTGAAATTTTCTCGAGCAGCCCTTGGCATATAGCTCGGCGAGTTTTGGACTATCAAGAACATAAAACTCATAGCTATCGGCAAAGTGCTCCATATAACTATAGGTGATGCTCGCCCAAGGCACCCCGCTATCGCCGCTTCTATTTAGCACGATGGTTCTGGCATTTATCGCCGCAAGCTTTGACTTTAGCTCCCCGAACGTCTTTTTGTCCCAGCCAATGAGCTTTAACCCCTCGCCTATGCTCGGCGCATTATCTTTGAAAATAGAATTTGAGTAAAATTTCGTCTTATTGCCGTCCATATAGATCCAAATATACTCATCGCCGTAGGCACTTTCGATCATGACGCGCGAATTCTTAGGGAAGTTGCGATCAGCAAAAGCTAACAGATCTAGGAATTTCTCGCGATTTTGCTCGTAATTTTGCATTAACGGGGCTTTTTTCAGCTCCATCGCATCTTTGTCAACGGAAAAGAACTCAAATAGCAAAAATATCGTCAAAATTATTAAAATAGGCAATACCACCATGATAAAGAAATAACCCGTAACCGCGGCTATTATGATTTTTAAAGCTTTAGCCAAATTTTCTCCTTAAATTTTATGAGCCGCTTAGGCGTGACGGCTGGTTTATGTTTGAGCTCTACGGCTACGTGCGTAAAATTTAGCGCTCGTAGCGTATTTTAGAGCTACAGGCGCGAGAGCGTTCATGAAAAGCGCTCGCGCATTGCGCTCGGCGACAGAAATAGCACCCGCTTGCAGAAGCGCGCAAACTCTCGCGCGACGCCGCCCGTATAAAATACCGCGCAGAGTATCCGCCCACCAAGGCGCCTGCGATCTCTCGCACTAGCTAAAGCACTCGCAATAGCTCACGTCGAATATTCAAGCGGTGCGAGCTTGTTTTCATAGCCTGCGGCGTGAAAACGAAGCGTTATTTTAAGGCAAGCGGGGCTTTATTGCCAAAATTTCGGCGCGTAAATTTTAAAATTTAGCCCAAATCCCGCTATTGCTTATATTCAAACTCCTCGCTTGGGAAGCTCTTCTCCTTGACTTCGCGCGCGTATTCGCGCACCGCGCCTTTTACCAACTCGGCGCCGTCTAAATAGCGCTTAACGAATTTCGGCCGAAACTCCGTGAAAAACCCGCACATATCGCTCCACACGAGCACCTGTCCGTCCACGCCCGCGCCAGCGCCGATGCCGATGACGGGCACGTCGGTGCCTAGCGCCACTTGATTTGCGACCGAGCAGATCGTCCCCTCGACCAGCAGCAGCACCGCACCCGCCTCTGCAAGCACTCTGGCGTCGCTTAAGACCTCGCGCGCCCCCTCCTCACCGCGCCCGCTTACCTTATAGCCGCCCATAAAGCGCGAAAACTGTGGCTTTAGCCCGATGTGGCTCATCACGGCGATACCGTTTCGATTAAGCAGCGCCACGGTATCTGCCATATGCGCGCCGCCTTCGATTTTGACGGCGTCGCAGCCGGTGCTCTCATAGACTTTGGCGCAATTTTGCAGCGCAAGCTCTGGCGTCGCGCACGAGCAAAACGGCATATCTACGACCATATACGCCCGCTTTAGTCCCCGTCTTACGGCGCACGCGTGATAGATCATCTGCTCTACGCTTGCGCCCAGGGTCTCGGAATGCCCGCCGAAGCTCATATTTAGGCTGTCGCCTACGAGCACCATATCGACCTCGTCGTCGAAAATTTTAGCAAAAAGCGCGTCATAGGCAGTGATCATCACGATCTTCTCGCCGGATTTTTTCATCTCGTATAATTTAGAAAGCGTGATTTTTGACATTTTGGCTCCTTGATTTGGTTAAAATT
>CAUSEA010000010.1:0-52201 GCA_963530525.1 uncultured Campylobacter sp.
AACAAACTTTGGCGATTATACTAACTTTTTATTTAAACAAAATTAAAGGAGCGTTACGAATTGTAAAAATCTATCAAAATAAAAATTTACTAAAATTATAATTTTAAAGCAGAATTTATAGCGAAATGTGAAAAATAAAATTTCACTTAGAGCTGTTTTTATATCATAGAATTTCGCAACTTTTAAGAAACCTTAGAATTCCATTATAGCTCAAGCTTTAAACCGATTTTTAAGCCTTGGGGTAGTATCATTTCGCAAAGAATGGATTAAGATGAATTTTATAAAATTTTGTATTGCCTTTTTGATTTGTTTATCGCAGATGGCGGCAGCTGGCAGCTTTGATCTAAATGCCACGCTGCGTTTGGGCGCATTCGACGCAAGCTCGCACCGACTGCTTTTATGCGGCAGTGGCGGCGAGCTTAGGATGTTTGATACTGCTAAATGGGATGTGGAGTTCGCGCAAAAATACAGCGATAACGAAATTGCGGCTCTAAATTTTAAAAACGGCAAAATTTATCTAGCTTGGGGCGGAGCCGAAATCGCGGTGCTAAACGATAGACTAAAGTTTTTACGCACGCTTAAGACGGGGCGTAGCGGCACAGCCCAAATAGATGCGATCTATGCCGCAAAAGACGCGATTTACGCGGTAGTGGATAAGAATCAACTAATAAGATTAGATGAAGACCCTGATAACAGCGCGGATGGCGGCTACGCCTTGGGTGAAAATTCCACCGCAAACGGGCAATCTTTAAATAGAAATTCCGCCCCAGATGGGCTGCGCGGAATTTCGTTTCATTACGGCAGAATCAATGCCGTTAGCCTAGGCGCTAACGGACTTTGCGTCGCAAGCTGGAGCGGCGTAGCCTGTTTTAGCGCAGATCTTGTCGCGACTAAATTTAGCGGCATCGATACAGCGCCTAATCGCGCTACGCAGAGAGAGCTTAGTGGCGTAAAATCTAAAGATGCGGAATTTAATAGCACGAGAATCGTGCAAGCCTCCGAGCCAAATAAAACGAAAGCTGGCGGCGCAAAGAGCGCGGAATTTCAAAGCTTAGAATTCAAAGGCGCAAAATTTCAAGACGAGGGGCTTAAAACTCGAAGCGAAATTTCAGCCGAAGCTAGCGATAAAAATTTAAGCGGCTCTATCGCCACTGCGCTTGTAGACTGCGACGGGACGCTGTTTACAGGCGATATAGAGGGGAATTTTATAAATTTAAAAAGTGGCGAGCGCAAAAGCGTGGGCTCTTGGATCAAATCCATCGTGTGCGCCCGCGGCACGCAGCTTATCGCTACTAAAGATAAAATTTACGAAAATCAAAAAGCAGGATTAAAGGAGGTTGTGGATTTAAAAAGCGAATTTTTAGCGATGTACGCAGACGGGGAGGCGATCCTCGTAGTCAGCAAATCAGGTAAAATTTTAAAATTCTAAGAAAGGATTAGTATGTTAAAAAGTTTCAAACCCGTGCTTTTGGGCTCGGTTTTGTTCGCCGCAAGCGCCCTGTGTGCCGCAGATAGTGACCTAGAGCGCGTGATGAAAGAACGAAATTTAAGCGAAAAAGACGTTTTGGCGGCGGCTAAGACCTATCAGCCGACCGGTCGGAAGGACGATTATATGGTCTTCTCCTCCGGTGGTCAAAGCGGACAGGTGCTCGTTTACGGCGTGCCGTCTATGAGGATCTACAAATATATCGGCGTATTTACCCCAGAGCCTTGGCAGGGATACGGCTTTGACGAGGAGAGCAAGGCGGTCTTAAGATCGGGCTCCATTAACGGCAAAGAGATCAACTGGGGCGACACTCACCATCCAAATTTCAGCGAGAAAAACGGCGAGTATGTGGGCGATTATCTCTTTATCAACGATAAGGCGAACCCAAGAATCGCGGTTATAAATTTATCCGATTTCGAGACTACTCAAATAGTCGTAAATCCCGTAATCAAAAGCGATCACGGCGGCTCTTTCGTAACGCCTAATACCGAATACGTCATCGAAACCAGCCAATACGCAGCCCCTTTCGATAACGACTGGCACCCAATCGAGGAGTATCAAGCAGTCTATCGCGGTGCGGTAACGCTATGGAAATTTGACTACGATAAAGGTAAAATCGACGTAAATAAATCCTTTTCTCTAGAGCTTCCTCCATATATGCAAGATCTAAGTGACGCAGGTAAGGGAGAGAGTTTTGGCTGGGCGTTTACCAACAGCTTCAACTCCGAAATGTACACAGGCGGCATCGAAAAGGGTCTGCCTCCGATGGAAGCTGGCATGAGCCGCAACGATACCGACTACCTGCACGTTTATAACTGGCAAATTCTAGAAAAACTTGCTCAAGACAGCAAAAACTACAAGGTTGTAAACGGACACAGAATCGTTACGATAGACGCCGCTGTAAAAGCGGGAGCGCTATTTTTAATCCCTGAAGCCAAATCCCCTCACGGCGTTGACGTTAGCCCTGATGGCCGCTATATCATCATCGGCGGTAAACTAGATACTCACGCTAGCGTTTATGATTTCAAAAAGATTAAAGAGCTAATTGATAAAAAAGAATACGCAGGCAAGGATCCATACGGAATTCCGATCTTAGATATGCAAAAGACGCTTCACGGACAAGCAGAGCTTGGTCTTGGACCTTTGCATAATACCTTCGATTCGCAAGATGGCGTAATCTATACATCGCTTTACGTTGATAGCCAGATCGTAAAATGGAACTACAAAACGCTAAAGGTTTTGGATAGGATCAACGTCCACTACAATATCGGTCACCTTGATTCTATGGAGGGTAAATCCTCTAAGCCTGTCGGCAAATACGTAATCGCACTGGATAAGCTTTCGATCGATAGATTTAATCCTATCGGACCGCTTCATCCGCAAAATCACCAGCTGATCGACATTACAGGACCTAAAATGGAGATGCTTTACGATCTTCCTATCGGTCTAGGCGAGCCGCACGACGTAGTTTCTATCGCAGCTAGCAAGCTTCATACGAAACCTACCTATACTATGGGAACAAACTCTCGTACCGGTAAGCAGCACCCTGCTATGACGCTAGCAGGTCAGGAGCGCATCGAGCGCGACGGCAAAAACGTAAAAGTCTATGCTACAGCGATCCGCAGCCATATTAATCCTGAGCACATCGAGGTTAATAAGGACGATAACGTAACGATCTATATGACAAATTTAGAGCGTGCTGAGGACGAGACTCACGGCTTTACGGTTGATGATTACGATCTGCATATGTCGCTTGAGCCGGGTAAGACTGCGAGCGTAAATTTCATCGCAGATAAAGAGGGCGTATTTCCTTTCTACTGCACGGAATTCTGCTCTGCGTTGCACCTTGAGATGTTCGGATATCTATACGTAAAAGATCCGAATAAAAAATACACTTCAGCTAAAGCGTCTATGCTAAAAGCTCTTAGCCCGGAGGCTCTAAAAGCCGAATACGACAAGGTAGTAGCTACGAATAAAGCCACCGACGACGTTATCCAATCAGTCGTTAAATTCTTAAAAGAGAAAAACTACGAGAAATATCCTAAGGTCAAGGCTTTAGTCGATGACGCGCTGGATCAATACGGCAAAATTCCTGAAACCAAAGCCAAGGCAGACGCCGCGGTAAAAGCCGGCGATATGAACGGCGCGATACTTTGGGAAGGTCAAGTTTGGCAGTATTTAGTAAAAACCGCGGATGTCGGACTTCGCGCTAAAAACAACCTGATCCGCGAGCTCTCCACTCCTATGAGCGAGGCTGCATCTAACGGCGAGAAGGCTTACCTACGCGGAGGCTGCAACGGCTGCCACGTCATCGGTCAAGTAAGCTCCGGTCCTGACCTAACGGGCGTCCTACTTCGCCACGAAAACGGCGAGAAGTGGGTAGCCGATTTCATCAAAGACCCTGCTAAATTCTACGAAGACGACTACGTTAAGGCAATGATAAATTACTTCAACCTTCGCATGCCAAATCAGCATATGAAAGACGAAGAGATCAAAGATATCATCGAATACCTAAAATGGGTCGATGAGAACGCGGGTCTTAACTAGCCCCACTCTCCCCCGCAAGGGGGAGAATTTAAAGGAGACGAAATGCCAAAATATAAAATTTACGCGATTTTAGCGCTGCTTATTATGACGGTCGCTTTTACCATCCCTACGCTAGGATTTTTCAAAGTCCAAGGCAAAATCGTATCGGGGCAGGTTAGCAGCGTCTCGCAGCTGCCCGCATACTCCGCACCGATATGGAATTTTTATACGAAAGCATCGTATAAAAATCACCTAATTCCTAGTGATGTTAAAAATGATCTAGGCGCGATGCTGGAGCATAAATTTGAAGTGGGGGTCCCTAGCATACCGGTGTGGAAAATTTCGCTCGAAGCGCCGAACTATCCAAAAGAGGCCTTCCCCGATGGAATTCCACTTTACGTCCACGTAGACGGCTTTAGCGGCGATGTCAGCGAGATGAATACCCTAAACCACTATATCGGAATGTATCCCGTCTGGCGCGGCGGCACGCTCGAGCACTCGCTATCGCCGTATTATCTCATAATCGCGACGATCGGCATGCTTGCGTTTTTATACTACGACGGCAAGGGGCAGACTCTGCTTATGATCCTGCCGATCATTGCACCGCTTATCTTCATCGGCTGCTACGTGGGTTGGCTGTATTGGTTCGGGCATAACCTGCAAGACTGGGGTGCGTTTAAAATAAAGCCTTTTATGCCTACAGCATTTGGCGACGGCAGCGTAGCGCATTTTACTACCCATTCATATCCTGCTCTTGGCTTTTGGCTGATGCTGGCCCTGTCGCTGCTATCGGCGTTAGCTCTACTATCTAAGAAAAAATTCCTACGAGAGCATAGATGAGGCTTTTGCTTCTAGCATTCTCGCTCGCGCTAAGCTTAGGCGCGGGCGAGCTTCAAGACGCGATCGATAGCGCAAAAGCGGGCGATATTATAGAACTAGCCGCGGGCGAGTACCACGGCAATATTTTAATCGATAAACCCCTTACTATCGACGGACTAGACCGCTCCGCCGTGATCATAGGCGATCGCAACGGAACGGTCATCCGCGTCCGCTCTCCGCATGTTACAATCAAGAATTTAACAATTCAAAACGGAGGCTTCGAACATCTTAGCGAGGATGCAGGGATCAACGTAAGCGACGTAAACAGCGTAATCATAAAAAATAATCTCATCAAAGACGTGCTCTACGGCGTCGTGCTAAGCAAGGCAAACGACGTAACGATCGAGGGCAACGAAATTTCAAGCAATACCTACCGCACGAGTTTTAAAGGCGACGGTATCAAGCTTTGGTATTCCAATGCCAATAAAATTTTAAATAACGACGTCCACAACGTCCGCGACACCGTTTTTTACTTCTCAAACGGAAATCTTGTCGCAGGCAATAAAGGCCATAACTGTCGCTATTCTCTGCACTTTATGAACTCCGGGCATAACGTCGTGGAGGATAACTACTACGACGGCAATAGCGTGGGATTATTTTTTATGTTTTCAAGAGATAATATCGCCAGACGTAACGTCGTGCGCAACGCAGACGGCGCTTACGGCGTAGGCATAGGTATGAAGGATAGCTCAAATTTCAGAGTTACGGATAATAAAGTCGTTTACAACGCCCGCGGATTTTATCTGGATCAATCCCCCTACCAGCCGGGCTCACTTAACGTTTTTGAAAACAACGATATCGAATACAACAGCATCGGCGTGCAATTCCACGCCACGCAGCTAAAAAGCGTATTTAAAAACAATAAATTTAAAGGCAATATGGAGATTGTGCTAAACGATACGCCCCAATCCAAGCTCTTGCAAAACGAATGGAGTGGCAACTATTTCGACGATTACGACGGATTTGACCGCGACGGCGACGGTTACGGCGACGTTAGCTACAGCTCATACGCCTACGCGGATAGGCTTTGGGCGTATAAACCGAGCGTGCGGTTTTTTTACGGCTCCAGCGGGATCGCGCTTTTAAATTTCATCTCCAAGCTCGCTCCGTTTTCAGAGCCTGAGCTACTGCTAAAAGATCCAAAACCTAGGATGAAGCAATGATAAAGAATAGACGCGAAGCGATAAAACTACTTGGCGGGGTGCTTGGGACACTCGGGGCAGCGAGCTTGTTTGCGGATGAAAATTCTGCAAATTCCGCGGGCAGTGAAGCGCAAAATTTAAACGAGCAAAATTCCGTAAATTCTGCAGGGCAAAATTCTGCGCCAAATCCCATAAAACAAAATTCTAGCGGAGATTCCGCCTCTTTATATCTGCGCCCGCCCGGAGCGCTAGCAGAACGCGGCTTCCGCTCTAGCTGCATCAAGTGCGGTCAATGCGTGCAGGTCTGCCCCTATCACAGCATCTATTTGCTCGATATTACGCATCTTTTTGACATCGGCACTCCCGTCATCGACGCCAAAGAGCGGGGCTGCTATCTTTGCGGCGCGCTTCCTTGCGTGCTTGCCTGTCCAAGCGGCGCGCTCAGCCACGAGACAAACGAGCCTAAAAAGGTCAAAATGGGAATCGCCGTGATTAAAAATTTAAACGCCTGTTTGGCGTATCGCGGGCAGGTTTTAAGACCGGACGATCTGCGCTTAAAGCCCGCCAAGACCGAGCAGGAGCGCGAGCTAAACTCAGCGCTAGCGGCGAAAGAGGGCAAGCCCTGCGATCTGTGCGCGTCGCTGTGCCCTTACCCGCAGCCGCTTGAAGCTATTGCGATGATAAAGGCGAATGAACATTTCGCTCCGCAGATCCGCAGCGCTTGCGTCGGCTGCGGCGCGTGCGCAGAGCTCTGCCCGGCGCGTATCATCGAGATAATCCCGCGGACGGATTACAAATCAATCTATGAAGGAAAACAATGAAAAACTCTATTAAATTCCGCCTCTGCTCGCTAGCTGCAGCGCTTTTGTTATGCGGCTGCGGAGATGACGGCGATTCAAGCTCCGCTGCGACAAATTCTGCAGGGCAAAATTCTGCGGATCAGAATTCCGCGAGTGTAAATTCCGCATCGCAGAGCGCGGAACAAAATCATACTGCAAAGCCTCGCATCAGCGTTAAAAGCGGCGAAGCGCCCAAGAAAGATGATAAGTTCGTAAGCTACGATTTTTACGGCGAGCGAAAGGTAAATTTTAATCTAAACGGCGATGTAAACGAAACGACCAAAAATATCGTGGCGTATTCGAGCATCAAAAACCAATACGAAAAGCTAAATTTCGACCTGATGAAAAAGCGCCTTGGGCACGATTTTATCCTGCGCTGCTCGGCGTGCCACGACGACTACGCCAACGGCATCATCGGCCCATCGCTTCTTGATAAAACCGACGCGCAGATCGTGGATATGATTAAAAAGTATAAGCTTAAAGAAAAGCCCAACCCACTTATGGTGCAGCTCGTAAACGGCATGAGCGAGCAGCAGATAGAGACGATGGCGAAAGAAATTTACGAGTTCAACAAACAATTTAAGGAGCAGAAATGAAACCGGGCAAAATTTTAGCTTTGATTTTAGGCGTCGCGCTGATCGCGCTGATGATCTTTATGGCTAGTTCGGACGATTCTAGCGCGCCACAGCAGGAAGCCAAGCCGCAGGCGCAAGCCAAGCCCGCGCCGCAGAGCAAAAGCGTCGATCTCATCGATGATAAGGACGTGAAAAATATTAAAATCTTGCAGCAGAGCGTCAAAGAGCGCGATTTCAAGGTTAGCAGCTCCTATCTGGTAAGCTGCGCGCCCTGCCACGGCGATGACGGACGCGGCAAGATCGCTCCACCGATCGGAGGCAAGAGCAAGGATCAAATTTTAGCAAGCCTTAAAGATTATAAGGCGGGCAAGATCAAAAACAGCCTAATGAGCGGACTTTTAACCAACGTAAGCGACGAGAGCCTAGATAAGCTCGCGGATGAAATTTCAAAATTTAAAGAGTAAGTCTTGGATAAATATAATTCGCGATGCACGATCAAAAATACGAGCTTTTTCTCGACCTTTGCGCTTAAAAATAAAAGCGGCAAACTGCGCCCCAGTATTCGGGCGCTGCGCTACGCCACGGTATTTTTAGTGCATCTACTTTTCGTGCTTTCCTTTCGCGCCGATATTCAAATTTTAGAAGGCGACATCAGCAGCTCGCGGATACTTGGCTTTCACCTAGCAGATCCCTTTGCCACCCTTGAGGTGATCGCCGCGCACAAGGATCTACCGATAAATCTACTTATCGGCTCGGGCACCATTTTGCTGTTTTACTTCATCGCGGGCGGTAAGGCGTTTTGCTCGTGGATCTGTCCTTACGGAGCGCTTAGCGAGATCGGCGAAAAGCTGCATAATACGCTAATTTCAAAGCACGTCATCAAGGAGCGCTCATTGCCTCGCGGTATGCGATATGCGATCTGGGCGGTGTTTTTGCTGCTAAGCGCGATTACGGATCTGCTCGTTTTTGAAATTTTTAACGTAGTCGGAATTTTATCGCGCTTCATCATCTACGGCTTTTCGCTCGCAGGGCTTTGGATCGTTTTTGTGTTTTTGCTCGAAGTATTTTTTAGCAGACGGGTGTGGTGCACGCACCTATGCCCACTAGGCAGCACCTATTCGCTTGCGGCGAAAGCAAGCCTTAGCAAGATTACTTGGGATAAGAGCAGGTGCGATCACTGCGGCGTTTGCCAAGACGTCTGCTTCGTCTCGCACGTGCTGGATATCACCAAAAAAAAGGCGTCCGAAAACCTGGGCGATAAGAGCAAATTTATGCTAAAAGGGATCGACTGCACGCTATGCGGACGCTGTATCGACGTGTGTCACCAAGACGCGCTCGGTATCGGCAATAAGCTAAAAGATATGATCTAAGGAAGCCTATGATAGAGATTAAAAACGTAAGCAAGAAATTCGGAGATCAATTCGTTTTAAAAGATATCGATCTAAATATAGCAGGCGGCGAGCAGGTGCTTTTCGTCGGGCAAAACGGCGCGGGCAAAAGCTCGCTGATGCGGACGATTTTGGGCGAATACATACCCACAAGCGGCAGCGTCGCCATCGACGGATTTGATTCATTTAAACAGCGCAGCCGTGCTCTACGCGGTATCAGCTTCGTGCCGCAAACCCCGCCGCCGCTTAAGCTGAGCCTAAATGAGCTCATCTACTTCGCCGAGCGCACGGCTGACGCAAGCAGAGCAGGCATCGTAAAATTTTGCGACGAAATGGAGCTTGATCTGAGTTCAAATTTAAACAAACCTTTTCATAAGCTATCCGGCGGTATGAAGCAGAAATTTTTAATCGCGCTAGCATTCGGCAGAGCTAGCAAGGCGATGATTTTCGACGAACCGACCGCCAATCTCGATCCGAGCGCGCGCGAGCGTTTTAAGACGCTTTTGCGTAAGTATGCAAAAGACAAAAGCTTGATCTTTATCTCGCATAGGCTCGACGAGGTTGAAGGGCTGGTAAAAAGAATGATTTGTATGGATCTAGGGAGGATCGTAGATGACAAAAATGTTTAAATTTTTACTTTGCGCACTTGCGGCGCTTACGTTTTTAGGCTGCGGCGACGAGAAAGACTACGGCAACGTCCACTACGACAGAGACGTGTGCGAGCACTGCCAGATGGCGATCAGCGACAACCGCTTCAGCGTCGATGTACGCGTGGACGGCAAAAACCACTACTTTGACGACATCGGCTGCTTGGTGGATTTTATGGTTACCAACGACAAACTAAACTGGCTAAAGGACGCCAAAATTTACATAAATGACGCTAGCGGCAACGGCGAGTTTATCAACGCACGCACGGCGCACTTTTATCGCGGTTTTAAAACCCCTATGTCGTTTGGCTGGGGCGCGTTTAAAAACAAGCAAGAGGGCAAGCAAGACTTCAGCTTCGATCAGGTAGTCGCGGCGCTTAAAGCAGGCGGCGGCTCGCACGGCATGGGAATGGGCGATATGGGTCGCGATGTGCACGGCGATCTGGGAAATATGCACGGTCATGGCGATATGGGCGGCATGAAAGACCCTCACTCCGCAGAGCACGGCATGAGCGGGCCTAAGCATGATATGGGCGGCGGCGATGCTGGCAGCACGGCACACTCTCAAGGCGAGCCGCACGATATGCACGAAAGCGGCGGTGCGGCGCACGATATGTCTTCAGGGCACTCGCATTAAGGACGCTTTGACTAAGACGAAATTTTAAACGGCCCATGTTTTGCGCTAAATTTAAAGCCTGAATTTCAGCGTGCCGCCCGTGCCGCCATAGATGAGATAAAATTTTACTTCGCGACTTCGGCACGAAGCAAAGCTAGGCTTAGAAAACGGCTGCAAAATTTTATCTTGTAACGTAGCTAAATTTAACGCACGGCGCGAGATTTCGTTCTGCCGAATTAAAATTTACGCAGACGCGATAGCTTAAAATTTCGCCGTAAATTTAAAATTTATCCGGCGCGTAATTCGCCGATGCGGGATTTTTAGAATTTTAAAATTTATGCCGCGGGATACGCCCCGTTTTTGAAATTTTACGAAGCTAAAATTTAAGCGGTCCGTTAAACGGCTAAATTTTAAAACTGCGGCGGATGTGGGATAGCGGGCTGCAAACGACGCGCTGTTTGAGTGCGCGCAAGTCTGGGTCGTAAATTTAAAATTTATGCGCGAGCCGCGGCCACAGGCAGCGGATAAAATTTCGCCGCTTGTTTAACGCTAGACGGGCAAAATTTAAGGCTGCGAAATCCGCGCTGCAAAACGAGGCTAAAATTTAAAGACGGGCGCATTTAAGCCGCGCAAGAAATCTAAATTTAAAGACGGGTGGCGCGTTTAAGACAAGGCGCACGCCCGCTTAAGTGCGGAGTCCAAATATAAAGCCCAAGATCGCTTTATCTTAGAAAATTAAAGGAAAAGAATGAAAAATTTACTCACCATCGCCGCTTTGGACATTAAAGAGTCCTTCCGCTCGCGCTGGTTTTTGCTCTATCTGCTGATCTTTAGCGGGCTCGTGGCGGCGTTTTTCATCACGGGGGTGACCGACTCACGCGTGCTCGGTTTCAGCGGGCTTTCACGACTGCTGCTGCTGTTTATTCAGATCTGCATCATCATCCTGCCCGTCTTCGTGCTCGTAACCACCAGCAAGGCGATCCTAGCCGACCGCGACCTAAATATCTTAGAATACCTGCTAAGCTTTCCGATCTCGCAGGCGCAGTATTACTACGGCAAGGCGCTAGGAAGGCTATTTGGAGTGTTCGTGCCGATATTTTTGTCGCTGCTGCTTGCGATCGTTTGGGGCGCGATCAAGGGCACGGGCATTCCGTGGGCGATCTGCCTGCTTTATACGGGGCTGCTTTTTAGCTTGTGCGCGGCATTTTTGGGGATCGCGTTTTTGATCTGCGCTGTTTCAAAAAGCCAAGAGATGGGGCTTGGGCTCGCGTTTTTCGTCTGGCTTTTCTGCCTCGCGTTTTTGGATCTCGTGCTGATCGGACTGCTCGCAAAAACGGGAGTGAACGAAAATTTAATCTTTGCGATCGCCCTAGCAAACCCGATGGAGGACTTCCGCATCGCCGCTATTAGCCTATTTGATCCCGATCTTGCGGTCATCGGCACGACGGCGTATTTTATCCTAGATCACTTCGGGCGCGGGCTTTTCATCGTCTTTTCGCTGCTCTATCCGATCGCTCTGGGCGCGGCAAGCCTCGTTTTGGGCTATTTTATCTTTAGATCAAAGGATTTGGCGTGAAATTTCCACTCATTTTGGCGGCATTTATAGCGCTTTGCGGTGCAGCGGAGATGCAAAATTCCGCGGCTCAAAGCTCCGGCTCGGCGCAGAATTTAAGCGCGTCAGATAATACAGGTTCCGATTTGGCGCAGAATTTTAAAAGCGTGCGCGATCTTACGTGGCTTAAAGACGTAAATCTTACCTGCGCCAAATACGGCATCGATACTAGCGCGCACCCTGAATTTCGCGCCTATGCAAGGCTCAAAGACGGCAGCGCGCTCGCGTTTGCTTCGCCCAAGGCGATGTTTGCGTATTTTTTTGAAAGTGAGAGCTCAGGCGCAAATTTTAGCGGAGCTTCCGCAGAGATGAATTCTGAGAATGAAAATTCTTTGGGAGCGAATTCTGCGAGCAAAAATCCCGCTAGCGGCAATTTAGGCGAGGCAAATTCTACGGGCGCAAATTTCGGCGGAGCGGAGCTTTACGTCACCGATTACGCAAGCGGCGAAATTTTGCGGGCGCAGGACGCGTTTTATGTTTTCGGCAGCGTGCTGCAAAGCGCCAGAGGCGACGATCTCATCACGTTTGCGAGACTGCGCGACGCGCAAAACTTTATGCGCGAGAAAAAGGGGCATAAAATTTTGCAGTTTCGCGAAATCTCCGCTAGGCTAATCGATTATCTAAGATGATCGAGCCACTTGGCGAAATTTAAATTCAGCTATTTTAGTATATTTTATTCATAAAATTTTATCTTTTACTTTGATGCGCTATTAAGGGAATTTAAAGCAATTAGAAAATACAATCACGTTAAATTTTATCTATAAGAATTAGATAGTGTAGTTTTTTAGTATATTATTAAGGGCTACATTCTCGCTTATTTTTAAAATAAATTTTAAGGAGACAACCATGGCAAACGACAAAATCTCAAAACAAAAAGACTCACGCAAGAAGGCTGCGACGGATGAAAATTCCGCTGCGAATAAGGGGGAAAATTTTGCCGCAGACGCGGTCAAAAGCTCCGCCGCATCCATTTTCGACAAAAGTGCAAGCACTGCTAAAAATTCTGCCGCTAATTCTATGACTTCCACCTCACATGCTCGTGACAAAATTTCTAAAAATCGCGCCGCAGGTGGGAATTCCTGCGACGAGTGCGATTGCGAAGCTAAAAATTCCGCACCGAGTTACGATGATAGCGCAAACTCTGCTTCAAGCACGAACTTTGCGGCGCACTCAAGCACTCAAAGCGCAGGCAACGCTAAAAAATCCACAATAAACTCTACAATAAATTCCATGGCTGATTCTTTGACAAATTCCATCTCAAATCCTGCGAAGAGCTCAAGCAGCGAAAACCACTTCTCTTGCTCACACGAGCATAGCGATAGCTTCGCAATCCACTCGCATCTACACGACGAAGATCTTACGACCCATCCACACGATCAAAAAGAGAGCCTCGCAGCTTATTTGCACGAATACGGCGTAAATTCTGCGGCGTCTTCGCATGAGTGCGACGAGAATTCCGCCATCAGCTCGCACGAGCACGACAAACATTGCCATGATCACAAGCCCCACTCTCATCGCGCGATTATTGGATTTGACGAGCACGGCATCCCAAAAGTTTTAGTGCCCGCAGAGGCTAGTCCGCACACACATAAAGACGCGCAGGGCAATCTTTTCGAGCATTTTCACGAGGCGGAATTTACGGCGGATTATATGAAGGCGTTGCTTGAATACAAAAAGACCTTCCCTACAAAGCAAGAAGTACTTGAGAAAACCCCCGATCCCGCCGTGCGTGAAATGATGCTTAGGATGGAGCAGATCGGCGTAGATACGGCGTTTGATCGCTTTGATAAACAGATGCCTATGTGTAGTTATGGACTTAGCGGGGTATGCTGTAAGATCTGTAATATGGGACCTTGCAAAATTACTAAAAAGGCCGATCGCGGCACTTGCGGTGCGGACGCCGATCTCATCGTATCGCGCAACCTACTGCGCCAAGTAGCTGCAGGCGTAGCTCAACACGGCGCGCACGCCAGAGAGCTTCTGCTGTCGCTAAAATGGGCGGCACAGGGCAAGCTAGATCTGCCAATCATAGGCGAATACAAAATCATCAATACCGCCAAAGCCTTTGGAATTCCAACTGAAGGCAGAGAGTTAAAAGAGGTAGCGATCGAGCTTGCCGATACGCTTTTGACAGATCTTTCGCAAAGTAGCGGCGAGTATAAAACCATCACTGCGCTCGCACCCAAGGAGCGTCAAGAAGTATGGCGGAAGCTAGATATCTTGCCGATTAGTGCGTATAACGAAGTCTTTGAGGCGTATCACCGAACGGGTGTAGGCACGGACGGAGACTGGCGCAGCGTGATGCAGCATCTTTTGCGCTGCGGGCTTGCTTTTACCTTCACCGGCGTAGTAGCTGCGAATATCGCTACGGATGCGCTATTTGGCGTAGGAGATCGCGTAACTTCCAAAAGCAATATGGGCGCGCTTAAAAAAGGCTGGGTCAATATCGCCGTGCACGGACATTTGCCGACATTAGTAAGCCTAATAGTGGAGATCGGAAATTCTAAAGAGTACCAAGATAAGGCTCGCGCAATAGGCGCACAGGGGATTGCATTTTACGGCGTGTGCTGTTCTGGGCTATCGGCGATGTATCGCAACTGGGGCGTCGTGCCGCTCTCAAACGCCGTAACTGCCGAACTCGTCATAGGCACTGGAGCGCTTGATCTGTGGGTCGCCGATGTCCAAGATGTCTATCCTGCGATCATGGACGTGGCTAACTGCTTCCAGATCAAGGTCGTTACCACAAGCTCATCAGCTAGACTTCCCGGAGCCGAGCATATTGGCTACGATCATCACCATAGCAATATCGCCGAGACTAGGAATTTAGCGCGTAAAATTCTAGACCGCGCATTGCAATCTCACGAAAAGCGCAAGGGACTGCCGGTATATATCCCGCCGTATGAAGTCGAGGCCGAAGTGGGCTTTTCGGTAGAATTCGTCCATAAGCACTACGGCGGCATGGAGCCGTTAGCGCACGCGCTAAAAAGCGGTGAAATTTTAGGCATCGTAAATATGGTCGGCTGCACCAATCCTAAAGTGCCTTATGAGCGCGCTATCATAGATGTCGCACAAACCCTAATCGAAAATAACGTCCTAATCCTAACCAACGGCTGCGCGTCGTTCCCGCTAATGAAGCTGGGCTTTTGCCAAAAAAGCGCGTATAAAAAAGCAGGCGCGTCGCTGCGGGCGTTTTTAGAAAAAGACGAGCTTCCGCCGGTATGGCACGTGGGCGAGTGCATTGATAATACCCGCTCCAGCGGAATTTTCGCAGGTATCGCAGGGGTGCTAGACAAAAATCTCTACGAACTGCCGCTTGCCTTCACCTCTCCCGAGTGGGCGAACGAAAAGGGCGTCGATGCCTCGCTCGGATTCCGCCTAATGGGCATCGACTCATATCACTGCGTCGAGTATCAAATCCACGGCTCCGCAAACGTCATACACTTTTTCAAAGAGGGCACCAGGGGAGCGCTTGGCTCTGTGATGCACGTAGATACCGATCCAGTCGCGCTTGCGCTAAAAATGGTAAGCGACATGCGCTTAAAACGCAAATCCCTAGGCTGGCAGTAGCAACGGACGGATTCATTTCGCATCGCTTAAAATGCGATGCGAAATTTCATGATAAAATTTAACCCCTTGCGGGCAAATAAAATCCCGCGGCTAAACGAGCAGTAAAATTCTACAACTAAGTGGCTAGCAAAACCGCGATCAATAAAGATAAAATTTTCGCGCCGCATCCGTTCGTGGAATTTTAAATCATATCTTCAAATCCTACGTAAAATTTCGCCGCACGCCGCGCCTGCTGCTAAATAGGCGAAATTTAGCCGGGCAAATTCCGCCATCAGGCTCAAGTCTATCTTTCGCGAAAGGATGAAATTTTAAAATTCCATCTTGGCGTAAATTTCGTAGACGTTCATCTGAAATCCGCAAGCTAAATTTTGCTAAAAGCCTTATTACACGGAGCTACACGCCATTAGATTCTCTCACATACGCTCACGTATATGAAAGCCGAAATCATAAAAATTTAATATGATATGTGCTAAAATGCCACATCTGTTTAAGGATTTAGATGTATAAATCAAAGTCGCTGCAGTCTCTAAGTCATCATCGGTAGGAGATGTCGCACGAAGCGGAGGCGCTGCTGTCAAGTCCTGCGTTTCGCAGCTTGAGGCGGTGCGGCAAAAGTGCGTCTATGCTGCGCCTGCAAACATTTTCGGACGGGACCGCACGGGCGCGAGGGCGCCACTACAAAGCTTGCAGGCGGCTAAAATTTTCATCCGGATCTTTTCTGAAATATTGATCTTAGGGCTCACGAAGGAATTTTACCGCAAGCCTTTCGCTACGAGCCGGAGGGCGGAATTTAAAGCGGAATTTCAAGCGGGTTTCAACGAGGCGAAATTTCAAAGATTAAATTTAAGACAAAAGATAAAATTTAGAGCAAGGGAAGGTATGAAAAATTTTAAATTTATGCTCGTGCTACTGATACTGGCGACGATCGCGACGATCGCGATATCGCTTTGTATAGGGCGCTTCGGACTAAGCATTGCCGAGGTTTTAAAAGCGCTTAGCGGCGGCGAGGTAGCGCAAAACGTCCACAACGTCGTTATGGACGTGCGCCTGCCGCGTATCATCGCCGCAGTGCTCGTGGGTGCGGCGCTGGGCATCAGCGGCACGGCGTATCAGGGCGTCTTTAAAAACCAGCTCGTCTCGCCCGATCTTTTAGGCGTCAGCGCCGGGGCTTGCGTGGGCGCGGCGATCGCGATCCTGCTTGATCTAAATATCCTTTTGATCCAGCTTTTCGCCTTTGTTTTTGGGCTTGCGGCGGTTTGCATTACGCTTCTGATTACGCGCGCGCTGCGTTCGAGCGCCACCATAATGCTCGTGCTTGCCGGCATCATCGTAAGCGGTCTGATGGGCGCGCTGATAGGATTTTTAAAATTTATGGCAGATCCCGAGACGAAGCTTGCAGACATCGTGTATTGGCAGCTAGGAAGCCTCGCGAAAGTAGATCCCTCCGTGCTAGCGATGATAGCGCCGGTGATGGGGGTTTGTATCGCGGTCTTGGTGCTGATGAGCTACCGCATAAACGTCCTATCCATGGGCGATGCGACCGCGGCGAAGCTGGGCGTAAACGTCGTGCTGGAGCGGGGCATCATCATCGTCTGCGCGACGCTGCTAACCGCAAGTAGCGTGTGTATCAGCGGCATAGTCGCGTGGGTGGGGCTTTTGATGCCGCATCTAACGCGCATGATCGTGGGCGTGAGCAACACCAAAGCAATCCCCGCGAGCATATTTTTAAGCGCGATCTTCGTGCTCATCGTAGACGACGTAGCGCGCAGCATAAATCAAAGCGAGATCCCGCTAGGGGTACTTACAGGCTTTATCGGCACGCTATTTTTTATATTCATCCTGCTTAAAAACAAAAGGAGGCTAAATGGTTAGGGTTGAGAGCTTAGACTTCGGCTACGTAAAATCCGCCCCTCTAACGCTGCGCGACGTGAATTTCAACCTTGAAGCGGGCGCGATGCTGACGATTTTGGGGCAAAACGGCGCGGGCAAATCGACGCTTTTAAATTTAATCAGCGGCACGCTTGAGCCTCTGCGCGGTAAAATTTCAATTGACGGCAAGGATATGGCGAGCCTCAGCGCCAAAGGGCGCGCCGAGATCATCGGCTACGTCTCGCAAAGCGAGGTCTGCGAGTACGACTACAGCGTCTTTGAGTACGTCCTGATGGGGCGTACGGCGCATATCGGGATCTTTTCGCAGCCGAGCGAAAACGACTACAGGCTTGCGCAGCACTACATGAAAATGCTTGAAATTTGGCACCTAAAAGACAAGATCATCACGCGCCTAAGCGGCGGTCAGAGGCAGATGGCGTCCATCGCGCGCGCCCTTTGCAGCGAGCCTAAGATCGTGATCTTCGACGAGCCCACCTCGGCGTTAGACTTTGCCAACCAATACAAATTCCTCCGCGCCACGAAGGAGCTTTTAAAAAACGGCTACACCGTCGTTTTAGCCACGCATAATCCCGATTTCGCTCTGCTTTTAGGCGGATACGTCGCGCTCGTAAAAGGCGGCGGCGAGGTCGCATACGGCAAGGCCGAGCAGATCATAAAAAGCGAAATTTTAAGCAAACTATACGATCTGAAGCTCGACGTCAGTTACAACGAAAAGGTCGGTCGCGTCTGCTGCTTGACGTATCCGTTTTGATCTTAACTTCGCGGACGAGCACAGCTCGGTCCTTGCGACGGGGAGCTTCGCTCCCTCGACCCACCTAAAGTTTCAGAAATTTTGCTACGCAAAATTTTAAAATTTATAGGTTTTACTCCTTGCGACAGCCAAGCCGCCGCTGCGACGGGGAGCTTCACTATTTCTCGCGAAGGCTAGAAAGCGCCCCGCGCTTCCTTCGCATTGCTTCGCTCGCCTAAAGTTACAGAAATTTTACTGCGTAAAATTTTAAAATATTGGTTTGGCTTCTCAGTTCGAATAAAGTCCGAGCCTGCGAGTGGGGCTCTGCCCCACGCCCCGCTAAAGTTACGGCAGGCTAGCGCCTGCATTTTTATCGGTTTGACTTCGCGGAGTGGCACAGCTCGTCATTAATAATAGAAGCTTCGTAAATTTAAATTTTATCGCTTCGGCTGTGCGAGCAAGAGGACTTAATGGGCGCTAGCAGCGATAAAATTTTAGCGCCCGCGGCGGAGTTTTTACGGCGACGAAATTTTGAAATTTCAAAGCGGGCGGCGGGGCCGGAATTTTAAAATTCGCTCTAAATTTTAAGCATAAAAATCAAAATTTATCGTTACAATTACGTAAAATTTTTAAGGAGCGAAAATGAAAAAAATAGTGCTTTTAAGCGCAGCTGCGGCGCTTGCCGTAAATTTAAGCGCGCAGGAAAACAGCCTTGAGATCTACGCGAACTCCGCCTTCTTGCACCAAAACTTCGGCGCGCAAAAATCAAACTTCAGCGTGAACGTGCCGGAGTACTTGGATATCCGCAGCATCGAGATCGCGGGCTCTTGCGAGGTGCGCGAATTATCTTTGGGAGAGATCGAGCCCGTGAAAAACTCGGAATTCGCCAAAAAAGAAGCGGACGAAAAAAGCCTGCGCGAGCTAAACGACCGCCTGGTCGCGCTTAAGGCGCAGCAGCGCTTTTTAAGCGATTTTGCGAGCTTAAAAGATAGAAGTTTGGCGAGCTTAAAGGCGGATTCGCAAAAAATTTACGACGAAGTCCTGCTTGTAGCGGGCGAAATTTCAAAGACGGAAGAGCAAATCGGAAAGCTCAAAGAGAAAATTTCAAAATACCGGATCAAAAACGAGCGCCGCTTAAACGCGAACTTTGGCTGCGATCCGAGCTTCGTTAAGATCAACTACCCCGTCGATGTTAGCGCCTACACGCACAACGAGCTCTCTGCCGATCTTGCAAGCGGCAAGATCGAGGTTACGCAAAAGATCTCGGTGCAAAACCCGCTAAACGCCGAGCTAGCGAATTTAACGATCGCGCTATATCCTTACGAATACTCCTCGCAGACAGCGCCGCAGCCGTTTTACCCGTGGTACGAGGGCGAGCCTGCAAGACCGGCACCCGCAGCGGCTTATAAAAAGGATGTGATGTTAGAGGAGGCGACTATGGATAGGGTCGCGCCTGCGATGGAGGCTAGATCGTCGTATCAAAGGACGGGCGCGAATATCGAAAGCTCGCTCTCAAAGGTGTGGAAAATCAGCGGCGTAAGCCTCAAAGCGGGCGAGGCGGGCAAGTTTAGCTTCGATAAACAGAGTCTGGATGCGAAATTTGATCTGCTCATCGACGGCTACGGCAGCGAGGCGGCCTACGTGCGAGCTAAATTTAACCCCGAAAGAAACATAGAGGAGGGCGAAACGCTAATAAAGCTCGACGGCGTGCAGATCGGGCTCGTGCAGATCGGCTTTGCCGCAAACGCGGAGGCTACGGCGTACTTGGGTAAAAACAGCCTGATCGAAGTCAAAAAAGAGCAGGCGAACAACTTCACGAAAAACTCCTTTTTCGGCGGCGAAAGTAAAAATTCCATGGCTTGGAACTACGAGATCAAAAACGGCTCCAAGCGCGCGTGGAACGTGGTTTTGCAAGAGCGAGCGCCCGTCTCGACGCATGAGGACGTAAAGGTCGCGCTGAAAAACTCGCCCGAGCAGAGCAGCCTCGGCAAGGACGGACTACTTAGCTGGGACTTTGAGCTAAAGCCGGGCGAGAGCAAAAAGATCAACTTCGGATATGAGCTAAGCAAACCTAAGAAATAACGAGCTTTGGTGCGGTGCGGTTAACTTTTGTGGTGCGGAGTAGCTTTTACGGTGCGGTTAAATTTTATGCAGCACCGCTTTATGAGACGAACCCCCTTTGCCGCACCGCTGAATTTTACGCGGCAGACCGACTTTTTACGGCGCGATTAAATTTTGCCGGCATAAAACCAAAGCACGGCTTTAGAGCTTATCTGAAATTTTTGGCACCGCGCCGAGAGAAATTTGAGCGGCGCGAGAATCTAAATTTAAATGTTGCGACGATTTAAAATTTGGCAGCGCAAGATATGAAATTTAGCGATGCAAAGGGGTTTTGGCATGGGTAGAGAAACTTTGAGCATCGCTAAAATTTATCTCAAATTTAAAAAGCTCAGGGCGATGAACGCGGAGCAAAGGTATAAATTTCACGGAGCGGCGAGGTATGCGTTTGCTTCGCTGGCGATATTTAAAGGATCGTAATGAAATTTCGCAAACTTAAATTTAAAATCCTAGCCGCAGTGCTACTTTTCTGCGCCGCATTTATCCGTATAATCCCCGATTATTCCGCTTCACGAGGCTTTGCTTTAGTTACTATTTTTAGCTATTACAAATATCAAAAGGGATATTGTCTAAAAGAGAATAGAGTTTTAAGCAACGAAGAATTGCTTCAAAATGCCGCTATAAATTATTTTAAAAGATATTACGACTATGAAATTTTGCGAAATACCATTATCGATGAGCACGATATAAAAAATTTCGGCCATAGTTTTTATACGGCGAGCGTCTCCAAGCTCTATCTAATCGGCGATTTCAATGAAGAAAACTGGTTTGATTTTTTAGTTGAAAATACCGACAGAAAGAGTTTTGATTATGAGATAAAAGATAAGACGCAAATAGATATCTCCGATCTATCCAAATACTTTGTGTATAAGGATGAAATTTTAGGCTTTAGACAGCCTATTATCTTATCGGAAGAGAAAAATCCATTTCATAACGGAAAAATGTTTTTAGAAAAATCATTTTTAATTAAAGAAAATCAATTTTTTGTGAATTATGTTGATGTCGATGATATAAGTTTTTACATTGAATATAATGTTATTAAAAATTTAATGGCAATAAAAAGCGGATATGAGAGTTTAGAAAACTTTAACAAAGTCTTGGCTTATACTCATATGAAGCATTTGCGACGTAAATTCTCATACGATAATTGCGGAAATATAAATTTTGATATCAAAGCTCCGGCGGAACAGGAGCTGGATATGTGGATTCACGGCGGATAAAGTTAGTTGAAGCTTTATCTTAACGAATTTAACCGAAAAAGGATAAGAGATGAGCAAAAAAGAAACTGGTTTTAGATTAGAATTAGAGGGTAATTACGGCGCCGATATATTGAGTTATTATTTGTGGGGGAAGAAAACTCCTCCGGGCCCGAAAGAATTAGCCTCTAACGAATGGATGGATAGAAAAGGACTGATATGAAATTCTACAAATCTCTTAAATTTAAAATCCTAGCGGGCACGCTGCTTCTTATAATAATACTCTGCGCCGTATTTATCCGTATAATCCCCGATTATTCCACCTCACGAGGCTTTGTGATAGTTTCTCTCTCCGACTACGACAAATACAAGCAAGGATACTGCCTCAAAGAGGATAGAATTTTACCCAAAGAGGAGCTGTATAAGAGAGCGATTTTGGATTTTTTAGAAAAAGGCAAAATAATTCTTTATACTGTGAGGAGCAATGATTGTAAAAAATCCAAGAATATCGATAAATGCAGAGATATCTATAATAAAATGCTGAATTATTACGCTGCTTATGGGTATGGCAATAAAATAACGTATGATAAAGTATTGGAAATAAACCGAGATAGAAATATCTCTTATAACAAATCAAGATATATCTATTTTGAATTACTAAATTTAAAGCCTATTGTTTTGACACAGGAGTTTATAAGCGTAAATTTAGATAAAAATAGCGCGGGATTTACTACTCCGATAATTCAATTGGTAGGCGAGCATGAGTATTATCTATATAATGGAGATGGCATAATTCTAGATAGAAATAAATTGGCTTTTACCTACATCTATCTTTTTGATAACGAAAAATTTATGGAACAAATAAATAAAGAATTAAGTTGGTATGAGAACCATAAATCAGATCTTAAACAAAATATTAGCTATTTAGAATTTGATAACTGCGGCACTACTAAAACCAATATAGACAAAAGTGTTGAGAGTATGATAAAAGAATTGGCAGATATGCCATGATAAAATGTCAAGGAGTGCGCAATATATAGTGAGTGCGGAGCAAAGGTATAAATTTCACAGGACGGCGAGATATTTGCTGGCGGTGCCGATGGTTTTCTTGCTTGATTGGTGGGCGGCGGCTTTGATTTTGGCGGTTTTGCCTTTTGATGGCGCGCTAAGGATTGCTGTTTTTGTAGCAATATTTGCGATTTTGGATTGCGCGCCGCTTTGGTATTTGTTCAAAAGGTATAAAAACTTTAAGCCAAGCAAGCTTTTTGTTAAAGACCCAAATCTTAGTTTGCTGCTTTTTGCGGTAGAAAATTTATCGCTCGGCGCTTTTTACGGCGGGTTTTTGGCATGCCTCGCGGCGGGGTATTTTTGGGGCGAGCGTGCCGCCGGCTGGAGCGTGGCATTTGCGTTTGCGCCCGTTTGTTTGATCGTTTTCGTGATTTCGTATATGTTTAACGAAAAGAGAAGCTAAACTTATTGCGTCTTTCGCGCCTGCTAAATTTTATCTCTCGCGCGGTACGGGCTTGGGCACGGATTTAGCCCGCACAAGCTGGGCGAGATTTAAAATTTCATCATCCCGCTTGCCTTAAAATTTTAAAATTCCGTCGTCGCAAAAGCTCCGCCGCGGGCTCTAAATTTTATCTTCTACGCGGCGCGGGCTTGAGCACGGATTTAGCCCGCGCAAGCCGAGTATGAAATTTCGCCGCGAACAAAATTTTGCGAACTGATAAAATTCTCGCTAGCCGCCGCGCTTTGACATTTATGCAGAACACGCTTATATCGCTACGACATTTGTAAAATTTCAAAACAGCGCGGAGCTCTCCTCGCAAACGACGATTACGCCGCAGGCTTGTCTATTTATTTATGCGGGTAACGGAGCCTTCGGCGGGCTAAAGATGAGACCCTTATCTTAGCCCGCAAAGCAAATCCGAGCTTTAGCATAGAAAAGCGCGAGCGGCGAATGCAGAAGCAAAAGCCGAGCGGGCGGGTGCGTTTGACCGAAGCCTAGCCCTTTAGCTTCATCATTTTTTCTAAAATTTCATACACGAGATCAAACTTCGTAAAGCCGTCCCTGTCTAAAAAATGCCCGCCCTTCTCCACCTCGTAAAACTTAGCATCGATCTGCCCCGCTAGCTCGCGGCTGAAGCTAAACGGCACGATATAATCATCCTTTGCGGCAACCACCGCGCGCTGTTTTGCGGTGGCTTTTATGCGCCCAAAATCAAAGTCCCTATCCATAAACTCGTCTAAAATTTTAAATTGCGGATCGCTAAGCGGCTTTGCAAGCCCTGAGACCAGCACGACGCCCTCTACTGTGCCGCCCATGGCACTGCTTTGTAAGAAATTTAAGATCGTAGGGCAGCCGAGGCTGTGTCCGACCAGATAAACTTTGCCTTCAAATTTTACGCTTTCTCGCAAGGTTTTTAGCCACTCATCAAGCCTCGGATGCGCAGGCGTAGGCATTGCTAAAATTTCCGCCCTCGCGCCCGATTTTTCGATCTCGCCTTTAAGCCAGGCAAACCAATGGCTTTTAGGCGAAGCATCGTAGCCGTGCACGATATAGACGCACTTTTGCATATTTTTCTCCTTAGAATTTAAGCTCGCCCCAAACGAGGCGGTACCGACGTAAAGTAGCGAAGCTGCGCACGCCAGGCTAAATTTCATCGCATTTCGTCTTTTGCTATTCATCTATAGCTCCTCTCATTTCTAAAGCCGACATTTTACATCGTTTTTTAAAAAAGACCTCTTAAAACGTTCGCGTAGATCTATCAAAATTCGCAGCAAAGCCGCTTGCGCGCTAAATTTTAAAATTTCAATCCGCGCCCTAGCCCTTGCAAATCGTGATTTTATCGGCAAATTTACCCAAAAAGTGATATCCCGAGCCCGCCTGCGCGATGATATCGAGCACCGCGTCCGCATCCCGCACGAGCGTGCCGCCCGCAAAGTCCACGCCGCGCTCAAACAGCGCCCGCGGCAGTAGCGGCGTGGTAGGCCCTACGAGCACGAGCTTGGCGCCGCTTTTTTTCAGGCGCAAAAGCCCATCGAGCGTGTCGTTGATGAGCGTCGTAGCCGTGATTATCACGTTATCGGCGCGCGGCACGACGCTTGCGGCCTCGCTTGCAGGCAAATAAAACGGCAGCTCCGCCTGCTTGAGCGTGCTTTTGTCAAGCTCTAAAATTTTAAAATCCGCGCCATTTTTCATCAGCATCTTGATGTAGGGCACCAGCGCGCCCACGACGACGCTAAAGCTGCCGCGCTCGATCCGCAGCTCATCAAAAGGATCGGCGCCGAATTTCACGTCGTAATCGGCGCGGATTTTATCAAAACACGCCCTGCCTAGCGCATTTAGCGCGGCGAGCGCGAGCGTCTTTTTAAGCGGCGCGGCGGAGCCCAGATCGCGCAGCAGATAGCGAACGCTCTTGCCTGCGATATTGCCCGAATCGGGCATCGCGCTTGCCTGCGAGGGGCAGCAAACGGCGCCTGATAGGGACTTTAGCGGTGTATAGCTAAGCCCGCACGCGCCTCCACTCAGCTTCACGCCGCTAAAAAACAGCCCCACGACTGCGCGCTCGATCTTAAGATCCAGCGCCTGGGCGCCTAAAATTTCTTTCGCGCACTCCAATGTTTGATCTAAAATTTCGCTCATTTTCGCTCCTTTAATGTGGAATTTAGCGCCATTATAGCTTAAAATTTCGGCGCCCGTATTGATATAAATTTATTGATCGCGCGAGCGGCGACGTCTAAGCAGACGCGAGCCAAATTTAACGCAAGCGGCAGGCGCGAGATAAAATTTTATGTAGCGAGCGCGTATCGTTGCGGCTTGGAATTTTAAACTGATCGGCGGCGCGGACGAAGCGGCAAACGAGCAAGCGATATTGATGGGGTAGCGAACAGGCGGCACGGATGGATCAAATTTAACGAGAGCAAGCCGATGCGAGCCTAGGCAAATGCGAGCTAAATTCCATAAGAGCGGACGAGCGAGAGTTTAGACATAGACGGGTAAATTTAATAATAGTAAGCCGATACAGGCTGAATTTTAGGCTAGCTTAATGAGCTAATGCGGGCTAAATTTCAATTAAGACGAATGGACGCGAGCTAAATTTAACGAAAACAGTAGCGGGTAAAATTTAATAAAAGGTGCGGGCGCGGGTAAAATTTTCAAGCCGCACGCGGGTAAAATTCAAACGACGAGCCGTATCTGCGACAAGTCACGCCTGCTGCGGAGTTAAATTTTATTTCCGATCCATCGCAGGATTAAATTTCATTTCCCGATCCTCCGCGAGGCTAAATTTTATTTTCAGATAGCAGGATGTTGATGAGCGGATTTAGCAGCGTCTCGCCGCGCGCGGCGCACAGCACGATCTCGTCGTAGTAGTAGTCGCTCCTGCCGTAGTTGTGAAACTCATACGCGCCAAAGCCGTAGCCCATCGGCGTGATCTCGACGCGCGAGTACCAGGCGTCCTTGGCGATGATGTATTTCTCGGTGTCTTGCGAATAAACCCACACCACGATCTCATCTCTGTTTTTTTGCCGCATCAACCACATAAAGACGTTTGCGATGTCGTTGAAAAAATATGTATCGCCGTTTGGCATAACGGCCTGGGCGGTGTTGTACAGATCGTTTATCACCGTGCCGCTCTCGTGGCATAGGTATTTTCCGAATTCGATCTGCAGCGGCTGCTTATCGGTGTTGCCGTGGCGCACGGAGATTTTGGATTCGGCTATATCCATCGACGATATGAGCAGCCCCATCACGCAGGCGAGCAAAACCGCGGCAAAAATTTTCTTAATCATAGCAACGCGCCCCGCACGAAGTAGTATTTGACGACGTAGGCGCTGCAGATGAGCGCGTTTAGAATTAGCCAGAACGAGGAGTATTTAAGCAGGTGGGTGTAGGCGCGCTTAGTGATGAGCTCCGTTAAAAACGGCACGATTCCGAAAAATATACCCAAAAACAGCGAGCCCCAAATCGCGTAGCCAACGAAGTAATAATCCTTCAAAAGCATGCAGTACGGGCATTTGTGGTTGGGCTGCTCGTAAACGTAAAGCCCGAAAAAATAGGTGATCGCGTAGTATGCGACGAACAAAAAGAGCAAATTCAGAGCAAAGCTAGCCATCGACTGCTTTAAGAAATTTAAGATCAATATGGCGCCCAATATCGCGTAGAAAAAGGTCGCCAAAAGCGCCTGCGTATAGCCGAACGGGAGCTTCGGCGCGCGAAATACGACCGAGCAGCAAAACACCGGCACGCGCAGCGGGATATTGATAAAAAATAGAATTTCTAAAATAAACTCCGCCAAAACGCCCGTAAAAAGGATGGTAAAGATCAGGTATTTGCGCTTTAGATAGGGAAATTTGCCCGCTTTAAGATCGAGGCTGTTTAAAATAAGCCAGAGCCCAAAGCCGAAGATCAGTAAAATTTTTAAAAGCAGCAGGATATTACCGTAGCGGTTCGAGCCCACGACGCCCGCGGAACACATCGCGCCTGGCACGACCGAAGAGAGCTCATTTAGGCAGAGTGCGAAAAATATAAACAAAATGATCTTACACGCTATCGTGAAGAACAAAATGGTGTTGATGAGATAGTTTCTTTTCTCCAGGGCGTATTGTAAATTTGAGGTGGCGTTAAAGTCCCAGTAGCGCATGATCCGCACGATATGAAACTGCGAGATCGCCATCAGCGCTATTACGATGAGCTCCACGGCCAAAAACGCGATCACGCTACCTGATAAAAATACGCTCATGCTGAAATTTCTCCGTCTTTTAAAAACACGTATCGATCTACGAAATCCAGCTCGTCGAAGAGTATATCGTGCGTCGCGATCAAAACGGTTTTTTTAAGCTCTTTGAGCTTTGAAAGCATCTCGACAAAGCCGAGCGAGTTTTGTTTGTCCAAATTTGCCGTCGGCTCGTCGGCTAAGATGATCTGCGGATTCATCACGAGCGCCCTTGCAATAGCGCAGCGCTGCTTCTCGCCGCCGCTAAGGCTCGAGACGATCTGATCTTTTTTATGCGCGATATTAGCAATCTGCATCGCTTCATCTATGCGCGCGCCAAGCTCATCCTTACTCAGCCGCTCAAGGCTAAGCGGCGCAAGGACATTTTTATAGACGCTCAGCGCCTCAAGCAGGTTGAAAGACTGAAAGATAAAACCGATTTTTTTGTGGCGATACGCGGAGCTTTCGATATCGGCGAGCTTGGAGACGTTTGCGCCGTCTACTAAAACCTCGCCGCTACTCGGCTTAGAAAGCGCGCCTATGATGGATAGAAGCGTACTTTTGCCGCTGCCGCTGACCCCTTTTAAGATTACGATCTGCCCCTCTTCGACGCTTAAGCTTATATTTTTCAAAGCGCGAAATTCATTCGCCCTGCCCTCGTTGTAAATTTTATAAAGCTGCTTGATCTCTATCTTGCTCATTTGACCGCCTCGCTCATATCGCCAATAGCTATGCGCCATGAAGGGATGATGACAAACGCCAAAAACGGGATCACGCTAAAGACGAAGATCAAAAAGAGCATATTGAAATTTATCGCGGGCGTGAAGGTGATGAAATTTCGCAGCTCGCCGCCTAAGAATATATCGCGCAGAAGCGGTGCGTCTAGAACAAAAACATAAGCATACGCGCCCGCGACGCCGAGCAGATAAGCGCTTAGCGAGACGATGAAATTTTGAATAAATTTCATCGCGATGATGTCTTTTATGCAAAAGCCGATACTGCGCAAAATCGCGATCTCTTTTTTCTTCTCGCCGTATGCGAGCGAAATTTGATTTTTCAGCAAGATGAAAAACGAGATCATCGCCACGGCGTAAAGCACCATAAAAATTCCGCCCTTGTAATAATACAGATGCCTCACTTCGGCTACCGCATCCTCGGCGCTAAGGGCTTGCGTGTTGGGGTATAAATTTACGATCTTAAGCGCTACTTCGCTTACTTCGTTGGGGTTGGGCACGCTTACGTAGAGCTTGGTGTATTCGCCCTCCTTCAGGCTTAGCACCTCGCGCGCGGTGGCGGGGTTTAGATAGATCACGTCGTTTGAGACGATGCTGCTTTCGTGCGGCGAAATTTTATTAATCTTAATCGCGATTAGGCGCTGTTCGGTCAAGAAGTGAAACTCGTCCTCGTAGTACCACTCGCCCATCGCCGCCTTTACTCCCTCGCCTACGATCATTTCGTTTTCGCTCAGACTTTCGTCGCCTACGATATGAAACCAAACGCGTTTTTGAGCGAAGTAATACATCCCGTCCACGGCGCCCTGCACTTCGCTGACGCCCGCGATTTTGGAGATGTCGTAGATATAGCCGTCGTGCATCAGATCGCGTTTACCCGCGCGCAGAGCCTCTACTACGATGTCGGGTCTGAGCTTGATGACCTTTTCGAGATCGTTTTGAATAGAGCCCGAGATGAAAAGCACCGAGCTTAAAATAAAAACGATAAATGCAAAGATCGCGAAGCTAAAGGAGTGATCGGCTCTGTCTTTTCGCAGCAGAGTCACGGAGTAGTCGATGAAGTTTTTACTTATCATAGACGAACTCCGCGTAGGCCTTGCTCTTAAAGCTGCTCGAGAGCCGCACGTCCCTTATCTCGCGCGCGAGCTTTTGCAGGCACTGCTCGCCCTTTGCGCGATCAAAGCTTACATAATGCACCGCAATGAGCGCGTAAAGGGCGGCAAAAAAGATCATTAAAGCGCAAATGAGCCTCATAGCCCTTCTATTACGCTCTCTTGAATTTCATCAAATTTAAGTACGCTCTTGCCTCCGTGATCTTTAGCGAAGGTCTTAGCCGCGCTCTCGCTCTCAAATGGAATGAGCTCGTCGCCCATCGGCCCTAAGACGTTGGAGCCGAGCACGAAAAAGGCGCTTTTAGCGTTGATCTTGTGTAGCTTGTAGTAGTCGGTTACGAAAATTTTATCAAAGCCCTTGCCCTTTTGGAAGTAATATTTCATCAGGTCTTTTACGCCGTCAAAATACAGGTTCTCGCCGCCCTGAACCTCTATCATCGCCGCCCAGTTAGGATTTTTACCTACTAGCATACCGCAGACCGGGCATTTAGCGCCTTCCGGCACGACGATCTTTTCAGGCTTTTTCGCTTTTGTATCTTTACCGCTGCTGCCTAAATTTGCCGGCGCATCCCATAGATACAGCGCCGCGGCTTGCAGGTGTTTGTCGTACTCAGGCTCCTTGCTCGCGCCTTTTGTGTCGCAAACATTTTTGAGATGAGCTTTAAGCTCGGAGATGGCTTTGAAGTTTTTCGCTTCGGTTTTAGCGCAGTTTGTTTCGTAAAATTCCTTACCGTGCGCGTAAACGCCGCCCTCGCGCTTGGCTTTAATCATCTTGTTATCGCCCTCGAAATCCTGTCCCGCAATCTCGTAGGCTTTGGCGAAGCTCATTATCTCGCCGCCGTTTTCGGCTTGAAATTCCTTCGCGTCGGCTTCGGTTGAAAAGGCGTATTTGCTATTACGCGTCATCGTGCCTTTGACCTTGCTGCCCACGACGTAAAAGGCTTTATTTACGTCAATCAAATTTAGATTTTTCGTATCGACGACCTGCGCATCGCTTGGAATTTTTCCCTCCGTAATCTCGTACAAGCAGTGCAGAGAAGCTACTTGCTTGCCGTTTACAACATGGTTGGTTTTATAGAATTTAACCAAATTCATTCCGCAAATGGCGCAGTATTCTTTGCCCTCGCCGCTTCCTACAAGCGTAGCCTTGCTAGGATCCACGCTTTGAAACATAGGCTTTGCCGGTTTATTGGCCCCGTCCATCGAGGCACCGAAAACGAACGCGACGAGCGCAGCCGAAGCTAAAAACGAACGTAAAATCATACTGTCTCCTTAAAAATTTGATGTTTTAAATCTACTTACTAATCGAATTTAAAAATTCCAAATTCTCGCAGCCCATCTTGATGCCGCCGTCGCAGCTTTTTTTGAAAAACTCTTTTGCTTTGGCGTTATCGGACTTCACACCCTTGCCCTCGGCATACATTATGGCTAGGTTATTGCAGCCGTCGAAATGACCGAGGTTGCACGCTTTTTCATACTGCTGCTTTGCCTGCTTATAATCCTGGCTTACCCCCTGCCCGAAGGCGTATAGATAGCCTAGGTTGTTGCAGCCGATGCCGATGTCGCCGCCGCAAGCCTTTTCGTAAAAAATTTTAGCCTTTACGAAGCTTTGCTGCACGCCTTCGCCATTCAGATACAGATAGCCCAGGTTGTTGCAACCCATCATATCGCCGTAGGTGCAGGCCTTCTCATAAAGGCTCGCCGCCTTAGCGACGTCCTTTGCAAGCCCGGCGCCGTTTGCGTATAAAAGCCCAAGCGATGTGCAGCCTTCGTTATCTTCGCAGGCTTTTTCGTAATAAGCCGCGGCTTTGGTAAAATTTTGATCCGCGCCGTTGCCGCTTTCGTAGATATAGCCTAGATTATTACACGCAAGCGCAAATTTAGCGCCGCACGCTTTTTCATAGAGGCTGATAGCTTTTTCGAAATTTTTCTCTACGTTGCCGGTGCCCTCAAAATACAAAACGGCTAGATTATAGCAGCCCGAAGCTTTATTTTCCAAACCGCACGCTCGCTCGTAAATTTCTGCGAGTTTTTTATGATCGCCGCTTTGCTGCGCCTGAATGCCCTCGCTGATAAAGCCCGCATTTGCCGCGGCAGCCAAGGCTAACGCTATTAGAAATTTTTTCAAATTTACTCCTTCATATCATTTTTACGTCCCTGCCCCTGAAGGCAAGAGCGATTATTAAAAAGACCGCCGCTATTATACAATAAAACGGCGCGGGTATCTGCGGCGCATCGCCCGCGGCATAAGAGTGCATGCCGGTGAGGTAGAAATTTACGCCGAAATAGGTCATTATGATCGAGCTATACGCGAGTGTCGAGCTCACGCAATAAACATAGATCGAGCCGAGCTTCGGGATAAATTTTAGATGCAGCACGATCGCATAGACGATGATCGAGACGTACGACCAAGTCTCTTTGCTATCCCAGCCCCAGTATCGCCCCCAGCTCTCATTCGCCCATACGCCGCCGAAGAAATTTCCGAGCGTCAGCATCGAAAGCCCCACGATGAGGCTGATCTCGTTGATCGCCGTTATATATCTGATCTGCGCGTTGAGCCGCTCGCGATTGGCGCCGTTTTTAAGCGCCATCAAAACAAGAGCCAAAAGCCCAAGCAGGCAGCTAAGCCCCAAAAATCCGTAGCTAGCCGTGATAACAGATACGTGGATGCTAAGCCAATAGGACTTTAGCACCGGCACGAGGTTGGTAATCTGCGGATTTACGAAGCTCATATGCGCTACTAGCATTACGATGCTGGCCAGCAAGCAGCTCGCGCTTAGCGTAAGTAGGGACTTTCTAAAAAATATGATCCCCGCAAGCGCCGCCGACCAGCCGATGTAGATCATCGATTCATAGCTATCGCTCCACGGCGCGTGAGCTGCGACGTACCAACGCAACGCAAGCGCGAGGGTATGTGCCGCAAAGCTTGTGGCAAAGGCCGCGAATAAAATTTTTTGCGCGAGCATGAAGCGCTTGCCGCAAAGCGCGCCCAAAAGCGCCAATATTAGAGCTACGCCGCCTAGGATCATATAGCAATAAACGAGCTTTTTGAAAACCGAGGCTTTGTTGTAAAACACCTCGGCTTTGACGCGACTAACGCTTGGAAGAATAGCCGCCGAGGTCGCTCTTTGGTAGTTTTTCAGCTCCGCAAGTGCTGCATCCGCTTTAGCCCAATCATTATCCGAAATTCCATCTTGCAGACCGTTTAGATAGTCATTTAGCACGCCTTTGATCTGCGGCGCGATCCTATAATCCGCAAAGGCGTCGTTCGGTGAGAGCCACGCGTTTTGCGGGTCGTTCGGCACGGGGATAAATTTAAAAAACACCCCTCTAAAGGTCAGATACGCGATATTTAGCCGCTCGTCGAATTTAATCAGCTCGTTATCGAGCACGCCGCGGCGCGAGGCGCTTTTTTCATTCGCCTCGTCCACGGCGCGCGCGAGCTTGTAGTTGCCGTTTTCATCAAAGACCGAATTGAAGCTCGCATATCGCTCCTGCGGGGCTAAGCCTAGCATCTTTTTGATCTCGTCGTTTTTGATCTTGATGATCTTTTGATCGCGCCAAAACGCGGGATTTAGGCTCATTCCTAGGATCATCTGCTCGGCGCTTAAGCCGTAAAGCTCCTCCGTGCCTGAAATTTTATTTACGATCTCGCTTGCTTCGGTGCTAAGCGGCTTGATCCTGCCCATGTAATCTTGCACCAAAAGCTCCGCGAACGCGCCGTTTGCGTGAATGCGCGAGTTGGCTTTAAGGTTTGCCAGGTAGTTTTCATCCGCGGCGCGAAGCTCAATGCTGAAAAAAAGCGGCGCGATTAGAAGAAGTGCGGCGGGCGCGTTATTTTTGATAAATTTAGCGAGCTTTTTAAACCTGCTGCCCGCGGTAAAAAGATTGCCGATAAATCCGACGCAAAGCAAGAAATAGCCGAAATAAGTGGGGATTTTACCCGGATCGCGATTAAGCTCTAGCACCGAGCCCCGCTCGTCCGTGTCGTAGGATGATTGAAAGAGCTTAAAGCCGTCAAAGCTTAGCGGATGGTTCATATAAATTTCATGCTCTCCCGCGCTCTTGCCCTCTTTTAAAATTTCAACGTCGCTGGCGTAGGATGACGGGCTTTGCGAGCCTGGGTAGCGTTCGAGCTTAAATTTCAAAAGCTTTACCGCAAACGGAAGCTCTATCAGTTTCGAGCCCCAGCTTAGCATTATCTCTTCGCCGTCAAAGTTTAAAATTTTAGGCTCGCCCAGCCAGCCCGCACCGCCGCGCAGCTGCGCTTCTTGTTCGCTTCCGCCCTCAAAGCCCGCTTTTACCGCAAGCGTGCCCTGCACGCCTTTGGGCGCGGGTTTGTAGGAGCTAAATTTGACGGTGAAGTTTTTAGAATTTATACTTTGCGTGAAGCTAAAATCGTTATCGCCGATCTGAGATAGATTTAGCGGGTACTCAAACAGCGCGTCTTGCGTGCGGATTTGCAAGTATGGTTTGACGCTTACCATCTCGCTTTCGCTCTCGCCCGCTCTTACGTGCAGCACGCCCTCGGTGTCAAAATAGCGCGTCAGCGCCGCGCCGATAAAGATGACGATAAATGCCGCGTGAAGGACGAAGGAGCCGAAGCGGCGCCACATTTTGGTTTTAATTATAATGCCGAGCAGGCTCAGCGTCGCCGCGCCCATGACGCACTCATACCAGCGCGCCTCATAGACTAAAATTTTAGCAGTTTGCGTATCGTAAATGCTCTCTAAAAAGGTCGCGACGCCGGCACCTGCGGCTAGAATAAAAAGGAGGCAGAGCGCGAACTTGTAAGAGATGAAAAATTTTAATATTTTTAGTGCGCTCATTAACCCTCCGCAGTTTTACATTATTATATCGTAAGTTTGTCCCGCGTATAGTATAAACAGTCTAAGAAGTAATACTCCGACCACGCTGGCAAGCGCGCTCGCGTAGAATGCAAACGCGGTGTGGGCGATCTTTTTGCCCAGTGCGAAATTTAAAACTAGCGGTACGCAAAAACCTACGCCCACGACGCCTAGCCAAAAAAGACGCGCGTAAATTCCTTCGCTGAAGGCGACGCTCGCGGCTTTTTGCACGTCGCTACCTGTGACGAGCGAAACGAAAATCATGCCGATTAGTAAAATTTCCATCGCTAAAACCGGCCACTCGACCGCGTGTAGAGTTTTTAGATCACCGCCGTGCTGGTCTGCTTTAAAGAAAAGCGCGGCTATCAGGCTTGAGCCCGCAATGCCCGCCGATAAGCCAGACGCCACGAAAAGCGCAGGTAAAACGGCGGTATTAAGGATAGGAAATCTAACTAAAACCGAGATCAAAAAGCCCGTATAAGCGCAGATCGCGACCGCAAAAACGAGCGTAAGCGCAAGAAGCAGCGGGCGAAGCGCGTTTACGATTTTCATCACAAGCTCGAAAAGGCCTTTTAAAAAGCTAAGATTGCGCGTCAAAAACTCTCTAAGGCACTCTTCAAACGCATAAAGGCAAGCTACGAAGCTAAGCGGGATATAGACGCAAAGCGCTGCAACGCCCACGGACATAACCGAGGTGAAGTTGTAGTTGATCAAAATTTTCCAAAAAAGTAGCGGTCTCTCAAGGTCGGCTACTAGGCAGACCATACCGAGTAAAATCGTAACGAAAGAAAGCAGCGACGCAGCCTTAAACAGCGGCGTGCTTTCGGTTTGCTTTTTATAAAATTTGACGAGGATCGCGACTACCAAAGCGCCGCCGCTCATACCCGCTAGCAAAAGATAGACCGCGATCGGCCAGCCCCACTCTACGCCGTGCGAGAAGGTCGCAGTGAAATTTATAGCTCCGTTCATATCACACCCCCAATTTTACCGCAGGAATATAGCGCAGACTCGGCTTCGTGCCGCACTCAGGATGCATGCGCAGGCTGTCTTTGACGCGAAGTAGCTGGCTGATGTGTGAGTTTTCGTCGTTTAGATCGCCGAACACGATCGCCTCGTATCTGCACGCCTCGATGCAGGCAGGCTCGTGGCCATCCTTTAAATTCGTATCCAAGCAGAAGTTGCAGCTCTCTGCGGCTCTCGTTTCGTGGTTTATAAAGCGCACGTCGTAAGGACAGGCTACTATGCAATATTTACAGGCGATGCAGTCGTCGGAGTTCATCGTCGTGATGCCGGTTTTTTCGTCCTTGTGGCAGGCTTTCGTCGGACAAACGCTCACGCACGGCGCGTCCTCGCACTGCTGACAAGATACTCTAACATAGCGCTTTTCTTTCAAATTTAGCGGATCGGTTTTATCCTCTATAAAAAGCCTCATTTGGCCTTTCGGGACCAAATTTACCTTCCTGCAAGCGATCTCGCAGTCGGTGCAGCCCACGCATTTGTTCTGATCGAATATCATGCCGTAGTGCGGTTTTTTCGGCTCTTGCTTTTGAACGCTCGCATTTGCGTCTTGCGCGATTTTATCCGCGCTATTTTGTGCGAGTAAGCTTGAGGCGATTGCCCCAAGCCCTAAAGAGCCTAGTGCGGCGGATTTTATAAAATTTCTTCTTTGCTTTTGCATATTCTCCTCCGACTAAATTTAAGCAAAACTACTTTGTTTTGTTCGCGTCGTGAAAGCTTTTAGCCTCGCTCTCGCTAAGCTTTTTGGCTGCATCGGCAAGCTCGCCGGGCTTTAAAACTTTTAGTAGTTCGGCTTCAAAAATCACCACAGAACCCGCAGGAATTCTATCTACGTCCACGTTGCCGTAGGCTAAATTACTAGGGATTGTAAATTTATATTTCGAGCCCGTATTCATCAAAAGCAATCCCTCGCGCAATCCGTCGATTAAGCCTATCATAGAAAGATGCGCCGGAATTTTAGATGCGAAAGTATCGTCAAATACGCTACCGTTCGTCAGATATGCCTTGTAGTTCATCACTACTACGCTCTCAGGCTTTGGCTTTTCGCCCATGCCTAGCTTTAGAATTTCATATTGAAGACCGGATTTCGTGGTTTTAACGTCCGGATTTTTAGCATTTTTCGCCATAAATTCCTTGCCCGCTTTTAAATTTTTATCAAGCTCCGCTTTGGAATTTGTTTCTACGATCTTATTTAGCTTATCGGCTCTTTGATTCAAAAGCGCAATAATTTCCTCATCTTTTAGCTTCTGTTGCTTTTTAAGAGCGTCCAAAAACCCCTCTATCACCGCATCTAAGTCGTATTTGACACCTAATGCGGCTTGTGAATGCAGCTGGTTTGAAACATAGCTTCCGGTAGAAGCTCCGATGCTATAAGATTCTTTTTGTTCTTGCGTAGTTAAATTCGCGCCCAACGCGCAGCTTGCCAAAACAATAGGCAAGAAAATTTTTAGTCTTTTTTGCATACATTTGCCTTTTAAATTTCGGGGCCGCGAACTTACGCGACCCCGAAAGAATTATAAATTATTATTTAGAATTCTTTGAGCCTCTTTGATATACTCTTTAGCGGCCTCTAGCCTTTGCTTAGTATATTTAAAGCCATGCATTCCCCATGAGCCGTCTTTTTCGATAAGATCGACGGTGTCTTGAGCTTTTTCGATTAGCTCATAGACGCGAGTTTTATCACTGGAGTTAAGCTTTTTGGTCTCAAGGATAGAGTAAATTCCTTGAATACCGATCTTAACTTGCGAGAAGTCGCTCTTAATCGGAGTTTGCCAGCCCATAACCTCATCGTAAACCTGCTTTTGGTTCTTGAAGTGAAGCGTCTCTTTTAGCTCGGAAACGACAGGGCTATGGCAGCCTTTTGTATCTTGCATATCTTTATCTGCCCACGAGGTTCGTGCGCACGACCACATAAGATCGACGAAATTTCGTCCATCTTTATTTCTTTGGAAGTGCCAATCTTTCGCATCTCTTGGACCTTTAGCGGCATCGCCTGCGACTAGAGATTTTCTAGCAGGATCGATGTCGATCTTCCAGATGTGAGATCTTCTTTGAGTATCGAATCCCGCGTTGTCTTGAAACTGAATAGCGTAGAAGTTCTCGCAACTCATCATAAACGGCATGTGGCAAGATGCGCAGGTATTGTCTTTATGTGTATCGGCTCTTGCAGCGATGTAGGCTTGCTCTTGGTGGCAGTCTTTGCACTCTTTTGTGATCTTAGGCTTTGTATAAAACGCGCTCAAATAGCCCTGCTCAGAGTTGTAATTTACACCCTTGACGGTTTTATCGCCAACTACCGGTCCAGTATTATCGTGCGGATCGTGGCAGGTTACACAGCGCATACCCTTCTCGTAGTGAGCGGTGAAGTAGGATTGTGAACCCTCGGAGCCGCATCCAGGACCCATAGATTTAAATTTAGAGCTAAGAGATAGATCGGGATTTCCGTTGTTTAGTGGATTAGCACGAGCTAAATCAGGGCTATAGTTAAATCTTTGGTGGCAGCGTTCGCAGTTTGAGGTTCTAAAATTTGTAGCGCCGTCAAGGTGACCGCCCGCTCCATGGCACTCTTCGCAGGTGATACCTTTGGAGATAGTGTGCTTTTGAAGCTCTTTTGCGTTACCCAAAGCTGCATAGAATTCTTTCTTAGTTTTAAAATCGAATTTGAATGGGTGGCAGACTTCGCAATACGAGCTGTTTGCTTGGAAAAACATCGATTTTTTGTATTTCGCAGCATACGATGCAAGACCTCTTACGTAACCGCCGTTATCGCCGTATTCCTCAAGCGTGCCTGGGAATTCCGGAACGATCTTTTTGATCTTTTTGACCGTCTCATCGTCTAAATTTAACGCCCAAGTCCTTTGGAATTGGTTGCCGCCAGCTACGATTTGACCGGTACCATCTCTTAGCAAGCCGCCCTCTACGTGATAGGTTCCGCGTAGAAGCCATGCATCTACGTAGCCAAATTTTGTTCTTAGGTGTCCAACAGTCGCATAAATTACGTCAGGGGTAATACCTTTTGGAAGGATCGACGCCGTATCTGGGCTAAATACAGGATCGGTTAGGTTGTTATTAACCTCCGGGTGCTCGCCTGGGAAGCGGATAGTAGTGGCGTGGCGCGATCTGCTCCATGTCTCATACTGCGCAGGGTGGCACTCGCCGCATTTTTCAGGGCCTATGAATTTATTCGGAAATTGCAAGGAAGATCCCGCAGGGATTCTATACATCATAGAGCTATAGCCCTTGCCGTCGTCTCTTTTACTAGCCTTTGAAAAGTCAAATCCATGCCCTTCCGCAAGCCACTCCAAACCTCGGTCGTGTACATCCATCTTACCGACCGTCTTACCGCCGTATTTGGTAAAAATCGGGTGATTTTTAAATAGCCAGTCATACATCTCTCGCTCTTCTACGACGTAGTCCTGCAAGGATATGACGCCTCTGCTTTGCAACGTGCCCTTAGGATTTGCGATGACGTCGCGCGATTTTTGCGACATTTCCATCTCATGCCCCATGCCTTCATCAGCACAGGCTCCTGCGGCAAAAATGCTAATACAGGCTAGCGCGCCTAGTAGCATCTTATTCCATTTTTTCATGGCTCCTCCTTTGAAAATCAAAATTTTAAATTAGCAAAGTTCTACGTTCGAAATAATATCAACAAAAAAGGGTGAAAAAGGGAGAAATTTAATGAAGTCTAAATTTAACGAAAAGATATCGTAAATATCGCGCCTTCGTCGGAATTCGCAGCGCTTATGCTCCCTCCGTTTTTTTCGATTATCATCTTGCTCATATATAGCCCAAGCCCGCTGCCCTGCTGTTTTGTCGTAAAGTGCGGCTCAAAAATTTTATCTAGCTGTGCTTCGTCGATGCGGCTTGCGTTATTTTCGATCGTGATTACCCGCTCGCCCTGTTTTAAAAACGAGCGGATTTTAATCTCGCGCCGTTTAAGCGGTACGTCCAAAAACGCCTCCTTTGCGTTGTTTATAATGTTTATTAGCACCTGGATGAGCTCGTTTACGTTGCCATAAAGCGTGAAATTCTCCTCTATCCGCACGCTTATGTCGATGACGTGCTTTTTAAGCGAGGCGTTTAAAATTTTACGCGCCTGCTCGATCGCCTCGCTGGCGCTAAATTCTTTCTTTGGCATATTCGGATTGAAGAAATTTTTAAAATCCTCGATCGTATCGCTCATAAATTTCACCTGCTCGCCCGCGTCTTTTATGCCGCCTTCGAGCCTTTCTTTTGAGAGCTTGCCCCGTTCGTTGTAAAGCTCTAAATTTATGAGCGTGGAGCTGATCTGCGATAGCGGCTGGCGCCACTGATGCGAGATATTGCCGATCATCTCGCCCATGAGCGCGAGGCGGCTTTGATTTATCATCAAAAGCTGAGTTTGCATCTTCAGCGTCTCGTTTTTTTTATGAATTTTATAGATACAAAATATACAGATCAAAAACACCGCAAGCACGCTTAGGCCGCTAACGACAAACTCTTTGGTGTGATAGAGCAGAATGCTTTTTATCGGAATTTTAAAGCTTATCATCGCGATCGTATCGCCCAGGCCGCCTTTGAAATTTCCCACATCGCCGTAGAGCTCTTGCATCTTTTTAGGCGCTGCGTTGATGCTGTGGCACTCAGTGCACGAAGGCTGAGAGTTTGTTATCGGCAGGCTCAAAAGATACGAGGCGCCACCTTTATCATAGATGACTCTGGAGTATTCTTTATATCTGTTTTCTTTAAAGCCCTCTAAAATTTCATTCTCAAACTCGCTTCCAGCGTGTTCGGGATTGAGCGGATCGGTAGCGACGAGCTTGTAGTCGTAGTTAATGTGATTTTTGGCGAGCTGAATTTTATAAATTTCGCGCGTTATGTAGGTCGAGGACATCAGCCTCGGATCGAAAAAATCCTCGCTTAGAAGCTTTTTTTCTTTAAGCTCGTTTATTAGCGGGCGCTGCACGGTCGAGACGTAATCGCGCACCGCATTCATCGTATCTAGGATATAAAACGCCTCGCGCCTCGTGTCTTTTAGCGCAAGCTCGCGGTAGAAGTTAAAAACCAAAGCCGTAATTACGATATATAGCAGCACGAAAACCGCTACGATAAATTTAAATTTATACTTCAAAGAGATACCCCACCGCATATAAATTTTTGATCACGTCCTTACCGATCTTGCGGCGCAGCTCTTTGACGATCGCCTTGATCGCCTCCTTGCTGGGCTGCTCGAACTCCCACATGTAGTCGAATAGCTGCTCGTAGGTTACGGTTTGATTTTTGCGCGCTAAGAAGTACTCCAAAAGCTTGCTCTCGCTTTTGGAAAGATGACAGGCGCTGTCTTTTACGTAGATGATCTTTTTGGTAAAATCATACTTCAGTTCATCGTTTATGCTAAATATCGGCGCATGGTTTATCAGCTCCGCAGCGACATCTTGCAGCGCCTTTATAAACGAGCTTTTGTCGTACGGCTTAGGCAGATACCTAGTGATCTTAAGCTCCACCGCCCGCCACAGATACTCCTGCTCGGTGTGGCTCGAAAGTATCACGATCGGCACTGAGATGCCGGCAGCTCGGATCTTTTTAACGACCTCAAGCCCATCCATATGCGGCACGCCGATATCAAAAACCAGCGCGTCGTACGAGCCGCTCATCGCCTCATCAAGCGCCTCCAGCCCGTCCTTAACCCCCACTACTTCGCCGAAAAACAGCTGTAGCGATTCGGTTATATTTTTTAAAATCCCGGGCTCATCCTCTAGGCAAAGCACCCTTTTATTGGACAAAACGTCCAATAATTCGTAATCTTGCATTCTCTATCCGCCTCCAAGCTTAGCACATTTCATTCTTAATCGTCTCTTAAAATATAACTCGCTTAAATTATATAAATTTAGCATTAAACTAACGTTAAAAAATATACCAAAGCGGTTTGCACGCAAATTTAAACCTCAAACCACCTATGTGCGAGCTTTTCGCCTGCATAAGTCAGCTTAAAAGATCGCAAGAACATAAAAAGGTGGGGCGATAAGCTTGATATTAAATTTTACCGCCTCGCAGGCGGCATATGAAAGGCGGTAAAATTCTATTTGAGAGGGGCTTGCATATGCATTTCGCAGACAAAGGCAATCAAATCATAAAGATCTATCAGCTCCGCAGCTCGGCGGAATAGAATTTAAAATTTAGCCCAAGCCGAGCATGCTAAAAGTTAATGTGAATGCTCCATCTTTGAGTGATCCATGCCGCCGTGATCCATGTTCTCCATCGAGCCATGATTCATATGCGAATGATCCATCCCCTCCATCGAACCCATATCCTGGCTCATCCCACTCATCGAGCCATGATCCATCATAGAATGATCCATGCCACTCACACCTGGATCGGTCATTCCAAAAATCATCGCGACGTGTCCTAGCACCAAAAATACAATCAGCGCCAAGAAATGAAATTTAAGCCTAGCTCTAAATTCCGCTCCTTTTGCGATAACTCCGAGCTCCAAAAGTAGCAGCACCAGCGCAGGCAGCGCCGCCGCTACGTATGCCGCCAAAGCTAAGGCGTCCGCAGCGCCACGTAAATGAATGACGGGCAAAATTTTAACCGCTACGTAAATGATTAATATCGTAAAATAAGCGCCGAGAATGATGCTAAGGCATTTATTGATTTTTAGCGACAAAGAGCCCTTCTGCGCGTGGTACAAGCTAAAAAATTCGCTCGCTACTATCGCTTCTGCTAAGCCCATTGGCACCGCCATAAATAAAATCAAATTCCACGGCTGATTTGCCATCAAAAGTTCCATGTAATTCGTCATTGCCATGTTTTCTCCTTATTTTGGTTTAAAGGGCGCAATTATAGCGGCTTTCGGTAAAAAATTTTAAAACGATAGATAAGATTAAGTGCGCCTTTAATCTTATCTTTCAGTAAAACGATTTGGGCTACGTCTTAAAACTCGCTCACAAATATTAAATTTTAATCTCGCCTCGCACGCCGCCTCTTCGTATCTAACGTGAAATTTAGAAAATTTATATTTGCAAAAGCAGATGCTTTAAATTTATCCGAAACGCTTTAAATTCCGTAAAATTTCAGTTTTGTAAAGATAAAATTACGAAATTTTTTAAAAGGATTTAAAATGAAAAATGCTCTTTTATTCGCCTGCGCAGCGCTGTTTGTATGCGCTTGCTCCAATCCTGAGCAGCCAAAGCCAGGCGTTTCGCATTGCAGCGAACCCAAAATGGATGAGGCGTCGCATCAGATGATCCAAATTTGCGGCGAAAGCGAGGATCCGCAAATCGAAAATATGCAGTGCAACGAAAACGGACTTTGCTTCGGCACCGCAAAAATCAGGTAGCCGAAGCGTCTTGCGAGCACCAGCGCTAAATTTAACTATTTTAAAGCCAAGGTCGAGCGTCCGTAAGCGGTCTAGGCCGCGCTTTAAAATATTTAGCCAGCAATTTAAATTTAGCCCCGCTTCACGCACTGATGCATTTTATCTATCTTATTTTAGCTGCGCTCGCCAACCAATCGAGCTGCTCTTGGCGCGATGAAATTTTAAAATTTCATCGCCAAACACGGCACGGAATTAGGATTTAAAAGTAAGCGCGGCTCAAATTTCATAAGCGTAAAATTTTAAAGCGACATGCAATTTAAAAATTTTACGCCTCTCAAACGCTAACCGGTGCGAAATTTCGCGCAAGCTCAAAATCCGCGCTAGGCAATTTTGTGCCGCTGCAAAAATTTCTAGATCACAACTCCGCTCGGTAGAATTTTTGGCGGTGCAGATGGAGGCGCAAAATCTGTGCCGTGTAATCCTACTCGGATCGCACCCGCCCAAATTTCTATGCCCTGCACCAAGACTCATAGCCTAGCCTCGCTACAAGATCGCTTGCGAAATGGCGTAGCATCCTTAGTCGCATAGCGTAATCACAGCCTTACTCGCTGCATAGCCGAGATTTTTATCCGTAGTTTGAAATGGCGCAGAATCCATTTACCATGCGGTCGAAGCTCTCAGCCTGCAAAAAGACGCGGTATCCTCTACCGACGGTGCTAGTTTATAATCTAACTCACGCCTTAGAATTCCGCCTCAAACTCATTGCTTAAAATTTAGTCTCAAAAAAATCACGTATGAGAAATTCCGCTTTATCTTTACGGCTTAAAATTTCGTACGGATCGCACCGAGCGAAATCCAGTCACTGCGCGACGCAAGCTTAAAATTTCAGCGTCGTGCTCGCCGCATATTAAATTCTGCTTTACTATGACGGCTTGAATTCTATCCCAAGCTCGCAGATTTAAAATTTTACTTCAAACGACGCCGTGAAATTTCTATCCTCCCTAGGTAGATATCTCTCGGTGTCTGCGCCGCTCGCACTTAGCGGCGACGCTATTTTTGCCGATAGAAATTTCGCGCACAGGGCGCCTGCCACAGCGCATAGAAAATAAAGCGCGCCTCTAGAAATTTTAAGCGACCGCAAAATTTTAAAATTTAAAAGCAGCCTGCAATTAAGCCGATTTTTATAAATTTGGATTTGCTTTGTAGCGGCGCAATCTATCGAATAAGGCGCAACTATAAGTTACGCAGCTAGCTTTACACCAGCTGCTTAAACATTTCGATCTGTTCCTTTGTAAGCTCGATCAAATCATCGTTTGCGTATTTAAGCGATGTCTCCAGACTTGCGATGAGCTCCTTACGGACGAAGCTCACGCTAAAAAGCGTCGCCCAAAATCGCGCTCCGCTGCCCGTGCTCGGATCTTCCAAGACCGCTCTAATCGCAGCTACCGCAGCAGCATCGTCCGCTGCACCTAGCACCTCGTCCACGAGCGGATATTCACCTGCGCCGTCGCCCTCGTTTAGCGAGCGCAAAAGCGGCTCAAGCGCCTCGTCGCAGGGATTATCACGCAAAAACTCTCGTACCGCGCGAAACTCTGCCGCGAGCTGATCTGAAAGCTGCGCAGGCATCGGCTGATGAAGTCTCAAAAAGTCTAATGCCGTTTGCTTGTCCATAAAATTCCTTTTAAATGATATGCGCGATTGTAGCTAATTTTGGATTGCAAAGAGATAAATTTACTCTAATTTATCAGCCATTTCCGTCATAAATTCTCAATGATCTTAAATAATTTAGACAGTGATTTTGTAGTGCTTTTAGGGGCGATTTTCGATGGGTTTTGCGCGGATTACAAAATAAAATTCCAAAATTTTATCCAAACAAAAAAGCCCCTGCGAAGTGCAGGGGCTTACAAGCTTGATCTGTTTAGTTCGGCAAAATTTAGCAGACTAAGAAGGATTATTCCTCGATCTTGCCGGTTTTGATGCGGCGCTCGTAGATTTCGCGCATCTCTCTGATATCGTTTTTGACCTCGAATACGCCGTGCCAATGCGAATAATCAGGTCCGCCCATTAGCGCGCCTTGGCGCATTCTGCGACCCTCGTGATGCCACGAAGTGTAATAAATACGCTGGAACGCATCCGCCCAAGGATCGTCTTTTAGAAGTTTCTTTTCCTTAAGCTCTTTTAGCATCTTAGTCGCTTCGTCGTTGTAAACGTTATATAGAAGCACCTGCTTATCGCCCACCTCAAAGAAATTATTCGTGTGGGTGCTTGCGTGGCACTCTTTGCAGACTTGCTTCATCTCAGCACGCGCTGCCTCAGGACCGTTTAGGTTACCCGCCAAAGGATTGCCGACATTTAGTTTGCCGGTATTTAAAAACTCGCTTACCGCGGTCTCATTACCGCCGGTTCGTAGATTGCTCTTAGGCTGCCACAAATTCCACTTCAAGCGTTGAGATACGTTGTGAGTGGAGTTTAGATCGCCCACACCGCCGCTCATATGGCAGGTTGCACATGTAGGAGCGCGGTAATCAGGAACTGCCCAAGTACCAGGAGCGCTGTCAAATTTCCACTCATTGCCTTCAGCGTTAAATACGTGTCCGTGCATTGAGTTATTGTAAATTTCGATATCCGGATGATCAGGTCCTAAGTGGCAAGATGCGCAAGCAGCAGGCTTACGAGCTTCGGCGATCGAAAATTTATGACCCGAGTGGCACGATTTGCATCCGCCTACGCCACCATCCGGATAAACCGTACCGATGCCATATATAGGCCAGGTCTCTTTGGTAGGCTTGTTATGCTCATCCATTTTAACGACGCTACCGTGGCATTGAGAGCAGCCGGTAATATCAGGTGCATGTTTAAGATCAGGGATATCACGTCCTTCATAGTGATACATTAGATCAACTATTCCTTTGTTGGCTTGCATCTGCATAGCGCCTCTTGCGTGACCGCTGTTTTCAAAATCTTTAACCTCGTTACTATGGCATTTAGCACAGGTTTTTGGGCTAACTAGTACCGAAATATGATTATCTGTGTCTTTCGGATGCGGCTCTTTAGCTGCCATAGGGCTATCTGCTGGCTGCGAGTGGCAGTCGGTACAGCTAACGCCTACGTGAGCGTGGCGGCTCATCTTCCAATCCGCAACGACGCCCGGAGTTTTTTCAGCATGGCACTCAACGCAGCGTCTAGCTAGCGGCGTAAGCTGCCTATTTACCTTTAAATTCTTCGTAAGACTAACGTTTACGGAATTGCTTACGTTCGCGTCCGACGCGGACATATTCGCATGCTGCGCGGGCATTTCTGCGAATGCAAACGATGCGATACAGGCTATTAAAATAGCGACTTTTTTTAGCATTGCTTCTCCTTTACTTGGTTTTGTTATTTTCTCGGTTGTATTTATCCCAATATTTGGTGATCTCTATACCCATATTTTTGTGGCCGACGTTTTCGTGGCACTGCACACAGGTTTTGCCGGTAGTGCCCGCGAAATAATCCCTATGTGCGAGCCAGGCTTTATTTACTTGATTATTCTGCTCTTTTAAATTTCGATGACAGCTTAGGCAGCCGCTTTCATAAACGAAATGATTTCGCTCTTTGCGTTTTTCTTGCCAATCGATCTTATCTGCGTCGGTAAAGACTGTCTTGTAGACATCATTTGCGGAGGTCAGAGCCTTGGTCCAAAGATACATAAAGGTATTTTCATGAGAGACATGACAGGCGACGCAATCAGCTTTGAAGCCTTGCGGGTTATTGCCGCCGTGAACGTCGTTGTGAAAGGCGTTTGCCATCGGCTGCATCGTATGACAGGATACGCAGAATTTATCGGTGCCCGTAAGGTGAACCATCTCCGCAATCCCAAGAGAAAGTATCATTCCTATAAGCACACAAGCGCCCACGAGCAGCACAAGAGTTTTCTTTTTCATAGGTTTCCTTGATTTTAAAATTTCTTCGCAAAATTTTTAGTATTTGATAATTCGAAAAGTGGTATTTTATTATAAAAAGATTAAAAACCGCTTATTTTCTAGCCTTTTGTTAAAATTTATTAAATGAAGATAAAATTTTAAACTAAGTTTTTAGTTTAACGGAATATAATCCATTAAAATTTCAATACAAGGAGAGATCATGAAAACGATCCAAGCAGCTGAGATTACAAAAGTAGTCAGCGAGCTTTGCAAAAAAGCCTGTTATCACGTCACGCCAGATATGCGCGCGGCATTTGAGAAAGCGCGCGAGAACGAGACTTCGCCTATCGGCAAAGATATCTTAGGCAAGCTCTTGCAAAATGCCGATTTGGCGGCAAAAGAGGTTGCACCAATCTGCCAAGATACCGGTATGACGGTGGTTTTTGTCGAACTCGGTCAGGACGTGCACATCGAGGGCGGATATTTGGAGGATGCTATCAATGCAGGCGTTGCAGACGGCTACGTAGGCGGCTATCTGCGCAAATCCGTGGTCGCAGAGCCACTTTTTGAGCGTAAAAATACCACAAATAATACCCCTGCAGTCATTAATACCCGCATCGTCCCCGGCGACAAGCTTAAGATCAAAGTGGCCCCAAAGGGCTTTGGCAGCGAAAACAAATCGGTGCTAAAAATGCTCGTTCCTGCAGACGGAATCGAGGGGGTAAAAAAAGTATTTTTAGAGGCGGTTAAATACGCAGGCCCTAACGCTTGCCCTCCTATGGTCGTAGGCGTCGGTATCGGCGGCACGATGGATAAGGCGGCGCTTTTAGCCAAGCAAGCCGCGGTTCGCTCGATCGACAGCAGAAATCCCGACGAGCGCTACGCCAAGCTAGAGGATGAACTACTGGAGATGGCGCGCGCTACGGGAGTCGGTCCGCAGGGTTTGGGCGGCATAAATACCGCCGTTAAGGTAAATGTAGAGTGGTATCCGACCCACATAGCGGGACTTCCGGTCGCCGTTAATATCAACTGCCACGCGGCTCGCCATGCCGACGCCGAACTATAAGGAGTAAATCATGTCAGAAGTTAAAAGAATTACCGCACCTTTCGATAAAAGCGTAGTAAAAAGCTTAAAGGCGGGCGATAACGTCCTAATCAGCGGCACCATCATCGCAGCCCGCGATGCCGCACACAAGGCTCTAACCGAAACTCTCGCTCGCGGCGAGAAGCTACCCGTAAATTTAGCAGGCGAGACGATATATTATCTAGGACCGACCCCTGCAAAACCGGGTCAGGCTATCGGCGCTGCAGGACCTACGACTAGCGGGCGGATGGATAAATACACTCCGACGATGATAAACGAAGTGGGCATAAACGGCATGATCGGCAAGGGCTACCGCAGCGACGCCGTCGTCGAAGCGATGAAAAAATCGGGCTGCGTCTATATGGTCGCTATCGGCGGCGCGGGCGCGCTAATCAGCCAAAGCATCAAAAAATATGAAGTATTAGCCTATCCAGAGCTTGGCCCCGAGGCGGTCGCGCGACTTACGGTCGAGGATTTCCCAGCTATCGTAGCGATCGACAGCGAGGGCAATAACTTCTACGAAGTAGGACAGGCACCTTATAGAAAAATTTAAATTTTTCTAGCGGCGTCTGCGCGGCGCTTTTTTGCGGCGCGAGCGCTCGTAAATTTATCGGCATTCACTCGGGCGTCCTAAATTTCGCAGCATAATTTGCGGCGTTTGTTTCGCGAAATTTTACGACGCGGCGCAGTGAAATTTTATAGCGAATTTAAAGTGCGCTCGTAAAATTTTATCTCTCTTACGGCACGGAATTTTAAAATTTCGTGCCGCTTAAGTTTCTACCAAAATTCCGCCTTTGCTTCATTTAGGCGATCCGCTGCTAAAATTTAACCGTAAATTTACGCAAGTCTAAATTTTAAAATTTCGGCGCCGTTCGTAAGCGAATTTAAAGCCCGCAAGCGTCATAATCGGATTTAAATTTTAGGAGGGGCGATTGGGCGCGAGCGAGCTGGAGCAGATCAGGCTGGGGCTTTTGTATAAGGCGAAAAGAAATACGATCTTAGCGGCGGCGTGCATGCTTTTTTGCGGCGCGTTTTTGTTATACAAGCTACGCGACGGAGGAGGCATGGCGGATTTGTTGCCGTTTATCGGATTATTCGCGGTTGTTCTTATAGTAGCCGTTTTGTGCGATCAGGCCTCCATAAAAGCTACGATAATCCAAGCCGCGGGTCTTTTTATAATTTGCCTATTTCTAGATGATTTACAAAATCGCCCCACGATTTCCAAATATATCTTACTCGCGATTATAACTTTAATCTTGGCTGCTTCGAGCTTATTCGTATTGTTTAGAGACTTTAAGCAAGACTATTCGGTAAAATTTCGGCGCGCTTTTAAAGAGCACTATCTAATGCCCTATTTTAAGGCATTTGGCTACCGATATGAAATTTCAGGCGATATCGATCCTGCTAAACTCAAGCTCTCCGGGCTCTTTTTTCGACTAGACAAATACTCATACGGCAATGACAGGGTCTCGGGCGTTTATGACGGCGTGAGGTTTGCATTTTGCGATGTGAAATTGTTTAATAGAATTTTGGAAAGTGAAATCCTCGGCACCTTTTTCTACGCGGAATTTCACAAACGCATAAGCTCCAAAACCCTGATCTTCCCCGCTTGCGCCGGCGCACCGAACACTCTCGGGCTAAAGAGGATCGATATGGACGATGCGGAGTTTAACGCCGCCTTTGCCGTGTATTCCGCAGACGCGGCGGGCGCGATGTATATTTTAACGCCCGCCTTTATGCGGAGGCTCTTGCGCTTCGCAAGCGCCGTGGCCGCGCCCGTTAGCCTTAGCTTCGCAGATAGCAAAGTTTACATTTTCGTAAATACGGGGCGCGACAATTTCGAGCCCGACATAGACGAAAGCGTGCTGCGTCGTGATCCTGCCGCACTAATCAAGCGCGAGCTTTCGCACTTTTTAGCGATCGTAAAAAACCTAAAACTAAACGAAAGAATTTGGAGCTAGCGGGCGGCTCGCCGCAGCTTTGTGTGTCACAGCCTCGCGCACTATAGCTTCACACGCCGTGCTGTGGCTCCACATGCTACAGCTCTGCGCGCCTTAAAATTTGAAATTTTAAAATTTTGCTTTTTGATTTCGCGCTTTAGAATTTTAAGGCGCATAAAATCCCGCACGCTTTGAATTTAAAATTTTAATTCACGCCGAGGAATTCTGCACCGCAAAATTTAAAATTCTGAAATTAAAATCCGCATCTTGAAATTCTACACTTTAAAATTTAGAATTTTAAAATTCCACGGCCGAAATTCTGCGCGCCTGAAATTTTCCTGCGCCTTTAAATTTACGATCCCAAAGCCTTGAAATTTAGCGCACCCGCTAAGCATCGCAGCACTCATCAAAGCTCCTGCGCGCTAGAGGGCGCGACTAACTCCTCTATAATTTTACCGGGCTCGCAATGAGTTATTTTACTCTCTATCGTAAATTTTTCGCCGTCAAATTTAAAGTATCGGTATTCATCGACGAGCTCGCCGTCCGGGTATTTGTCGCTAGATTTTACCTTAAGAGCGCCCAGTATGCCGTTTTCAAAGGTCAAAAACGTTCTTTCAGCGTATTTTTTCTTTATCTTGTCGCTGCCGTCTAAGTATGAGAAAAAATCATATTCTATGCCGAAGCGAGCGAAGTCGTGCGGCGCCAAAGAGCTCATCTTAGAGCAGTCGCAATCTGCGCCGCATGAGCGGACGTAATGAAATATATCAGCCATTTTTATACCCGTTTCGCTTGCTTCTACCGCCTTAAGCTTATCGCTTGCGAGTTTGCTAGAGCCCTTTGATACTCCGTAAACTAGATATAGATTTTCTTTAACTTTAAAAATTTTTATCACTCGCTCGCCGCCCCATGCAGTATCAAGCGCCCATTCGCCGCAGTCGCAATCCCGCCTGCCGCCAAGAACGCATTCTTGCATCTGCTGCGCACCTTTGTCTGCAAAATCCATAATGAAATTTTGCCCGCCGCTTGCGTATTGATACGCTACGTAGCTCGCGCCCATCGTGCCGCCGGTGCTGATATCTACCGAATATGCCCGAAACTTGCCGTCCTGCGAGATCGCCATATTCGGGGCGAACCTCAAGGATTTTAAAATTTGCGGAGCGCTCTCGCCCGCGCTTTGCAAAAACTCCATAAACGCAGCCCTTAACCTAACGATGCTCTCGCAAGGCGTACCATCGGGGCGATGCCCGGCTTCGTCAATCTCCTGAAGCGCCGTGCTTAAATTTGCGGTTAAAATTTCTAGGCTTTGATCTTTTTGAGCGCTGTTTGCACCTTCTGCCAAAGCGGGCGCTGCCTCGGCGAACATGAAGCTTAATAAGCACAAAAAGGAGATTAAAATTTTCAAGTCGCATCCTTTAAATCTTTGATTTTCGCTAGATTATAGCGCAAATTTATCCCCCCGCGCGAGATTTGGATTTAGAATTTACGCCGCTAAATTTAAAATCCAAATCCGCTCGCTGCGGAATTCTGCGAAATTGCGAAATTTGAAATTCTTTGAAGTTGCAAAATTCCGCGAGGCTGCCGTTTGGAATTTGCCCTTCAAAGCATAAGGCTAAGCAGCAGTAAAAATCCGATGAAGCTTAGAGCGTTGCCGAAGGAGCCGCCGATATGATCGCCGAGCCACGTCAGCACGAGCGCGCCGCCTAGACGCAGACCTATTTGTAGCGCCACGCTCGCGATAAAATCTGCTGCGCGCCGAAGTCCGCTGCGCGTATCGCCTAGCTTCATGCCGCGGCTTTGATTCCATAGTCCGCTTACGCGGTAGTCTTTGTAGCGAGCGCGGAGAACATCGCCGTTTTGCAGCTCGAAGCTCTGCGAGGCGTCCTTTGCCTTGGCGGGCGCCGCGACTTCGGCGGAGCGGGCGAAATTTATAGAATTTGCTGCGTTAGTAGAATTTGCAAAGCTTGTGGAATTCGCTGATTTCGCAAAATTCTTGATGCTCGCAGAATTTGCGGAATTTTCTGCGTCTAAATTCTTAAATTTCATACAATTTTCGCCGTCCGCAAGCTCCGCTAAATTTTGATCCGCACGTAGCGCGTCAGAGACGATACGCCGCTTGTTTTCGCCCGATAAATATACTCCGTCCAGCGCGAAGCCATAATAATAGACGTCGCCGCTTTGCAGCACGCGCACGCCGCTGGCATAGCCTTCCGCTTCGCCGCTTCGCTTAGGCTCTTTGGAATGCGCGAGAGCCGCAAATATGCGTCCAAACTTCGCGGCGCGCCAGTCTCTTCGCATAAACTTGAAGCTGCAATACGCAAAAGGCGCGAGGACGGGCAGGGCCATCGCCACCGCAGGATCGCTCTTTTCAAAAATAAAGATTATGCAGTAAATGCTCATCGCGGCTAGCGCTACGCCGAAGGCTGCGAATATCGCGGCGAGTGCCGTGCTGCCAGCGTCCTTCCAGCGCTGCGCGCCCAGGCTTAGATTAACGAAATCTAACGGAAGGACGGAAGCGGCGGAGTTTACCGAAGCGCTGCCACGGCTCTCGCGGGTAGAATTTAAAGAGGTGGAGCCGCTTAAATCTTTGCAATTCAAACTCGAAGTATAAAGTTCCGTATTAGCGTTCGCCTGCTCGTTAAAGCCTTCGCGGATCAGGCTCAAAGCGGCGGAATTTATACCGCTGCGATCTTTGTCCGATAAATCAGATGCTGTAGAATTTTGGCGCGCACTTGCCGCCGTATCGCTATATGCGTCGCGGTTTGAATTTGCGGCAGCGGAATTTCCGCTACTTGAAACTTCGCAGCTAGAGCGCGGCGCGGAGTTTTCGCCGCTTAAATCGGCGCCGTTTAAAGCGCTTCGGCTAGAATTTAAGCCCCTCAAAGCCTCGCGGCTGGAATTTAAACTCGAAGCCTCATATATCACCGCCAGCTCGTCGCCCTCGCGTATCGGCAGATAAAGTCCGTCGCGCCTTAAATCCAAAATTCCCGCAAAGCGCAAGCGCTCCAGCGTAAAGCTAAATTTCGCCGTGTCTGCAGCCGCGGGCTCTAGCTTGAAATCCCTGGCCGTGCCGCGAGCAAGCTTGATACGTCGCAGCGAAAGAAATTTAGCAAAGCCCATGCGCGCCTTTGAGATCTCGCAAAATTCCGTTCCTCCTATTTCACGGCAGATTTTTTGCGGACCTGGATATTGACGAGCTCAACAAGCAGCGAAAACGCCATCGAGAAGTAGATGTAGCCCTTAGGTATGTGAAAGCCCAGCCCGTCGGCGATCAGCGAGACGCCCACTAGGATCAAAAACGCAAGCGCTAAAATTTTGATCGTCGGGTTTGCGTCCACGAAGCGCG
>CAUSEA010000011.1:0-50709 GCA_963530525.1 uncultured Campylobacter sp.
GGATCTGCACGCCGCCGAGCACGATGCCCGCGCCTTTTTCAAGCGCATGCACGTCAAAGCCCGTACCGCAGAATATATCGTGCGAGCATGGTTTTAAATTTAGCGCCGCCAGATCGCTTGCGCGCGTGATCTTAAGCGCGCCCGCCTCACCTTTTATAAACTCCAACCGACCGCCCGCGCTGCCGACCGCCGCGCTGTCGTCGGTAAAAATTTCGCTTCCCTCAAGCGCCTTTTTAAGCAGCGCCGTGCGCGAAAGCTGGGGCGTTTGGATGAGGCGTAGCTCCTCTCTATTTACTACGTTCTCGCCGAGATAGGTCGTGTCGTTTACGCTAAGATAGGGGCTGACGCAATCGGCGTCCGCGCTTGCAGCGATGAGCGCGTCTATCGTGCGTGGCGAAATTTGCGCGCGTGCTACGTCGCTTACGAGCACGAGTTCGCTCTCTACGAGCTTTAGCGCGTTTTTTAGCGAGCTTTGACGATTTGCGCCGCCTGGGGCAAAGTGAAATTTTAAATTTGAAGAGCCGCATTCATCTGCGCCGCATTCGACTTGAGCTTTAAAATTTTCCGCGCCCCGCGGCTTGCTTGCGTCGTTTAGATCATCTGCGCCGCATTCGATCCCGCCCTGCTTGCTTTGAAATTTATACTCGCTCGTGTCGCACTCCGCGCTTTCGCCGCGCACCGAAGCCGAGCTGCACGCATAGATGCGCTCGCAATAGCTCACGTCCTCCTCGTTTACGGCGATTATGATTTTTTTAAATGGGTGCGCCTGCGCAATGCTCTGCGCGACGTATTGCCAAAGCGGTAGCTCGCCCACGCGCAACCACTGCTTTTTGACGCTCAGCTCAAACCTGCTCGAATCGCCCGCGGCGAGCAAAATCAGCGATATATCTTTCAAATTTTATCCTTGAAATTTTGTTACGAAATTATACGTATTAAAAATGAAAGCAAAATTAATCGCGGCTTGCGCGCTAAAATATCTTAAACTTAGGCGTAAATTTACGCGGCGCGGCGGTAAAATTTCAACCTGCGTTACGAAAATAAACGGCAAAAGAAAAGTAAGGATTAATGAAATTTGTTATATTATACGCGCATTTTTAAGAAGCGAGGCGAAAATGACCGAAAGCTGCGTATCACAGATCTATTTTGCAAAAAGAGGCGAGCTGACGCCGCAGATGAGAGAGGTCGCGCAAAGCGAGCGCATGGACGTGCGGGCCTTGTGCGATCTGCTCGCGCAAGGAAGAGCGATCATCCCCGCAAACGTTAATCACAAAAGCCTAAAACCTATCGGCATCGGGCGCGCACTGCGGTGCAAGATCAACGCTAACATCGGCTCCTCGGGCACGACGAGCGATATTGAGGGCGAGCTAGAAAAGCTCGAAACCTGCTTAAAGTACGGCGCCGATACGGTGATGGATCTAAGCACGGGCGGCGATTTGGATGAGATCCGCGCCGCCATAATCGAGCGCTCGCCCGTACCCATAGGCACGGTGCCGATCTATCAGATGATGTATGAGCTGGGCGATATTAAAAATTTAAAAACGAGCGCTATTCTTAGCACGATCGAGAAGCAGGCGCGGCAGGGAGTGGATTATTTCACGATCCATGCGGGCTTTAAGCTCGAGTTTATGCCGCTGCTGTCTCGTCGCAAGATGGGCATCGTAAGCAGAGGCGGCTCGCTGATAGCGTCGTGGATGATGAAATTTCACAAGCAAAACCCCTTCTACGAAGCATTTGATGAAATTTGCGATATCTGCGCCGCCTACGATGTATCACTATCTCTGGGCGACGGCTTGCGCCCGGGTTGCTTATACGACGCGACCGATAGGGCGCAGCTTAGCGAGCTTGAAATTTTAGGCGAGCTAGCCCTGCGCGCGAATGAAAAAAACGTGCAGGTGATGATCGAGGGGCCGGGACACATTCCGTTTAATGAGATCGAGCTTAATATGCAGCTAGAGCGCAAGCTCTGCCGCGATGCGCCGTTTTACGTGCTGGGGCCGCTTCCGACCGACATCGGCGCGGGCTACGATCACATCAGCAGCGCTATCGGCGGGACGATGGCTGCGTATTGCGGCGCCAGCATGCTCTGCTATGTAACGCCCAAGGAGCATCTGGGGCTTCCCAATGCAAAAGACGTCAGAGAGGGCATCATCGCGCATAAGATCGCCGCTCACGCCGCGGACGTTGCGCTAGGCAAAGCGGGCGCGATAGAGCGCGATCACGAGATGAGCGATGCGAGGTATAATTTTGATTGGAACAGACAGTTTGAGCTTAGCTTCGATCCTGCGCATACGCGCGAACTGCACGACGAGAGCCTGGGCGATGAAATTTACAAGGGCGCGGAGTTTTGCTCGATGTGCGGGCCGAAATTTTGCGCATATAAAATCAGTAGAAATTTAACCGAAAATAAGGAGAAGGAATGAGTAAAGACGAAGTCTTAAATTTGCTTAAAAGCGTGATCTATCCGGGCTTTTCTAAAAGCATCGTGGATTTTGGATTTGTAAAAGAGGTCGAGATCGGCGATAGAATTTTCGTAGGGATCGAAATCCCCAGCGCCAAGCCGGAGATCGCCGCAGAGCTTAGATCGGCGGTGCAAAAGGCGCTCGGCGCGGACGTGGAAATTTTAATCAAACAGCCCAAGATCGCCGAGGAAAAGAGCAACTCTCGCAGCGGCAAAAATATCGCGCCGCAGATCAAACATTTCGTGATGATCAGCAGCGGCAAGGGCGGCGTAGGCAAGAGCACGACGACGCTAAATTTAGCCATCAGCACGGCAAAGCTCGGCAAGAGAGTGGGGATTTTGGATGCCGATATTTACGGGCCGAATTTGCCGCGAATGCTAGGAGAGGATAAGACGCAAGCAAGCGTCGTGGGGCAGAAGCTAAAGCCGATCTTAAGCCACGGCGTGGAGATGATGAGCATGGGCGTGCTGATGGAGGAGGGCGCGAGCCTCATCTGGCGCGGCTCAATGATAATGAAAGCGATCGAGCAGCTGCTAAAAGACGTGGCGTGGAGCGATCTGGACGTGCTGTTTTTGGATATGCCTCCGGGTACGGGCGATGCGCAGCTTACCTTGGCGCAGAGCGTGCCGGTGACGGCGGGCGTGTGCGTCACGACGCCGCAGACGGTCGCGCTGGATGATAGCGCGCGCGGGCTTGATATGTTCGAAAAGCTCCACATCCCGATCGCAGGCCTTATCGAGAATATGAGCGGCTTCATCTGCCCAGATAACGGCAAGGAGTATGATATCTTCGGTCGCGGCGGCGCGCAAAAGCTGGCGCAGCGATACAACACCGAAGTAATCGGCGAGATCCCGATCGAGATCGCTATCCGCGAGGGCGGCGACAGCGGCAAGCCGGTAAGCTTCTATGCGCCCGATTCTTTGAGCGCGAAGCGCTACGAAGATGCCGCGCGCAAGCTGTGGGAGAAGATCGAGAAGATCGACCGCGAGGAGCTCGCGGACAACTCCGCGATCCAGCCGGTGATGGACGGCAAGAGCGCCTGCTCGAATTAGGACTTTGGCGGGCGCGGGCAGGGTGTCAAATTTCGCGTGGAATTTCTCGTGAATTTTGCAGATTGAAATTCAACGTGGAATTTAATAGTTTGGAATTTCACGCCTAATTTCGCTGCAAATTTTATAGTGCTCGCAAAATTTCGGTATACAAATCCGTCATAGAATTTTGCCCGTAAATTTAGCGGGTAAAATTTCACGCGGGTTTCGCGACGCGGAATTTCACGCTGAGTTTTGTAGCTCGAAATTCTGCGTTAAAATTCCGCTGCGATTTTGCCGCGAAATTTTATGGCGCCAGTAAAATTTTTGTGTATAGAATTTCGTGTAAAGTTTCGTAGCACGGGATTTCATACTAAATTTTAGAGCTTGAAATTCCGCTTTGATTTTGAGCAAATTTATAGCGCTCGCAAAATTTGGGCAAACGAAATTTCGTAGTTTGAAATTTCGAGCTAGAATTTTACCCAAGCTTCGTTGCGTGAGATTTTAGATAAAATTCTAAGCGTGAAATTTTGCGGCGGAACTTAAATTCCAAACGGACAATTCAGAGAGGTAAAATTTGCCGTAGAATTCCGCCTTGGAGTTTTAAATGTAAAATTTTAAGCATAAAGCTTTGCCGCAGAATTTTAAAATGTGAAATTTTATCACTAAAACTTTGTTTTAAAATTTTAAGATGGGGCTTTAGCGATGAATTTCTGGCTTGAAATTTTATCGCGCCTAGCTTTTTAGCGGTAGCCACAGCATTGTGCTAGTCTAAATTTTATTTCGTCCGGCTTCATGGCAGTGGAGTTTATCTGCGAAAGCCTCTGCAAAGCTTATTTAGAGTGGAATTTTACGTAGCGGTCGCGGCAAGGAAATTTCTCGCGCAGCTGAAATTTAAGCAGCTGGAATTTTATTCGTATAGGCTGTGGAGCCAAGGCGGCAAAATCCCTAAGCCTAGGGCTTTTAGGTTTAGGGATTTTACTTTTATACGAAATAAGAAAGGTCGGTAATGAGGTTTTTGATTATTTTGGTGCTTGCATTTGCGGCGTTCGCGCAAGAGAGCAATATGCAAAAATGGGCGAAAGAGATTACCGCGGACGCGCAGATCCCGCAGGATAAGTTTTTGGCGTTTTATCTGAATAAAGATGAGCCTAAGAAGGTGATTTTCTCTGAAAACGTCGATCGCATCAGCGTCAATTACGAAGGAAATTCTTTCCATGAAATTCCATCTCCAAATCTTATGGCGTATTGGGTCGGCGAGTTTAATTTCGACGCAGATGTCGAAAAGATGGTGCTAGGAGATTACGGCTGGTCTACGCTGGTAATCGCCGTGGACGGCACGGACGTACTAGGTGGGACGTCGAGCAATCAAAAGCGCCCGCTTACGTATAAATTTAGCAAGGGCAAGCACAAGATCGAAGCGTGGTTTTTAAATGACGCGCATTCCAGCGAGCTTTTCGTGGATTTTAAAGACGTAGAGCCCTTTTATCGTCAAAAGGATGCCGTGGCTAAGATCCCTGCGGATAAGGACTACGATCTGTGGCTTGGCGCGATCTATGAAAGCGCTCAGATGAATAATCGCGTCAAGCTAAATTTAGCCAAATCCGATAAGCCTATCGTGCTGCTGCTTAGCTCATATCGTGCCGTGGAGTGGGAGATCTCAAATCCTCAAAATAACGAAATTCTAGCCGTGTTAATTTACAACCCTATAAGTAGCGTCCGTGGCGTAAGCGGTGCGCTTTACGTCGAGGACTACAGATACACAGAGGCTGCGGATGGGCTTAAATGCGAGTGTATCTCGGGCAATGTCTTTCACTGCGACGGCAGCGAGATTTATGATATGAACGGGCGCGTAAACGGGATATTTGGCAGAGGCCTGGGGGCATTTGCCGGTAAGCACGCCGTAAATTCCTTAGATTTGCCGGGGCTTATTATTACTCCAAAAATTTTAGACGATAGTAAAGCTCGCCTACTCTCGGTAGAAGCGGACCGCAAGAAATGCGAAAGCACGCCGATGGATGATGTGTTTAGGTAGGATGAAATTTATAAACAGTTGAGAAATAAGTAAAATTTTATATAACTTAATTGGTTTGTATTTTATGGGAGAAAGATATGGCTGATAATACGAAAAATATTTTTGATGAGTTAAAAGAATTTTATGAAAAAATTTTGCCGATTTTAAAATTGACTTCCTTAGTAGCGTCCGCATTCTCTATTATTATAAGCTTTATGTTCGCTATGACCTATATGAGAGATAATGGCTTTTTTAGTTATGAAATTTTTAGTATAAATTTTATGTGGATTTTCTTGCTTATGGGTATATTGTTTGTAATAATTCATGGGCTTTATATTTTTGGTGCGTATTTGCGTATAACCCCGAATTATCAAAGAACTAAAAATCAAATAATTACAACATCTACAATATCTAATAGGTGTGCCTATATTGTCTGCATTGACATAAATATATTTTTAATTGTATCTTTATTTTTAGCGTGTTGTTATATATTATATAATAATAATATCTTTATATATTTTATAAATATTTACTTTATTGTATTGCTAATAACTTTATTTATTGCATGTGTTCTTTACGTTTATAGAAAAGACTATAATATAAGAATAATTGCTGTATTTATTGAGATTGTATATATTGTAGCTCCATTTATCATTCTTTATTTCAAAGAATTACAGGGGCTTAATTTTAGCTTTAAAGTATTTGTCCTCCATTTTTTTCTCTTTGAAGTCTTAATAGTTGTTATTTCGTGTGTAGCTAAAGATATCAAAAAATGGTTTAAAGCATTTAGTGTAATGTTTATTATTATGTCTTATATATTATTTTTACTCGTAATTCTATATCCTGAATTGCTTAGAGATATTTTTAAAAAGGCTTTAAAGTCTATAAGCTTAGCTTCCGATCATGCTGAAATTTATCTAAAAGATAAAAATGAATCCGTTATTAGCGGTAAGTTAATTTTCGATGACGGCAAATATGCCTATGTGGAATTTGACCGCACGGTTAGCAATTGCAACGATGTCGGCGATTCTTGCATTAAAACTATAAGGAGGAAAGTCCCTAGCGAGGATGTGAGCATTGTTACCAAAGTTAAAAAAGATACTAAAGCAAGTGTTCCGAAATAAAACTACAAGAAGCCAAACAATCTAAAGCAAAATAATCAAGAATTTAAAAGCGCGTGTTTTTGCTTTTAAATTCCATTCATGCACCTTTTCAAATCCCCTTTTAAATTAAATTTAGCTATACTCCCGCGCAATTTTGCGATTAAGGATTAAATATGAAAGAGATTAAATGCCTAAGCGAGCTGCGAGCTTTTGCAGATAAAGTTCGCGCCGAAAAGGGCTATCGCGATCCGATGATGTGGGCGGTCGGGCGCGTATTTAAGGGACGCGCGGAGGGGCATAAAAGTCTAAGCGTGAATTACGCGCACGTAAATTTTAAAGAGGGGCTAGTAAGCGCAGCAGTGCTAATCCATGCTCTAGCCGAATGCGGCGAGGTCGTGGATTTTAGCGGTAGCGAGTGCGTCCTTCCGCTAACGCACAAAGCCCTAAAAAAGGCGATCGAGGCTTTAAAATTTCTACAGCCAGACGCTAAAGAGGGCGCGCACAAAAATCTGCAAGTGCTGCTTGCGGTTAAAGAGGCGATGAAATCGGACGAGCACGCGAGCTTTTGCGCTAGTTTTATCTTTGAGGATGCCGCGCCAAAAAGTGTCGAGAGCGTCTATCTCAAGCTTTACGCGCTTTCGCTAAATCTCTGCGAGCCGCGCACGCTCAATCTAGACGGCGCATTTAGCGTGCTTCCGAATGTCGCATGGGACGAAAATGCTCGCCCGATCGAGCTTTGGTGGCTGCGTGAAAACGAAATCCATTTAAAAATGCAAGGCCGCTATCCACGCATAATCAGCGTCGATAAATTTCCGCGCTATCTAAGTCACGTCGTACCGCCGCAAAACGTTCGGATTTTAGACGATGCGAAGGTGCGTTTGGGTGCGCATATCGCCGCAGGTACGACCGTGATGCCGGGCGCTGCGTATGTGAATTTCAACGCAGGCACGATCGGCAGCGTTATGATCGAGGGGCGCGTCAGCAGCTCGGTCGTCGTGGGCGAGGGCAGCGATATAGGCGGCGGCGCGTCGATTTTGGGCGTGCTAAGCGGCACCAACGGCAATGCTGTGAGCATCGGGAAGCACTGCTTGCTGGGCGCAAACTCCGTCACGGGCATTCCGCTAGGCGACCGCTGCATCGTGGATGCCGGTATTGCGGTACTTGAGGGCACGAAGGTTTTCATCGCGCAAAAGGATCGCGAGGCGCTAGCAGCGCTAAATCCAGGCTTTACATTTGATCGCGAAATTTATAAAGGGCTTGAGCTTGCCGGGCTTAGCGGACTGCACTTCCGCCAAAACAGCCAAAGCGGGCAGATTACGGCAAGCATTAGCAAGCGCGCGATCAAACTCAACGCGGAACTGCATTAAATTTATAAATTTAAGCGGCGGGGCGTAGATCGGCTGGAGCTTTTTTAAGCTGCGTTAAATCTATAACTTAAACGGCGAGTTTGAAAAAGATACGGACGATCTCGCCGCACGCCGCTTTGAGCGAGCGCATGCGATCCGTCGCAAAATTTCTACTCATAGAATTTTGCGCGGAATTTAAAGAATTTTTGCCGCGATTTAGAAATTTCTAGCAGTGATTTATGGAATTTACGCCGCTATTTTAACGTAAGTAATTTTGGCGGCTCGCGGATTTGCGCCGCGCAAATAGGTCTTTGAATTTCAAAAAATAGATTGAATTTGAAATTTTAATATGATAAATTTCAAATAAAATCAGGAGATGAAAATGAAAAAATTTATACCCGCCGTATTTGGCGTATTTATCTGCAGCGCAGCGCTTGCGGGAGATGCCGATGTCGAGCGCTGCAAAGCTTTGGCGGATGCCGTAAATGGGCACAGTCACCCCGCGACTAAAAATATAGAGTTGAGCGCGGCTACATGCGAGGGCGATAAATTTGTAATTCCCACGATTCTAAAAAATGAAATTTGGGACAAAGTAGATCCCAAGATCAAGCAAAATTTTGAAAGCATTTTGCGCGCCAACAGGCAAAAGGACGTCTGCGCGATGATGAAAGCGGGCGGTCTAAATCGCATAGGCGTACGAGAATTTCTGCAAAGCGGCGAAAAAATCGCCGATCTGACCTACACGCGCAGCGATTGCGGCTTAGAGTAAAATTTCAAAGGAGAGATAATGGAAGTGCCTCAAGCGGCGTATAGCAGAGATAAAATCATCATTCGCACCGGTGCGATCGGTATCGTTTCAAATGTAATTTTAGCAGCATTTAAGGGCGTCGTGGGGCTGATCTCTGGCTCTATCGCGATCGTGCTTGATGCCGTAAATAACCTAAGCGATGCGCTTTCGTCCGTCATTACGATCGTGGGCGTGCATCTTGCTAGCAAGCAGCCCGATCGCGCGCACCCCTTCGGACACGGCAGGATCGAGTATCTAAGCGCGATCGTAATCGCCGTCATCATCCTCTACACCGGCGGCGTCTCGCTAGTAGAATCGATCAAAAAGATCATCCATCCGCAAGCGGCGAATTATAATGCGGTTTCGCTCGTCATCATCGCCGTAGCGGTCGCGGCGAAATTTAGCTTGGGGCTCTATACGCAAAAGACGGGCGAGCGCGTAAATTCTGACTCGCTCATCGCTAGCGGCGTGGACGCCAAATACGACGCGCTCGTATCGCTAGCCACTCTCGTAGCGGCTTTGATTTCGCTTATTTTCGGGCTGAGCTTGGAGGCGTATCTGGGCGCGATAATTTCGGCGCTTTTAATCAAAACGGCGTATGAAATTCTGCGCGATACGATCAGCAAGCTTTTGGGTTCGCGTCCGAGCCTGGAGCTGACGAATGAAATTTACGACGTCGTGCGCGGCTTTGAGGGCGTTATAGGCGCATACGATCTGATGTTTCATGACTACGGGCCCGATAAAATGGTAGGTTCGGTGCATATCGAGGTCGCGAGTGACACGACCGCGGCGCAGATCGACGCTCTTACGCGCCGCATCCAAAACGCCGTTTTTGCGAAATTTAATATCATCCTAGACACCGTAGGAATTTACGCGTTTAACAGGAACGATCCGCGCGCCGCCGAGATCTACGAGCATATCAAGCAGATGGCGTTTTCGCATGAGTTCGTCTCGCAGATACATGGGTTTTATCTCGACGAGGAAAAGCGCTCGATCAGCTTCGACGTTATCGTCGATTTCGCAGCGCCCGATATGGAGGCGACGTTTCGCGCGGTCTGCAAGCAGGTGCGCGCCGCGTATCCGAACTACACGCTCATCATCACTCGCGATAGCGACTACAGCGGTTAAAATTTTAAATTGCTCTAGCGGTTTAAATTTAATCGCGCCTGCTCTCGCCCCTTCGGCGAAATTTCAGAATTTTAAGCTACAATAGGAGAAATTTATCGCAGTTCCGCGCGGCACAAAAGCCGCAATAAACCGCGAGATGAAATTTGCGCGCAAAATCTAGCAGAAGCCCGCGCGCAAGGCAACTCAAAGAGAAATTTAAAAGGAAAAATATGGTTGAAATCAAAGATCTAACGATGCGCTTTGGCAAACAGCTACTTTTTGAAAACGTAAATTTGAGCCTTGATAAGGGCAGGCGCTACGGTCTCATCGGCGCAAACGGCGCGGGTAAATCGACGCTACTTAAAATTTTAAGCGGGCAGATCGAGGCAAGCAGCGGCGAAATTTTGATCGAAAGCGGGCTTAAAATCGGCGTTTTGGGGCAGGATCAGTTCGCCTTTGAAAGCTTCAGCGTCAAAGACGCCGTGCTTTACGGCAACAAGCGCCTTTATGACGCCGTGCGCGAAAAGACGCAGCTTTACGAAGCGGGCGAGTTTAACGACGAGATAAACGAGCGCCTCGGCGAGCTTGAGATGATCTGCGCCGAGGAGGATCCCGCTTACGAGTACGAAACGCGGATCGAGAAAATTTTAAGTTCGCTGGGGCTGAACGACTTCGATAAAAAGATGAGCGAGATCGAGACGAGCGATAAATTTAAGGTTCTGCTCGCGCAGGTGCTCTTCCCGCGCCCCGACGTACTGTTTTTGGATGAACCTACGAACAACCTCGATATCGACGCTATTTCGTGGCTTGAGTTTGAGCTAAATCGCCACACTGGCACGCTCGTAGTCATCAGCCACGACCGCCACTTCTTAAACCGCGTCTGCACGGACATCCTCGACGTTGATTTTAGGCGGGTGCGCGAATTTAGCGGCAATTACGACGACTGGTTCATCGCGTCCAATCTCACCCTCAAACAGGCGCAGTTCGAGCGTGAGAAAAAGCTCAAAGAAAAGGCGGAGCTTGAAAAATTTATCGCTCGCTTTAGCGCCAACGCAAGCAAAGCCAAGCAGGCAACGAGCCGCCAAAAACAGCTCGACAAACTCGATCTTGGCGAGCTTGCGACCTCTTCGCGCAGGGAGCCTAGTATTTTATTTAAGCCCGCGCGTGAGATCGGCAATGAAATTTTAGAGTTAAGCGGCGTAGATATGAGCTTCGGCGAGATTGAAATTTTAAAAAATTTCAATCTCAAGCTCGCTCACGGCGATAAGATCGGCATCATCGGTCGAAACGGAGTGGGCAAAAGCACGCTTTGCAAGATCATCATGGGCGAGCTCGCGCCGCAGCGCGGCAAGGTTCACATGGGCGCCACGATCGAGCCTGGGTACTTCGCGCAGGATACGAATAATAAAATTTCAGGCGAGCTTAAGCTCTACGAATATCTACAAAGCCCGCAGAATAGGGATCTGGATGAAATTCGCAAATGCCTTGGGCGCATGCTTTTTAGCGGCGCGGAGCAGGAGAAAAGCGTGGGCAGCCTAAGCGGCGGCGAGAAGCACCGCGTGATGCTAAGCAAACTAATGCTGCAACGCCCGAACCTGCTGGTGCTCGATGAGCCCAACAACCACCTTGATCTTGAAGCGATCATCGCGCTTGGCGAAGCGCTGTATAACTTCGCGGGTTGCGCGATCTGCGTGAGCCACGACCGCGAGCTTATCGACGCGTTTGCAAATAGAATTTTGCACCTCAAAGGAGACGGCGAAATCGTCGATTTTAGGGGCACTTACGAGGAGTATCGCGAGAGCTTGGGAGCGAGCGATGATTGAGATCTGCGTAAACGGCGAGCCTCTGCAGCTGGCGCAGGATATGAGCGTGAGCGAGTTTCTACGCCGGCGCGGACACGATCTGCGCCTAGTAGCGCTCGAGCGCGACGGCGAAATTTTAAAAAAAGAGGCATGGGAGCGCACGCAGATCTCAAGCGGCAAAAAATATGAGATCGTCGAGTTCGTAGGCGGCGGCTGAGGTCGGAGCTTTGGGTTATGTTAAAAATTGCGGCAACCGAGGTTTAGATCCGCGCGGAAGTTGCCAAGGAGGCCGCTAAATTTTAATCGGCGTAGCGATATGGCGGCTGGGGCTTAAAATTTGCGCGCGCGTCGTTAAAATTTTAAGCGATACGGCGACATGGCGTAGCGACACGGCAGCGTTTGGATTTTTAAATTTTATTAGAAGGACAGGGCGGTCCGGCGCTTGCGGTGAGCCTTTAAATTTTGAAAGCGAGCTAGGCTGCGGCGGCCGAACGCAGGAGTTTTAAAATTCGCTCCGCGGCGATAGAGTTTAAATTTTATTTCGGCGGCGGAACGTTAGTTTGCGTCGCCGGCTGCGGCGGCATGATATGGGCTTTAAAACTGCGCCGCCGCCGCAAGATTGAGTGTATGGCTTTAAAATTTATGCCGAAGTTGTGGGGTCTGGGCGCGAGGGCTTAAAATTTATCACGAGATTTCTGCCGTCGTGCACATTGCGACGCATACTACGACGTGCCGCTTTTTCGTCAGTTGGGTTGAAATTTTAAATTTAGCCGCAGCGCGGATTTGTTCGGGCGTTTAGCAGCTTTTAAATTCGGCGGATCACTCTAGCGCTTCTCGACTTTAAATTTAACCGATAAGTTGGGTTAATGCGCTAAATTTAGCGGATTTGGCTTGTTCTGTGTTTTCGTACATAAGCCCTACGATGGCGCCGTATTGGTCGAATGCAATTCGCAAAGCCAAAACATTACGCGTAAAAACAGGATGAAATTTGCAGATCAAAATTGCGTGCGATGCGCTCGGTACGCCCCGCGTGCATCGCAACTCGTGCCGAGCATTTGCGCAGCGCGTCTTAGCTGCGTAGATCTCTACCGCGATCGCGCCGCAATACCGCAAATGCGCACTATGTTCGCGCAGATGCGAGGCGCCGCGCGTAAATCCAAATTTGCGCGATAAATTTAAACGGCAAAAAGATAAAATTTAGGATCAAAATGCAGATAAAATTAAACGGCAAAGCTTACGAAACGGGCGCGAGCGATCTTGAGGGGCTTAAGCGCGAGGTTAAATTTAGCGGCGAGATCGCCGTGATAAACGGCTATGCGAGTACGCAAAATTGCGAGCTGAAGGCGGGCGATGAGCTCTTTTTGCTCGCGCGCGGTGCGGAGTTGGCGCCGCAGGAGCTTCGCGAGCTGATGCTTGCTCGCAATGCCCCCGCCGTAAATGAGGCGCTGCAAGGCTCGCGCGTGGCGATCTGCGGGCTCGGCGGGCTCGGCTCCAACGTCGCGATCCTACTTGCGCGCGCGGGCGTGGGCGAGCTCTTTTTGATCGACTTCGACGTCGTCGAGCCTACCAACCTAAACCGCCAGCAGTACGAGATCGGCGATCTTTACAAGCCCAAAACAGCCGCTCTGCGCGAAAAAATCGCGCGCGTAAACCCGTTCGTGTGCGTGCGAACCTTAAACGAGCGACTTACCGCGCAAAACGTAGCCGAAATTTTAAAAAACGAGCGTATAATTTGCGAGTGCTTCGACGACGCGGCGGCGAAAGCGATGATTTTTGGTGCATTCGGCGGTACGGATCGCTTTTTGATCTGCGCTAGCGGCATGGCGGGCAGCGGCGATGCCAACGAGATCCGCACGACGCGGCTCGGCAAAAACGTTTTCGTCTGCGGCGACCGCAAAAGCGCCGCGGCTCAGGGCGTGGGGCTGCTCGCTCCGCGCGTGGCGATCTGCGCCGCACATCAAGCAAACGTCGCGCTTAGGCTGATTTTGGGCGAGGAGGGCTAGGCCTGGCCACTCATCGCGCGCCTGCATTTCTAAATTTACGCGCCTTGTACATTGCCGCTAAATTTAGCTTTGCGCGATTATTTTTGAAAAGTATAGGGCGTTTCGGCGGCATACGCATACGGCGCGTTTAAAAAGCGGTCTGAAATTTACCGCGCGCCACGTAAATTTAAACGCAGCGTATAAATTTAAAGCCGTTGCTCCGCCGCAAAATTTTAAACAGCGCTTTGAAATTTTGCGCCATCTGTTTGCGACTAAAATTTGACGAGAAATTTTAGAGCCTCGTGCGGCGCGTTAAAATAGCGACAGAAGCAAGGTGCACAATCTGCGCCGCAATTTCGCGCCGTGTATAATGCACCGCGCTGATATTGCGCTATCTGCGCTGTATGTGAAAACAAAATTTAAACTAAAGAGGATAGAATGGACGATAAACTGATCTTGGGCGGCAGGGAGTTTAGCTCGCGCCTGATAATGGGCTCTGGCAAGTTCGATCACGCGATGATTGACGCCTGCGTGCGGCACGCAGGCTGCGAGATCGTCACGCTTGCGCTGCGCCGCGTAAACGAAAGTAAGAGTCGCAATATCTTGGATTTCATCCCCCGCGGCGTCACGCTGCTGCCAAACACCAGCGGCGCGCGAAACGCCGAGGAGGCGCTGCGGATCGCACGGCTCGCGCGCGAGCTGGGATGTGGCGACTTCGTAAAGATCGAGATCATAGGCGACAGCAAATACCTTCTGCCCGACAACGCTGAGACGATTAAGGCCTGCGAAGCCCTGGCGCGCGAGGGCTTCGTGCCGCTTGCCTACATGCACGCCGATCTGTGCGTCGCGCGCGATCTAGTAAGCGCAGGGACCGCTGCCGTGATGCCGCTAGCAGCGCCGATCGGTTCCAATCGCGGGCTGATGATGCGCGGGATGATCGAAATTTTGCTAGACGAAATCGACGTGCCGATCATCGTAGATGCGGGGCTCGGCGCGCCTAGCGAGGCCTGCGAGGCGATGCAGATGGGCTGCGCTGCGGTGATGGTAAATACGGCGATCGCCACGAGCGGGGATCTGGCGCTGATGGCGCGGGCGTTTGCGCTCGGCGTACAGGCAGGGCGCGATGCCTATCTGGCGGGGCTCGGCGCCGTTTCTAAGACGGCCAGCGCAAGCTCGCCGCTAACGGGATTTTTGAGGTAGCGATTAAAATTTTAAACGCGCTTAGTTGCGCGAGCCGTGTTTTTTGCGCGGAATTTGCCTTTCTTGAGCCATAAATACATATAGCGTAGCTCGGCATAGCGGTCGATAGACATGGCGTGAAATTTTAAAATTTCGCGCCGTGCAAATTTGCGCCATGTGAGTTAAATTTTAGCGTGCTTTGTTAAGCCCTATGCCGAACGACGTAAATTCCGCACTTTGCTAGGCGTCTTAAAGCGCTGCAGCGAAAAGTAATTTGGTAGCGGTGTAGCGCGCAGCAGGCTCGGCGATCAAATTTTAAAATTTAATCGGGCTGAAAGCAGCCCGATCGAGAGAAACCCGATTGATCGGCGGGCTATTTTAGCATGTCGTATTTATCGCAGTATTCTCGTAAAGAGTCTTTATCGTAGCCGAATAACCCTGGGTGTTTTTTGCCCATTTCGCAGGCCTTTTGATAGTATTGTGTCGCCCTTGCTCTGTCGCCACCTGCTTCAAGAACTGAAGCAAAATTCCCGCACGCCATCCAACTTCCCGCATCGCAGGCTCTTCTGGCATATCCCATAGCCCGCGTCATATCCATTTTAACCCCTTTACCATTTGCATACATATAACCTAAATTGTTGCAGCCGTCTGCATATCCGCCGTCGCAAGCTTTATCGAATAGTTCGACAGCCTTTTTATAATCTTTTTTCACCCCTTTGCCACCATGATACATTGCTCCCAAATCCGAGCAAGCTACATAATCGTTTCCGTCGCAAGCCTTTTTAAAGTAGTAAAGTGCTTTTTTATAATCCCTATCGGATGCGTTTCCCCCGAACAAGGTCGGATTTTTATAAATAGCGCCGGCGTAACTGCAAGCCTCAAAATCACCTGCTTCGCAATTTTGTTCAAATTGTTTAACTTGCTCTTTGCTAAAAGTTATGCCAAAAGCCAAAGAGCCCAACAGGGCTAAACCTAAGATGATTTTTTTCATTACTTCTCCTTAAAATTTTACGAAAGTATATTCTTTCATCTTTTAATAATCACTAAAATTTAAAATGCGAACGGGGCGCTCCGTTTTAAAATTTTTTACCGAAATCCTGCTAAAATGCGCTTCTAAACCAAACGAAAATAAACTTTGCGGCGCGTAAATTTGCACGCGCAAATGTGTCGCATAGAATTTAAATGAAAATTTAAAAGGAAAATTTTAAAGATGATGAAAACCGGCTATCTAGCGGGCATGGAGGATATCGGAAGCGAGATGATGGAGCGTACGCTTGCTCTGCGCGAGGGCTTTTGCGAGGAGGCGAGCGAGGCGGACGTGCAAAGGGCGATCAGCGCGGAAAATAGAAGTCTGCGCGATTTCGCCGCGCTACTAAGCGTGCGCGCGGGCGAGCATTTGGAGCAGATCGCGCAAGCCGCAGCGCGCGAAAAAGCGGCGCATTTCGGCAGTAATATCGCCGTTTTCACGCCGATTTACATCTCAAACTACTGCGACAATCTCTGCGTTTACTGCGGCTTTAACTGCAAAAACAAAATCGCGCGCGCAAGGCTCGATGAGGCGCAGCTGCGGGCGGAGTTTGAGGCGATAGCGGCGAGCGGGCTGGAGGAAATTTTGATCCTCACGGGCGAGAGCGAGAAAAATAGCCCCGTGCGCTACATCGGGCGTGCCTGCGAGCTCGCGCGGCAGTATTTTAAGGTGATCGGCGTCGAAATTTATCCGATAAATTCCGCCGACTACGCCTATCTGCACGCTTGCGGCGTCGATTTCGTCACCGTTTTTCAAGAAACCTACGATCCCGCGCGCTACGCGCAGCTGCATCTTGCGGGCAACAAGCGCGTTTTTGCGTATCGTTTCGCAGCTCAAGAGCGCGCGATTAGAGGCGGTATGCGCGGCGTGGGCTTTGCGGCGCTTTTGGGGCTCGGGGATTTCCGCCGCGATGCCTTTGCTACGGGCGTGCACGCGTGGCTGCTTCAGCGCAAGTACCCGCGCGCCGAGATCTCCTTTTCGGTGCCGCGCCTGCGCCCGATCATCAATAACGACAAAATAAACCCGAAGGACGTCGGCGAGCGCGAGCTGCTGCAGGTCATGTGCGCGTATCGGCTGCTGCTGCCAAGTGCGCAAATCGTGATCTCCACGCGCGAGAGGGCGGGCTTCCGCGACAATGCGATCAGGATCGCGGCGAGCAAAATTTCGGCGGGTGTAAGCGTCGGTATCGGCGGACACAGCGAGCAGAGGGGCGACGAGCAGTTCGAGATCAGCGACGCGCGCAGCGTAAGCGAGGTCTGTGAGGCGATCCGCGGCGGCGGGCTGCAGCCGCTGATGAGCGAGTATATCTATGTGTGAGGCGCGAAATTTTACCGCGTGCGTAGATGAAATTTGCTGTGCCGGACGCGAGATTTATAGCGTCAGGCTCGAGGGCGGATTTAGTGCTGCCCAGCGCAGAAGTAAAATTTATAGCGTAAAATACGACGCCGAATTTTGCAGCGCCGCACGCCGTGATAAAATTTCTGGCGTCATAACGGATGATAAAATTTTCGATGTCGTGTCAGCTCGCGCGGGAAATTTTGAGTTACAAAATGCGCGCGTAAATTTAAGGCCTAGGAACGCATACGCGGATTTAAAATTTAAGGGCAACGCAAATTCCAAGCTCGCAGGCGACGCAAATTTTAAATTTAAAAACGGCGCGAGCTTCGGGTTCTTATGCGGCGGCAACGCAAGATCGCTAAAATCGAGAAGTTGGGCGAACGCTTTGAGCTTTAGCAGTGCGGCGGAAATTTCAGACCTTGTTTCGGCGGGCGAAATTTTGAAATATGGCGTGACGGCGGGTATTTCGGCGCTCGCCCTGGCAAGTAAAATTTTAATCCCTAGCATCGCAGGCGAAATTTTAAATTTGAGTGCGGTGTCGCGCACGGATATTGAGCTTAAAAGGGCGGGCGGATGCTAGATTTAGAGCTTGCTTCGCGTATTACGATCATCACAAATCGCGCGCTCTGCGGTAGTGAGGTGGCGCTGCTTGCGCGTATAGCGGATTTTGCCGCGGCGGGCGTAGGCGAGATCGTCGTACGCGAAAAGGATCTGGACGAAGCGGCCTATGCGGTGCTGTTTGGTAAAATTTTACGCGCCTGCGAGAACGGATTTTGTGCGGATACAGCTTGTGCGGGCGGGATTTTTGCAGATGAAGCTAGTGCCGCTAAATTTAGCGAAACCTGGGCTTTCGCGGACGGATTGGACGCGAGCGCGGCCTGCGCGGATAAAATTTCACTCTACGAGCGCGGCGCAGACGAAGTTTCGCCAAAAAAGCTCGATTTGGGCGGTGGCAAGAGCGAGATTTGCGCGGATGCGGTCCGCAAGCATGGTGTCGTTACGGGTGAGATGCGGCCTAAAAATTTGGCTTGCGTTTTAGATGAAATTTTGTTTGAAAATTTTACCGGCGCTACAAACTGCGCGAATGATAGCACGCCGGGCGAAATTTCGCTTCGCGGCGCCGTATGCGAAACAAAACCCACGGTTGAGATCGCATGGAGCGCAGTAAATGCGGAAAGTATGCAGGGTGCGCAAAGTACAGAAAATGCGAATGATGTGCATAGCGCAAAAAATGCGGGGAGTGCGTGGAGCGCGCAGTACACGGAAAACTCGGAAAGTAAAGAGGGCGTAGAAAATTTACAGAGCGTAAAAGGGGAGGAAAACTCGCAGGGTGCGGAGGGCACGCAGAGCGCAGAGAGCGCAAGGCGCCTGCCCGCGATCTTTGTGCATAATTTTTCAGATTTTGCGCTGCGGGCGGGCGAGAGAAATTTATGGCTGCCGCTCGGGGTTTTGCGGAGCTTCAGTGCGGCGCGCGGCGCGGAGTTTTTGCGCGCAAATTTCAAAAAACTGGTCGCTTCCTGTCACAGCGAAGCGGAGGCGCGCGAGGCGCTGGAGCTGGGCGCGAGCGCGATCTGCCTGAGCCATATCTTCGCGACCGATTGCAAGGCGGGGCTCGCGCCGAAGGGGCTAAATTTGATCCGCACCGTGCGTAGGTTTTACGACGGCGAAATTTACGCACTGGGCGGCATAACGCCGCGCAATTTCGCCTCGGTCCTACGCGCGGGAGCCGATAGGATCGCCGTTATGAGCTCGGCGATGACGGCGCGGGACGCGAGCGATTTCATAAGAAAATTTAAGAAATGAATCGATCCGAAAATGTGGTCCGTTTCTTTTGCCGTGCTTTGCCGCCATCATTGCGCTGCATGCGGCGCAATGCAAAACACATCTTTTAATAAAATCAAAAACGCGCGAAACGGGCGCGATTTATTGCGATTTAAGCCCGAAGTTATAAAATACGAGCGATTTAAGCTTAAGGATATTTTTTGGATAAAGTGCTGCTTGAGGAATTTAAAAAGCCTCTAAACGAAGGGCGCCAAAACTTAAAGCAAAGGCTGCGAAAAGGCGCTAGCGCCGATATCTTTGACGATGCGGATCTAAGCGATGCAACGGGATCGCAGCTCATTAAATTTAAACGATACAAATTTGAGTAGCAAAAGCTTTAAAAATGCGAATTTTAATCCAACAGACCCCGAATCGCAAGCCGATCATCTTTGCGGCGCAAATTTCCGAGATAGAAATTTAAACGACATGAATTTAAACTCAAAAGATGAGGTAAAATTTCAAAATTTAAACCCGGGCGGTATTTCATCGCGAGGCGCTAAAACTCGTGATTACGACAAAGAGCCGTTGGTCATCAAAGACTATATGCCGATCGTAAATATTATAGCTATAGTAGCGTTGCTTTGTTTTGCTATGTTTATAAATTTAGTATTTAATATTCCCTATGATAGAAAAGTTGCGAATATTCTGCTTACTGGACCTTTGGTTGCCAGGGCTCTTAAGGGCTTTTCGCAGCATTACGGAAGGAAATTTATATTTTTAAACTCAAGCATAAAATGTATAAAATCAGGCGAGCAGCTCGTAATGAAATTTGATAATATTTTATATTTTAAAAAGACTTTCGCGCTTGTTTATGAAAGCGAAACGCGAAAATACACGGAAACGGAAAGGATTATAGGAAAAACCTGCCTCGCCATATACGTACTTGCTTATATTTATGGCGCGATATTTGATGATTCTATGATAGTTTTCATAATGTTATTCTGCTGCATGGGAGCGGTCATCTTTCTTTTTATACCGCAAATGATTTTTCATCTATTTAAGGGCGGATTATTTTCATGTAGGTTTGTCGATGTTTTAATTATAGATGCACTTTACAATAAATTTTTTATATTTATACCCACTAATAAAGAATATAACGAGCTTAAAAAATATATGAAATTAAAATTTAATAAAGACCTAGACGCGCCGAATTATCTTTTAAGAGTTAAAAATTTTTAACTCAGACATTTTTCGAATTTACGAAGTCTCATTCCACGAGCCGTGCGCGGATGTCGCCGAAGAGCAGCACGTCCTTCAAAACGGCGCGATCGGCGTAACCGCGTTCGTTTAGGCTCAGGTGCAGCTCGCCTCGGCTGCTCGAAAATATCGGCTGGTTGATGAAAACCACGTAGATCGCCGCAGCCTGCTTATCTGCGCCCGCATCGCGCCCTTTAAAATTTACGTCTGTTGTGCCGGTTTTCGTGTCTGCTCCGCTAGAGCTTGCGCTTGCCGTTGCGCCGGAGTTTGTATCCGCATCGCTAGGCGGCGCGACGCCAAGCTCGCTCGCGATATTTGCGGCGGCGCTTCCGCGCGGCCTTTCGATGTCGATCCTTCCGTCGGCGCTTTTTGCGCCCGCGGCTCGGACAAAAAATTTATCGCCCGAATGCGGGATTTTAGAGAAATTGAAAAACAAACTCAGCAGGTCGTTCGTCGCAAAATAGGGCAAAATTTCATCGCTTACGAGCTGTAGCTCGCCGCCCGCGCCCTTGAACTTTTGAAATTTTATCGTTTTGCGCGCGTAGTCGAAGGCGTAGGTTTTGCGCTCGTTTTTCGTCGTTTTGCCCTTTTTGCGCGAGACCTCGTGGACGTAGAGATCGGGCATCAAAAGCCCCGCCACAATGCGCCCCTTTGAGCGGAAGCTCTCGCGCCTTTGCCCGCTTAGGCTGCCCGCGACGCCCTGCGCAACGGCGTCCATGACGATCTCGTAGCGATCACCTTCGCGCACGAGCCGCGTATTTGCGCTGCCGACCGCGCCGAAAACGCCGAACGAAATCTCATATTTCGCGCTGATCGTCTCGCCCAAAAGCGCGCTCGCGCACAAAATCAAAGTAGCAAAAAATTTCATCTTTATCGTCCTTTCGCTTTGCGGCGCTCCATTATACGGCGCCCGTTAAATTTACGCTCTGCGCGCCGCTTTATCGCATTGTGTTCGTAAAGCTCGCGCATAAAATTTGCGCCGTTCGTTGCGCTTGCTAGCTTGCACTTCCGTGAGGCACCGTTTCGTGCTGCAGATACAGCTGCGTCGGTCGTTAGCAAATCCGTTTAAATTTATAAACGGCGCGGGTCAAATTCGTAAATTTAATCCTTACAAAGCCACCATTTCAGCTTGGCTTTGTCGGGACGGGGCGTGCTGGCGTAGTAGCAAATCATGCGGTAAACGTAGAGGATGCACCTGTCGCTGCCGCGTCCGAGCGCCTTTGTGCGTTTATTTGTCTCGTCTGGATCCGCGCCCTTTAGCGAAGCGATGTCCTCGTAGCCCAGCACCAGCAGATCGGCCTCGGTCGCTTCGTCGACATAGGGGATTTTCCTGAAATCGCTCGCGCCTTTACTCAAATTTTACTCCAATCTTTATTCAAATTTCGCCAGACTCGCTATTTGGATGAAATTTTAAAACCCCTTGAGAGTGCGGAATTTTAAAATTTCACTCATGCGAGGCAAGTTTTAAAATTTTATCCACGCGGTGCGAAAAATTTTTAAAATTTTACCTCGCCTCCGGGCCGCCGCCGCGCTTATGCGCGCCGCTTTTTAGTGTTAAGACGTCCGCCGCCGCGCTCATTATCGGAAATTTTATCCGTAAGCTAGCAGGGAGCTTGGGCGCGGCAAAGTTTGAACATTTTTAATCCCAAACGGAGTAAATTTACGCTTCCGCCTTGCGCCAAGTGCAAAAATTTGATGCGTTTGTTTTAAACTCCAACAGATTTTGTAAAAAGATGACGACGGCGCTTCGACATCATCCGAGCCGCCTTTGTGCGATGATTTAATTAAAATTTCTTTCGCGCGGAAACGGCATTTAAAACGAGCTTGCGTCAAATTTTACGCAAGCTTTGGCGCTAAATTTGATCCAAAATTCGTTCGCAAATTTCGCGCGGGTTTTGCGCCTGATATATCGGCCGACCTACCACGATAAAATCAGCTCCCGCCTCGCGCGCGACGCCCAGATCCGCCACTCGCTTTTGATCTGCCGCGCTCTCGCCAAATGGCCGTACGCCCGGACAGAGCGTGATAAATTTTGCGCTCGTTGCGTCCTTTATCAGGCGGCTTTCGTATGCCGAACAAACCATACCGTCAAGCCCCGCTTCATAGCTCATCACGCTAAATTTACGCACGGCGTCGCCCAAATTTTGATCATAAACAGCGCTAAATTCTGCCTGATCAAAGCTCGTTAGCGCAGAGACCGCAAGCACCAGCGGGCGCGAAGCTAGCTTGTCCAGTCGCTCCATCACCGTAGCCATCGCGCGTTTGCCGCTGCTTGCGTGCACGTTTATCATATCGACGCCGAGTTTGGCGATCTCCTCGGCGGCGTCGGCCATCGTGTTTGGGATGTCGTAGAGCTTTAGATCGAGGAAAATTTTAAAATTTCCAATCTTTTTTAGCTCCCCCACAAAGCCCGCACCGTCGCGCAAATAAGCTCGCAGCCCAACTTTGAGCCAAATTTTATCCGCAAAGTCCGCAAGTCCCTCCGCTAGCTGTAAGCACTGCTGCTTCGAGCCTAGATCAAGCGCGACGCAGAGCTTCACCGTTTATCCTTGCCGCGTACCACGCCTTTGTTGTCCGCAGGTCTTTTCGAGAGAGCGCCTCTGCCGTCCGTAGGTCTTTTTGAGACGGTGCCTCTGCCGCCCGCAAATTTTTTCGGCGCGGTAGAGCTTTTGCGCCCCGCGCTACTTTTCTGCGCAGTATTTTTACCAGCAGCGCTCTTTTTCGATGCCGCGCTTTTGCTAGCCTTGAAATTTCTATCCGCACCCTCTTTTTTCGGCGCTACGTCTTTGCCTCGTTCGCCTGCCTTAAAATTTTTACTTCGCTCGCCCGTTTTGAAATTTTTGCCCGTTTTCTCCGTCTTAAATTTATCTCCGGCCTTAAAATTTCCCTCCGTTTTAAATTTTTTGCTTGCGACGGATTTTTTGGCGGGCGCACTGCGAGTTTTCAAATTAGCGGGCTTTTTAGACGGTCTGCTTCTGCTTGCCATAGAATTTTTCGGCGTGCCGCTCCTCTTTGCCTTAGTAAAATTTTTCGTCTCGCCGTTCGTGTCTGCGGGGATGAAATTTTTTGCCGCAACGTTGCTGTCTGAAATAGCGGAATTTTTCGCCGCAGCGGGCTTGAAATTTTCGCTTGTCGCCGTGGATAGCTCGGAATTTACGCCTGCCGCCGTATTCGACTTGGAAATTTTATCCGCCGCGATGTTTACGGGGCTGTCTTTTAGAGCATCCAGCACGCCGTTTATAAATTTAGACGAGATGCCAAGCTCCTTGGCGGAGTTGATTGCTTCGTTGATGACAATGCCCGCGTCGGTGTCCGTAAAGCGCAACTCATACGCCCCGAGCCGCAGTATCGCGCGCTCCAGAGCCGAAATTTCGGCGAGCTTAAATTCCTTTAAATTTTCATCTATCAGCGCATCGACTGCAGCGAGATTTTCGCTAGCGCCGCGCAGAAGCGCCAGCGTCCAGTTGCGCTGCTCGTTGCGAATGCGCTTTTCTTCCAGATATTCGTCCGCAAAGTCCTCGCCGCCGCCGTTCATATCCCGGGAGTAAAGCAGCGAGATCGCAGCGAGCCTGGCTTGGTGTCTGGTGGCCATTTTACGCCTTTATGTTGCGAAATAGGCTTAGAAGCTCGATCGCGCCGCTCATCGCTTCAAAGCCCTTATTGCCGGCCTTTGCGCCTGCACGCTCGATCGCCTGCTCGATATTATCAGTAGTCAGCACGCCGAAAGTTACGGGAGCGCCGTATTTTAGCATGGTGTTCGCGATCCCCTTGCTTACTTCGGCGCTTACGTAGTCAAAATGCGGAGTAGAGCCGCGGATCACCGCCCCTAGGCAGACGACGGCGTCGTAGAGCTTGGAAGATAGCGCCTTTTCAAGCGCGAGCGGGATCTCAAATGCCCCAGGCACTAGCATCAGGCTTAAATTTTCCTCCTTGCCGCCGTGGCGCAAAAACGCATCGTGCGCCCCTTCGACTAGGCGATCGGTGATGATGTGGTTGAAGCGGGCGTTGATGATTAGAATTTTTTCGCTGCCCTTAAGAGCAAGCGAGCCTTCGATGATTTTCATGGTTTTCCTTTGCGTTAAATTTAGCGTTAAGCTTAGCTAAATTCGCCAAAATTCTAAATTAATTTCAGCATCACGGCGCTTGAAATTATGAGAAATAACAGGCGCTTTGCGCGCAGAAATTTTCTCGCGGCGGACGAATATGCCCAGCATCACGGCGCCGATCGTGCCGATACCTGTCATAAGCTTAGCGTGAGTATGAAAAATATGCGAAGCAGGCTAGTCTCTGCGCTCTCTTTTAGCGCTACGATCGTTTAAAGCAAGACGCTAAAAAGCGTGCCGAGCCCCGTGTATAGGACGTATGCAAGCGCCGCGCTATATATTTAAAAGCAAGCATAAATATAAAAAGCTCGCAGCTACCCAGATAACGGTAAGCAGCGATTCGTGCGTACTAGCTGCGCGCTTAAGTCCGTAAGCCCGGTCGCACATAAAAAGCGCTCCGATGAGGACAGAAGCAAAGCCTTTGGTCTTCATAAACCGCCTAAATTTTAAATTTGAAGCGCGATTATAACAGGAACGAGCTTAGATTGAAATTCGTCTTAAAATTAATCCTAAATAATAAATTTTATTAATCATTTAGAAATTTTAGGATATAATCATTTCAAATCATTTCAAGGAGAGAAAGATGTTTAAACTTAGAGAGTTGCCGTTCGATGCGGCGCACAACGCTGTCGTAAGCAAAGAAACCTGTGATTATCACCACGGCAAGCACCATGCTACTTATGTGGCAAATTTAAATAAACTTACCGAATCGGGTGAGTTTGCGAGCAAGGGGCTTTACGAGATCGTAACGGCTGCTAGCGGCGGGCTTTTTAACAACGCCGCGCAGGTTTACAACCACGATTTTTACTGGGATTGCATCGCAAAACCTAGCGAGGCTTCCGCGGAGCTAAAATCGGCGTTGGCCGAGAATTTCGCGGATTTTAAAAGCGAGTTTTTGGCTGCTGCTACGGCGCATTTCGGCTCGGGCTGGGTGTGGCTCGCTTACGATCCGAAATCAGGCAAGCTCTGCATCAAAGCGACCCAAAATGCCGCTACGCCGGTGACCGAGGGGCTCGTGCCGCTTCTAGTCGTGGACGTTTGGGAGCACGCGTATTACATCGATGAGCACAACGCGCGCCCGAAATATTTGGATAAATTCTACGCGGGCATCAACTGGGAGTTCGTCTCAAGCGCCTATGAATGGGCGAAAAAAGAGGGTCTCGGCTCGGTGAAATTTTATATGGGCGAGCTTCACGGCAGAGATTAAATTTTAAAATTTAAGCGGATGCGGCGATACAAAAATCTGGGCCCGTCGCGATTCGCTTGCGTAAATTTTAAATTTGCGCAGGCACGTCACAAACGGAAGCGGTGTTATCCGCAAAGCTAAAATCTGCTTAAACGCATAATCCGAGTAGAGCGGATAAGGCTCGTGCAGTACACAAAGCTGAAATCTCCTAAGCGCTCGTAGGTTTGCTGCGGATTAGCTGCGGACACGGCGCGAATAGGGCAGCACTTACTATTCGTAGCACCGAAATCGCTTAAACATGCCACATGTTCGCCATGGACGCAGATCCGCTGCGGACGATAATCGCTGCCCGTAAGTCGTTTAGACGCACCGCAGCGACTCTAGACGTAATCGCCGCGGCGCTTGCTGCACGCGACCGATTGCTTAAAATTTTAATTCAAAGCTAGCGGCTAAATTTTAAGGGCTTTTCTTGAGATTTAGCCGCAGCAATACCGCTTTTCAATCTATCTTTTAAATTTAAAAATTCATCAAAACCCGGGCACCAAACCCAATCAAAATTTAGCCCAAAATCATCCACAGCCCGATCGCGCACATCAGCACCGAGCAGAAAATTTCGAGATATTTCAGATGGGTTTTTAGCAGATTTTTTAGCACCGCTCCGCCCAGCGCGTAGATGCTAAGGCAGATACTTTCGCTTACGCACAGCGTGGCGACGAGGGCGAATGTGCGCGCGCCGAAAAGATTGCCCGCATCCAAAAATGGCGGAAAGAGCGCGGTAAAAAATATCCACGCCTTGGGGTTTGAGACCGCGACTACGAGGCCTTGGAAGAAGATATTTTCGCTGCGCTTTTGTTTTTGCAGCTTGAAATTTCCGCGCGCCAAAAAGGTCGCGACGCCCAGATAGAAAATATACGCGCCGCCTAAAATTTTAATCGCGCTAAGCGCCGCAGGGTGCGCAAGCAGAATGCCCGCGACGCCGAATATGCATGCAAGCGCCACGGCTGCGACTCCCAGCACCTGCGCGAGCAACGCAGGCAGCGCCCTAAGATAGCCGCGCGCGATGCCGAGATTTAGCGCGTAGGTCATGTTGATGCCCGGCATCAGCGATATCGGAAAGATCGTAAAGAAAAACAGAAGCATTGCAAACCCCTAAATTGCGGCTAAATTTTAAATTTATCGCGCGCCTGCCACGGAAATTTTAAAGTGCGGCGGCAGATAGAATTTTAAAATTTAGCCACGCCTTTTTGCGTTTGTGATCACGCTTGCACGGCGCGTGCAGATAAAATTTAAAATTCTGACGCCCGCTTCGCCAGACGCGTTAAAACTTTTTATGAGGCGGGAAGGGGCCCCTTGGTTGCGAGGTCGCACTTCTCGCAGAGACGGCGCTGCTTCTGCGCACCGTATCGCTCTGCTCGCCCCAAACCCCGCCCAACCCTCGACGACGCCTTACAAGAGGCAGGACGCGGTTGCGCTAAATTTATATTATAATTGCGGCGCGCTGTACTGCACCGCGTAAAAACTCGCGCCGCAGTATACGTAGCGGAGCGAATGGAATTTTAAAATTCTATCGCGCCTTGGCATAAAATATATTGCGGCGAAGTGAGCCGCACCGCCGCGGGCAAATTTAAAATTTAAAACTCTTGCGGCTTTAAATTTGGCCGAAAATCCCGTACCCGAAGATCACCGCGATGATGAGCGGCAGGATAAATTTGACATACAAAAACCAAACTCCTGCGAGCCGCGCGCTTAGATCGCCTTCGTTGGTGAGCTCGTAGATCGCATCCTTTTTTAGCACCCAACCCACGTAGATGCAGCATAGAAGCGCCGTTAGCACGAAAAATACGTTCGCGCTTACGAAGTCGAAGGCGTCGAAAACCGAGCGCCCCAGAATTTTAACGTCCGCAAGCACGCTGCTTGAGAGTACGCAGGGCAGGTTGCCGAGTACGAAGACGCCGCCGAGCGTTAAATTTACCGCCTTTAGCGTTGAAAAGCCGAAGCGCTCCTCGACGAAATTTATGATGACCTGATAGATCGTGATCGACGTAGTAAGCGCGGCGATGAGCAGGATCGAGAGAAAGACCACCGCGACGGCGTTGCCGAACGGCATATGCGAAAACGCGATCGGCAGGCTCTTAAAAACCAGCGACGAGCCGCTACTAGGCTCAAGCCCCGCGCTAAAGAGCGATGGGAAGATCATAAAGCCCGCAAGCACGGCGATGAGGGTGTTTACGACTGCGGTGATGGTGGCCGTTTGCATCAGCTTCTCGTCTTTATTGAGGAAGCTTGATAGCGTGATCATCACGCCGAATCCGAGCGAGAGCGCGAAAAAGACCTGACCCAAAACGTCGATCAAAAGCTTAGGCGTGATCTTTGCAAAATCGACGCCGAGGTAAAATTTCACGCCTTCCTTTGCGCCTTCAAGCGTTAAATTTGTAAGGATCACCGCTATAAAGCACAAAAATAGCGCGGGCATTAGAAATTTTACGAATTTTTCGATCCCTTCGATGATGCCGTTTTTCAAAATGTACCAGTTGATCGCTATGAAAACGATCGTGTAGCCGCCGACGCCGAGCGGGCTATTTTCGATATGATCTGCGTAGAATTTCTGCGTAAATGCGGGATCTGTGATCCGCGCGGAGAGGTCGAAGTTGCCGCTTACAATGTTTACGATGTAGGTTAGCACCCAGCCGCCAAGGACCATATAGTAGGCTAAAATTCCAAACGCGCCGATTACGCCCATGATGCCGGCGATCTTCCATGCGGGCTTTATGTGTGAGCCGTCCTTTTTAGGCGCTGTGAAGGCATCGACGCAGTTTCTTAGCGCGCGACGTCCGATGACGTTTTCTACTAAGATCATCGGGATCCCAAGCACAATCATCGCGATGCAAAATACGAGCACGTAGGCGCCGCCGCCGTTTTGCCCGACTAAGTACGGAAATCGCCACGTGCAACCAAAGCCGATCGTGGCGCCCGCGACGGTTAAGATATATGTGAGCTTGCTGCTCCAGGTCTGTCTCGGCACGCTCCCTCCTTAAAATTGCTCTTTTTTGAGCTTGTCGAGGAAGTCCTCGATATTGTATTTGGCACGGTAGCTCTCGCTGATGAGATGGACTATGATGTCGCCGAGATCGACGACGCTCCATTCATCGCCGCTTTCGATAGCCAAAAACTCCTCGCCGAGCGGCTTTAGCGCGCTTTTTAGCTCCTCGATAAGCGAGGCTGCGTGGCGGGAGGTTAGCGTAGTGGCGATGACTACGAGCTTTGCGATGTATTCGCGCTCACTCATATCGATGATCTGGACATCTTCGGCTTTCTTTTCGTTTAAAATTTCGGCGATCCGCTCCGCCCTTTGCTTTGGATCTTGCATATCTTTCCTTTTATAAAATTTTATGACCTCTGCTGCGATCTTGGGCGGGATTTCGCCTTTGAAATCTCGCCTAAAACCGCTTGAGCTCGCATCTACGGCAATCTCGATGCGCCTTAGGCCCGCCCATTGCTGCGGGATCTCGTAGCCCGGCCTCATAAGCACGACAAACTCCGCTAATCTTTGCAGCTCGCTAAAATCGCGCCATTTGTGAAGCTCGGCTAGGTTGTCAGCACCCACGACGATGTAGAGCTTTGAGATTGTATCTGCGCCGCCTGTGCTACCTATGCAATTTACTGCGTTGCCTGCGCTATGCGCGTCGTTCGTATCATTTATGTCGCTCGCATCGCTTGCGTTATTTGCTTGGCCTGCGCCGTTTGTATCATTCGCGCCGTTTGCGTTATCATTTGCTTTACTTGCGCTGCCTACGTTATTTGCTCTACCCATGCCGTTTGTTTCATTTGCGCTACCGCTTACGTTGCATACGCCGTCTGCGCCGCCACTTGGAATTTTATTCGCGCCTGAAATTTCAGGCGCATCCAAACTCCCACTCGCCATGCCACTTGGAATTTCAAGGTTTTTTGCGTTTGAAATTTCGCTCGCATTTGAAATTTTATCTGCGTTTTGGATTTTACTCGCGTCATCCTTGCTATCCACCTTGCTTTGCGAAATTTCGTCCATTTCGCTTTTGCTACCAACCGAAATTTGATCCGCTATTCCGCCTTGCAAAGCTTCGTTTTTTGCGTTAGAGGGGATGCTCGTCCCCCCCGTACTATCGGCGGAGCAGGCGTCGCTGCTTAGAATTTTACCTATATCGCACGACAAAGCCCCGTCCGTCCTCTCGGGTAAAATTTCGTCTGCACTGTCCGAAATATAAGCACAGGCAGAAATTTTATTCGCAATATTTGCGCCGTTAGGTAGAGCCCTATCCGTTACGGCTGCCGGGGTTTCGCTCGCCGAGGCTGCCGTCTCGTACGTGATTTTGCCGTTCGCGCCGTATTTTTCGAGCAGAAATTTCACGCTTTGTATCGTGGATACCGAGCGGTTTTGCGAAATTTCATAATCGCTTACCTCCACGCCCGGAGCATCGCTCCACAGCGCGCGACACCATCTAAGCCGCAGCTGCGGAGGCGCCGAAAAGCTTTTTTTAAACGGGTTTAGAAACGACGGCATTATGACCAGCAAATCGGGCTTTAGGCTTGATAAGATCGCCTTTACTGCGGCGTCGTGTCCTGCGTGCGGCGGATCGAAACTGCCGCCGAAAAGCGCGATCTTCACGCGCCCGCTCCGCGCCGTTTCGCGCCGCAAAATTTCTCGCCCTTCGCCGCAAATTCCGCGGTATAGAATTTTGCGCGGCGCAATCTTGCTTTATGAAATTTTACGCCGCAAAATTCTGTTTCGTCAAATTTTGTTGCAAAAAATCCCGCGTTTTGCGGCGCGGCAAATTTAAAGGGTATGGCGGCGCAAAGGCTAGGACTGCGTCGTAGCCCTTTTGCGGCGGCAAATTTTAAAAGCGCACCATCGCGGAATTTTATCTCGTCGAATTTCGCTGCGTTAAATTTCATTTTAAGCTTTAAATTTAGCGTCTGGAACTTCATCTCGTGAAATTTCGCGCCGTGAAATTTAGCTGCATAAAATTTCGCAATGCAAGCTGAAAAGCCCGTCTCGCGCAATTCTGCTTTGTAAAATTTGACGCCGCGTGCCATAAATTTTGATTTGCATAATTCCGCGCTACGAAAGTTCGCTCTTAAAAATTCCGTTCTGCAGGCCGTAAAATTTGCACCATTAAATTTCTCGTCGTGAAATTTAAAATGCGAGTGCCGTGATTGCCGAATTTGTCGCGTATGACGAAGCGTTTCATTGCAAAATTTAAAATCGCGAAACTCGGCATCGCGCGCCCTGGGCTCTGTGCCGCAAAATTTCGTGCTACCAAATTTTGTTGCAAAAAATCCCGCGTTTTGCGGCGCGAAAAATTTAACGCTGTGCTTTTTGAATTTTTCCGCGCAAAACCCTGCGGGGGCGAAGCGGGCGTTAGAATTTGGGCTTTTGTAAGGCTTTCGCACGAGCCGCCTACATATATTTTTCTAAAACGCGCGGGATTTCGATGTTGCCGTCTTTGCGCTGGTAGTTTTCCATCACCGCGATCAGCGTGCGGCCGACCGCGAGCGAGGAGCCGTTTAGCGTGTGAACCAGGCTATTTTTCTTGCCGTCTTTGAAGCGGATCTTGGCTCTGCGCGCCTGAAAATCGCGGCAGTTGCTGATCGAGCTGATCTCTCGGTATTGGTTCTGCCCCGGCAGCCAAACCTCCAAATCCACGGTTTTTGCGGCGCTAAAGCCCAGATCGCCGCTGCAAAGCAGCATGTGTCTGTGCGGAAGGCCAAGGCTGCTTAACAGATCGCTTGCGCATGAAATCATCTCTTCAAGCATCTTCGCGCTATCTTCCGGGCGCGTGATGGCGACGAGCTCGACCTTTTCGAACTGGTGCTGGCGGATCATGCCGCGCGTATCGCGCCCAGCCGAGCCCGCTTCTTTGCGAAAGCAGTGGCTGTAGCTGGTGAGTTTAATCGGCAGCTCCTCGCTACGTAAAATTTCATCGTTAAAGAGATTTGTCGCCGTAACCTCGCTCGTAGGGATGAGGTAGAGGTTTTGCTCCTCATCGTCAACGCGGTAGAGATCGTCTTTAAATTTAGGCAGCTGACCCGTGCCGTAGAGGATCTGATCACGCACCAAAAACGGCATATTTACGAGCTCGAAGCCGCGCGAGTTGTTAAATTCGATCATGTAATTGATGAGAGCCATATTCAGCTTTGCGCCCAGCCCGCGGATCGCGGTAAAGCGGCTGCCGCTGAGTTTAACGCCGCGCTCGAAATCAAGCCATCCCAGCGCCTCGCCGAGATCGAAGTGCTGCTTGGGCGCGAAGTCGAACGTGCGTGGCTCAAGCACCTTTTTGATACAGACATTTTCGTTCTCGTCCGCGCCGATAGGCACGTCGTCGTCGATGATATTCGGCACGCACGCGGCGATCGCCTCTAAGCTTTGCTCGCGCTCATTTACGAGCTCGCTTAGGCTTTGGATCTTTTGCTTGTTTTCCTCAAGCTGCGATTTTAGCGCGCCTACGTCCCTGCCTTCGCGCGCGGCGAGACCTAACTCCTTGCTCTTTGCATTTTGCACGGCTTGAAGATTCTCTAACTCCGTCTTTTTAGATTTTAGCTCGTTGTAGGCATCCAGTAGCGTTTGCAGGGTTTGCGGCGGGACTTTTTTGGCGATGAGTTTTTTATTAAATTCGTCGAAATTCGTCTCGATAAGTTTTAAATTTATCATTTTCTGCCTCTTTTTGGTAATTTAAATTGCGACATTTTAACTAAAGTTTGCTTTAAATACTCAAAATAAACCCACATTTAAGCAATACGGATGAAAAAAAGTGATACAATTCCGTAATATTTTATTGTGAAAGGTATTACATGAAGGCAAAATTTGCTTTTTTGGGAATTTTCGCGGCGAGCCTTGCGTTCGCACATTTTGGCATTCTTACGACGGATAAAAATGTCGTAGAGGATCAAAAAGATGCTACTTTAAAGCTAAATTTGGAATTCTCCCATCCGTTTTTGCAGGAATCTATGAATCTACAAAAGCCCGCAGAATTCGGCGTTTTTATTGACGGCGAGAAAAAATCGCTCCTAGGCAGCCTAAAAGAGCAGAAAAAGGGCGAAAATTCCTATTTTGCGGCGGAATTTAAAGCTGACAAGCCATCGCTTTTGACGTTTTATTTCGATCCGAAACCCTATGCCGAGCCGGCTGAGCGCAAGATGATCCGCCATATTACCAAAACCTACGTCGATGCTTACGGCGCGGGCGAAGGCTGGGATAAGCCGCTCGGGCTAGAGGCGGAGATCGTGCCGCTAGTGCGGCCTTATGCGCTGTATGCGGGCGAGATATTTAGCGGAGTTTTTTTACTGCACGGAAAGCCCGTCCCGGGCGCGGACGTGGAGATCGAGCTATATAACGATAAGGGCTACAAAGCCCCTAGCGAGGCGCATGTCACGCAGGTCGTTAAAACTAACGGCGCGGGCGAGTTTAGCTTCGTGATGCCGGTTGCCGGCTGGTGGGGCTTTGCGGCTCTTAGCGAGGAGGAGGCTGCTAAAGGAAGCGAGCAGCCCGTAAATGAGCTGGGAGCCGTGCTTTGGATCAAGGCGGACGAGCTGAAAAAATAGGGGAGCAGCTCGGTGAGATCTCTTTTTTTGGGCGAAATTTGCGCGGCTGCGGATAAATTTAAATTTGCGTTTGAGCGGAGTTTTGAAATTTTATTTTCGTACGTTTTGCTTGGCGATGTAAAATTTCCAGCGAATTTTGCGGCTAAAATTTTACGGGGCGAAATTTTGTTGTTTTGCACCCGCGTGCAGTCTGCGTCTCGGGGTTTGGTTAAAACTTTATGGAGCAAAATTTCGCTGAGTAGAATTTTAAGTAATGAAGCTCTGCTGCGTGGAATTTTGCTCGGTAGGAATCCGCTCTTAGGGGCTTCGAGCCGTAAAATTTCACATCCGTGGATTTATGAGCGTAAAATACCGGCACGTAAAATTTCGTTTTTTGAAATTTTGCAAGCTCTGTTTTACCGCGCAAGCGCCGCGCCGAGATCGCTCGGAGCCTCAAATTTTACGTCGCGAAATCTACTTGCCGCTCCTGCAAATGTAGCAAGCGAAAATTCTTGCGCCATGCAAGCCGTAAAATTTATCAAATTTACCGCTTCCGCAAGCAGCTCTGAGACCGCTCTGAGTCTTGCGCTAACAGCCGCCGCAAATAGGACGCAAGCCGCGAGTTTTACAGCCGCAAATTTTGCCGCGATTAAAGTCGTAAAAGCAAGATCTATAGCAATCAAAGCGGTTATCGCAAAGTTCGCAAATGCCTTAAATTTAGCTACTTCGCGCGTTTTTGCGCGTCTAAAAAACAGGAGCGATTTAAAGGAGGCGAGCTGTGCACATTAGTGAAGGAGTTTTGAGTGCGCCTGTGCTGCTAGCTGGCTGGGCGGTTACGGCGCCTGCGGTGGCGGCGATTTTATGGCGCGTAAGACAGTCTGAGATCCCTAGGATCGCATGTTTTAGCGCGCTATTTTTCGTCGCATCTTTTGTACACCTGCCCGTGGGCGTCAGCTCCATGCACCTGATGCTAAGCGGGCTCGTAGGCGCGTTTTTGGGCTCGCGCGCGATCTTGGCGATTTTCGTCGCGCTGTTTTTGCAAGGGGTATTTTTCGGCTTCGGAGGGCTTAGCGTGCTCGGCGTAAATACCGCAGTCATCGGCTTTCCGGCGGTTTTGGGCGGGCTCTTTACCGCCGCCGCAAAAGCGCAAGAGCTAAAAGCGCGTACGCGAAAAATTTATCTATTTTTGGCGGGCTTAGTGCCGATCGTCTGCTCAATGCTACTTCTTGATCTCGTGCTTTTCATCAGCGGACGGGAGTTTTTTGCTATCGCGACGCTCATCTCGCTCGAAGGTGCAATCCTAGCTGTTTTGGAAGGGATCATCACTCTTTTTGCGCTTAGCTTTATTGCGAAATTTTACGGCGGACAGAGACGATGAGAACGCTATTTTTCTTAGCGGTTTTTACCTCCTTCGCATTTTCGCATGCGCTTCATCTTTTTGCGACTCAAGAGGGCGATAAGGTGGAGATTTATAGCTATTTTTATAAAAATTCTCCCTGCATGGATTGCGAAGTTTTAATCAGTGCGGACGGGCGCGAAATTTTGCGCACTAGGACCGATAAAGAGGGACTTGCGAGCATAAAGATCCCGGCTAAAAATTTTACTATTCAAATTTATGGAGGTGCAGGGCACGGCGCGCAGATGGAATTTAGCGCCGAGAACTTTGTGCCGCAGAATTCCGGTGATCCTGAAAATTCCACGCCACAAAATTCTGACGTTTCTGAAAATCCTATGCCGCAAAATTTGAACGCCGCTAAAAATTCCGCGTCCAAAGACAGCGCGTCCGAAAATATCGCGCCGAAAGGCAGTGTGTCTGAAGATAAAATTTCAAGCACTTCCGAGCCTTTGGAAAATTCAGCCTCGCAAAGCATCTTGCCAAAAGAAAGCCCTAAGAGCGATATTAGGAGCCTGGCGTTTCAAAGCCAGTCCGCCGAGGCGCCTAAAATCGCGCTTTGTTTGGCCTTGATTTTCGGCTTTTTTGGCTTAATGTGGCTAGCGAAAAGAGCGCGCAAATGAGCCCCGCCGTATCACTGCTCGCGTTTTTCATCTTCAGCTTCGGCGTCGGACTTAGTGGGCAGCTTTACGCAGCGTTTTTTGCTCCGCCGCTACTTCTTTTTGCGCTTAAAATTTCGATTGCGCGCGCGGTCTGCGCAAGGCTTGCGGTATTAAATATCTTTGCTATTTTAAGCGCGTTAAGCCCCGCCATAGTCGGCAACTACGAGCTTGCGGGCGTGATATTTTTGCGCGCGAATTTGATAATGGCGTTTGCGATTTTACTATTTTACGGCAAGGACGAATATTTTTTCGCGCGCGGATTTTACGGGCTCGGGCTCGGGGAAAAGCTAAGCTCTTTGGTGTATTGCTGCGGGCGATTCGTAAATTTTTTACGCTCGGATTTAGCGAGGCTGCAAGCTCTTTTGCGCATGCGCGGATTTGTGGGGACGAGCGGAATTTTCACCTATAAAATTTATGCGAATTTAGTCGGGATTTTAGCGATTTCGGCACTTGAGCAAGCAAGAAATTTAAGCCTGGTGATGAGCGCGCGAGGGTTTTGCGGTAGGCTATTTTACGAACGTCGCGATGGTTTGGGCGTCTCGGAGGCCTCGTTTTTGGCGTTCGTGCTGGCGTGCGTATCTGTTAAAATCGGAGCGATCTTATGAGCTGCTCGCTTAAGGCGCTGAATTTAAGCGCTAAAAACGGCGAGCGAGAAATTTTTCGCGGCGTAAATTTGAGCGTAGGGCATAAGGAAAAAGTGGCGATCTTGGGCGCGAACGGGCAGGGCAAGACGAGCCTGCTTCAAATTTTAGGCGGCCTAAGGCAATGGGATGAGGGCGAGATCGAGCTTTTCGGCGAGAAGCTCGAGTGTGCGGAGGATTTTGTAAAATTTCGCCACGAGATCGGGTTTTTGTTTCAAAACAGCGACGATCAATTCTTGTGCGCGAGCGTGTTTGAGGATGTCGCATTTAGCCTGCGTGCGCAAAACGAGCGGTTAAAACGAGCACGAAATGCGGAGAAAAGACGTGGAATTTTTTCTAAATTTTTTGGTCGTAAGGCGGAAATTTTAAGGCAGGGCAGCGAAAACGACCATCTAAAAAAGCTTGAAATTTTAGGTGAAGAGCAGATCGAGCGCAAGGCGCTGGAGACGCTGCGACGCTTGGGAATCGAACATCTACGCGAGCGAGTACCCTTTCATCTAAGCGGCGGCGAGAAAAAGCTGGTGGCGCTTGCGGGCGCGCTGGTGTGCGAGCCTAGGATACTGCTACTGGACGAGCCTACGACGGCGCTTGATGAGGCGATGCAGGAGCGTGTGGCGGGGATTTTGGCGGGGCTTGACGTAAGTGAGATCATCGTCTCGCACGATAAAAGCTTCATCGATAAAATCGCGGATAAAATCTATTATTTGAAATCAGATGGGCTGTATGAAAGCCCATGATAAAATCATAGATAAATTTATCGTTTAAAATCAAGAGGCTTGTATAAGTCCATAATGGCGACCCTTGCGGGATTTGAACCACGCGTTTTCGCACTGAGAATGCAACGTCCTGAGCCACTAGACGAAAAGGTCAAGAAGCCGCATTATAGCGACAAAAACAAAATTTTAGATAAAATTCCGGCGGCGGTGCAAGCGCAAATCGCTTATAAATTTAAAAGCCGGCGCGGCATAGATAAAATTTGCGACGTAAAATTTTATGATTTGGCTGAAATTTTATATGCAAGACGGAGCCTAGCCGATCTTTTCCATCGCCCTGTTTTTAAACGCTACGGGATTAGCGATAAATTGGAAGCTAACCGCCGTGCCGCCGGTACCTCGCACCACTATGGTGCCGAATTTTAAAATTCTCCCCAAAATACTCTGCATTACGGATATACTTTCGATTTTTTCATATTTTAGCTCGACCGTTTCGCGACTAATAAGACCCTTTTTGCCGATTATACGCTGATTTGTGATAGCAAGCTCGTTTGTTTTTAAAACAATAAACCCGTGAATTAGCGCCGCTATAAAACCGCCAAAGCATATAAATGAAAGTCTATCGTCTTTATTTATGATTCCAACTATCGCGGGAATTAATATGACGATAGCGGAGATAAAAACCGCCCGGTGAATTTTTGCTTTAGCAATTACATTTTCGCCATTTAGAAGGTTAGACTCTACGTAACCCATAAATATCCTTTAAAAGAATTTTAGGTTTGAATTATATCCCCGCCCCATTAATTTTGACTTAAATTTTATGCGGCAGCAGCTCGTGTAATGGCGAATGGGACAACCGGGATTTGCGCGTAAAATTTGCATTAAATTTTTACTTTGTCGGCTGCGAAATTCGGTGCAAAATTTATAGTTAAATTATGCGCGTTAGACTTTTAAAATTTTAAATTTAGCGGCGCGAAACTGCCCAGCTTGAGTAGGGTGATCGCCCTATGCCGCATAAATTTTATCAAAGCCCCCGAAGTTTAGTGAAGCTCGCAGGGTAAATTTATAAATGCGCTAAATTTTATAGTCGTGCAATACGTTTTAAATTTTTAGCGCGCGATATGCAAACTCGCTTCGGTTGAAGCTCGCCCTTACGAATATAAAATTTGTTAGCGCAAAGTGCGAAAATCGGCTAACGTGCGCAACGGTGCGAAATTAAAATTTAAGCTCGCTAGCCTAAATTTGAAATTTTATAGCCGCCCGCTCTAAAATCCGAGTGCTTTTTGAATCGCGAGCGTCTGCGCTACGGCGCGCTCTAGCTGCTGCAAATTTAGCATATTCGGCCCATCCGAAAGCGCGTGGGCGGGATCAGGGTGCGTTTCGTAAAAAAAGCCGTCCACGCCCACGGCCGCCGCCGCTCGTGCAAGGTACGGCACGAAGCGCGAGTCGCCGCCGCTCGTAGCGCCGATACTAGGCATCTGCACGCTGTGCGTCGCGTCGAAAATGACCGGCGCAAACTCGCGCATGATCGGTAGCGAGCGCATATCGACGATCAAATTTCCGTAGCCGAAGGTACTGCCGCGCTCGGTGAGCCAAACGCCGTGGCGGCGCGCCAGATCGTGCATCCCTTCGCCGCTCGGCTGCGGGGCATTTTGTGCAGCACTTATCGAGCCGTCTTGCGCGTTGCAAGTATGAGAGAAGTTTGGCTGCAAGACGTTTTGTGCTTCGCTTTTGTTATCACTTTGCGCGGCACAAGGTGTCGCCGTACCTTTAGCGGCATTTTCAGCACCGCTTTTAGCGCCGCAAGTATGAATAAAATTTTGTGCGTCCTGAGCGGTACCGCAAGAATTTTGCGCGCCTAGCACCGAAAATCCGTCATTCTCACCGTTTCGAGCGCCATTTTGTGCGCCGCAAATTTTGGCATCGTCGGAGCAGGCGCTGTTTTGAGCGGCCTTTGTATTGCTAGATACCGCGCCGCTTTGCGGAGTATAAGCCCGCGCGCTGCGGGTTTGCAGCACCTTTTCGACGCTGTGTTTCATCGCCTGCGGCGATAAAAACTGACCTTTTTTGATGTTTACTATCGCTTGCGTACTGGCTGCGGCGACGAGTAGGTCGGTTTGGCGGCACAAAAACGCAGGTATTTGCAGCACGTCGGCGACGCGCGCGACGGGCTCTGCTTGGTGGCTTTCGTGGATGTCGGTTAAAATTTTATAGCCGAACTTTTCCTTTACTTCGGCTAAAATTTCACAGCCGCGCTCAAGCCCCGGGCCGCGGAAGCTTGAGATGCTGGTGCGGTTGGCTTTATCGAAGCTACTTTTGAAGTAAAATTCCACCCCGCTTATTTCGTTAAATTTGCGTAAACTTTCCGCGACTTTCATTATTAGCTCGCGACTTTCGATCACGCAGGGTCCTGCGATCAGTATCATGAAATATCCTTTTTTAAAATTTGCGCGATTTTAGCGAAATTTTACTAACTCTTAATAGGGCTTGCCGAAAAATTTCTCGTAATGCTCGTAAAAGCGCTTGTAGTAAGGGTTTGAGTAGCGCTTGCGCATACCGTAGTTGTAGCACTCGATCGTGTCTTTGATATTTTTGTCTTTAGCGTTCCAGCATTTGCGCAGGATTTTGGCGCATTTGGTGAGGTTATACATCGGGTTGAATATATAATCTATCTCATTTTGGCTGAAATTTACGGCGTTTAGCTGCCCGAGTCCTACGTCGATGCTAAATCCGTCCTCATACAGGTACTTGGCGATCTGCACGGCGTAAATTTCGTTTGTCGGTATGATCGTAACGACCCATTTGCTGGAATTTAGGCTGTAGTTGCTCGTTTTGATGCGGATATTTTGATTGCGCAGGCCTGCAAAATAATCGGCGTTTGCTTTGTTTGTCAAAAAGGAGATCGTGTAGGGCTCGAAGTCGCTTTCGATTTTGACGATGGTGTAGAGGATCTCGGGCTTGACGCCTTCATTTTGCGCCACCGCGGCGATGGCGTTTACGATCTCATTCGGCGAGTAAGCGGGGGCTTGAAGCGCTAAAAACAGGGCGAAAACCAACTTTTTCATCTAAATTTACCGAGCCTTTGATAAAATTCTATGTCGCAAGTATAGCACAATTTCAGTCTTTTCATCATTGTTTAAGTGAAAATTAATCGTATTGGATATATAATCACATTTCTTTTTTAAACCCAAACGGTCGCTTAGCTCAGCTGGTAGAGCGCCACCCTTACAAGGTGGATGTCGCAGGTTCGATCCCTACAGCGACCACCATTTTGAAATCCTTGGATTTCATACTTCTTTAGCACTTGCGCTGCGAGTGTAATTTTTGGTGCGACGGTAGTTCAGCTGGTTAGAATGCCGCCCTGTCACGGCGGAGGTCGTGGGTTCGAGCCCCATTCGTCGCGCCACTTCTTACGATGTCTTGCTAGCTCAGTAGGTAGAGCATCTCACTTTTAATGAGGGGGTCGTTGGTTCGAATCCAACGCAGGACACCACTTTTATCACTAATCAAATCGGCAAATTCTATGATTTATTTTTTATATCTAAAAAGTCCAAAATAAGTAAGGATATAAAATGAAATTTTTTCTCATCATAATTAGTATATTTCTTTATATTTATATTGTTCTTTCGGTGCTAAGTTTTTCACCTTGTGATATCAACGATATGTTGAGGCAAAACTACAGTCGTATGGAGCAAAAATGCAGATTAAAATTGATACGACGGGCTAATAATGGCAACAGTGGGGCGCATAGGCGACTTTTTTATTTTTATGAGCGATATTTTTTAGATAGATATTGTGTAGATAAAAAGGCGCAGCAAGAATTAGACAAAGAAGAGCTAAATTTTATTAAAAAATTTCATTCTGGAAATTTAGATCTATGCACGAATAACGACTTTATAGTTGGTTTATTAAAAAAGTGCGTTTTGAAAGAGGGAAATTTCACATTGTGTACCGAGCGGATCGGAAAGGAAAAAGAGATTAACATGGATGAAGTCATACATCTATATTACGCGGATAGAAAGCCGAAAGAATAAGAGATTTCATGAAAAATAAAATTTACTTTATTGCCGCCGCTATAATATTATTTGCGTGGATATTTTATCTATATAAAGAACAAAGCGCCTCTTGCGGTATAAAAGATCTTTTTATGGGCGATTCTGAAATAACAAAAGAGTGTAGAATTGCTATAATAAAGCAATTTGACAAGAACGGTAACCCGCGCGCATATAAAAGGCTGAGTTTAGTTTATGGAAAAATTTTAAGCGAAAAACCGACAGAAGAGGTTTTAAATGAGCTAGATCAAGAAGAGATAGAATTTTTGAAAAAATTGTATCCCGATTCAGAAATTCTATCTAAAGAGCTATCAAATAGAAAATAATCAATTTTTATAAACACAAATTTGCCATAAGGATGGCTAAATTTAATGAATAAATGAAAAAGGACGGTGATTAATGGACCTAGAGCTTTTATACCAAAATTCAACGAATTCTGATAAATTCAGCATCAATTCGTTTGTCGGAAAATTTATCTATCAAAAAACTTGGTCGGATTGCGACTATTGGGAGTTGGATAAAGCTTTAATGCAGATTTTGAACTTTTATCATAATAAAACGCTTCCAAGAGAAATTTTCATCGCAATACTAGCGATATTTAATGATGTTATCGGCGTGGAGGACAAATCGGAAATTTATGTAAGCAATATATTGTGTGCGAAAAACAGCGACGGCGTAGTGCCTAGTATATATGATAGATTTGAAAGATTAAAGGTTCTGTGCAACAGCATCGTATTCAAAGAAAAGCTTGACAATAGCGGTTTTTGGTATGCTCCAAAGGATTGATGCAATGAATCTTGTAAATTTTTATAGAAATACCGCATTTGATGATAGATATGATGCAAATTCCTTTATAGGTATGATTTTGGATAATAATCTATGGTCCGATGATGAATATTGGAAATTGGAAGCCGATTTAAAAAAGATTTTGCGGCATTATAAAAACAAAGAGTTGGACCCAGAAATAATGCAAGGCATTATTTCTATCTCTAATGATATATTTCTAAACGGAAGTTGGCGCGACGTAGATATAGACGCAAAAAGCGAATGTTTTAAAACGTATAAATATCAAGAAGATACAAAGCCGAATATTTTCGATAGATTTCGCCGTATAAAAAGCTTATTATTGGCGGTTGCATCGGGAGATGAAAATTTTTATAAAATCAAATTTTTCTATGAAAATTAATATAAATGATCTTTGCTTCGCAAATATGGTGTATAATTTAGCAAAAGCAAAAATTACGGTGGATAAAGATGAAAAAGTTATTAAATTTGACAAATAGTAGTTTAAGGCTGAACGATATAAATTTTAGCAGCTTCAGCGCTTCTAAAAACTGGATCGGTTTCTTTGAGATCGAAAGCAGGGGCTGGTTAAGCGGCGTAAATTTGGCGATAAAATTATTCGATAACTTTTTTAGAAAATATAGCGATGAAGTATTTATCGTAAGCGCTCTAATGCGTGATGATAAAGTATACAAAAAATATAAAGCAATCTCGCAGGTAAAGCCGTTATACGATAAATTTAAAGATCTTGGAATTTTGCAAGAACAAAATGAGTATTTTTCTCTGGCTAGAGATAAAGAATATCCGCTGCCCGCTATGTGCATAAGAATGGACATTCTGAAATGGGACGATATAAAAGAGCTAGCTAAATTTTTAATGTGCTATGATTATTCTATAAACGAATGGTGCTTTATAGTTTTTCCGAGTTTAAATTTAGCCGTCTATCCGCATGATAGCAAGGGTTTTGGCTGTATAGGGCTAAACGACGAGATTAAATATGGAATCAACTTTTTAAAATTTTGCGAGAAAAACAGCAAGGCAAAAGTGACGATAGATAAAAAAGAGGTTAATTTGAACAAAGCGGTTTTTCTTCTGCCTAAAAATAATGAAGAGCTATTTTCCAGAGTGCAAGAAGTAAGAGAGATAAAAAGAGGAACTTTGTATGCCGATCCGAATTTAATTAAATTTATTGCCCTTAGCGGCTCAATCAAAGATCTGAAAATATCGCAATTAAAGCAGCTATTGCGCGAAGGCTTGATCTATCTTGACACAGGAATATTTTTTATCAAGAATCTTAAAAGGGAAAGAATAGCCACAACAGAGAACATTTTAATTAATTCTTCAATATATCAAGGCTTAAGCGATTTTGAGTGGTCGATCAATCAAGTGGAGATCAAAAATCCAAATTTAAAGGAAGACGATTTTATTAAAGAGTGCCTTTTATTTTTGAAATTGGTAAAGGAGAAGATCGAAAATATGGATATTGAGAACAGCAAATTTGCGTTATGTTTGGATTTCTATAATATCGATGAGCTGAGCGCGGATTTCGAGCTTTATACTTTAAGAGATAATGAAAAGATCGTAGATTTTTCAGAGGCTAAATTTAATCGAAGCTCGGTGTATGTAATTATATGAAATTTCTTTTCTCGGCATAATTAAAGTATAAAATTTATAACTACCATCCCAAAGGAAGGCATAAAATGACATATATAAAAACATACCCCGATACGGTAGAGATGAGTGATTTTTCGGGTTTTTACCCGGATGAAATAGATAGTGATATTGGAAAATATACGTTCGGAATAAACGGGCTAATATTTACATATTGTATAGTCGAGAGATGGGTGGAAATTACTATAAAAATAGGCGGGGAGACAGTTGTGGAATTTACCGCCGAATGCATCGAGTCCTTAAAAATCAGAAGAAATAAAGATAGCGAATTTATAGAAATAGGACAAAATTTTGCTATAGACAGAATAGTACAGATAGAGTTGTATATAAGACCGAAAATTTTATTAAAATATGCAAGTTTAGAATGCTAGATGAAACCCGCATCCCAATAAAAAGAAACCCAAATACAAATTAATGGAAAACATATATTTCGCAAGGGCGTGCTTCTGTACAGACTATGCGTAATGGCTTCTTTGGAATATCAGGATAAATATATTATTCATCCCACAATCGACGAATATGAGGATCCGTCGGAAATGGCAGAAGTATTATGTAACCAATGTGAGCGAGCTTTAAGCGATAAATTTAGATTTTGCTTCTTGCCCTATGAAAGAGAGATATTAAAGGAACTTGTAGACCTTATATATAAATACTTTAGAGACGGGAGTTTATTGAAAGGCGAAGAAGATGGTGACTATCTAGTATATGAGAATAAGTCTTGGATAGAGGTTAGAGAGTTGGCTCTAAAAACAATTCATATTTTCGGATACGATTTGGATGACCTCAACTACGACTAAAAGCCTAATAAGGATAAAATAGAATATGTATAAGCAAATAAAAGAGCTGCTAGAAAAGAGCGGCATAGAATTGAGCGATGGTTTGAAAGAGAGCGAAATAGACAAAATAGAGCAAATTTATGAGTTTAAATTTCCAAAAAGCCTAAGAGATTTTTTGTCATATACATTGCCTATTTCGGTAAAATTTTATAATTGGAGAGACTTTAGCGATGAAAATATAAAGGAGATAAAGCGGGCTATGAACTACGTCTTTGAGTACTTAAAAAACGATCCTATTGATGAAATTTTCCCAAACGAGGGCTATTGGAATACGCAAAAATGGGGTCCGATGCCCGAAGACGGATCTCGCAAGCGAGCCGTTGTACTAGAAGCAGCCAAAATTGCGCCTAAGATTATACCCGTATATTCTCATAGATATATGCCGTGTCTTAAATTACCGGATCCGCCGGTCTTATCTATACACTATACCGATATCATTTATTATGGGAAAAATTTATATGACTACTTTTTGAGGGAATTTGGTAAAAATCCTCTTAAGCCGGTCGGAAAATGCCCGTATGTACCTTTTTGGTCTGATTTATACTAAAATTTAATAAAGGCGAGTTTGCGTTAATTTGCGTTTGTTTGATTTTTAGAATTTTAAGAAAATATGTGTTAGCATAGTTGGGGTGAGGAAAAATGATAGAAGTAGTGATTGACTTTGATGAGTTGCAAAAAGACAGAAGATATATCGATGAATGGCATGATTATTTCCCCAAAGAAATAGAGCATAAGTTATACTCATATTTATCCGAAAAGCTCTCTTTACCGCTACGTATCGGTCCTGATGCATTCGCGGATTTCTTTTGGTTTCTGCGATTTAAGGAATGGAAAGACTATAGCGAGGAAGAGTGGGAGCAATATAAAGATAAAGACGAGTGGGAAAGCTATAGCGAATATATCGAGGAAAAAGAGAAAAACTCAGGATATGGTTTAAAAAATAAGCAAGGCGCTCGAGACGATTTAAAGTTAATTTTCTTAAATTTTAATGCATTTAAGAAAAAATACAGCGATTTGGCTAGGCAGTTGCTAGACGTGATAAAATTTACGCTCTCGGAGACTGCCAAATACCCAGATAACGATGACTTGCTTGATATTAAAATAGAAATTCGAAGCTAGAAGATTATGAAGCGGCGATGAGAAATAAATTTAAGGAAAGCAGCGAATGAGATATAACGATTTGATATTTTTAAATTTATTCCGTAATTACAAAGATGAATTTGCCGGAGTCGGTCGGCGTGACTTCGTAATTTATTTGGAAGAACTGGTTAAGGCTGGAGAATATGGTATAGCGCTGGAAGATTTTTTAGTTCAAATGTATGAATATGATATAAAAATTTCTTCTAACGACTTAACAATTATAAAAAATTTATGCGAAGGCGTGAATGTCGATAGTAATTTATGGTTGGTTCTAAGTATTAAAGCGGCGGGTGATTAAAAATATACCCAAAAGGGCTCATTGTGATAGAGGAATATATAAAAATAATAGAGGATTTTTTGCAAAATAGAATCGACGTATTTGAATTTGAAAAGATATATTGGGATAAATTTATGAATGATAAAAATTTTCCCGATGAATATTATGAGCCGCTTAATAGACTTCTTACGGACATCGATGAATTCGAACCAGACGAAGAGTTGAGGGGTGATGATACGGTAGGCGATTCATTAAGTGAAGAGGACCTAAGGGGGTGCGCGAAAAAGGCTTTAAAACAAATTACGCTTTTAAAATAGTAGTTTTATAAAATGATAATTTTTGCGAGAATTTTAAAAATATATTACGATATAATGCGGGCAAAACCCACATCCCAATAAAAGGAAATTTAAATGCAAATGAATGAAGAAAGTATATATTATAAAGCTCCATTGCTATATTCGCTATGCCGCATGGCTTCTTTAGAATATCAAGTCAATTATTTGGTGCATGCTACGGCTGAATACTACGAAGATCCATCGGAGATGGCAGAAGTACTATGTAGCCAATGCGAGCGAGCCCTTGACGGAAAATTTGAATTCTGTTTTTTACCCTATGAAAGAGAGATCTTAAAAGAACTTGCGGATCTTATTCATAAATATTTTAGAGATAACAGCCTGCTAGAGGGAGATACCTATGATTATTTGGTCTATCACAATAAATCATGGGTAGAGGTCAGAGAGCTAGCCTTGAAGACTTTGTATATTTTCGGCTACAAACCAGAAAACTTCAACTATGATTGAGTATGAAGTTTATATCCCAATAAAAGGAAACCTAAATGCAAATTGACGGAAAAGAGATATTTAGGAAAAGCGGGCTTATGGTTAATCTATGCCGTATGGCTTCTTTGGAATATCAAGTTGGTCATTTGATTCATCCCGCGGTTGAATATTACGAAAGCCCATCGGAAATGGTAGAATTTCTATATACCGAATGCAAGAACGCTTTATTGGAGCAATTTGAATTTTGCTTCCTGCCATACGAGAGGGATGCGCTAAGAGTACTTGTGGAACTTATAGATAAAAATTTTAACGACCGCAGCTTATTAGAGGCGGATGATTACGAATACCTAGTCCATCACAATCCATCCTGGATAGAGGTCAGAGAGCTAGTCTTAAAGACTTTGTATACTTTCGGATATGATTTGGAGGACTTTGACTATGATTAGACCCGGATTGGATCTGGCAGAATGAAATTTATCCTACATATCTTTACTCTGTTGCTATGTATAAGCGCCTGGGCTCTGCTTGGTTATATACAGCGAAAATAAAACCGACTCCGCGCAAGCGAATAGTTTTATTTCTGGTTGCGCTTAGTTGCGCTACATCATATCGCCGCGCGCCGTAACGACGCATCTTAACGCCGCCAGGCCGTGCTCTAGCAGCTACGTCGCGATGCGCTTTATCGCTGCGCCTTAAATCCTTGCGCCCGAGTCGCCTAGATCATCTTTCCGACGAGTTTTTCTTTAAATTCCTTGTAAATTTCAGGACCCGCGTGTTTGTATTCGCTCGTTAGCTTGTTGTGAAATTCCGCCATATCGCCGCCGCTTTCGCGGTAGAGCTTGATCGCGTTTCGCCTTACGGCGCCGTCTTTTAGGTCGCTATCGTAGGCGATGCTCGCGTACCTTGCTCGCGCGCCGTCCTTGATCTCGCGGTAGGCTTCGCAGCCTTTGGCTCTGCCGAGCTTTGCGACGCACGCGGCATAGAGGGCTTGCAGGCTCACGCACTGGGGTATCAGCGCCTCCACCGCGGCGAGGTCTGCTTTGGTGATTTTAAAATTTGCAGCCTTTTGTTCCTGTTGTGCAGCCTTCGGCTCCTGCTTCGCGGTTTTTACCCCTTGCTTTTGAGCCTTTGGCTCCTGCTTTGTAGCTTTCGGCTCCGCTTTTTGGGCTTTTTTCTCCGCCGCGCCGCTTGCTTTGCTTTGTTTTGCGCTCGCCCCTGCGGCGTGCGAGGCTAGACTGATCTTTTCAAATTTAGGATTTTTGCGGTAGTTTAGATTATTAAAGAATTCTATCACGTCGTCGTAAAATTTATCGTTACTGACGATGCCGATCTTGCCCTCCTGCCCGCAGAGTTTGCCCATCAAAAACACGATGATCTTATCGGCGAAGTCCTTTCTTTGCTTGCCGATCGTAAAGACCTCACCTATGCTAACGCCCATCTTCGATAGGCGCGCAAGGGTCAAGGCGCCGATCTTTTTGGCGGTGTTGGAGACTATATTTAGCTCGTCGCCCTCTTTGAGATTTACGACGTCAAAAATATTATCTACGTCGATATTTTCGTCGTCAATGATAAAATGGGTCAAAGTTTTTCCTTTAAATTAAATTTCAATGCCCGCGCTCGCGCAAATTTCATCTCTAAAGCGCGCGAAAGGTCTCATCGCAGGCTGATTTTGCAGATGCTCGCCGATCGGCTTTTGCATCCACGCCATATCGTACCAGCGGCCGAATTTATAGGCGCAGCGCTCGAATTTACCGACGAAGCGAAAGCCCATGCGCTCGTGAAATCGCACGCTCGCGTCGTTTAGATATTCGTCATCCCTGCAAGCGATGCAAGCGTTCATATCTACGATGTTTTGAGCCCTGAGCGCGCACTGTAGCGCCTCATAAAGCAGCCTGCCGATACCAAAAGCGCGCGCGTTTTGTGATACATAAACCGAGCTCTCCGCCGACCAATCGTATGCCGCGCGCTCTTTGAAAGACGAAGCGTAGGCGTAGCCGAGGATTTGGCCGGGTTTTAAATTTACGCCGCTTTGTTTTGCCGAGGCGATTAGATTTGCGCCATTTTGCTTCGCCGCACCGCTTGCGCAATTTCGCGCCTCGTTCGCACGTAAAATTTCACTTTCTGCACCCGCCGCGCTCGCAGAAATTTTAAAATTTTCATTCCGTTCATCGTTCGCACCTGCCGCCTCGTCGCTTACGTAAGCGAGCAGATAGGGGTATCTTTGCAGCGTTTGCTCGATTCGCCCCGCAAATTCCGCGGCGCCGGGCGCGTCGTATTCGAAGCTGATCGCCGTTTGCTTTACGTAAGGCGCATAAATTTCAAGCAGCGCGTCCGCATCTTGCGGCGTTGCGAGCCGCAGTTTTATCAGCACCCGATCTCCTTTAAATTTAGCCGTTTTTGCATAATTTCGGTTTTAAACTTGTCTAAATTTGCCGCCGCGTTTCGGTTTTTAATTCGGGTTAAAATTTTATCTCGCGCTCAAAAAGGCTAAATTTCAGAGGCGTGTTTGAGCGCGTAAATTTTAAAATTTAACCCGCGCCGTCTATTCGCCGAAAAGCCTCCAAAACTCGGGCGCAAATTTCGTCGGCGCAAATTCTATGATCTCGTATTTTGCGACGCCGTTTTGAAAGAACGGATCTTGCGCGATGATCCGATCAAGCTCCGCGCGGTCTTTGGCGTTGATTAAGATGATGCCGCCGGTGCGAGGGACTTTGCGCCCCGAGCAGATAAATTTATCTGCCGCATAAAATCGGTCTAAAAACGCGTTGTGCTCGTTGATGAAGCGATCGATTTCGCTTACTTCTTTGACGTAGGTGAGGTTTGCAATAAACATTTTGATCCTTTGTGAGATTTGAAGCGCGATTTTAGCATAAAATTCCAACGGATAAAATTCCCGCTGGAATTTTCGCGCGTTACGTTATAAAAAATATCGGTGAAATTCCGATTATCGCGCAGCCAAGCGCTGCGTAGCGGAATTTCATCGCAAGCAGGGCGCAGATGTTTGCAAGCGCGAAAAGAAGCGGCGGAATTTGCGCTTGAAAGCTCGGCAAAGTAAAGTTTAAAAACGCAAGCAGCGGCGTATCGAGCGCACCACCGAGCCCGAATAGATGCAAAAATATGCTTAGCGGATAAAAGATCACGAACACGTATCCCAGCGGCATGACGCTAAGCTGCTGCAGCGAAGCGGTCGGGAAGAAATAATAGACCGCCGCATTCATGCTGAGCCAAACGTAGAGGTTAAAAAGTATGACGTTCTGCCAGAGCTTAAATTTAGGCGCGAAGTGGTGCAGGTAGAGGAAAATATACAGCACACCGAGGCAGGAGAAATAAAATCCGATCGAAAAGGCTAAGTGCGGGAAAAACGCAAGCAGAAGTGCGATCGTTAGGAAGAGATTCGTAAATTTAAGTACGTAGAAATTTCGCATCGCGAGGTAAAACCCCACGCAGCACATCGCAAGCGAGCGCAGAAAGCTCGGCGTAAAATCGAGCACGAAGAGATATCCGCTCATCAGCACGATCACAAAGACGCTAAGATCGCGCTTAGCGCTGCGATACGGAAAGTAGCGATCCTGAAAGTAGCGGTAGATCGGCATTGCGAGCAGAAAGACCGTGCTAAAGATGATGCCCAGATGAAAGCCGCTTATGGAAATGATGTGCGCTATGCCCCAGTTCGTTACGCTAGTGCGCAGCGGTTTTGAAATTTCGGTCGCAAAATACAGCGCAGAGTAAAGATCCGCCGTCATCTCATCTTCGTGTTGGGCTCGGACGAACTCTATGGCGCGCCATTTTGCCCCGGAGGGCGCGGTTTCGGCTGAAATTTTAAAATTTGGCGCGTAAAAGCGCTGCTTTAAAAAATCTAAAAATTTTACGTTTTTGGTTACGATGCCGATATTTACGCGAGCGAAGCGGTGAAATTCCCGCCCGAGCCCGGCAGTCGTGTAGAGGGTGAAATCCGCCGTTTTGAGCTTTAGCACCGTGTAGGTGCGGCCGCGCTCGTTCGTTTTAGCGTAGGCGTTTAAAATTTGCGCGTCGTAAAAGGCGTAGTTTTTCGCGCGAAATTCTTTAAATTCATAAAATTTCACGCCTAAGTTTATCGATAAAATTCCAAGCAAAATGAGCAGAAAGTATAAAATTTCACGTTTTCGGTAAAAGAGTTGAAGCTTCACGGGCGGTATTTAAGTTCGCGCATGCAGTAGAGCTTTAAAAGTTCGCGTGCGGCGAAATTTTAAAATTCCAAGGCTCTATGCCGCACCATCTCGTAAAAACCGGGCGGCGCGGCATAAAATTTAGCCTTAGCACGAATAATTCGTCGCAAACTCAAACGGCGTAGGGCGCGCCTCGTAAGGCCAAACCTGAGTTTCAAATTTAAAATGCTGATAGGTCTCGATGAAAAGCTCGCTCATTATCGGGCGCAGATACTCGTTATCGCGGATCACTGCCTCTAGGCTGCCGCGAAGCGTGTGCGGAAGCTGCTCGATACCGCGCTCGCGGATCTCATCCAGGTGCAGCTTGAATAAATTTTCATCCATAGGCCCCACCGGCTCGGTTTTGTTTTTGATACCGTCGATTCCAGCCATCAGCATCGCCGCAAATGCTAAATATGGGCATGCTGTGCTGTCGGGAAAGCGCATCTCTGCACGCACCGAGTGCTCGCCGCTGCCGTAAGGGATGCGAATCGAAGCGGAGCGGTTTTGGCTCGAATAAGTTAGAATGGATGGCGCCTCGAAGC
>CAUSEA010000012.1:0-50265 GCA_963530525.1 uncultured Campylobacter sp.
GGATTAGATTAAAATGGCCGGGAGATAGGGATTCGAACCCCAGGAGGCTTTCACCTCAACGGTTTTCAAGACCGCCGCTTTCGACCGCTCAGCCATCTCCCGATTAAGGGCGGGCAAGACCCCGCCGTAGATTCGCGCAGATCAAGACCTGCGCATGGAATTTATTCGGTTTTTTCTCCGACCCACTCGGCGCCGTTATGAACCTTTTCTTTGGTCCATTGAGCCGCGTTGTGCGAATCCTCTTTTACGCCGTGCCAAGTATTAGAGCACCCGCTAAAAACCATTAATGCCAAAAGAGCCGCTAGTATGTATCTCATAATAACTCCTTTTTAGGATCTGGAGGCGACACCCGGATTCGAACCGGGGATCAAAGCTTTGCAGGCTCATGCCTTACCACTTGGCTATGTCGCCGCGCCGACTTATTAGGTGGTGCCCGGAGCCGGACTTGAACCGGCACGGAAAAAATTCCGAGGGATTTTAAGTCCCTTGCGTCTACCGATTCCGCCATCCGGGCACGTTTAATACAAAACAGAATGTAAAATGGAGCGGGAAACGAGAGTCGAACTCGCGACATCAACCATGGCAAGGTTGCGCTCTACCACTGAGCTATTCCCGCGCAAAGAAATGAAATATTACCCAATGCAAGCTTAAAATTTCATTTTGTAGCGGCCTTTGCGGAGAAAATTTTGGCGTAGCGCCGGAATTTAAAAATTTTGTAAGTAAAATAATGTAAAATTACAAAATCTTTATTGGGGTTATAGCTCAGCTGGGAGAGCGCTTGAATGGCATTCAAGAGGTCGGCGGTTCGATCCCGCTTAACTCCACCATTTAATCTATTTTTAAGTTTTAGTCACTTCTTTTAAATCTCCTTTACTTCCTTTAAATACCGATATTTAGGGCTTTTAGTAATTTTAATTATTTTTGTTTCTTTTTATGTTATAATTATTTTAAAATAATTCAGTTGTTTATTAGGTTAGTTAAAAACCTATTAGGTTTAGGTCGGTTTTACAGAAAGAGCGATAAACATCGTCCAAAAGCCCTTTGGCGCATATATCGCACAAAAAACCAAAAAACGGCATAAGCGAGAGCTATATCGCAAAAATCATTAAGATGAACGAAAAATATATACCTCCATCTTTTGACGAGCGCAATATAAAGACGATGAAATATAGCGATATTTTAGAATTTTGAACCAAAATAATCCGAGTTCTAGTCGTCTCGAAACGCTTCATCGCCTAATAAACGATATAGAAAAGTCTTTGCAATAAATTAAATTTTAATGAAAGGAGAGATTATGTCAGTTGAAGAAGATGGCGCGGCGTTTATAGATGAAGATTACGTAAATATCGTACTGCAAGATCTGCTAGAGCGCGGTATACGCTTAAGGGAGGAGTATGGAATTTATGGAATCGCTTGGAGATTTGATGATGTAATGGAGGTGCTAAAAATCGCAAGAGATAGAGATATGCTTATCGTCGGAGGGGATGTATATCGCCTAAGCGGCAATAAGCCCATAATCACATACGATAGTTGGAGTATTAAATCGGAAGATGACGATGCATTTGAAGTAGCGATCGAATATATCACTAATTATCGCGCTAGAAACGGAGATGACTTTGCATATTGCCCAGTCATTTGCCCCGGGCGGGTGTCCAAATGAAAATTTTAGCTTACAATACAGAATATATTAGTTTTTGCTCATATTTAGATAAATATAAAATGTGCGCCAAACTGAATGCTAATGTATGCGTAGATGGGATATAAAAGATTTTTAGGAGCGATCTTGAAAAGCAACAAAGTAATCCTAATCCTATCGATCGAAAGCGATAGAGATCTATCCGAGACAATAAGCAGCAGCGGCATATCCGCAACAAAAACCTGGCGCAAGGGAGATTTGAAACTAAAAGGCTCTATTTTAAAATACAGAAATTTTGGCTTTAGCATAGAGGGAAAATTTTATGATATACCTTCTGCCGGAGATCTAATTAAAAAATTCTTGGCAGACATAAATGTCGCGAGGAGTATAAAATTACAAAGCGTGAAAAAGCTGCTAAGAGTCGTGATTTACAGCCACAGCAGCTTGCCGGGTCTATACTACGATACGGACTTGCTAAGGCTATTAGCGGATAACGATATAAATTTAGATAATGACGTGTATTTTTTAGATGAATAAATTTGAATCTTGAGCGAGGTGTATTTATCAATGAAATTCTTAGGCTTTGATTGGATAAAAGGCGATAAACTGTCCTTAGAATTTCATATAAGGATAATTTAAAACCATGAAACCGGTAAGAATTGTAATGACGATATTTTTTATTATCCTATCGTCTTTAAATTTTCATAAACTATTAACGGAAGGCGGTTATCGCGGAGGGAAAGTCTATGTCGTAGCCACAACCCAATCCGTCATTATGCAACTACTACTTATCATAGGATTGATCCTGTATTTAATATATCTGATAAGAGTAAAAGAGCATTATAAGCCAAGCTCAAATTTTATACTTTCTAAAAAGGAGGGCAAAATGAACTTATCGAATAGAATAAAAGTGCTAAAGGTGCGGCTTAAACTACAAAAGCCGGAAATTATAACAAATCCTGTACAAAAGGATGAGCTTGTCGAACAAGATCTGTGCGGTAAAGATCTGTGCGATTTAGACCATGGCACGATCAAAATTTTATCGGGAGATTTGAGTGTCTTTAATGACTATGCTTTTAGGTATTATATCCTGGATTTTATTGATTTTTACGAGCGCTTCGGCGATGAGGCGATTATAGAGGATATGTTCATTCAAGCATTTGCACCGCCTATGCGACGGGCGCTAGCAAAACAATTTAGCAGAGATGAGGTAAAAATAATCATAGATTTTTTACAAAAAAATTATGAAGATATTGCGAGAATTACGCATTCCAAGAAGTATAAAAAGTTAAAGCCCTACGAACAAGAAGAAATTTATATACCATTCAAACATTTTGAAAAAGAGATAAAAAGCGCTATAAAATTTTGGGAGAAGTATTATAAGGGCAAAAATTTATAAGGATTGGCAAATGCGCTTAATAGAGACTGATTTGGGCAAGTATGAGGAATATATCTATTTCTTTATAGAGAAAAACAGGGTGTATTTTAACGCCTATCAAGAGCAGATATTTCCTTTCGATATGGAGTACATACCTAGCTTATTGTGGTTGCTTGCATCTTTTGCAGAAACTACGATTAAAATTTTTGATGATTTGGACGAAAAGACAAGAAATGAAATTTTTGATTTTGTGGAAAAGGGAGCGGCAAATGAAGACGAATATATCGGCACGGCGTTTTGCACCGGCTTTGTTGAAACAATTATAAATATTGCGAAAGGGGACGAATATAATATAATTAGCAAATATTTTAGAAATGAGACACAAGAATATGCCGCGGCTTGGATGAAATTTGGCGAATAGCTAGATCGAGCTTTATTAAAGTCATGCTTTAAAACAATAAGGAGCTGTATGCCTAAACATGAATTTTTACTCAAAAAGATAAAAGAAAATATCTTCTCTAAAGAGCATTGCGTAGTAATTAGTGATGATCTGATACTTCATATTTCGTACTCTCTTGAGTGGGTACAAACCACATGGAACGATGAGGTAAATTTGAAAAAAGGTCTAAATTACTATGGCTATAGCTGGATAGAAGATAAAGCTAAATTTAGAGATATAATATGCTCTTGGAGATCGCTTTTCTTGAGCGCGGATGAGCAGATTGTTTTTGATAAAAATTGTGTGTTAAATAGATCCTCGGTTATCGAGCAATTAGACGGCCTATTGGAACTAATCGATTCGGCAATTAAAAATGATTTATATATTTTGCATTTAGGAATTTAGTAAGCGCGCGGCGATTTAATAATAAAACGGAAGAAGGACCATGAAAAGAAATTATAAAAAGATAATACCCGTAAGAGGTAGAAGGAAATTTTCGATTAATAATTTTAGAGAAATTTTCGCGGAGGGCGATATACTGCAGATCGGTCAAAGGCGGTTTTTATTTTGTAGCTGGAATAATCTGCTACGTATAAACGGCGATAATTCGGGGGAGTTTATAGTATTGCCGCCCGAAGCTAATGCGAAAAATAATAATGGTCTGATTTCTAAAAAGTGGATATTGGAGAATTTAGATTTTGTATGTGATCCAGAGTCGCCCAGAAATATAAGCATATTTTCTTATTACGATAGTTTTTTAGCCGAATACAAAAGGATAAATGATAAAATTCCCGCAAAATTTACTTATAAATTTTTAGAATTCAAAGACGATCTAAAAAATGGAGATATTATAGAGTGTCACAAGGCTTTTCGTCCGTATGATCGAAAGATAAAATTTATCGTCGCAACCGATACGGAAGGATGCCCGAGACTACCCTATCTGGAGGGGTTTTATTCCGGTATGTTTGCGCCTATTGGCTATAGCGATAAAATGCGCTCGGATAAAGGACGGGAATATGCGATAAGCTCGAGTTGGCTAATTAAGAACTGGGAAGCCGCCTTTGTCGGTAATTGCGATATAAGGCACACCTATGTAAATTTACAAAACCGAAAAGAAATTTTAAATTTTACCGATAAGCAACTAGAAAATTTTATAAAAATTAAGCGAAAGAAATTAAAATTTAAATGGAAAAAGTAGATAAGGATTTTAAATGATTGTAAAATGTATAAAAGAAGATAGGCATGAGTATCTGGGATTAAACAGAACCTATTTTGTTCATGGTATCCAATATGAAGAGGGACAGGTTTATTATTGCATATTACCGTTTGCAGATGATATAGATTACAATCGATTTAATAGCGAATATTTTCAAGTAATTGATGAAACGGTGCCTACGAATTGGAAATTTGGGATGCATAGGGGATTTTTTGGATGTTTTACCGCATCTTACGAAGAGCTCATAGCAGACGCGGATCATTATGGAAAGCTTATCGACGGAGACCCAATAGAAGAGGAAATTTTTAGGAAGAGAAGAGCCAAGATGATCGATGATGTATATAATACCCATATCATCAAAGATTTTAATCGTTTCATATATGATCTAAGCCCTAATCTATCGGTACAGATAAATATTGCAAATAAAGTATTTGATATAGAGATATCGGACGCAAACGCCAAGGCCAAACATCGCAAAATGAATATTTTAAAGGATGACGGATATAGCTGGTATTTGATAGAATCGGACGTAAGCACCTTTAAAGCCAACGCTACTAATGATTATTTAAGACCCATATTAAAATATCTTAAATTGTGGCTAGGCAGAAAGAATTTTAGATAACCGGGCAGAAAGGTTTAATATGGCGAGCGCGATCGATAAAGAAATTTTTATAAAAATTTTAAACGAAGATATTAATGTATGGCGCCCGGTAAAGGCTGCTCAAATCGCGCAATATATTTTTAAAATTATCGATACGACAAATTTTAAATCCGAACTGGATGAAATTTTAGAATTCAAATACGGCGATATTGTAAAATACAGAGAAAAAGACGGCGATTTCTACGCTTTTGAGTTATTATGAAAAAACCCGCCTTATAAATAGCAACGCGCTTATCATATGGCTTGATTTAATCCCATTTTTCGCTATAATGAGCGTCAAATTTCACTCACGGGGATAGCAATGAGCCTTGTTTCTTACGAATTAAAAAAGCAAAAACTAGATGGAGCGCGCAATGTGGCGCTTTGGAAGGCGCGTGGCGGTGTAGCAGTGGTTGTGCTGGCGCTGTTTATCGCTATGCGCAAGGATTTCGGAGATTTCTCGTTCCTGTTTTTATTGGTACTGCTAGCTCTTGCTTATCCTGCTTACAAATACCTAGCTGTGCGCATTTCGCATAAATTTGAATCGCTCAGCGAAGAGGCTTTTAAAAACGAATTTCTGCTTTGGATCGCAAAGGAGCTGCGTCTTACCTTTCAGCCTTTCGGCGCGTTTTTGCTCGATGAAATTTACAAAAATCCGCTCCGTAAAGAGGCGAATCTATGCACTTGCAAGCACGCGATAGTGGGCAAGACGCCCGAATTTGGCATAAAAATCGGCGACATCTGCCTAAGTCGCGATTTCGATAAAAACAGAGAAAATCGGGTATTTGAGCTGGATAAAATTTTGCATCTTAAAAAAAAGGATGATACTGCGATTTTCGACGGGCTTTTTGCAAAATTTGATTTTAGCGAGACCTTCGATAGTAAAATTTTAGTCGTGCCGCGCGGGGAGTTTATATTCGGTGCATCAGATCTGAAGCTACTTAAAGATAGCCCACACTTAAGCGCGTCGTTTGACGTGTATCTAAACAACCCCGCCGCCGCCGCATTTTTGCAAAACAAAAAAATTTTAGAAAATATGCAGACGATCACCGTAAATTTATTTGGTAAAACCGAGCTTTATCTGGGCGAGAACAGCCTAGTAATAGGCGTTGAAAATAGCGAAATTTTCAAATCTGCGCCGAGCTCTCAAAGCGCGAAGCTGCTCGAAAGCCTAAACAAAATGATCGAGATCGCTAAAATTTTTGCCTATCTCAAAAAGCTCGGACAGGTGGAATAATCTACGCTTTAAATTTGAGCGAGCGCTATTGGGCAATTTTATTTTTGCAAATCTGATCATAATCGCTCATAATTTAAGTAATTCACACCTCGAGAGGGGCGAATTACTTAGTGAATAATTTTGCCTTTCCATTAGTATTAAACGCTTAAATTTTTACAAAATTCTATGGCGGCGCTTAAAAAATTCTAAAATCTCTCGAAATTTTACTGACACCCCTCACACTCGATCGAGCGATCCGCGACGTTGTTTAGCTTCTCGCTATCTGGGCTTTCGGAGCGCAGGTAGTAGGTCGATTTTAGCCCCAGCTGCCACGCGAGCGTGTAAATTTCGCTCAGATAGCCGCCGCTAGCTTTGTCTAGGCTCATGAAGATATTTAGGCTCTGACCTTGATCGATCCATTTTTGGCGGATGGCGCCCGCTTTTACGAGCAGGCGCTGATCGAGCTCGTACGCAGGTACGTACGCCTGCCACGTTTTTGGACTTAAATTCGGCACGACGACCGGGATCATACCGCTTAGATTGTGCTCGAACCATTTGCGCTTATACACCGGCTCGATCGTCTGCGTGGTGCCTACGAGTATGCTGATGCTCGATGTCGGCGCGATCGCCATCAGATAGCCATTTCGCATGCCGTCGCGCTTTACTTTTTCGCGCAGCCCGTCCCAGTCGCAGCTGCTCTGCTCAAAAAGCCCGCCGCGCTTAACGAGCGCTTTGGCGTTTTCGTTCGCTAAATCGATCGGGAAAATTCCTTCGCTCCACTTTGAGCCTGCAAAATCAGGGTATCTGCCCTTTTCTACGGCTAAATTTGAGCTTGCCTTGATCGCGTTAAAGCTTACGTTTTCCATTATCCTATCGATCAGCTCGAAGTGCTCGTAGCTGCCCCACTTCACGCCGCGCTCGGCAAGCATCTGCGCTTCGCCCATTACGCCGAGCCCTATCGCGCGGGTTTTTAGATTGGTGTGTTTGACCTTGGCGTGCGGGTAAAAATTTAGATCGATGACGTTATCGAGCATCCTCACAGCGATCGGCATCACGCGAGCTATCTCCTCGCGGCTGTTGATTTTGCTTAAATTTACGCTTGCGAGGTTACAAACTGCCGTCGCGCCCTCGCTGCAGCCCTTTTCTACGATAAAAATTTCTTTACCGCCCAGCGCGTCTAGCGCGGTGATCTTTTTCGCCTTTTTTACGATGCCTGCGTCGGTTCTTACTTCTTCGTTTTCCTCAAACAGCCTCTCGCTGCCGTCGGCAAATACGACCTTAATTTTATAGTGGTTCGGCGCCGTGTTTTGAAAGATCTCCGTGCATAAATTTGAGCTCCTGATTAAGCCTTGATGTGCGTTTGGATTGATGCGGTTGGCGTTATCTTTGAAGCATAAAAAGGGCATTCCGGTCTCAAAATAGCTCGTTAAAATTTTCTTCCAAAGCTCCTTTGCCAGGATGGTAGATTTTGAAATTTTATCGTCGGCCTCGTACTGCTCGTAGCGCGCTTCAAATTCCGCGCCATATAGATCGCTTAGATCGCTTACTTCTGCGGGATCGAAGAGCGTCCACTTGCCGCCGCTTTGAAGTCTTTTCATAAACAGATCGTTTATCCACAGCGCGGGGAAAATTTCATGCGCGCGGCGCCTCTCTTCGCCCGAGTTTTTGCGCAGATCTAAAAAGTCGCTCACGTCCATGTGCCACGGCTCGATATACACGGCGATAGCGCCTTTACGCGTGCCCAGCTGATCGACGGCGACGGCGATGTCGTTCGTGATCTTTAAAAACGGGATGATGCCGCCCGCTGCGTTTTTATGCCCGTCGATGCTGCCGCCCATCGCGCGCACCTTGCACCAGTCCCAGCCGATACCGCCGCCGAATTTGCTCAGAAGCGCCATCTCCTTGTAGCTATCAAAAATTCCTTCGATATTATCGGGCGTGGAGCCCACGTAGCAGCTGCTTAGCTGATGTCGCGTCGTGCGGGCGTTTGAGAGCGTCGGAGTAGCCAGCATGACTTCAAATTTAGATATAAGATCGTAAAATTTCTTAGCCCAGCTCTGGCAGTCAAGCTCGTTTTGCGCAAGGAACATCGCGATCGCCATAAACATCTGCTGCGGAAGCTCGATCGGCGCGCCGCTTTTATCTTTGATGAGGTAGCGATCGTAAAGCGTCTTGATGCCGAGGTAGTTAAACTGCAAATCGCGCTGCGGCTGCAGATAAGAATTTAGATCATCTAAGTCGTATTTTTCCTTTAAGCCGAGCATTATGCGACCCGCCGCCTCGCCGCGAGCGAAGTAATCTTGTAGGCTGTTGTAGCCGCTAAAGCCCGTTACTTTGTGATACAGATCGTATAAAAATAGCCGCGCGGCGACGAAGGTCCAGTTCGGGCGGTCCACGTCGATCTTCTCGACCGCGGTTTTGATGAGGGTTTGCTGGATCTCTTCAGTGGTGATCATATCGCGAAACTGGATCTTTGCGTCCACCTCAAGCTCGCTAAGGCTTACGTTTTCCAGCCCCTCCACTGCCTCGCTCGTATATTTTTTGATCTTGCTTACGTCAAGTTCCTCGGTTCTGCCGTTGCGTTTGATTACTTTCATATCATTCCTTGAAATTTAAAAATGCAAATTTAGCGTTAGTTTCCCAATATAAAATACGTCGTCAAAAGAGGCGGCGTAATAAATGCCGCTCATAATCCCGCCGTCTTTTAAATTTACGCTAGCTACGCTGCAAAGGCGCGCATTATAGCCAAAATTGCTTAAGTCTATCTGTCATTGCAAATATTAGATTTTGGCTTGTAAGTTTTAAAATTTAGCGAAGCGGGCGGAAAAGATACGGTAAAATTCGAGCGGAATTTTATGGCGCCGCTGCGAAATTATGCAGGTAAAAATTTACGCGGAGTTTTGCGAAATTCTGCGCCGAAAAAGTAAGAAATAAAAAAGCTTTGCGGGCAGGTTTAAAATTTGCCCGCAAAGCTTAAAAATTTAATTGTGCGGTAGTGGGATAGGCTTTCCGTTTAAGATCATAGAGTTCCTTGCTTTATCGAAGCTAAACTCCATCTTAACCCCATCTCCGTCTGGCTTAAGAAACTGCGAGCCGTAAACTTCCGCCATCGGTGCAAAATCGCGCAGGCTGTCATAAGGTGATAGGAAGTCCGTGATGGTCGTATTTATCGTAGCTTTGCCGTCCAAGCTCATACGCTTAAAAAGCTGCGTCTCGTCGATGTAGCCGCCTACTAGCGCGCTTGCGTTAAAAGCAAATTTCTTACCGAGGCTATTTTCAAACGAAAAATCATTCACGTTGATTTTCATATCATCTTTTAGCAGCTTCATAAAAAGCTCTTTATTTTCCGCTAATTTTTCGCCTTCTTGCGGATTTGAGATAACAGACAGATATTTTTCGAAAAGTGCGGCGCTAAAGCTGGTATCGACGCCTAAATGGATGTTTCGCACTAGCACGTCGGCGATTTTTAGGCTTTGGGCTTTATCGCTTTCGTTGAAATTTAAAATTCCATCTTTTACGCGGTAGCTGCCTTCCGTGCTCATATCCGTAACTACGACGAAGCGCTGCTTATCTACAGTTACGACTAGCTCTTTTGTGCTGCCTGCAAAATCTATGTCATTCAAAAAGAGCTTAGTTATATTATCGTCTAGATCTTGGATGCCGTTTTTAAAGTTTGCCTCATAGATAAGATCCTTCACATCAAGACCCGAATCCTTGCCGTCGTCTATAAAAATTTCACCGATTTTAAAACCCAAGGCTTTTATCGTTTTTCCGCTCATATCGCTCGTGCCGTTTAGGCTAAGACCTGCAAGACGTCCTATTCCGCCATCTTCGAGCACATTTATATCGGCTAGCTTTGCGCTAAATTTAACCTCTGTAGGTCCGTAGTTTAGATGCGTGCTAAGCGGCGCGTCAGTCTTAAACAGCTTCTTGCAAGGCTCCGCGTAATATGGCGTCTTAATCGTTAAAATTCCGTCGCTCTCAAATCCATCCGCAGCGTTTTTTACACTATGCTTGATAGTGTAGTCATAGCGAAAAGCAAAATCTTCCGGGAAAATTTTAGCAGGATCCGGCTCGTCCGTATCGTTGCTATCTTGCGCGCCTGCTTTTTCCTTTAGCTTGCTAAAGCCTTCAGCAAGGCTTTTTTGCAGTTTCTCTTTTTTTACTACGCCTTCGATAAAGCCGCTTGAGTTGCTATCTCCAGGATAAAATTTAGCGCTTTTAGTCTCGAAAATTTCGTTTCTAGCGATAAATTCCGCAATCTGCTGCTCAATCGCCGCGCTGGCACTCTTGCCGACCGCACCGTCAACCGTTTTGGTTATGCTATCGTTTACACTTTTAGCTACGCCCGTTTTAGCATCCTTCGTCGCTACAAAAACGCCCACTATAAGCGCTACGATGACCACTAAAGCCGCGATGATCTTTTTCATCATCTCTCCTTTAAATTTAAAATTTATTTGGGTGCGTATTTTGCCGTAAATTTCTAAAATTTTCAAATTCTAGCTTAGTGTGCTTTAACCTAAAAGAAGTTATAATCGCGGCATTAATATCAAAATTTAGGAAAACTTATGGCAAAACAAACGAAATATATTTTCGTCACCGGCGGAGTGCTGAGCTCGCTGGGTAAGGGCATTGCGGCGGCGTCGATCGCGACGCTTTTAAAGCACGCGGGGCTTAAAGTGCGCATATTAAAGGCGGATCCTTATATCAACGTAGATCCCGGCACCATGAGCCCGCTGGAGCACGGAGAGGTTTTCGTCACCGACGACGGCGCGGAGACCGATCTGGATCTTGGGCACTACGAGCGGTTCTTGGATGAAAATTTAAGCCAAGACAACAACTTCACCACGGGCAAAGTTTACAGCTCCGTCATCGAAAAGGAGCGCAGGGGCGATTATTTGGGCAAGACGATCCAGGTGATCCCTCATATCGTAGGCGAGATCGTGCGCCGCATAAAAAAGGCGGGCGAGGGCAATGATGTGCTGATCGTCGAGATCGGAGGCACCGTGGGCGACATCGAGGGGCTACCGTTTTTAGAGGCGATCCGCGCGATGAGAGTGGAGCTGGGTAGAGTAAATACGATGAATATCCACCTCACGCTCGTGCCTTTTATAAAAGTCGCGGGCGAGCTCAAAACCAAGCCCACGCAGCACAGCGTAGGCGAGCTGCGCCGCATCGGTATCAGCCCCGATATGATAATCTGCCGCTCCGAAATGCCGCTAAATCGCGCGCTTAAAGATAAGATCGCGCTAAGCTGCGGCGTGGATAAAAACTGCGTCATTGAAAGCCCCGATAGCGCGAGCATCTATCAGATCCCGCTTGCGTTTTTGAAGCAGGATATTTTAACGCCGATCGCGGAGACTTTAAGCTTAAACAAGCTCGAAGTCGATATGAGTAACTGGGACAGCCTCGTTAAGCGCGTCATCGTGCCTACGAACGAAACCACGATCGCCTTCGTCGGCAAATATATCGATCTAAAAGAAAGCTACAAATCCCTCACCGAGGGGATCATCCACGCGGGCGCGACGCTTGATACGCGGATAAGCTTAAAATGGGTAGATAGCGAAAAAATTGAAGCGAGCAATGTGGATGAAATTTTCCGCGACGTAAACGGAATTTTGGTCGCGGGCGGCTTCGGCTCACGCGGGATAGAGGGTAAAATTTTAGCCATAAACTACGCGCGGGTGCATAAGGTGCCGTTTTTGGGCATCTGCCTGGGGATGCAGCTTGCGATGGTGGAGTTTGCGCGCAATGTCTTAAAACTGAAAAACGCCAACTCCTCGGAATTTGACCCACAGACCGAAGATCCGGTGATCTACCTCATCGACAGCTTCATCGACGCGAGCGGCAAAAAGCAGATCCGCACGCACAAATCCCCTATGGGCGGTACTATGCGGCTGGGCGGCTATGACTGCGACGTCAAAAAGGGCTCGCTTTTGGGTAAAATTTACGGTGAGCAAAAAACCATCCGCGAACGCCACCGCCACCGATATGAAGCCAATCCGAAGTACCGCGCCGAGTTTGAAAAGCACGGTCTTATCGTCTGCGGCGAGAGCGACGGGCTTATCGAAGCGGTCGAGCTAAAAAATCATCCGTTTTTTCTGGGCGTGCAGTTTCACCCGGAATTTACCAGCCGTTTAGTGCGCCCAAATCCCGCTATTTTGGGCTTTATCGAAGCATCTATAAAAAATGCTAGGTAAAAATGAGATAAGGGAAATTCTAAAATCGAGATTTGCGAACGATCGGCATACTAAAATTTCTGAAATTCCCTTACCCTGCGATCTGAAGGATACCTACAAGGCGGCTTTGCGCATAAAAACTGCCATCGAAGAAAACCAGCGCATAGCCGTAGTCGGCGATTACGACGTCGACGGTATCGTAAGCACCGTCATAATGAGCGATTTTTTCAATCAAATAGGCGCGGATTACGTTATCAAGATCCCAAACCGCTTCACCGACGGATACGGGCTAAACAGCGAGATCATAGGCGAGCTTGAGGACGTGGATCTCATCATCACCGTAGATAACGGCACCTCCGCGACGGAAGCTGCCGAAATTTGCGCTCAAAAGGGAATCGATCTCATCATCACCGATCATCACATGCCCCCGCCCGTGCTGCCTAGAGCTTATGCGATAATCAATCCGAAGCAGCCCGATTGCACCTTCCCAAATATCGAAATTTGCGGCGCGCAGGTAGCGTGGTATCTTGTAGGCGCGCTAAAAGAAACCCTCGGCGTGAACTACGATATGGCAAGCTCGATGGATATCCTCATCATCGCCATAATCGCCGATATGATGGAGCTGCGCGATATGAACCGCGCGCTTTTGCGCTTCGGCATCAAGCGGCTAAATAGCTCGAACCGCGCCTGCTTCAAGGCGATTAAGGAGCACTATTTCAAAAAACACTTCGAATTCGACGATATCAGCTACACGATCGCGCCGCTAATCAACTGTACGGGGCGGATGGACGATGCTACGATGTCGTATAACTTTTTATGCGCCAAAAATATCAGAGAGGCAAACCACTACCTAGAGACGATAAATTCTATCAACAACTCGCGCAAAGAGGAGGAGAAAAACCTCTACGACGAGATCGTAAAAAGCGTCGATCCGAGCGACAACGTCATCGTCGTGTGGGGTCCGCAGTGGCACGAAGGCATTATCGGCATCGTCGCAAGCCGCCTAAGCAAGACCTACAAAAAGCCCGCGATCGTCTTTAGCGTAAGCGACTCGCGCGCCAAAGGAAGCGCGCGTAGCATCGGTAAATTCGACATTTTAGAGCTGATCTCCTCGCAAAGCGAAATTTTAACGACCTTCGGCGGACACAAGGGCGCTGCTGGCGTGGGGATCGATCCTGCGCTACTTCAGGAGTTTAAGCGCCGCGTAAATGAGCGCATAACACCTAAGGATCTGAGCGATTTTAGCGCGCAAGACGATCTGCTGGGCGAGCTGGACGCGTCGCAGATAGACTTCGAGCTGCTTGAAATTTTAGAATTTTACGAGCCGTACGGGCAGAAAAATCCGCGCCCGCTCTTTTGCATCAAAGGCGCGCGCGCCCGCAATATCAGGGAGATCGGCAAGGAGGGCAAGCATATCAAAATGGCGCTTGATAAAAACGGCAGCAGCGTCGAGGCGCTGTTTTTTAACTACGACTTTTTGCCGCGCGCCGGCGAGCGAGTGGACGCGATCTTTACGATTAGCAAAAACAACTTCCGCGGCACGATCACGCCTGAGCTCATCATCAAGGAGCTGATCCCGAGCGAGAGCTAAATTTTAAAATTTAGGCCGGTCTGGCGTGTATTTCGCTCCGGACACGGCCTTTAAATTTAACGCTTAATTTATGAGCTAGGCGCGCATTGCGCACTAGGCAGGTTTACCCTACTACAGCGCCCGTCTGCTCTACTCGCCCGATATGTATTGCGCGCCTGGCGCATTGCCCTATTACAGCGCCTATCTGCTCGATTAGCTTGGCGCGCATTTGCATGCTTGACGCGACTTTGAAATTTAACGCGCGAGCTATGGATTTGACTTGCGATACAGGCTTAAGCGCGCAGTTTTCAGGCTCGGCGCGGCGCGCAAACGCGATGCGCGTTATTTTCAGCTTTCGCACGGTTTGCAAAACAGACGAAATTTTTGGGCACGGTAAAAGTAAAATTTAAACGTTTCTAAATTTTAAAATTTTACGAAGGCGAGCGATAGCCGTCAGAAACAAACAGAACGACCCTGCAAATGGAATTTCGGATAAAATTTTATGAAGCGGCGGGCGGGCTTAAATTTTAAAATTTAGCCCGCCCTTAAGTTTAGAGGCTAAAAAACCACTACTAAAAACCACTTAAACGGCACTGGAGCGAAGATCGCGTGCGGCAAGCCCGCAGGCATAACGATGCTTTGCCCCGCTTTTACGCGGTGCTTCTGCCCGTCGATCGTGAAATCGCCCTCGCCCTCAAGCACGTAAACGAACGCGTCGCCGTCGGATTTGTGCGAGCTGATCTCCTCGCCGCCGTCGAAGGCGAAAAGCGTCATATTCAGCGCTGGATTTTGCGCGAGGGTGCGCGAAATCACCTTATGAGGGGACACTTCGACTAGCGAAGCAAGTTCTACGGCCTTAGCGGCGTCGATATTTTTGATGTGTTGCATAAGTTCTCCTTGAAATGAAATTTGATCGATTTTAGCTAAAATTTAGCAAGCTCGCTTTGATGATTATCAATCCGGATCCGCGCTGAAAGGATTTTTCAGAAAGATCGGAATGAAATTTATCAGATATAGCGCGACCGCGGCGATGAAAAGCGCCGAGGGGATCATCACATATAAAACAAAGCTCTCGCCCGCAAAAACGGCTCTTAAAGCCCCCGCGAGCAGAGCCAAAACGAGCGCCGCGCGGCTTAGGCGCGGGAAGTTTAACGGCGAAATTCCGCTGTGACGCTGGCCTGCGATCATTCCTACGAAAAGTATCGCTCCGTAGATATAGCAGATCGCGATGATGTGCAGCGGTGCGGCAGCGTACCCCCCGCGGATCAGCACCGCGCCCAGCCACAGGTATCCCACCGCACATGCAGCCTGCAACGCGTAGTAAAACGCCATATAGTGGCGGCTTAGAATTTCGGCGTAGTGCAGTTCGCGAAGCTTTGCCAAAAACAAAAACCCGATACCAAGCGCGATAAATCCGCATGCCGCCTCGCTTAAAAAGGGCGTCGCGAGCGCCAAAGCGAAAGCAAGAAAAGCGGCTAAATTTTTGTAGATAAAATTTGGAATAAAAACGGCGTCCTTCAGCCCCGACTCTCTTAGCGCTTCGTTGCCGATTACGACGCTTATGCGGTAGCTTACGACGGCGATTGCTGCGATGTTGATATGCACGAAGCTAAGCAAAAATTTCTCATCTCCGCTCGCGCCGTAGGCCACAGAGCAGGCGCAAAACGCCGCTAAGACTGCTAGGATGCTAAAATTATTCGAGTTTTTATCCAGCCACAAAAGCCATGCCGCAAAGATGAAAAATATCGCCCAAAACAGCGCCACAATCGCCGCCGCGAGCCGTAAATTTAAAAAGCTCGCGATAAAAGCTGCGATCAGGCAGGCGGCAAAGGCAAGCGAGACGGGCTTTAGCGAGCCCTCGAAGTTCGTCCAATCGGGCAGCGCGGTAAGCAAAAACGCCGCGTAGATGCACGAAGGCGCTAAAAACAGAAAGTAAAACTTATGAGCGGCGACATAATCGATCGCTAGCGCATCGGGCGCTAAAAAGCTAAGCGCGCCCAGCGCCGCAAAAAAGCAGGCGCAAAGAACGAAGGCGCGCATCGGATGGGAGAAAAAATTTCTCGCGCGCTCATCTTTAAATTTAGGCGCGTAAAAGCCTAGCTCTTGCTGCTGCACCCCGCACGGCTCCGGATTTTTGAGCTCCTGCGGCGAAACAGGCTCGGTTTGGTTTTGCGTGGAATTAGCTTTGGAATTCCGATCGGAATTTTTAGCGCTTTGCAAGAAGTTTTGAACAGAATTTGGCTCGGCGCGGCTTTGCGCGGAACTAGATTTAAAATTTTGACTTTGATCGGAATTCTTGATGCTTTGTAAGAAACTTAGCGGGAAATTCCGTTCGGAATTTTTAATGTTCTGCGAGAAACTCGGTTTGGAATTTAGCTCGGCGCTTCTACCGCTTTGCGAAAAACCATGAGTGGAATTTTGATCGTAGCTTTTACCGTTTTGTGAGAAGTCCTGCGCGAGGTTTTGATTTTTGAAGCTTTGCACAGGCTCGGCTTCTCTATCGCGAGCGGAATTTTTAAAATTTCGCGTAAAATTTAGAGCGGAAATTTTGAAATTTTGCGCGGGCTCAGCTTCCAAGCCCCGGTCAAAATTTTTAAAATTTTGCGTAAAATCCGAGGCACAAACTTTAGGATTTTGCGCAAATTTGCAATTTCTGTATCCGAGGCCGGGTCCGTACGGCGCACCAACCGCGCTCTGAAAGTAAAATCTACGCGGCGCGAGAATTTTACTTTCAGAGCCTAGTCTGCGCAGCACACGGGTCTCGCGCCCAAAACTCGTCAAATTGCACGGATCGGCGCTCTTCTCGGTACCTTCGCCTGCGCGGATTTGCTTTTTTAAATTTGCAAATTGCAGCTCGGCGAGGCTAAATTTATTCAAATTTACGGAGCCGAAATTCTTAAAATCGCGCGCGCCGTGTAAATTCAAAAAATTCTGCACCGCACAAAACGTGCCGAGAGTAGGATTTTGCTCGCTACCTAGCCCACTTGCATCGCAAAACGGCGAGCGGTAGGCACTAAAAACGGCTTTTTGAGCGCTGAACTGCGCGCTCAATCCGCATGCATCAAAACCGCAACGCGGAAAGGCGTCTCGGTTCGCGCCAAATTCGCGGTACAAATGGACGCCTCGCTTCGTGCCAACGCGACGCAAGCAAATGTCTGCATTGAAGTTGCGCTGCGAGCGTCCGCTCATACTAGATTGCAAACGGCCGCTCGTACTAGAGCTGCGTCGCAAACGAGCGTTCGCGCTGGGATCGCGGCGCGAGTGGACATCTCGGTTTGCGTCAACGCGCCGTAAACAAGCGCTCACGCTAGAGCTATACCACGAGTAAGTACTCTCGCTAGAGCCGCAGTATGTATCGCTGCTAAATTTCGTCGAATTTTGCGCGGCAAAACCGCAGTACACTGCGCCGTTCAGGAGCACGCTCACGCTATAATCGCAGTTTGCACGGCTGCGCAGTTCGTATTTCGGTGTGATAAAACCGCAGCACCCTATATCCTGTGAGAGGCCGTGTCTGCCCGCGCCGACATCGATACATCCAGAATCCCGCAAAAGCTCGCGCCCGCGTGCATCCAGATCGTAGCGCCAGGTGCCCCGCAAAAACCCATATATGCAAGCGCTGAGGTCGTCGCATCTAGCGCTCGGCAAATGTCCGTGTTCGTACGCGCCTGGATTGCGATGTGCACCAAAGCCCTGCTTGCTCGCGTCTGAACCGCAACGTAAGTTTAAATTTCGTGCGGAACCTCCCTGCTTGCGCGCATTAAAGATAAAATTTCTACTCATAATAGCTCACTCCCCTAAACTGCTCGCTTACCACGCGCTCTTCGTACCGCTCGTCGCGCGCGCTTAGCGGCTCATCCAGCCTCACGACGCGTCTAAGCCCCATCCCTTTGGGCTCAAGCTCGATGATCTCGTGGCTTAGGCGTGCGGCTTCGAAGCGGTCGTGGGTCACCAAAAGGCAGGCAAGCCCCTCGCGCTCGATCTTTGAGACTAAAATTTCGATCAACACGCCGCGCAGATCGCGATCCAGACCTACAAACGGCTCATCAAGCAGCGCCAGATCGCAGCCGCTAAGGATCGTGCGCAAAAACGCCGCGCGCTTTTGCATACCGCCGCTTAGCTCGCGCGGGAATTTATTCAGATCGCTCGGGCTTAGCCCGATCTTTGCGGCGAGGGCGTAAATTTCGCTCACGCCCGCGGGGCTAAAAATTTCGATATTTTTAAGCGCCGTGAGGTTTGGTAGCAGGCGGTTTTCTTGAAACAAAAAGCTGATTTTTTTAAAGCCGTTTTCGATCTGCCCGCTTTTTTTATCCTCCAGCCCGCAGACCAGCCGCAAAAGCGAAGTCTTGCCGCAGCCGCTGGGGCCAAAGAGCGTCTTTACTTCGCCCACGCGCAGCTGCAATGAAAAATCAGAAATTATAACGTCGCGTAGAATTTCGTAGCGCAAATTTGAAATTTTTAGCATCATCTGCTCCACGGCATCAGTAAAATTTGAAGCGGCTTGGTCACGAGATAATCAAAAAGCGCCGTAAAGGCTATGACTAGGCACACATACGCCATGACCTCGACCGTATCGATATTGACGCGCGCTTCGGCGATCTTTGCGCCGATGCCGTCGTTCGCGCCCAAAAGCTCCGCCATTACGAGCACCTTCGCGCCGTTGCTGACCGCGACGTAGATCGCAGGGAGTAGCCGCTCGATTAGATGCGGCGCGTAGAGGTAGCGCAGTTTTTTTAAAATTGAGCTTTTGTAGCTGTCGAAAAGCTCGGTATATTCGGTACTCACGCTAGCCATAGCCTGCGCCGCGGACGCAAAAGTCATCGGCGCGACAACGATAACGACGGTAAAAAGCACGCTTTTATCGCCGAAATGAAACCAAAATATCGCAAGTACGATCCAAACGATGGGCGGAGTCGAAAGAAGCACGGTAATTAGCGGGTTTAAAAAGGCTCGCAGGCTTTTAAAATACCCCGCCGCAAGCCCGCTGCAAATCCCCGCAAAAAGCGCGAGGAAGGTGCCTGCAAGCGCGCGCTTAAGCGACAGGGCTAGATCGTTTGCGGCGAAATTTTTTAAAATTTCGCACGCTTTAGAAAAAACAGCCGCGGGTTCCGGAAGAATAAGCGGCCCGTAAGCCTCGCTCGCCACCTGCCAGACGGCTATGAAAAAGCACACCGCCCCTAGGCTCGCAAAGCCGCCCCACAGATAGTCTATGACGTAAAACGCGGGGTTTTGAGCTTTGCGAATTTTATCGATTTTTAGCATAGAAAAAATTCGTCCTTAGGCATCGCGCCGCCGAGGAGCTTAGGGTTAAATTCCATCAAAATTTCATAAAATTTCAAAAGCTCGTCCTTGATCTCGCTAGGCTTTTTGACGCATAAATTCGACGTATCGATGCTCATAAATATCGCAGGCGGCGGTGCGGGAAAGAAATTCGTCCCGATCGCCGCGGCGCTTTGTTTGTTTGCTTTGATCCACGCAAGCGCGTCTGCCAGATCGGCATTTAAAATTTCAAAATCCGCCTTTTTCGCGGCGTAAAAATCGGTATCTGCGATGATGCCTGCTTGCGGGATGATGGGCTTTACCGAAAACGCCTGCGCCCACATATCGCTTAAATTTGCCCCTCGCTGCACGGCTATGCCCGATTTTTTGCCCTTTAAGATCATGGCGCTTGCTAGCGGCTCGACCGTGATCGCGACGTCGTAGTCCTTAGCCAAAAACAGCTGCGCGCTCTCTGCGGGGCTGGCGGTGTAGTCGATATTCAGCCCGCTAATGCCCTGCTTTTTCGCTATGGCTCGCACGATGATGTCTAGCATGTCGTTTTTAAAAGGCATGACGATCTTTTTGCCCTTCAGCTGAGCAAATTCCGTTATCTTCTCACCCTTACTCATCACGAAATTTAGCCCCTCGGTGAGGATATTTACCATGCCGATCTTGCGCCCCTGATTTGCGAGGTTCACCCCCACGTTGCTAGGGCTCATCATAACCTTGTACTCGCCGTTTGCCACGCCTGCGCGCAGCTGATCGGGATCGCGCCAAAGCTCCAGCTTCGCGTCGTATTTTTTGCCGATCTGCCCCTGCATGCACGCAACGCCGATGATAAGGCTAGGCATCGCGGGCGCGCCGTAGATAGTGAAGGCCTCCTTCGCAAAAAGAGGGCTAGCAAGCCCGCTAGCCGCCAACGCAGACGTTAGTTTTAAGAAATTTCTTCTTTGCATTTTCTCCTCTTTTCATTCCTGCCAAACGGCAAGATTTTGATAATCGATGTGCAATTATATCAAAAATAGGAGTGATTCGGTTTGATTAAGCTCAATAGTCCCACTTTAAATTTTAATGCACTAAAATTTAAAACGCCCGCAGCGGTAAAATTTTATGCTAAAATGGAGAAAATTTCAATTCAAGGACATAAAATGAGAAGCGACATAATCAAAAAGGCTATACGCGCGCCGCACCGCTCGCCATTAAGAGCTACTGGATAAAGGACAGCTATAATGGATGTTTTCGCATGCCAATAACTGCTTCAAAATTAGGTATTTAAAGCTATCCGTAATTTAAAAATAGTTATAATTTAAATTAAAAAGGCTTGCAATGGATTATAAAAAAGCATTTTACTCGAAACTAGAAGACTGCTACTTGGGTGCAAAGATCAAGGATGCGAAAGATAAAAGCGGTTTTGGTAATCTTTTAAGCATAAAAGAGCGATACTTTGAGCATATTAAGCAAATTTTAGATAAGCGGATTCCGTCAACGGACGATTTTGACGAACACGAAATTTATAACAAGCTTTACACATTTTTCGACAGTTATCTAAACGAAACCGGCACGCCGTTTTTTACCGATACGCCTATTTATAAAAATATCTATGCAAAAATTTACTCAAATTCTAAAGACACGAGCCTATTTTATAAAACACAAAATTTATACTACGTGAAATCGGACGTTATTTATAAAAGTATGACGCTAAGCGATGAAAACGCTAAATTTGCAGTGGAATTTAACGCAGACGAGTTTCGCCGCTCAAGCGATAACGTAAAATCAAAGCTAATTTTTAAATTTGCGGGATTAGACCAAGGTGCGAATTTACGGATACAAACTCCGCTAATCAAAATAAACGTAACGAATCAAAGCGAGCTATTTAAGGACTTAAAAAGCGTTTTTAAGCAAGGAAGTGGTGAATTCACGGACGATTTTTTAAAAGAACTAAAAGGGCTCAAAATTGATAAAGACGAGCTAAAAAAGATTTTACGTAGCTATAAAAAGCAAAACGAAGTGGATTTTTTTATACATAAAGACGCCGAGAATTTTTTGAAAGAGCAGTTTGAGCTATGGATGTTTAGCCATCTCTACGGCGATAGCAAGACGCATAAGTGGCAGTCTTACGCGATTGAGAGATTACAAAAAATCCGCAATATCGCATTTGAGTTAATCGAGATCATCGCCAAATTTGAAAATGAGCTAAAAGCGATCTGGCTAAAACCGAAATTCGCCAAAAATACTCAATACGTTTTTACGCTAGATTTAATCCCTACTTTCGATGTTTCGCTCGTTACCGACAAGCAAATTGCCGAGTGGAAAGAGTTAAATTTAGTCGACGTTAATTTCACCACCGATACCCTAAAAACAGAATTTGAAAAGTTTAAATTTCTACCGCTCGATACGAAATTTTTAAGCGATAAAAATAGACTGGATTTGCTTAGCAGGTTTGAAAATCTAGACGAAATTTTAAACGGCGAGCTCGTAAAATCGGACAATTTTGCCGCGCTAAATACTCTGATGCCTCGTTACAAAGGTAAAATCGATCTCATCTATATCGATCCGCCGTTTAACACGGGCTCGGACTTTGAGTATAAAGACCGCTTCCAAGATGCGACGTGGCTGACGTTAATGCAAAACCGCTTAGAGCTAGCACGTGAAATTTTAAGCGATCGCGGGAGCTTTTATTTACACCTTGATGAGAATGCCGACTTCTTAGGCAGAATGCTTTTAGACGAAATTTTCAATTTTGATGAGTGTAAAAAAATAACCTTTGACACAAATGCTACAAAGGACGAGGAAGCTGATTTATTTGGTTATAAAAGCTTTGGTAATAATTTTGCATTAAAGAGTTCGACTATATTTTTTATAAAAAATGGAAATAGTATATTTAATAAATTATGGAAACCGAACAGAAACATAAGTCAATTAAATTTAGGTCAGCTAGATCTAATAGCTGTGGCTAAAACAAATTGTCCCAAAAAAATAAAAGACTATAATTTTTTAATTGAACAATATGAAAACGATAAATTAAAATTACAAAGTGTCGATATTTCTAATGAAAAAATATATCCAGTAGGTGATATATGGAACGATATATATTCTTTTACGCAATCAGAGATGAGAGTTAGTGAAAATATTTCTTTTTATAGCTCACAAAAACCAGAACATATGATTAGACGTATTATACAAGCCAGCTCAAATCAAAACAATTTAGTTTTAGATTTTTTTACTGGAAGCGGAACTACTTGTTCAGTAGCTCATAAACTAAAAAGAAGATGGATCGGCATAGAAATGGGAAATCATTTCTATGAAAAGTATTTAAGTTTTAACAAAGAAAGCAAAACATTTGAGTATAGGCTTGGCTTATTAGGTAGGATGAAAAATGTTTTAGCAGGAGATAAATTTTTTTTTGCTATGAATAAATCCAGAAGGTCGTCGCTATCTAATATCATTGGCTATAAAGGCGGTGGAGCGTTTAGATACTACGAACTGGAAAGTTACGAAGAGGCTTTAAATGAGTGTGAATACGCACTAGATGAGAACGGTGTAATAGATTATCGCAGATCACGTAAGCTCATAAAGAAGCTAAATAAGGGTGAAAAAGTGTGCCTTGATATGGTCGGATACAGGGGTGAATTTGACATTTTTTTGAGTTATTCAAATTTGACTGGCGCGAAAATCAAACGAATTTTTGCGCGTGACGACGTAGAGTGCGCGGAATTTGAAAACGGTGAAATAATGCAAAAAGATGACATCGATATGGCAAAATTTCCTAAAATCCGCGACCTAATCTGGTGGGAGAGGTAAGATGAGCGAGAAAATAACTTTTAGTGAATGTGAACTTATTATAAATCAAAGCGAAATTCCACAAATAAATATTTTTGAAAATAAACAATCTGATAGTTATGAGCTAGATGGAGTTTATTATCAGGTTGATTGTGAAATCATAAAAAATAATATCTTTTGGATCTATGCTAAATATGGCAAACCTAAACCATATACAGATGAAGTTTTGAATATAGAAACGCAAGAGAATTATAAAAATAGCAGAAGCCCAAATGAAGAGAACTTAAAAACCAGCTTTTTTGCATATATATTTACGATAAAGCTACGTTATATGTTTCTGATTTTAGAAAAAATAGTTTTTTGAAAGATTATTTAAAAGCTAAGTATAATAAGGAATTTGATATTAAAAAATATTTTATAGATCCGAAAGAATTTGTAAATACAATATCATCTGTTGAAAGTATTAAATTTACATCTGGCGATAAAGATTTATTTAACGGTTCAATATTTGATGATATTGGCGATGTGTATGGATTGGGGCAGCCTATCAATTTTACGCTAGAAGCAAAAATTCAAAACAAACTATTTGAACACGAAAAATTGATCAATTTTCTTAATAGATTCAAATCTAAAAAAGAAAATTGCGAAATTAGTAGGGTAATTTGTATAGGTAAAGATGATGAAGGCTTCGAAAAAATTTTTAACCTTGAAACCTTAATGAAAAAAATACAGGTCAATGTTGAAAAAGATAAAAATGGAATGTATGACGCGGAGTATGTAAAACAATCACTCTTGGAGCAATTGAATGTATAGATATCATAAAATATCTGTGATAATTATTTTTTTATTATCCCTTATATCTATTTTTTTTATATCATTAATTTTTTTCGATATACAAAAAATAGAAAATTTTATAAATATATTTTCTACAAGTTTAATTACGTTTATGTCTATTACATTTGGTTTTTATCTTGCAAGTTTATCTATTTTGTTTTCATCAAAATATCTTGGAACCTTGTATGTTGTAGATCCATTGATACCAACTCAGTGCAAAATTCACACATTAAAATACTACATAACAGACGCAATTTGTATTGCATTAGCTACGATTATTATTTGTTTTGTGTCTTTAATTGCGCCCATAATCAATAATGTCTATTTTTATTTAGCTATATTTGCTCTATTAATTACGCTATTTATAATAAATTTTGTATTTATATATTTCATTTTCAAAGTATTTATAAATGCCTTAATAACTCAATCTAAAGAAAATAAAGATGAAAATTCAAGCCGATAAACTAATCCTAGCCGAAATTTTAAAAGAGCGAAATTTGAGCGCGGAAGCAGACGCTCTAAATTTGAGCGATTTTTCTAAATTTAAGCTCACCGATTACCAAAAAAGTGCGGTAAAAAGTGCGCTAAAAATCTTAGAGTTTTATTACGCAAGCCATCAAATTCGAGGTGGCGATAGTGCAAATTTGCACAGTTCAAATAATCAAAGTAAATTTAGCGAGTGCGAAATTTTGCTTGAAAATTACCGTAAATTTGGCGCAAATTTAAATACATATGAGATTAATCGCGCCAGTTTTTGGATGGCTACGGGAAGTGGAAAAACGATCGTAATGATAAAACTGATTTGGGCGATTTCGCGGCTGATTAAGTTTGGTATTTTACCTAAAAAGCCAATTTTACTTCTTGCGCCGACCGAACAGATTTTAAGCCAATTTAAAGAGCGAATAAATGAATTCAATCGCTATCAAAATGAGCAAATATACGCGCGCGATTTAAAAGATTTCGAGAGCGCGAATTCCGGGCTAAACTTATACAATACGACGCTTTTTATCGCCCGTAGCGATTTGCTGGAAAGTACCGAAAACACGAGTAAAAAAGATGCAGGTAAAAGGCTAAATTACGCAAATTTTAAAAATGAAAACGGCTGGTATATTTTACTAGACGAAGCGCATAAAGGGGACAGCACCGATTCCGTGCGAAAAGGCTACATAAACGAACTAGCAAGCGGTAAAGAAGACGAATTCTCTCGCGGATTTATCTTAAATTTTAGCGCGACTTTTACGGACGAAATTGATCTAAAAACCTGCGCATTTAACTATAATTTACAAAAATTTAACGACCAAGGCTATGGCAAAAATATCGCGATATTTGAAAATAAGCTAAATTTAGATGATTTAGAGCAAATTTTGCAAAGCTTTATAATTTTTACGTCGATTAAGATTTCAAATCGCCGAATTTCGCGAAGATTATCAGATACCCTTTATCATGCGCCGCTAATCATCGCTGTATCGGATAAAGTAAATACGCAGGATGCCGGCATAAAACGGTATTTTGAGGCTATTTGCAAGGTGCTAACAAACGACGTAGATATCCCTAAAATAGTTGAAAATTTAGTCCAAATTTTAAATCAGCTTGAATTTGTTTTCGGCGGCGAGAAAATTGGCGATGAATTTATAAAAATAGTTAAAAATGTCGATGCAAAAACTATGCGTGAAGAGCTATTTTACGCACAAGGTATTTCAAGTTTAGAGGCTTGCATAATCAAAGACAATGATAAAGAGGTAGCATTTAAAAGTAAAAACGCCGGTAAGCCCTTTATGCTACTAAATATCGGCGATACGAAAGGCTGGAAAAAAGAGTATCTAAACGAGCTTGGCGTGCAAAGTGAAATCGATGTAGATAGCGGTTTTTTCACACATATTAACGAGCAAAATTCTCCGATAAATATAATGCTCGGAAGCAAAGTTTTTAGCGAGGGCTGGGATAGTAACCGCGTAAATTTGATAAGTTTTATAAATATAGGCTCGCGCTCGGCAAAAAAATACGTAACACAAACTATAGGACGAGGCGTTAGAATCGAACCTTTTAAAAACGAACGGCGACGTTTGCGATACACGAGTAAATTTGCGGATTTGGAATTTGACGAGAAAGAGAGGTTAAAAGAGCTTGCAAGCGGTCTTGAAACGCTTTTTGTTTTTGCCAGTGACCCAAAAGCGATAAAGGCTATTTTGAGCGAATTGGAGCAATTTAAAACCGGCGAAATTTTAAAAGGCTTTAAAAAGTCGCAGACAATCAAACCGTTGCTTTTACCCCAATATGAAGACGAAATCGGTGAATCAAAGCCCTATGTAATTTCGCACTCCGATTATGAAAATTTAAACAAGTTTATAAACTCTTACGATTTGGACGTTTTACTACTTAGCTCGGAGTTGAAAAGTCCCGATTTAGGGCTTAGCACAATAAATAAAACGCTTAAAAAAGACGAAAAATTTATAAAAATTAGTGGAGCGACCGAAAAATTTCAAAACCCGAAATTTACACTATGCGAAATAGATAAATTCCGTAAATTTAAAAGTAAAAAATTAAAAGGTTTTAAAGAGCTTGAAAATGAAATTTCTCATTTTACGAAATTTAGCACGACGTTTGACAAAGACGAAATATCAAAGATTAACGAAGCGCTTTTAAATTTATTAAAATCTAAAAGCGAAGATGAGCTTATAGATGAGTTAGAAAGCAAAAAAATTACGTCGAGAGAGTTTGCTAATTTAATAAAACAAAATAAAAAGGATTGTGAAATTTTAGGCTTTAAACTAGATGCTAATTTGGCTCGCCATTACTATAATCCACTTGTGATAGATGCCGATAATAAAGCGCAAATAGTATATGCGATAAGCGAAAAAAGCGAGATAGAATTTTTGGAGGATTTAAAGACCGGTCTAAATGCGCTTGACGGCTTTGAATGGAATTTTTGTAAAATAGTTCAAAACGTAGATGCAATTTACGTGCCGTATTTTGATGAAGAAGAGCAAATTTGGCGTAAATTTTATCCCGACTTTATATTTTGGCTAAAACAAGATGAGATTTACGAGATAGTTTTCGTCGATCCAAAAGGCCTAAAACACGGCGAAGGTGCGAGATTTAAAGCAAATGGGTTTGAAATGATTTTCGGCGGTAAAAATTTAGAATTTAATGACAATAAAATTATTGTAAAACTCGCCTACTACAATAAAGACCCGCACATCCCACAAGGGCTTGAAAAATATGTTTTTTCAAGCATAAATAAAATTTTCAAAACCGAGCGGAAAATTTAGTTTTATTTAGTTACAATCGGCACAAAAAATTTAATTAAAAAGGATCAAATTTGAGAAGCGACATCATTAAAAAAGGCTATATGCGCGCGCCGCACAGAAGCTTGCTAAGAGCGACAGGACTAAAAGACGAGGACTTTGAAAAGCCATTTATCGGCGTGGCAAATAGCTTCATCGAGATCATTCCGGGGCACTTTTTCCTCAACAAATACTCCGAAATTTTAAAAGACGAGATCCGCAAAAACGGCTGCGTGCCCTTTGAGTTTAACTGTATCGGCGTGGACGACGGCATCGCGATGGGGCATAGCGGGATGCTTTATAGCCTGCCTAGCCGCGAGCTCATCGCAAACTCGATCGAAACGGTTATGAATGCGCACGCCCTGGACGCTCTTGTGTGTATGCCAAACTGCGATAAAATTGTGCCCGGCATGGTGATGGGCGCGCTTCGCGTGAACGTACCGACGGTTTTTGTTAGCGGCGGCCCGATGAAAAAGGGCTACACCAAAAAGGGCGAGCCGATCGACCTATCCACGGCGTTTGAGGCGGTAGGTAAATTTGAAACCAAAGAGATCAGCGCCGAGGAGCTAAAAGAGATCGAGTGCGCCGCCTGTCCGAGCGGAGGCAGCTGCTCGGGGATGTTTACGGCAAACTCGATGAATACGCTGTGCGAAGCGATGGGTATCGCGCTAAAAGGCAACGGCACCGTGCCCGCGCTTACGCCTGAGCGTGAGGAGCTTATCAGGCAGGCGGGACGCCGAATTTGCGAGATAGCGCTGGATGAAAAATACAAAATCCGCAACATCGTAAACGAAAAATCGATCCAAAACGCCCTCGTAGTCGATATGGCGATGGGCGGCAGCAGTAACACCGTGCTGCACATCCTAGCTATCGCGCGCGAAGCGGGGGTAAATTTACAGATCGCGGGGCTCAACGAGATCAGCCGCAAGATCGCGCATATCGCCAAAATCAGCCCGAGCCTGCCAAACGTGCATATGGAGGACATCGACCGCGCGGGCGGCCTAAGCGCCGTGATAAATGAAATTTCGCGCCGCGATAACGGGCTGCTAGGGCTAGACGCACTAACGGTCACGGGCGAGAGCCTAGGCGAGCGCGTCGGAGCTAGCGTCATAAAAGACGAATCGGTCATCCGCAAGGTCGAAAACGCCTACTCGCAGGTCGGCGGGCTGGCGATTTTGTTTGGAAATTTAGCCGAGCAGGGCTGCGTCATCAAGACCGCGGGCATCATCGGCGAGCGCAAATTTAGCGGCAAGGCGGTCTGCTTTAACAGCCAAGACGAAGCGATAGAGGGAATCTCGAGTGGCAAAGTAAACAAAGGCGACGTGGTCGTAATCCGCTACGAAGGGCCGCGCGGAGGTCCAGGCATGCAGGAGATGCTAAGTCCAACGAGCCTAATCATGGGGCGAGGGCTAGGTGCTGACGTGGCGCTGATCACGGACGGTAGATTTAGCGGTGCGACTAGAGGGCTAAGCGTCGGACACGTGAGTCCCGAAGCGGCCGAGGGCGGCATGATCGGACTGCTAGAGGACGGCGATATAATCGACATCGACGTGGATACGTACGCGATCAACGTGCGCCTAAGCGAGACTGAGATAGCCGAACGCAGAGCTAAATTTAAGCCGATCGAAAAGCCTCTGCCGTTTCGCTGGCTACGAATGTATCGCAAGCTAGTAACCAATGCTAGCAATGGAGCGATTTTGGAGGCGTAGGGCGCCTTAAATTTTAAACATACCGCCGTAAATTTGAGCAAAATTTACAGCGGTTTTGTTAAATTTACGCGTAGGCTTTCGGCTCTAAATTTTAAAATTTAACCTAAGCGAACGCTTGATACGTATCAGTAGGCGCCAATGGGATATTTATTTGAAATTTTACTTATTTACGCAAACAAGCCGAACGAAGCGGAAACCTAAATTTAAACTCTGCACATCGGTATTTTTAAGCATAAATTTTACTCTAGCGCACTTATTAGAGTAAAACTCTACCAAGTAGAATTTAAAAAATTACGTGATTACGCCGATAGTGGCATTTAAAATCCGCAAGGTTTTAATAACAAAGCCTCGCGGTGGGTGAAAGCGGAATTTATAATGAAGAAATTTTGTAGATGACGAGGTAAAATTTCGCCGCAAAATTTCAACAATAAAGTCAGCCGCTCTTGTCATCTATTATTCTACTCGCCAAGTCCTAGAGTGCCACCAGAATTCTTCCGTTTATGCCCAAAATTTACGATACGAGCGAAATAAAAATAAAAAGGCGGCTTTCTAAACTTACAAATCCCTCGGATCGGCGATCTTACCTGCGACGGCGCTAGCTGCGGCGACGGCGGAGTTTGCTAGATATACTTCGCTCGTTCTATCGCCCATGCGACCGACGAAATTTCGATTAGTCGTGCTTACGCAGCGCTCGCCCACGCCCAAAATCCCCATATATCCGCCCAAGCACGCGCCGCAGGTCGGGTTGCTCACGACTGCGCCCGCTTCTACGAAAATATCCCACAGCCCCTCTTTTTGCGCGGCCAGAGCGATTTTTTGCGTCGCAGGCGTAATGATGAGGCGGGTTTTGCGCGCGACCTTGCGACCTTTTAAAATTTGCGCGGCAATCCGCAGATCGGAGAGCCTGCCGTTGGTACAGCTGCCGATAAAGACCTGATCGACGGCGATATCATCGCGCACCGCCTCGCGTACGCTCTTGCCGTTGCTAGGCAGGAACGGGTATGCAATCATCGGATCAAGCTTGCTCACGTCGATTTCTAAAATTTGCTCATAGTTCGCGCCCTCGTCGGAGTAGTGAAATTTCGGCTCGGCGCGCAAGCTTTTATCCGCCAAAAATTCCTTCGTGATCTCATCGACTGCGACGATACCGCTCTTGCCGCCGGCCTCGATCGCCATATTGCAAAGCGAAAATCTGCTATCCATATCCAGATACTCTAGCGCGTCGCCGCAGAATTCCAAAGCCTTGTAACGCGCGCCGTCCACACCGATGAGGCGGATCACTTCTAGGATCAGATCCTTGCCGTAGATATGCGGTGCGGGCTTGCCGTGAAAAATTACTTTGATCGTAGGCGGTACTTTAAACCAATTCTTGCCCGTTATCATCGCAAAAGCTAGATCGGTGCTGCCCATGCCGGTCGCAAATGCCCCAAGAGCGCCGTGGGTACAGGTGTGGCTGTCCGCGCCGATGATGACGTCGCCAGGCACTACGAGCCCCTTTTCAGGCATGAGCGCGTGCTCGATACCCATATCCTTTTCGTCGAAATAGTTTTTCAAATCGTGCTTATAAGCAAACTCGCGTGAAATTTTAGCTTGGTTTGCGCTTAAAATATCCTTCGTAGGGATGTAGTGATCCATCACGATCGCAAAGCCGTCCGGGTTGGCGAGCTTTTTCGCGCCGCTAAGCTCAAACTGCTTGATCGAAATCGGCGTCGTGATGTCGTTGCCGATGACCATATCTATGGCGCTTTCGATGATCTGTCCCGCAAAAACCGCCTCGCCAACGTGCTCACTAAAAATTTTCTCCGTGATCGTCTGCTTCATAAAATCTCCTTCATATCGGTTAAATTTGCGCGATTTTAGCTAAAAAATCATAAATTTTTGCAATTTTATGTATAATTGAGCCGCAAGGAGCGAGACGATGGAAATTTTAGATATTTTTGCAAACCGCAGAAGCGTAAGAAAATACGCGCCTAAGCCGCTTGAGGACGAGGCGCTGGATAAAATTTTAAAAGCGGGCCTGCTTGCGCCGTCGGGACATGCACGCCGCCCGTGGGAGTTCATCCTCGTGCGCGACAAACGGATGCTTGAGCGACTAAGCGGATGTCACAGCAGTGGTGCAAATATGCTAAAACAGGCCGCGGCCGCGATCGTCGTGATCGCAGATGAGCAGAAGCAGGACGTCTGGATCGAGGACTGCTCGGTAGCGCTAGGCTACATGCACCTTGCCGCAAGCGCGCTAGGCATCGGCAGCTGCTGGGTGCAGGTAAGGCTGCGCGCCGCCGCGGACGGACGCAGCTGCGAGGAGTTTTTGCGCGAGGCGCTGGGTTTTCCGCCAAATTTCAAAGCAGAAGCGATACTAGCCCTCGGCGCGCCGCAACAGCGCCCGAGCCCGCACGATCTGCAGAAGCTAAATTTAAGCAAAATCCATAAAGAGAAATTTTAACGCGTATGAAGTATCAAAATTTAATTCAAATTTGCAAGTATCTACGCGCCAAACGCTTCCTTTCGCACATTAAGCGCGTAGGAGATAACCTTTTTAAAGTCTGCTTTGACGGCAACGAGACGCTGTTTTTCGATATGAATAAATCAGGCTGCAATATCCACGAAAATGACGCTTTTACCGAAGGTAAGGTTTACGCGGCGCCCTTTGATGTGCTACTTGCCAAGCGCTTCGTAAAATCGCGCATCACTTCCGTTAGTGTGCCAGAAAATAATAGAATTCTATGCCTTAGCGTAAGCCAAAACGCAAGCTACAAAACCCAAAGCTCAAATATCTACTTCGAATTTACCGGGCGATTTACCAACGTAATAATCACCGATGAAAACGATGTGATTTTAGAGGCGCTGCGGCACTTCGAGACGGAATTTAGACAGATCAAGGTAGGAAGAAAGCTCCGCCATCTGCCGCCTGCAAATATTAAAGAAGCCCCCGTGCCAAAAATTTCGGACTTTAGAGCATTTTTTCGCGCGGAATTTAACGCGCTAAATGCGGATCGCTTAAACTCGCTCAAATCCGCAAAAATCACGGCGCTAAATAAAAAGCTAGACTCGGTGCGCGAGGCTCTAAGCTCTTTGCAAAGCAGTGCTGAACTACTGCGAAGCGCCGAGCTTTTAGGTGCGAAAGCCGCCTTGCTAAAAGAAAATATCTATAAAATTCCAACCAGCGCGCGAGAATTTACGCTGCAAAAAGGAGACGCCGAAGCGGTAGAATTTAAACTGCAAAAGCCTGCAAGCACCACTTTGGGTGAGCTTTACTCCGAGGCAAAGCGTATGCGCCAAAAGGCTGCTAATATCCATATCGAAGAACAAAATTTAAAGGAGAAACTCGCGTTTTATGAGAATTTAAAATCGCTCATTCTCGCCGCACAGGATGCACACGAGATCGAAATTCTAATGCCCAAGCGCACGCAAACTAGGCAAAAAAGCAAGGAAAAAAATAGCGAATATGTAGCGAACTTTTATCTAGGAGATTTTAAAATCAGCGTCGGGAAAAACGAAAAAGGCAATGAGTTCTTACTAAAAAATAGCTCCAAATCCGACTATTGGTTTCATCTTAAGGACATTCCAAGCGCACACGTCATCGTAAAGACAAATAAACAAAGTCTAAGCGAAGAGGTGATCGAATTCGCCGCTAAAATTTGCGTGAGCTTCAGTGCAAGCGGCAGCGGAAAATATCTCGTCGATTACACTAAACGTCAAAATGTCAAAATCAACGAAGGTGCTTTCGTAAACTACGTAAATTTTAAAACAATTAGCGTTTTAAAGCCGTAATAAGCGAGCTTGATGTATAATTCGTAAAATAAATTTTAAGGAAATTTTATGAAGCAAAGAATAATCACGGCAGGAATTTTACTCGCCGTATTTTTGGCTCTAATTCTCATAAACGCCAGGTGGCTAAATTTCGCCGTATTTGCGCTGATACTCGTGCTTGCGTTTTTTGAAAGCCTCAAATTATGGGGTCTGGAGGAAACTAGCAAAAAGTGGCTCGCGCTGGCGATCGCGTTTTTTGCGCTGCTACCATTTACGCAGACCGATGAGCCTTTCGTCTCAGCTCTAAAAGTTAGCATCCTAATGATCCTATGCGTCGCCTCTGTCGTAGCCTTTACCAAGGGTCCCAGCCTAAAGATCACGCTTCCTTTTATCTATCCCGTTGCGCCGATATTTTTTATGTGGGCGGCTTATGATGATTTCGGGGAAGTTTTTCACTTCGTTTGGCTGATCTTTATTATCGTAGCTAGCGATAGCGGCGCATATTTTATCGGAAGAGCCTTTGGCAAAACCCCGCTAAGCGCTAGCTCGCCAAATAAAACCGTAGAGGGCGTGCTAGGTGGTCTTGCGCTCGCGCTTATCGTTAGCCTCATTTATGCGCGCATCTTTACCAATATGCCGCCACTTGAAATTTTAGGAAAAACCATCATCATAGCAATTTTTGGCGTGCTGGGCGATCTGTTTGAAAGCTACCTAAAACGCGCGGCGGGTCTTAAAGACAGCGGCGCACTCTTTCCCGGACACGGCGGGATCTTAGACCGCATCGACGGCTATATGTTCGGCGCAATCGCGATGGCGATAGTCTATTCATGGTAGTTTTAGGCTCCACGGGCTCTATCGGCACAAACACCCTAGACGTAGCCGCTCGCAGCGGCAGTATGATCGAAGCGCTTAGCTGCGGGCGCAATATCAAGCTTTTAAACGAACAGATCGCAAAATTTCACCCTCGTCTCGTCTGTATCGCGGACGCGCAGCAGAAAAGTGAGGTAGATCACGAGCGCGTATTTTGCGGCGCGGATGGAATTTTGCAGATGCTTGCGGAGTGCAAAAGCACGACCGTGGTAAACGCTCTCGTAGGCTTTGCGGGCATGATGCCCAGCTTAAAGACCCAAGAGCTCGGAAAGAGACTGTGTCTCGCCAACAAAGAAAGCCTCGTCGTCGGCGGGAAATTTCTGCAAACGGATAAAATTTACCCGATCGACAGCGAGCATTTTGGACTGAAATTTTTGCTTAGCAATGCCAAAATCCCCGTTTCGCGCCTAATCATCACGGCTAGCGGCGGCGCATTTTACGATGTACCGTTAACGCAGCTGGGCTCGCTTACGCCGCAAAACGCCCTCAAGCACCCCAACTGGAAGATGGGCGCGAAGATCACGATCGACAGCGCCACGATGGCGAATAAGCTTTTTGAGGTGATCGAGGCGTTTTGGCTCTACGGCACGCGCGAGATCGATGCGCTCATCGAACGCACCTCGCAGATCCACGCGCTAGTAGAATTCGCAGACGGCTCTACGACGGCGCATATTAGTAGGGCCGATATGCGCCTAGCCATCGCGCACGCGATGTTTGGCGGCGATGTGCGCGAGCAGATCACCGCGCCCGTGGATCTTTGCGCCCTGCGACCGATAGAATTTAAGCCGATCGACGAGATGAAATTTCAAATCTTTACCCTCAAAGACGCGCTGTTAGCAAACCCCGATCTCGGCGTCGTTATCAACGCCGCGAACGAAGCGGGCGTAAATGCGTTTTTGCAGCAGCGGTGCCGCTTCACCGACATTGCGCGCGTCGTGCTGAAGTGCGCGGAGAAATTTAACTCGCCTAGCGTAACGGACGCGGAAGCGCTTGTGGCGGTGGATGCGAGCGTGCGAGCGTATGCAAACGAGCTGCTGAAATAAGTTTTTTTAATCACGGAATTTATGCTGCAATTTGAGCTTGGCGGCAAATTTCACTGCGCGCGGTGCGTGCCGTATCGGGCGTAAATTTATGCCGTGCCGTAAGGTTGCGCCATTAAAATTTAACAAATAGAGGTTTGGCGTGGATATTAAAACCGTCATAGAGTTAGAAAAGCAGCGCAAACGGCTCAAGAAAAGTCGCAAGCTTTGGAAAATTTTAAGTTGCCTCGTAGCGTTTGCGGTTTTCGGTCCGATGCTTGCGCTCGCATTGATAATCATCTTTCGCAATTTTCCCAAGCTCGATCTCGGCGTAGAGAGTTTATTTCTTTTGGTTACGTCTATTTTAGCAATAATCGGCATGCAGGACAAATTTTACGAGTGGATTTTCGAGCGCAAAACCGAGCGGTTTGTGCTGCGATACAAAGAGCTTTATCTCAAGCCCTATATCGAGAGCCTGGGCTTTTCGTATAAAATGGGCGCGCTTTTTCAGGAAAAAGAGGTAAGGCAAAGCGAGATATTTGACGGATTTGATAGATTTCGCGCGGATGATCTGGTTTGCGCGAACGCAGGCGGAGTAGATTTTATGTTTTGCGATATAAGGCTGGAAAAAGAAATCGGTACGGGAATTCCATTTATTTTTAAAAATAATTACACCACATTTTTCGAAGGACCCTTTTTCATGGCAAATTTTAATAAAAAAATCCACTCCGACGTTTTTGTTTTTTCGGACGCGGCAGCACCCGCAGGCATAGATTTGCCGCCTTCGGGGCTGCCACGCGGGCTATGGAGCGACCGCAAAATCCCGATAGATAATGCGGATTTCAATGCAAATTTCTCAGTTTACGCAAGCGATACGGTGGCGGTTATGTATGTCCTGACGCCCGCGCTGATGGAGAAAATTTTATCTCTTAAACAGCTCGTAAAATCGGATATATCGCTGAGCTTTAAGCAAAATAAAATTTATATCGCGATATCTCGCGGCGCCGATAGTTTCGAGCCGAGCTTGGATCAGCCGATACTCAATGCTCGCATCGCAAAGGATATCAAAGCGGATCTGGACGCGATGCTGCAAATCGTAAAAATTCTAAAGCTGAATGAAAAAATTTGGACGTCTTAGCCAGGCGCAAGGCAGCTCAAAGCAAGGCCGGTAGAAAAAGGCAAGGCGAAGCAGCGCGGACGGAGCAAAGCCGGGCCGGCGAAACAAGACAAGGAGGAGTAAGACGGGCGAGACGGAACGCGACGAATAAGGCGCGCCGCGCAAATGCGGATGAAATTTCACGCGAAATTCCATCGTAGCGATTAAACCCCACGTAGAATTTAGCCGGAATTTTACGTCGCTATGAAATCTCCTGCAGAATTTCGGCAAGGGTAAGATGATGAAATTTCGCGTAGAATTCGACGGCGTTTTACGTCGCGGCGAAATCTTATAGAGAATTTCGGCTGAATTTTACGAAAAATTAAAATTTGCTTGCTATTGAGAGATTTTTTTGATATACTGCCGTTTCTTTTTGGCCCCGTAACTCAGTTGGTAGAGTGTCACCTTGACATGGTGGAAGTCGTTGGTTCGAGTCCAATCGGGACCACCATTTAAGCTATTTTTAAGTTATAATCACTTCTTTCTATTTTTCTTTGATTCCTGCTTAAGTTGTTTTAAAATTTTAATCACTTCATTTTCACGCACAGCACCTGTCTTAAATTTAGTTATTCCGACTTCTTTCATTTTTATTTTAGATATAATTTTTCCTGAAATTCTATGAGATCGATTAGCCGATCGATAAGATAAATTCTATCAAATTTAGAAAGGAGCATCGGCGATATATGGGACAGTATGTTATAAAAACATTGGATTACTGCGCAGAAAAGGGACTGCAGCTACAATGGGAGAAGGACTTCGCGATCTCCGTCAATGCTCCAGGAAACGAAGTTACTATAAAGGCAAATAAAAGCGGACTTATATCTCTTGCTAGGCATTTGCTTACTTTAGCGCAAGATTCCGTGCCAAAACATTCGCATATACATCTGGATGAGTATAATTCGCTTGAGGAAGGCTCGTCAGAACTTATATTGGAGAAAATATGAACACAAACAGCATAAATGTGGATAAAAAAGAGTTATTATACCCCGCAATCAAAGGGGATGGGATTATATTTGACGGCGCTTTATGAATGACAGCGTAGTGCGCAAAAAAAGGAGAATAAATCAGTGCTGCCGAATAAAATTTATATAAAAGACGATCCTCTAACTATCGATGACGAACTCATGGGACACGAGTATCATAAATTAGATATTAAAATTCTAGAAGACAAAAAGCTTGTGGTATTGGGTTTTACTACGAATTTGGCTATGTATTATTTCGCAAAAAACATTTTAACATTCTCGTATAATGAAAGGGTCTCATACCTAGAGCTTTTTCCTTATGATACAGTGAACGGAGTGCGATTTGCAAAAAATAGCGCTCAACTATGCATAGATATAGAGAAATTTATCAAAATGGACGAAGCGGAGTGTTATATAGTGGACGATATGGGTAAGTATAAATTTGAACTGGATTTTAAAACATTCTACCAAAGCGTTACGCTTTATTTTCCTAGTACGGAGGACTACATAAATTTCGCCAAATATCTGCTAAGCATGAGTATCTACAATAGAAAAAATAGGGTAAAATTTTATAGCGAAAATTATACGTTGATTTTACAATACTCCAGGTTTGTTATATGAGAAATTTAGAGCGATCAAAAATAAAATTTATCTCCCATAAAGCCCAAATTTAAGGATCGGGCGGTATGGGGCAACGCTATGAATAAAGCAAAGCATAACGAAAAGAAGCAGCAAAATGCTAGATAGAATTGCCGCTTTTTTGACAGGCATAATGTGCTTCTTATATCTTATAAATTTTACGGTACATAAACATGTAAAGATAGGCGAGAAATATATCAAATTTGATGATGCGGGTATTTTATGGGTATTGCCCGCAATCGTATTTTTAATAGCGGGTATTTACGGCTTTTATTTCGCCTTTCGCTCTGAAAAGAGCATAAAAAGATATCCGGAGTATATGTGGTGTGCAGACTGCGGTAAATTTTACCGATACGAGGACGTCAAAGATACCGATCAAATTTGCCCGGACTGCGGCAAAAAGCTTACTGAGTATAATGACGGCGACTACTGGAAAAGAAACGCCTCCGATCAAAGCGCTAAAGCTCCGAAGATCAAAAAGCGTAAATTTAAAAAGCGATGAAATTTTGATTTGTTATACGAGGAATATATAAAAATGCTAAATAGAATTTTCGCATTAATCGGCTTTTTTGCTTTTTTCGCATGGGGACTGGCGGCCGCTCTATCGGGGAAAGTCGATATAAAACCCGGCTTTATGGCATCGGTAAAATTTGATAGCGCGTATCTGCGTATCGTCATAGGAATTTTATGCTTTGCGGCGTGCGCTTTCTTTGCGTATCTCGCATTTCGCTCCGAAAAAAGCGTAAAGTATTATCCTAAATTTATGCGCTGCAAGAGGTGTTTTAAATTTTATAATTTCTCGGACGTTAAAGATAGGAATGTTTGCCCTAAATGCGGAGGCGAGCTGCAAGATTATGCCGAGATAGAAAATCTGATCAAATAGAAAAGAATAAAAAGCTTGAGAAATATTATAAATTTGAAAAAGAGTGGCTAAAGATGGTGAGCCATGATAAAAAATAATTGATCCGCAAGCAAAATCAAAAAGGCCATATGGATAAAAAAATGAGCGCCAGGATAGGCTTAATACTTTTGGGCGCATTTTAGACGGGTATGATTTTAGGGATTGACTAAATTTTAAAAATTCCAGCTAGATCCGCTTCGCAAATTTGCCGCTTTAAGAAATAAAAACCACTAAAGAATCTAAATTTCAAACCGAAATTTTATCGCGCCTCGCAAAACGCTCAAGATTAAAATTTCATCTAATTTCCGCCTAAATTTTAAAAAACCTATCTTTAATCTTTGAAATTTATTATTATTTAATCAAGAGAAATTATAATATAGCATTTGCAAATCATTCGCAAAATTCTAATTTTGAATAGGGGAGAGTGATGTTTAAGAAATTTTATCTTTCAAATGCCGCGATCGCGCTAAGTTTGTGCGCCGCATTGCAACTAAACGGAGCTGAAAACAACGCTACGTCCGCAAGTATCGGCGTGTTCGGTGTGGGAGCGGTAAATCCTGCAGCTTCTAAAAGCGCTTCCGGCGCGAACGCCACGAAGCTGGGCACTATCGTAGTTACCGCGACGGGCTTTGAAGATATGCTTAAAAACGAGGTTCGCAACGTCTCCGTTATCACCGCGGAGGATATGGAAAACCGCGGTTACCGTGATCTGCGTGAGATTTTAGAAAAGGCGCCGGGGGTTAGCTTTAACGGCAGGTCGGTTGATTTGCGTGGGCAAGGCGCGAAGGCCAATACCTCCGTCAAGGTCCTTCTTAACGGAGTCGCTCTCAATATGATCGACACGACGCCCACGACCATCCCGATTGATCTCGTTCCTATTGAGGATATCGAGCGCGTGGAGATCATCCCCGGCGGCGGTAGCGTGCTTTACGGCAGCGGTACCAGCGGCGGCGTGATAAATATCATCACAAAAAAAGGCGCAAAATATCCATACGCCAATGTCTCTACCAAGATCGCGTCGTATAATTATAAAGATCTAAATTTCGGCGCAGGCGGGAATGTGAGCGAAAATCTATTTCTAAAGACCGCAATAAAGGGCTTTGATCAGCATGGATACCGCAAGGGCGAAAGAGAGCGAGGCTACTATACATCGTTTGGACTAAATTATAAAATTTCAGACGATCAAAGCCTCTCTTTTAATCCCAGCTTTTATCGCGCTAGGACGCATGATGTACCGGGTTTAGGGCTTGCCGAGCTTAAAGCGGATCGTCGCCAACAGGGAGGCGAGAGGACCTTTACCAAAAGCACGCGACTAAATTTTGACTTGGATTATGCGGTGAAATTTGGCGATAGATTTGAAGCAAATTTACAGCCTTATTATCAAGATATTAGAATTTTGCAAAAGGGCTTTGTGATGAAAGATCGCAAAGAAGGGGCGAATTTAAAGGGCAAGCTTACCTATGATAACGACGAGCTCATAGCGGGATATGATTATCTTAAAAATAAGGGCTTCCGCAGGATCGATTTTAATATGATGAGCCTTTCACAACTTACGATCTTTGATATGCAAAAACAGACGCACTCGGTTTATGCCTTAGAAAAGCACGACTTCACGGAGCTATTTTCACTTAGTGCTGGCGGGCGTTTTGAGCGCGCCGAATACAAAGTAGATCGCGAGGTCTCTACGACGATGCGTAGGATGGGGCGCATCTTTCACACTCAAGACAGCACGCACGTAACGGACGATAAAAACAACTATGCGTTTGAGATCACGCCGAATTTTAAATATTCTAAAGACGGCAATGTCTATTTTAAATTTGAGCGAGGCTATATCTCGCCGGGTCCTAATCAGCTCATCGATAAGCTAAGTTCTAGCGGCCCTTACGTGCTTAATAACCTCAAATCCGAAACCTTTAAAACCTACGAGATCGGCATGAAGGATCTAATCTATGGGCAATACGTAAGCGCGACGCTGTTTTGGACCGATACGAAAAACGAGATCGTAAACGGGCTACTCGGTAGCGGCTTTAATAGCGGTTGGCATTTCATCAATATCGACGAGACGCGCCGCAAGGGCGTGGAGCTGTATGCGGAGCAAAGTCTGCTTTCAAATTTAAAGCTCAGCGAGACCTTTTCATACGTGGACGCCAAGATCCAATCCGGCGCGAATAAAGGCAAGCAGGTTCCGCTAGTGGAGCGCTCGAAGTTCGTTTTGGGCGTCGATTACGAGCCGATTAGAAATTTAACGCTGATGAGCGATTTTAAATATTTCTCATCATCGCACGACGCCAACCACGATAGGATCGATTCGCGCACGATCGTGGATCTGGGCGCTGCGTACCGCTTCGCAAGCGGATTTTTGATAAGCGCCGGAGTCAAAAACGTCTTTGACGAGGAGTATAATTACAACCAAAATTTACGCTCGGACGTCTATACTCCGGCTCCCGGGCGCAACTACTACGTGGAGTTTAAATACGCCTATTAGCGTGCGTTTAAATTTAAGCGAGGTTTTGAGCTGCGGGCTTTAAAATTTACGGGCGAAATTTAAAATTTTGTCGCCGCGTGCTTTGCCGTCGCGGGATTAAATTTAATAAAAGGAGCGAAGATGAAACCAGACTATAAAAACTGGGTTCCTAAGGGCATGATCACGTCATTTGCCGCGGGTGCGGGCGTGGCGTTAGTTTTGTTTTTGATTTTCGGCGTTTGCGGCGCACTAGTCGGCGGCGTGCTAAGGTGGTTTCTTGCGGGGCTTTTCGGCGCAGCGGCGCTGGTTTTGATCGGCTTTACGATCTACTGCGTCGTGTGGTACCGCGCGTTTGATTACGGCGGCAAGCGTCAGCTCTCTCGCGCGATCGTAGAGGGCACGGCAAAATACGTGGATCTGCCCGAGGGCGGGCACGGGCTAGACGTAGGCTGCGGCAGCGGCGCGCTAACTATCGCCGTCGCTAAGCGCAACCCGCACGCATCGGTGCTAGGCGTCGATCGCTGGGGCTTTGAGTACGCGTCTTTTAACAAACAGCTGTGCGAATCCAACGCGCGCGCCGAAGGGGTGCAAAACGCTAGCTTCGAGCAGGCTGACGCCACGCAGCTGCCCTTTGAGGACGGCAGTTTCGATGCGGTTACAAGCAACTACGTCTATCACAACATCATGCGCAAGGACCGTCAGGAGCTGCTTTTAGAGACGCTTCGCGTGCTTAAAAAGGGCGGCAGCTTCGCGATCCACGATCTTTTCTCACGCGGAAACTACGGCGACATGGATGCTTTCATCGCACGGCTTAAGGAGCAGGGCTACGAGCGGGTCGAGCTTATAGATACGACGCAGGGACTTTTTATGGGCCCGCGCGAAGCCAAATGGTTGATGCTAGGCAGTTCAAAGCTTCTGGCGGGCAGAAAATAAAAAGCCTTTGTAAATTTTGAAATTTGAGTTAATTTAGAATTCCTAGGCGACGGATTTAAATTTGAGGCCCCCGACCGCTTTTGTAAAATTTCGCTTTTAAATTTTGAAATTTTATGTTTTGAGCGTACGGCACGGCGTGAGTTCGGGCGTAGAACTGCGCTATGAGAGATTAAAATTTAACGCTGCGAAGGAAGTGTGAGCAAGACGATCCTTCGGGTAAATTTGACCGCGGATAAAGCGGATTTGACGCCGAATCGCTATTTTTAAGTTAAACTTTTGTTTAAAAATATATAATCCACATTTTATTTAATCTCAAAGGAGAAACCGTGAAAGGAACTATTTTGGCTAAGGGCGTTATCCTTGCCGCAGACGAGAGCCGCTACTCATACCAGCAAGAGGATGTGAAATCGGTAAACGAGGAGGGTAAACCCGTCGTTTTGAATCAAGGCGATGAGGTTGATTTTATCGCAGAAGCTCAAACCGCAAAGGAGATATACCTTACAAAAACAAAGCTCATTAACATAGATCTCTCTAATTTTTCTCTCGGGAGCGATAATTTATCTACCATCAGAACGCTTGGATTAGCGGGATCGGCGCTACCGATTTTAGGCGTTATTCCGTTTATCGGTTTAGTTTTCGTCATCGCAGGTTTTATATGTATATTGCTCGCTATCATCAAGCTTTCAAATAAAGCCGCCAGCCCTACGCTTAAGAAAAACTACATCATTTATCTAGTAGCCACCGTCGTAGCGACCATACTTATCTTTATAGGTGCGACTATGGGGGTATTCGCACTGATAGGCGCTAGCGCTAAATATGGCGGTGCCAGCGGTATCGGCATAGCCATCGGCGTCATTTTCTTCATCGCCGGCATAATCGGTATGATCTATGCGTTTTTTAAAGAATTCCAAGTTTATAATGAGCTTTCAAGAATATCGGGCGATAAATTTTTCCTCTATTACTTCATTTGCACGGTCGTCGGTGCACTAACGGTCGCTATAGCTATCGGATATTTTATACTTCTGGCGGCGTTTATCTTACAAATCATCGCTTGGTATAGGCTACGAGAGATTAAGGCGGCTTAAATTTTTGTATTTCTGATCGGCGGGTAAATTTGCGCGGGCAAAACCCGCCGATAAATTTTAATTTTGCGGGTTTTATTCGTAAATCCGCATTGTAAATTTAATGGCCCCGTGCTATTTTAAATTTAGATACGATATAGACTAAAGCAGCCGTAGTCGGTGCGCACGGCTAAAAATTCCTCGCCATTTATGCGCTCAAATTTCGCTCCGCAGCGCTTCACGACGTGCGAGAGCTCAAAGCTAAGCTGCAAATTACCGCTTTTTAGATCGATGATGCGGGCTTTGTCGTAATTAATCAATGCGAACCGTGAAGCGTCCGCACTAATGCAAAGCTCGTCCGCCTCGGCGCATTCGTCCCGCAACAATGCAGGATTAAGCCGCTCGCCGCTTGTAGCGTCAAGGCAAACTAGCTTGCCTGCGTAGCGCTCCTTGCCCAGCACCGAGCCGTCCGCCAAAAAGCAAATTTTATCAAATATGCCGAAATCGCCTTTCATCTCGTTTAAAATTTCTCCATTTAGCGTGTTTAAAATTTTGATCTCGTTTTGCTTGCAACAAAGCGCCAGTCGCGAGCCGTCCGCACTAAGCGCGATGCAAAATATCGGCGTGGAGCTTTTCATTTCGGCCTTATATTGCGTAAGAAGCGAAATTTCGCCGTCTCGCAAAATAAAAATTTGACCGAACATCGCAAACGCCGCCGTCTCGCCCGCTGCGCCCGCAGCACAAACGCGGCTCGTAAATTCTCTATTTCTTTTAAAATTTAGCTCTTTGGAAAGGTCGGCAAACTCGCCCGTTTTTGGATCAAATTTGAAAATAAAATGATCCAAATCCAAAAGTAAAATTTCGCCCGCGCGCTCCGCCTGCCATGCAAGCGGCTTTGGCAAGAGGGTCTGCTGCTTTACGGCGCCGCTCGCGTCTAGCCTGATGAGAAAATCATCCAGCGCGCCGCCCTCTTTGTAGCCGCCGCATTTATAGACGAAAAGCTCGCCTTCCGCGCCCGCAAAGGCCAGCGCGCCCGTGTATCCGCCGCCGATACATACGTGCAAACTCGCCTCGCCGGCTTTGGCGACCGCGTTTTGCAGGACGTAGCCTTTTTCCAGGCCCTCCCACTCCTTTTTCACGCAGGCTTTTTGCGCCTCGTCCGTGCTAGCAAACTCCTTTTGCGTCTGCCTCGTTTTGCCGTTTTTGATGCTCTCGCTAAGTAAAATTTTGCCCTCTACGCGTAAATTTAGGCGGTCGCCGCCGCTTAAATTTATTAAATTTTTCATTTTCGCTCTCGTGGATTAGTTTTAAAAATTATCTCAAAGCGGCGCTTAAAAGCCGCTAAATATCGATAACACCGAGGTGCGAGAGCAAAATTTTAACCCCGATTAGGATCAAAATCACGCCGCCTAAGACGAGCGCCTTGGCTTGCAGAAATTTGCCCGTTAGCTTGCCCGCGTAGCACGCCGCGACGCACAGCACGAAGCAGACGAGCCCGATTACGCAACAGGCGTAGAGGATGTTTATCTCGCCAAAGGCAAAAGTCACGCCCATAGCCATCGCGTCGATGCTGGTAGCGATCGCGCCAAGCACCAGCTCCTTCGTGCTTAGGCGAAGATCTGGCTCGTCCTGCTCGCGGCGGGATTCAATGATCATCTTAATGCCCAAAAACGATAAAATCCCAAACGCGACGAAGTGATCGATTTGCGCGATAAATTTTACGAAATTTATCCCCAAAGCATAGCCTGCAAGCGGCATTATAAACTGAGCCGCCGCGTAGAAAAACGCGACGCGCGCGATCTGCGTAAATTTAAAATTCGGATATTTCGCGCCGTTTGAGATACTAAGCGCTACGCTGTCCATCGCAAGCGCGAAAGCGATGAGCAAAAGCTCCATATTTAGCCCTTTTGGTATTATAAAAGCGTTGATTATACATTAAAATTTTCGAAATAAAATAATCAATCTTTAATTAGGGAAAAACTTTGCTTAGAAAATTAATCTTTTGTTTATTACCGCTATTTGCGACTGCTAGCTGGGAAGAGGTCGCCGTAAAGGGGCTGGACGTGATGCTTAGCGCGGGCGCGGGCGATAGTGAAAATTTTAAAAACTCACTAAGCACTTTGATAGAGCGTGCCGCAAATGAATACGAACGCACTGGCGTACAGGATTACGAGCTTGATCTGCCTAGCTACATTACCGAGCGTGCGGGCAAAAAAAGCATCGCCGTGCAGAATATGCAAAGGCTGGCGAGCAAGAAGCTAAGTCTTGCCGTAGAGCCGATCAAAAAGCTCGTACTCGTTAAAATAAAAGATATGTCCGAAGCCGATACTAAGGCAGTAATGAGCGGCGAGGTGCTATTAAGCCACTATCTGCGCACCAACGCCTTTGATGAAATTTACGAAATCATTCGCCCTTTGGCACGTGAACTAGGAGCCGACGCGAGCTTTGCTAAAAGCTTTAAAAGTGCCGTCGGGCGCGAGCCTGGAGACGATTTTAGTAGCGAATTTAGCAGCGCCTTCATCAACGAAAGCTTCGATTTTTTAAGCAAAAACGAAAGGGAGTTTCGCAAAAACTCGGGCGCGATTTTAAACGCCATAAAGACGATCAGATAGGCGCGACCGCACTAAAATCTCGGCGAAATTTTACTTCAAATTATGAAAAATTCTATCTTGGAGCCTGCGGAAAATTTTAATTCAAAATCCGCTTTAAATTTTATATCAAATCAGACATGCGAACGCGCGAAAAACACAGTGTCCGGCGACGCGGTAAATTTCGCCCCCGCTCCCTACCTCAAAAGAAATTTTAAATTTCAATACGCGGCCGCCGAGTTAAATTTTATCAGCAGAAGAAATTTAAAATTTTATCCCGCTTCGGCCGGTCTTGCCGCACGCAATCGTGCCTCGGTCGGTTTTGCCGTGCATAGTCTCGTAGCGCCCTATTTCGCTCCGCGCGTCAAAAATCCAGGAAGAAAATCCACTTTAAATTTCGCGACTCTTGCGCCAAATTTAAAGTCCGCGCAAATTCTGAGCTGCACCGAAAATAAAGCTTTAAATTCCGCAAAAGCTTACAAAACAGATCCTTGCGAAAATTCCGCAAGAAATTTCAGACGAAATTTTATATTAAATTTTGCGGAAAATTTTACTCACAACGGCGCAAATAGCGCGAGTTCGCTAAATCGTGCGAGCGCCGTAGACGAGCCAAATTTAAGCCCCGTAAAAAGCCTTACCGCAGCTCATATGCGACGCTTAAAGAAAAATTTTACCGAGGTCATTGCAAGCGGCCACGGCTCTGCTCATACGCCGCAGAGCTTTGGATTGAAAAATTTTAAGGCGCGGAATTTTGCGAAGAAATCTAATTTGGCAGAGAATTCTAGCTCCGCTCGAAGCTTAAATTCCGCGCAGAATTTCGATTTCGCGCAAAGCTCTAATTCTACGCAGAGCCCTGCTGCCGCGCAAAATTCTGCCTCTACGCAAAACTCAAATTCTACGCAGAGTTTCGGGCAAAATTCTAATTCCGCGCAAAACCCCGCTCCGCCTAGCAGGCTGTGGGATCTGGGGCTGCTTTTCGTAGCGATCGTTTGGGGCTGTACCTTCGTGCCGGTTCAGCGCGCGCTGCATAGCGGCGACGTTTTTAGCTTTTTGTTTTGGCGCTTTTTGGCGGCGAGCATTTTTACCTACCTCGCCTGTCTGTGCTTCGGCGTCAAATTTGACCGCGGCACGATAGGACGGGGCGTGTTTTGCGGGCTTATGCTGTTTTGCGATTTTTCGTGCCAGACCATAGCGCTTGATTATGCGCTATCATCGACGGTGGCGTTCATTTTGGGGCTCAACGTCGTCATCGTACCCTTTTTAATGCTCGCGTTTTTCGGCAAAAAGGTCGGTGCGAGCGCCTTTGGCGGTGCGGTCGTGGCGCTTTTGGGGCTATATTTTTTAAGCGGAGCAAGCGGCGCGGTAGGATTTGGCATAGGCGAGCGATTGACGCTGATTTCGGCGTTTGCATACGCGCTTCACATCGTATTTACGGGCGTCTGCGCGCGCAAAAGCAATCTCTACGGCTTTGTGATCGTGCAGTTTATCTGCGTCTGCGTCTGCGCGCTGATTGCCGCAGTTTTCGCTCCGCACGCGGAATTTGAAGGCGAGATAAAGGTACTTGGAAATTTGATCTTTTCGCCGAGTTTCGATTTTATTTTCGCGCTGGTTTTAACTTCGATCTTTGCCACCGTCGCGGCGTTTGTGATCCAAACGATGGCGCAAAACCGCGGCGTAAGCGAGATAAAAACGGTGCTGATTTTCGCGCTGGAGCCCGTAAGCGCGGGCATAATGGGGTATGCTTTCGGCGAGAAGCTAAGCGCGCTTCAAATTTTAGGCGCGGCGCTGATACTCGCAGGCATCCTGCTTAGCGAGCTGGGCGGGCTTTTAGGCGCGAAGTTTGCTAAAGATCGAGCTTGCGAAAAAGCAGACCGAGGCGACTAGGATTATCGAAGCGCCGCTGGTTAGATTGAGCTTAAAGCTCAAAATAAGCCCCGCCGCGCAGAAAAGCGCCGATAGCGCGCAGCTTATCGCCATCATCGAGCCTAGGCTTTTTGAAATTTTTTCGGCGATGAAGGGCGGGATCGTCATCAGCGAGATCACTAAGATTAGCCCCACGATCTGAATCGACGCGACCACCGCGAGGCTCGCCATCACCACGAGGACATAGTAAAAGACGCTCGTATTAACTCCGCGCAGCAGGGCGAATTCCTTATCGAAGCTGATTGCTAAAAACTGCCTGTAAAAGCATGCCGTAAGCGCCGCAAATGCCGCGCCGCAAATGCCGATGAAGATTAAATTTTCATGATTTATCGCTAAGATCGAGCCGAATAAAAAGCTCATCAGATCGGATTTGTATCCAGGCGTAAGATCGGCGAAAATTATTCCTAGCGCCATTCCAAATGCCCATATCGCGCCGATTACAGCGTCAAAGCGTTCGGTGTTTCGCAGTGTGACGTAGGCGATGAGCAGCCCCAAAAACAGCGCAAAGACGCTAGCTCCCAGCACGGGCGAGATGCCTAAAAATAGCGCGATGCCGATGCCGCCGTATGCGCCGTGCGCGATGCCCCCTGCTATGAAGCTCATGCGATTTATCACGACTAAAGAACCCACGACGCCGCAGACTATGCTGACTAAAAGCCCGCCGAGCAAGGCATTTCGCATGAAATCATAAGATAGAATTTCAGCCATTTTCGCCCTCCTTGCAGCAGCATTCGTTAAGCGCGAGATCGACGGCGCAGAAGTGCCCGTGCTCGCGTCGCAGGTGATCTAAAAATTCCGCTCTGCCCCCCGGATCGATCTCATGAGTGTGCGCCGAGCCGTTTGCGACGTAAAGAGCGCGGTTTGCGTAGTTTAGCGCGAGCTGCACGTCGTGGCTGATTAGAATTATACCGCAGCCGCCTTCGTTTAGGGATTTTAAAAGCTCGTAAATTTGAACCTGCCCCATCGTGTCGATGCTCGCTAGCGGCTCGTCAAGAAGTAAAATTTTAGCCTTCGCGCACAGCGCCCGCGCTATGTAAACGCGCTGTCTCTGTCCGCCGCTAAGCTCGCTGATACGGCAGTCTGCAAGGTCTTGCATGCCTACGCGCCCCAGGGCTTGTATGGCTTGCTCGCGCTCGGATTTGCTGTAAAAGCCGAAAATTTTCTTATCTATCAGCCCCATTAAAACGACTTCGAGCACGCTGATGGGAAAGCTTTTGTTTATCGCTATAAACTGCGGCACGTAGCCCATTTGCGCCCTGGCAAGCGCGGGCGATCTGCCTAAAATTTCGATCGTGCCCGAGCTTGGTCGCAGCAGCCCCAAAAGCAGCTTCAAAAGGGTGCTTTTGCCGCCGCCGTTGGGTCCGAAAATCGCTAAAAAATCGCGCAGCTCGTAGCTTAGGCTTATATCTTTTAAAATTTCGCGTTTTTCGTAAGCAAAGTTTAAATTTCTTATCGTCACGTCCGCCATGAACGCCCTTTCGCCTAGATTTTGAAAGCATTTATTATAGCCCAAATTCGGAAAAATTGCCAAATTTTGCTATTATTACAAAAAATTTAAAGGCGAGCGGTGGAGAAAATCGGCGAAAAATCAGATGAAAATAGCTGGGATAAAAAGTCCGAAAGTTACGCTAAATTTAGCGGCGAACTAGGGGATTTCGGCAAGCGAGTGTTTGAGATACTGCGCGGTTGGGGCGTGAGCTTTGCGGGCAAAAGCGTGCTCGACGTGGGCGCTGGCACTGGGGTTTACTCGCTATATCTCGCGTCGCTGGGCGCAAAGGTCACGGCGATCGATAGCTCGGAGGGGATGTTGCGCGAGCTAAGGTGCAGCGCGGAGGAGTTTGGCATCCCTTTGCAAAACGTATTAAATTTAAGCTTCGCGGAGTTTTGCGAGCGGCTGAGCCGCGATGGTTTTGCAAATGCGGTGGGAAAAAATTTTAAAATTTATCCGCGCCCGCAGAGCGAAATTTCAAACGCGCAAGATCAAGAAGCGCAGGCTTTAAATTTTAAAAATTCTGCGAGCAAAAGCCGCGAGAGCGAAAATTTTAAAATTCCCGCAGTTTTTGACATCGCGTTTCTTACTATGAGCCCAGCACTTAAAAGCACAGAGGATTTTGAGGTGTTTTTGGCTTTGGGCGAGCGCAAAATTTATCTAAACTGGGCGAGTGAGCGCAATTCGTCTATGCTAGCGCCGCTGTTTGAGCGCTTTGGCACAGGGCACAAAAGACTTGCTAGCGCCGCCGAAAAATTTGAGGCGCTGCTCGGGGCGCGCGACATCAAGTTTAAAAGCGAAATTTTAACCGAGAGGCGCGAGCAAAAACGCAGCCTGCAAGAAGCGGTGCAAAACGCCACGTGGCACCTGCATATGGACGGCGCGGAGGCTAGTGAGCGCGAGATCGAGGAGCTTTTGAAAAAGCGGGCTAAAGGCGGGATGATAAGCGATGAGATCGAAGCGAGTTTTAAGCTGTTTTATATTTAGCCTGGCGCCGCTTTTGGGGCTTTGCGGCAATCTTTTTACGCCGCTTGAGATGCCTAAATACGATCCACAAAAGGCGCGGCTGGGCGCAAAAATTTTTACCGATGTAAGATTTAGCAGCAAAGGCCGCTCCTGCGAGAGCTGCCACAATTTTTATTTAAACGATTCGGGCGCTTCGGTGCGCGACGGACGCGTGCCTACGCTAATAAATTCTTATTATTTTGATCGTTACTTAGGCGATTATAATTTCGCGGGCTTTGAAGCGCGGATCGCGGCGTCGGTTTTTAGCAAGAACGAGCTTGATGCGAGCGAAGATAGAATTTTAGAGATTATTAGGAAGAATTTAGCCTACAAGCAGGCTTTTGAAAGTGCTTACGGCGAGGCGAATA
>CAUSEA010000013.1:0-48037 GCA_963530525.1 uncultured Campylobacter sp.
CCGCTCTTTAAGCTGGCTAAGCTTGCAGCTCTGGTTTCGGCGAAGGATTTGGTATTAGAGCTTACGCGCGCGCTAGGAGCCGAGGAAGTATCAAAGCCTAAATTTAGATAATTGCCGCTTTGATAAATTTTAGGGTTATAGCTTAGACTTACCCCTACATTTAGCGTTGCATGCATATTGGCTGCGTTAGGAGCTATAAGGCTTCCGCTTCCTTGCTTATTGATTAGATGAATCTCGCTGCTTGGATCAATCGGACCGCTTACTCCGCTTATATAAGCCGTGATATTGCCGACATTGCTTAGATCGGTATTGGCGGTAGGATCGGTTAGATTAAGCACGCTATCGCCTGCTCTAATAGAGCTAGGAAGAAAGAAGTTTAGCCTGTCAAAGCCGCTAATATTTTTAGCGCTTAAGGAATTTACTGCCGCAGTAGAGCTATTGCTAGCTCCTATGTTAAGGGTGTTGCCGCTGCCGCTTGCGCTTATTACGCCTACATTATGACCGCTGATAAAATTTAACGTATTATTTGCGCCTGCTGCGTGGATATTTCTAGCGTTAAAATTCTTATCCTCTCCGGCCTTGCCTATATCTATGTTATTTCCGTTAAGACCGCCGGCACCAAGATACTTCTGTAGCTCATCCGCATCAAAGTCTCCGTTTATGCTCTCGTTAGTCTTAATAAGCTTTTGAATATAAAGCTCCCGCTCATCCTCGCTTATATGCATACCGCCTATGTTTCTGCTAAAGGTATTGGCATCTTTTATGACATAGTTTTTATTTAGCTGAGTTACGTAGCCTTTATCTTTAAAGCGCGGATCATATCCGGTAAATTTACCGCCTCCGCTTTTATAGGCAAGTGTGTATTTCTTATTGTCGCCATCTGGATAGCTTGCATTGTTTAAAGCGTTAAATTCGCTTGCCGAGTTTACAAATATATCGGTACCGCTTAGATCGGTATTGCCAGAACCTGTCAAGCTTAAAGCTCTTTTGGTACTAGACGAGGCATCGTTTTCTATCTCACTAAGGGAGGCTAGGTTAAATTCCAATTTATTGAAATTTGCAAAATTCCCTGCATTTAGGCCATTGCCGGAGTTTGAAGATAGGATATTTAGGCTATTGCCCGAATTGCTAGCGTTTGCACTAGATACGCCGTATATCGTGCCTGCTACGCTGCCGCTTCTGAAATTTACTACGTTGTTGCTGCCGCTAGCGGCTTCTGCTGCGTAGACATTGCCAGCAACTTGCGTGTTGCCGTTTAAATTTACAGTGTTGGAGGAGGCGATGCCGCTAGCCTTTCCGCCGTATACGCTTCCGCCTACGTTTACCGAGTTGAGAGTTATGGCGTTGGAAATCGCGCTGTTTCCCTTGCCGCCTACCGCCATTGCTCCTACACTGCCGTTGTTTATAGTTACGATATTGGATTTGGCTTCTCCGTTGCTAGTATTGCCGCCGTAAATATTATTGCGGATTATAGTGGCATTCGTAGTTACGCTATTGTCGTGGACGTTTCCGCCGCCGCTACTACTATGAGTGATGCCTGCATTTACATACCCCACGTCTATTCCACTCGCTTCGAAAGTTACGTGGTTATTATAAATTTCTTGCGGGGTAGCGGAATTTGAATACCCGCCGTCGATCTCGCCCATGCTGCTTCCGCCCTTGATCTTGGCGTAGTTATCGTGGACGCTATTGCTTCCGTCGGTAGCATCGTCTCTACCAGAGCTTATGTTTTTGCCGCCTAGATTGCCTGCACCCTCTTTTACGATTACGGTATTTCCTTTATTGCCGAATAGCTCAGTAGCGCCCGCAGCCTTGTTGGAATTTTGATTTTGCATTAGCTCGCTTTGATCAAAGTTGGGGTCTATCCAAGAGCGAGTTAGAGTGCCCTTTTGCATAATTAAATTCTTACTGTTTTCGACTTCGATCGTGGTGCCGGTGATTTGATAGTGATCTTTGTTGGTAATCGTGTAAATTTGATTATCTTGCACGGTTTGCGCGGCTCTAGTGATCGTGCCGCTACCAGAGTTGTGGATCAGATAGTATTTTCCTTCGCCAAGATCTGATTTTATACCCTCTATCTTTGTGCCGTTTAAATTTGTATTGCCGCCAGTGGTTAGAGTAAGCGGCGCATCGGCTTGGGTAGTGGAATATAGATCGTGAAAATTTATAGAGCCGAAATTTTTAATGTCCTTGGCTTTTTTCATACCGCCGCCGACCCAATTTTCGATATGCAAAGTATTGGTTTTGTCTGCGGAGCTATTACTGCCGTAGATCGTGCCGTTTATCGTGCCGCCTCTAAAATTTACGTTGCTATTCTCGACGCTGCCGCTTGTAGCGTAGCCTGCAAAGACGTCTCCTGCTATCGTCGTTCTTTCTTTATTAATATAAACGACCGCGTTTTTGACGCTTCCCGCGCGTGCGCCATAGACATTGCCACCTACGTGCACGCCTTTATTAGAATCGAATGCCCCTAGAGTAACTCTATCGCCGTCCGATTCGCCTGCGATACCGCTTGCTGCAGCGACATCGCCCTTTACGGTGCCTTTGTAAAGATCGACTGCGCTTCGCGAGCTTGAAGCGCCGCCCAAAGAGCCCGTGACACTGCCTACGATTGCATCGTCGTTATTGATCTCTACGCGATTTGCGCTCATTACGCTAGCGCTATTTGCTTGACCGCCTACTACTTGGTAATTTTGCGCTTTTAGCTTTGCGCTTATGGATACGGAGTTTGCGCTAGAGTTTCCGCTTCCACCGGCTGCGCCCCAAATTCTACCGCTTCCGTTTAGAGTAATAGTGTTTGTACTGCCATAATAAGGCACCGTTATATTGACGCTATTGTAGCTGCTTTTTCCCGTGGAGGATTGAGCGCCGAATATATCGAAGCCCCCTCTAAACGTGCCGCCCTTGATAGTTATTCTATTTGATACGGCATCACCGCCGCCGCTTACTATGCCGCCTACGATTACATTTGTAACGGAGCCGTTGCCGATAGTACCTCCGTCGATCGTTACAGCGTTAGAGGAGGCTTTTTTGTCCGCTCCGCTTCTGCCGCCGATGATATTATAATGTCTATTTGAGCTACCACCGAAGTTATCGGCATTTCCCGTAATTTCGGCACCGTATTTTACAAAAACCTGATTTCGCGTCGCTTCGCCTTCGTTACCTGTTTTAGACGCCGCTATGCCTTGTCCGCCCACGACTAAATTTACCTTAGAGCCGTTTTCCAAACTAACGTAATTGTCCGATACGCCCTTGGCCTCGGCACCTATTGCGATACCCACGTAAGCGTTTGTGCCTCTAATCGTAAGTCTATTGTTGGAGGCGGAGTTTAACTCGGTAAAGCCAGCGATCCCGTCGCCGCTTCCTCCGCCGTAAATCACGCTGCCGGAATAATCCATCCCGCCACTTGCAACACCCGTAATCGTCGTAATATTACCGTTCGGGCTGGTGCTACCGCTGCCGCTAGTATTGCCGCTAAATCCCGCCGAATAGAGGTTATTGTGGGTGTGGATAAGCGGCGGATTAGAATCTGCGTTGCAAAGCGCTTGTGCGGGCGCTAGTGCGAGCACCGCTGCGAGGCTAAGCATAGAGGAGCAGATGGATTTTTTCATATATTTGATCCTTTAAAATTCGTAAAGTTTGCGATTATACATAAAAATAGATCAGTTTGCAATATGAAAATCACTGATCGGTTTTTAAAATAGGGGGGGGGGCTACATTTTTAATTTTAAGTAATAAAAATTCACTCTTTGTGCAGAATAAATTCTTGACTGCAAAATTTAACCCTTTTTTAGGGGGGCATTTTGAGCGGATTACAAGTGGTAAAAAATCCTAGCAAGAGGATTTTTAGTAAAATTTGAAATAATAAAAATCTGAGCTAAATTTATTTTAGTAATTCCAAGCTGCGGTAGAATTTATGCAAGATAAATTTTAAACGAGCGGAATTTTATATAAATGCCGTTTCGCCCGCGAAAAAGCTTTTTTGAAAAATTTAAACGAGCAATATTGCGCAATAAATTTTATGTGACCCCCGCTGCAAGAGCTAAAGCATAGCAAGCAGGAGATAAAATTTACGCGATAAATCTTGCGTGATAAATTTTAAAATAAGCCGCAAATCCTACAAGAAGCTGTAAATTCCATCTAGCAAGAAATATCTTTTATCCGCAGCGCCGTGATAAAATGGGTTAAAAGTACCTTCGTATGCCTTTTCAAAAAAACCTTCTTTGCTTAGCTTTATAAGCTCTGCATTGACGAAATCCAGTAGCTCTTTATTGCCCTTCTGCACGCCAATACCCATGAAATCGGGCTTGCCTAGAGTTTTAAGCGGTACTTCTACCTCACTATCGACTACCGGATATGCCATTGCGATGAGATTATCGGTCGCGTAGGCGTCCACGTCGCCGTCTTTTAGCATGCGGTAGCACTCTCTGGCGATCTTGCAAAATGTAAAATTTCCAAAACCTTCTTGTTTAAAAAATGCCTCGCCCGTACCGCCGCTTTCGAGTAAAATTCTCTTCTCTCGCAGATCCGCTAAGGATTTTATTCTATCGGCTTTGCGGGTTAAAACTCCAAGATTTACCGAAAAATACGGTGTTGAAAAATCGATCTGCTGCGCGCGTTCAGGCGTAATGGTAATCGTAGCGATGACGATATCTACGCGGTTGTTTACTAGTGCTGGAATTCTATCCTCGACCTTCATCGGCACAAGCTCGATTCTGCCGCCTTTTTCGCCGAAAAGATCATTTGCTATGGCCTGTGCCATCGTAACTTCAAAGCCCTCGAAAGTTCCATCGTTCAGCTCGCTAAAAGGAGGCTGTCCGTCGTAAACGCCGATGCGAATGACGCCTTTTGATCTTATCTGTTCCAGACTATCGGCGAAAGCAACGATAAATGGTAGTAACATTGCAAGAAGCAATTTCATGGCAAATCCTTAAATTTAATCTCTTTTCCACTTTCAAATGAAGCGGGAAATTTTATTTACTAAAATTCTAAAAGCCGGACTCAAAATTTAAAGCAAGCTCTTAGAGCATATTATAAATTCCATCTAGCAGAAAATATTTCTTATCCGCCGTACCGCGATAAAATGGATCAAAGCTCTGCTCGTAGGCTTTTTTGAAAAAGCCCTCTTTGCTCAGCTTGATGAGCTCTGCATTGACAAAATCAAGTAGTTCTTTGTTGTCTTTCTGCACGCCGATGCCGATGAAATCGCTAGGGCCTAGGTTTTTAAACGGCACTTCTAAAGTATCATCGATGACGGAATATGCAAGCACGATGAGATTGTCGTTTATATAGCCGTCCGCATCGCCATTTCGAATCATTTCGTAGCATTCCTTAGCCGAAGCGCAATGGCCTAAATTTTTAAATCCTTTGTTTTTGAAAAATCTCTCTGCTACTGTCGCGTCGCCTTCGAATACGATCTTTTTATCATGAAGCTGCGCGATATCGGTAAAAGCGTCGGCTTTGCGCGTTAATACGCCCAAATTTACGGAGAGGTAGGGGAGGGAGAAATCGATCTTTCTTTTTCGTTCGTTGGTGATGCTAAATAGACCAATAACTAAATCAAGCTTATTTGCCTCTAAAAATGGAATTCTATCATTTACGCTTAGTGGGATAAACTCGATTTTGCCCTCTTTTTTGCCGAAAATTTCTTTAGCGATCGCGTTTGCAAGATCGATTTCAAATCCTTCAAATTTGCCGCCATTAGACTCGCAAAGCGGCGGATGAGCGTCTCGCACTCCGATGCGAATGACGCCGTTTTGTCTGATTTGATCTAGGCTATCGGCAAAAAGCGCCGCACAAAATAGAGCCGCTATAAAAAGTAGTTTCATTTTATGTCCTTAAAATGGGATTTCGCATATTATCCGCTTATTATAAATGACGTTTTAGTCGAAGGCGTTAGATAAAACACTGCTAAATTTCGTCCTAAAATATGGCATAGAGCCCATCTAGTAAGAAATATTTTTTATCTGCAGCGCCTTGATAAAATGGCTTAAAAGTTTCATCGTAAGAACGTTCGAAAAAGCCCTGCTTGCTAAGTGTAACAAGCTCTTTATTTATCAGATCAAGCAGTTCGGTATTGCCTTTGCGCACCCCGATGCCTAAGAATTCTGGATTACCTAGATTTTGGATTGCTACTTCTAAGTTATCATCGATAATGGAATAAGCTAGCACGATGAGATTATCGTTAACGTAAGCATCGGCTTTGCCTTGTTTAAGCATATCGTAGCATTCGGTAGTAATGGAGCAATGGATTAGATTGTGGATTTTATTTTTATACAAAAAATTTTCTGCCGTAGTCCCGCTACCCTCTACTAAGACTTTTTTGTTTGAAAGATCATCTATACTTTTGATACCATCGCTTTTACGTGTCAAAACTCCCAAGCTCATCGAAAAATATGGATAAGAAAAGTCGATTTGCCTTTTTCTATCTTGCGTTATCGTGATGGTCGCGACTGCAAGATCTACCTTATCGTTTTGTAATGCAGAGATCCTATCGCTGGCGTTTAAAGGGACGAACTCGACTCTACCGCGCTTATCACCGAATATGCTCTTAGCTATAGCGTCTGCAAGGTTGATTTCAAAGCCTTCGAAATTACCACTTTTTTCATCACTAAAAGGTGGCCTACCATCACGAACACCGATTTTAACGACTCCGGCAGATCTGATCTGCTCCAAACTGCCCGCAAAAACACTGCTGCAAAGTGCAAAAATAATGCAAAAAAGTAGCTTCATAAACTATCCTTTTCTTAAATTTAATATTATCCCTCAGATATTGCGTGATTTTACCCTAAAATAGTTAAACATAACTTCAATTACATAATACGGATTGCTAAATCGGTACTAAGAGAACGAGATTTAGAATTTAATAAGCGATAGATAAATTTTATGAAGTGAAATTTAACCGTAGCGAAATGTCGCGCAGGAAAGCATAGACTTTAATTAAAATTTATCTATCGTAATTTACGGCGCAGTTTTTGCGGTATCGCCATAGAATTTTAATTTGGAATTCATCCATCATACCTGCTTGCTTTTCGGGCTGGAATTTTTACGTCTTGCCTACGTGCCGCATATTTCGCAATAAAATTTTAAAATTTGCTTGGGTCGAAATGCTGTTTTATATTATAAAATTTTTGCGGTATTTTAAAACTATTTTTCGCCGACTTCTACGATTTTGCTTAGCACGTATTGCTCCAGGTCGCGCCTTGGTATGTCGTTTTTGAGCGCTTCGTTGTAGATGTTTTCGACTATGCGGCTGTATTTTTCGTAAGGGAAGTAGAGGAAATGGTTCGCCCAAGCGCGTTTGATAAGCTCGTGAGTAAGCTTCTTTCTAGCCCACGCCTTAAAGCAATCAAAGCCGATAAAAACCGCCGACGTCGCTATGATCGTAAATAAAATGGAGAAGTGAAAGTCGATCTTTTCAAACATCGCGTGTGTCAGCGTTATCAAAAACATTACGCAGACAAATGCGAAGCAGGCGAAGATCACGTAGGATTTGCCGTAGTTAAATTTAAAATTTAGCTTCGAAGGATCGACGAGCATTCCGTCGTTAAACTCGGCGTTGGCTTCGAGCAGATCACGGAAAAGCACGGGTTTATGCGACACATGAAACATAATTTCTAAAAGCCTATCTTTAAAATTTGATTTATCCATCGGAGTTCCTTCGATTTTTGCGGCATTATATCTTAAATTAAATTGTTATAAGATAAAATGGTGCGAAATTTCAAGGAGAGATTATGTTTGAAATCAGCGGAATAAGCGGCGATGAGATAGTCTATATTAACGGCAAATTTTGCAAGGCCAAAGAGGCCGCGATAAGCCCTTTTGATCGCGGTTTTGTGCTCGGAGACGGCATCTATGAAGTAGCGCCCGTGATAAATTCTAAAATTTGCGACAGAGCGGATTTTTGGGAGCGCTTTGAGCGTAGCGCCTCGCAGATCGAGCTAAAAATTCCATATTCTCGCGAAAAATATGAGGAAATTTTATATGAGCTCATCGCGCGTAACGGCGTGAGCGAGGGCGCTTTCTACACTCAGATCACAAGAGGTGCGGCGATGCGCGATTTTGATTACGTCCGCGGCATAGAGCCTAGCGTCTTTGCTTTTGTGTATAGCACGCAAATTTTTGATAATCCGCTCGCAAAAGAGGGGATCGAGATCGTAAGCCTGCCCGAGATCCGCTGGCATAGGCGCGATATAAAATCGATCTCGCTTCTTGCGCAGTGTATCTTAAAGCACGAGGCCCACAAAGCGGGCGCTTATGAGTGCTTTTTGATCGAGGACGGGCTTGTTACCGAGTGCTCGAGTTCCAGTGCGTTTATCATCAAAGATGACGTCCTTATCACGCGGCCGCTTTCAAACGACATACTGCCCGGCATCCGCCGCAAGGTGATCTTAGGTCTTGCCGAGCAGGCGGGACTTAGCGTGCAGCAGCGAGCGTTTGGAATGAGCGAGGTTTATGAAGCCGATGAAGCCTTTATCAGTGCGGCGACGCTGATGGTGCTGCCGATCGTAAAAGCAGACGGTAGAGCGATCGGCGGCGGTGCGGTCGGCAAATACGTACCGCGCCTGCGCGAGATGTATGCCGCGCGACTAAGAGCCGAAGCGGGACTGTAATAGGGCGGTCAAATTTAGCCCGTTAAATTTAAACTATGCGGGCTGATTAAATTTTGCTTTCTAGCTCTCCGGTTATGTGACCCAGTTCGCTTACTAATTCTAAAATCTCAGCCAGTTCGTATTGATGAGCATACGCTGTTCCGGTTGTCGGAGGTATGCTAAATAGCTCTGTTTCAAAGCGGTTCGGCGCGCCGTTTAGAAATAGGTAAAATTTATTATCCATAAACGCCGCGCTTATGCTAAATTTATGGTAGTATCGCTTTAGCTCGTTTAGTCGCTCCATCAGCGCAGGCGTCAATAGATATCGAGCTTCGACCTTGTCATCAGTAAACACGCGAAATTCGCTATTAAAAATGACGTTGTCCATTAGCTCCTTCTCGCCTAAAATTTTTGTATTTAGCTCGCGGCTCGCCAAGATGGTTTTGGCGTAAAATCTCTTGCCGAATTCGCATATCAGCACGCTGCCGCTAAAATCCATATACGCATCATATAAGCTCATCGCAAGCGAAGCTAGCTTCACATAAGTATTGTCTATGCCCAGATCGTAGTTATTTTTAATTCTAATCGCCTCGCTAAGGCTAAATTTTACCCCATCCCATTCGCCTTTTATCTCATCTTCGCTGATAAAATCGGAGTTTGCAAAGATTCCCGCTCGCCTGAATTCCTTCGCGCTTATGCCGCGGCCTGGCGAATAAGTAAGCTGCGGATACGCCTGTGAGATCGCCGTGCGCACCAAAACTTTTTTGTAAAATAGTTTATATTCATAAGCGGCGTCCGCAATGCCGTCGTAAATGCAAGCAACATAAATAATCAAAAGCACCGCGTAGATAAGATAGACTTCGATCATCTTGTAATCCGTATCATCGTCTGTTTTAAATACCGCATCGATCGCAAACATCACGATAAATGGGAACAGATACAAAAATGCTATCTTGGCATAGATCATCACTACCTTGCAAATACACTTTTTTTGTTTGGCTCTACTTAGTGATATCGCTCTTTCTAGCTGCATGCGTTTCCTTAAATTTTTTGATCCGAAATTTTATAAAATTCATTCTCTTGATAAAATTTCACCACAGCTTCATCCGCGCTTGCGCTACGCTGCAAATACTGCAGCAAGGGCTCTGCGCGCGTATATATCACGCCAAGCCCCGCAAGGCTCGTCGCGCGCGAAAGCGCCACGTAGAGCTGCCCTTTGGCAAAGATCCTGTCGATGTCGCAGATGAGCTGAGGGATGCTCATGCCTTGGGATTTGTGGATCGTGATGGCGTATGCGAGCTTGAGCGGGAACTGATAATACCGCGCCAGTACGATCTGCTCGGCATCCGCGCCGCTTGCGGCGATTTCGCTTAGTTCGTATGTTTGTAGCCCCACGCGGCATAGTATACCCGAGGGCTTTTTTACGACTACGCTTTCGATCTCGCCGCTGGCGCTTTTTTCGATCTTTTCGACGACGCCTTGCTCGCCGTTAAAAAACTCGCCGCTTTTGTTTGCGGTAAACAGCACCTTTGCGCCCTCTTTCAGCGTCAGACTTTGCGGCGTATTTAGCGAGGCGATCCATTTTTGAATTTTCTGCTCGCTCACTCCGCTTTGTAGCGCTTCATAAACGCCTCCAAAGCTGCTCTGCGGTGCGCTAAGCTTGGCTAATCTGGCGTTATTTATCGCATCCACTTCGGCGTTTCGGCCCGAGATTATCGTGGCATCTGGTTCTGCTCGCGCGGCATCAATGATCAAAGATCGCATCAGTTCTGCCGTCTGCTCGCTTGGGGTGCCGAGCCGCAGCTCGCAAAGCAGGCGGTATAGCGCCGCATCCGCGGTGCGCTTGGAGCCTATCATCTCGACGTAAAAAAACTCGCACTGCCTCCACGCGTACGAGCCAAAGGCGTAATCCGAGTCGCTAAATAGGCTCGCGCGCGACACGCTCTCACCCTCTTTGCGCACCGGCGGAAGCTGATAAAAATCGCCCGTAACGAGCAGCCGTCCGTTAAATTTAGAGCTTGAAATTCTAAGATAGATCATCTCGAAAAGCTCGGCGCCGATCATTGAAATTTCATCGATCACGATGAGATCGGCGAGGGCTAAAATTTTTCGCAGCTCACTTAGCTTGCCGCTTTGTTTACGATCGAAGCTCTTTAACTCCTCGTGGTTTTTGCAGATGCCGAAGCGGAAGAAGCTATGCACGGTCACGCCGCCGATCTCTACGGCACTGATGCCGGTGCTGCCGAGTACGATGACGAGCTTGCCGCGAGCGCGGTAATTCTCGATGAGCTCTTTTATCACGTAGCTTTTGCCCACGCCTGCGCCGCCCGTGATGAAAATATTGCGATCTTTTAGCTTTTGGATGATGAAATTTATCAAGTTTTTTCCTATTTTTTGGCAAAATTATAGCCAAAATTTTTTAAAAGGCATTTTGTTTGAAACGATTAGTATCTCTTATCTTCGCAGCTTTGGTTCTCGCAGGTTGCGCCACCCATAAGTTTATCCCGGAAAATCCCGCGGTTTTAGATCTCGAATACGCTCAAAACAGCGAGCGGCTGCCGGCTCCCGCTTCGGTGCAAAACATAAGCGGAAGCGCGTTTAAGGGCCGCTATTTTAAAATTTGGTTTGACGATGCACCGATTAAGGCCGAAATCGATACGTTTTGGGGGCTTAATTACGCCAAGGGGCGCCACTTTGACGCCGCAGGCAGGATATATAACGACGCGATCTATCAAAGTATCCGCATAAATGCGAACGAAGAGGCGTTCGGACTAATATCTGAGCCCGCTATAACGGTAAAAAACGCGCTGCTGCGAAATATCCCAAGCGACTTGCCGATTTTCGGCGATCCGAGCGAGCCGGGGGAGGGCGAACCGTTTGATTACGCCGCAAATTCCGCCGTGGGCGTGGGCTATCCGATGCTGCTGTCGCATTACAGCAGAGACGGCGCGTGGGCGTTCGTGCGCAACGACGGCGTGTGGAGCTGGATCAGAAGCGACGCGATAAAGCGCATCAGTCCGCAACAAGCGGATATCTACGCAAATTCTAAATTTATAACGATCCTGCGCGAGGGCGCCGCCATTTATGACGAAAGCGGTGCGGAGCTTTTTAGGGCGCGCACCGGCACGATCCTGCCGTATGATTTTAGCGGCGAGCGCGATCTTGGCGGTACGCTCGGCGTACGGAGCGGATTCGGCGGCGAAATTTTAACCCAGGTTGGCAGCAGGAGATATTTCGTTAGTGCGGAGGATGCGAGGCTTTGGCCCGCGCCGCTTGATGAGCAAAACTCAAAGATCGTAGCCGCTAGCCTGCTCGGGCAAAAATACGGCTGGGGCGGGTATAAATTTCTTCGCGATTGCTCGCTTTTGACGAAAGACTTTTTGGCAAATTTCGGACTGTGGCTGCCGCGAAATTCCAAGGCGCAATCGGGTCGCGGCGAGCGTTTTTCGCTGGCGGGGATGAGCGTGGATGAAAAGCTTAGCTTCATCGGCAAAAACGGCGTGGCGTATAAAACCCTGCTGTATATGCCCGGCCACGTGATGCTCTACGTAGGGCAGGTGGACGGCAAGCCGGCGGTGCTGCACGATATCTGGGGGCTTCGCACGATGGATGGCGGGCGCGCAGTCATCGGACGCACGGCGATTACGTCGCTTACTATCGGCTCGGATCGCGCGGACATCGCCGAGGATCGCCTGCTAATCTCGCGTATCAGCGCGATGAGCGTGCTTTCGGGTGAGGATGACGCTATTTCGGACGATCGGTTCGCTCCTGAGGATCCGAGCACTCTGTCTGCGTATGCGAGCGGAAATTAGCGGCACATGCGGGTATGAGAGCGAATTAAGCTTTACTTTATAGCTGCCGTCGTAATTGATTTTTGCTGTTTATGGAGTCGCGCGCTTGATGGACGCCGCAATGCCTGCAATCGTAAATTTAAAATGGCGTTTTTAAATACCGACTATTTTAAATTTAGCCTAGGCGGCGAGCAAATTTAAAATTTTGAGTTTTTAAATTTAGTTCTAAATTTAAGCCTATATCTCGCAGTCCTTAAAATTTCGGGCGAAATTTTAAAATTAGCCCGCAAACCTAGTTAAAATTTTAAAAATACCGTCTAAATTTACGCTTCTGCTTTAAAGCTTAATCGCGCGCCGTTCTCTTAAAAGAACAAAAAATATCTCGGCGTCTTGCGTTTATACTCCAAATACTCCCGCCCGTAGGCTCGCTCGCAGTAGCGCTCCTCGCCCAGGACCACGAGATGGTTGTATATGGCAAAGGGCACTATCACTATGAGTAACCACAGCGACGCAGAAGCGACGCAAACGCCCGCCATGCCGAGGAAATAAAAGAAATACATCGGATTGCGCGATAGGCGGTATATGCCGCTTTGTGCGGCTTTATCCGCAGGAGCTGCCGCATAGTCGTAAAATGCCTTGATAAAGCCCGCAAAAGCCGCTACATAGATCACCGCTCCGATCCAAAACCACGCGCTGCCCGTCTTAAGCGGCACTAACACCGATAAAATAAGCAGTGCTACTTGCAGCAGCGAGCTTATGATCGCATTTCGCTTGTCTGCGAGCGTGTACCATGAGGTATCGGTGGCGCGCTTGCCGACCTCTTTGTAGATAAACATATACGCGAACTGTATCAGCACCATCGCAAATGAGGGTATCCAAGCACCCGCTAAAGCAGGCTCAAGCGTCGTAAAAATGAAATTTCCATGACCGCCCCTTTTGCTTTAAATTTTATCTTGCAGCTTTGTTTTGCCATTTTTCGCCTGCCGTTGCTTTGTCCTTTTATACTCGCCGCGGGTTTAAATTTTATTCCGCCTCGCACCGCCCGTTTGACATACTGCGGCTATGTTTGTCCGCCGCGCCGCGCGTTAGGGATGTCGCTTCGGTAAGACAATACGATAGCGATGCCGTCATTTAGGTATCGACGCGCCGAGCACCGATGGGATCTGCGCTTTATGCTGGCGCATCCGCACTTCAACGCACCAAAATGCGAGACAGCGGCGCTTGTTTTGACGATACGACGACGCCCGCCCGTATGACTAGACGATTTGTCTATCCGGTGTTGAGATAGGACGGGCGGTCTGCTCGGCGCCGATGTGCGTCGCACGATGAAACATTCTGTACCGATGTACCTGCCGCACGATGAAACATTCTGTACCGATGTACCTGCCGCACGATGAGAAATTTCGGCACGGATGCTGCCTACTAGGTGCGGCGCTGACGCCGTTGCTTCGGCGCCGCGTCTTATTTACCCTCCGGGCTAAGTCCTTTTAAGATATAGCCAAATTCCGCGTCGCTTAGCTCGTAATTCATAAATTTTTTATAAAACGCCTTAGTTTCGGCCTTTATGTCAATGTCGGCAAAGAGCTCCGGCTGGATGGTTTTGGCTGCCCATAAAATTTGAAGCACCGTATCCGCGCCGTACCGATCCCAGTTAAAAACTCCGCGCGGATTGCCGTAAACGCGCCCGTTTTTGACCGCATCCGTGCCGCTGTAAACCGGGCTTGATTTGATCTTCTCTACCGCATCTTCGTTGTGATCGCCGCCCACGATTATGATCTGCGGGTTGCTCGCGATGATCTCCTCGGCGGTGATAGTCTTCATCGGGCCTTTTGTGGCGGTGATCGCATTCGTTCCGCCGGCCAGCTCTATCCACGAGTCGATCAGCGTGTCCTTGCCGTCGATCTTTAAAAGATCGCTCCCGCCTACGATGTGAAGGACGCGCGGGCGCTTATCAGGGCTTAAATTTGCGGTGCGGCCGCTAACCAAAGCGATATTTTTATCGAGATTTGCGATCAGATCCTTCGCTCTTTGCGGTGCGTCGCCGCCTAGCATATCGCCGCACATCCTGATGCTACGCCTCATCTGCTCGTAATCACTAAAGCTCGCCTTTAAAACGGTAAAGCCCTGTTTGGCTAAATTTTCGCCTGCCAGTGCAGTTGAGACGATGACTACGTCGGGGTTACGGCTCATTAGCTCCTCCAAATTTACGTCGTTGTTTTTTAGCAGCACGGGGATCTGCGCCAGGCGCGGATAAATTTTAAGAAACCATGCGTTTTTGCTGATATTATCGGTGGTGGCGACGATCTTGTCCGCTCCGCCCAGAGCCAGTAAAATTTGATTGTTCGAGTGCCAGAGTGCTGCGATGCGCTCAACTTTTGCGGGGATTTTGACCTCAGCTCCGTCCATATCCTTGATAGTTCTAAGCTCTGCCACACTCGCAAAAAGTGCACCCACTAAAAGCAGTAGTAAAAATTTTTTCATTTTTTCTCCTAAAGGGCATTGAAATATATGCCGCGATATTACAAAAAACCTCATTAAAATTGCGTAAATTTTAACTGCTGCTGCCGCGATTATTTATTATTTTTCAAAGTAAATTTTTATATAATCCATTTTAAATTTAGCATTTTTGAAGGAGAGAAGATGGGTGAAATTTTGTATTTGATAGGCGCCACCGTCGGGGTTCTAATCGCGCTTTTTATCATCGTGCCTCTGTTTTTCAGGCGTATAGTGGAGACGAATGAAGTGCATATCGTCCAAAGTGCGCGCAAGACGACGAGCTACGGCAAAGATACCGGTAACGGCAACAGCTATTATGAATTCCCAAGCTGGGTGCCGGTGCTGGGCGTTACGAAGATCGTTTTGCCGGTCTCAGTCTTTAGTATCAAGATCGAGGATTATGAGGCGTATGATCTGGGTAGGCTTCCTTTCGTCGTCGATATTACGGCGTTTTTTAGGATTATGGATTCAAATTTAGCCGCGCAACGCGTTAATAATTTTGAGGATCTTAACAATCAGCTTAGAAATATCATTCAAGGCTCGATCCGCTCGATCCTTTCAAGCCGCGTGCTTGAGGACATCTTGCAGATCCGCTCCGAGCTCGGAGATGATTTTACTAAGGCGGTAAAGACGCAGCTGCAAAACTGGGGTATCGAACCCGTCAAAAATATCGAGCTGATGGATATCCGAGATAGCAGCGGTAGCAAGGTCATCTTAAACATCATGGAGAAGAAAAAATCTCAGATCGAAAAGGAAAGTCGCGTCGAGGTCGCAAACAACACCAAGCTCGCCCAGATCGCCGAGATCGAAGCCGCGCAGGCAACCGAAGTGCGCCAGCAGGAAGCAAATAAGATGGTGGGTCTTAAAACCGTCGAAAACGAGCGAGAGGTCGCGATCTCAAAGGAGCAGGCCGAGCAGCTCATCAAGGATCAGCAAAAGATCACGCAGGAAAAGGCGATGGAGGTCGTGCGGGTAAACGACGTCAAACAAGCCGAGATCAAAAAGCAGGTGGAGATCGTAAAAGCCGAGCAGGAGCAGCGCAAGATCGAGATCGACGCCGAAGCGCGTAAAAACGCCAAGATCCGCGACGCCGAAGCGATCAAGGAAAATCAAATTTTAGTAGCGCAGGGCGATAAAGAGAAGCAGTTTCTCGCCGCCGCGGCGCTTTTGGAGATGAAGGACAAAGAAGCGCAGGGTACGCTAAAGATAGGCTCTGCAGAGGCCGAGGCGCTTAGGCTAAAAGAGCTCGCGCCCGTAAATGCACAGATTGAACTGGCGCGCGAAATCGGCGAAAATCAGGGCTATCAGACCTATCTCATTTCGATCAAACAGATCGAAGCGAACCGCGACATCGGCCTAGAGCAGGCCAAGGCGCTAAGCGCGGCGGATCTTAAGATCATCGCTAACGAAGGTAGCGTGGGCGAGGGGATGAGTAAATTCGGCGAAATTTTAAGCGCCAAGGGCGGCACGCAGCTAGCCGCGATGCTTGAAGCGCTAAATCAAAGCGAGGTCGGCAAAAAGGTGCTGGATAAAATTTCAGGCGCCAAGGAGGGGGATAAATCCGAGTAATATTCGCAGTCTAGGGCGAGTAAAATTTTAAATTTATACGATAGCGGCGCTGCGGACGATGGTAAATTTGGGTAATGGCTAGCGGCACAGCGTGGGCGAGCAAATTTGAGCGGTCCGCTCGTATGGGCGGTTTGGCTGCCTGCACTTGGATAAAATTTAAGGCGCTAGCGAAATTTAAAGGTTGCGAAATTTCAAATACTCGCTAAATTTCGGATTTTCGTGGGATTTTAAAACGTCGCGGAATTTTAAATATCGTGAAATTTAAACGCCGCGAAATTTCAAACGCTCGTAAAATTTCAGGCTCTCGTGAGCGAGCATTAAAGACGGCGCGGTGTCGCAAGTATTCGCAGAGCGCCGAAACTGCGGGTAAATTTTAAAAAATTTGCAAGGCAAAGTAAAATTTAGGACGTACGCGGCTACCTGTCATGTACTGCGCTTGGCAGTTATCCGTTGCTGCCTAATGCTTGAGCTCTGCCGCCTAGCGGTCAAATTTTGCCGACTAGCGAGGCTAAATTTACTCGGTTCGCATTAAATTTAAGAAGCGCGAGCCGTTTGAGGCAGCGCAAAAATTTAACCCGCCTGCATAAAATTTTAAGGAGCGCACGATGGCAAATGCCGTAAATTCCGCGCGGTACCTGGCGCGTATCAAGCAGGCGGAAGCTCTTTTGGAGGGGCAAAATTTTACTCAGCGCCAAACGATAAATTTAGGTAGCGGATATGAGATCGTAAAGGACGCATATGGGCCCAGCGCGGCAAGCTTTGGCGGCGGCGAATACACGCTGTTTGATACTCACAAAATACAGATAATAAGCTGGCGCTGCATAGACGATCGGGCGGAATTTTTCAGCCTGATCCGCCACGCAAACGGCAAATTTTACCTCGTCTTTCGCCAGGATATATACGGCTACAGCGTGCTTGAACTGGATCGCGGGCGGATCATGCGCTTCGTGCCGGACGCCTGGACGCTCGGCGAGGAGAGCTTCATTTGGGGCAGCGTGCACTATCTGCGGGACTGGGACGCGCTGGCCGTGAGCGGTTGCTACTGGGGCGCTCCAAACGGCGTGCATTTGGTGAGCTTTGCCGAGCCGATGAGTGAAGAGCAGAGATATGTAGACGTTTTAGACTGCATACAGGGCGGCTACGACATCTACGAGCAGGCTGATTTTGCGGGCTTTGAGGGTAATAAACTTAGCCTAAAATGCTTTCGTGCGGACGCCTTGCGATATGAAAAAGTAAAAATTTCGAGCGAGCAATGCCGCGAATGGATGCGCGAAGCAAAACGGCTATAAGCTTTAAATTTACTAAATTTCGCGCTTAAATTTTAAGGCTTGCAAGCGGTAAAATTTAAAACAAGCCGCAAAAAGCGGAATTCAGAGAGACCAAAGGGGCTGAAATAAGGAATACGGATGTTTTTTGAATACATTTTAATCGGCGCCTGCGTGGGCTTTATCAGCGGGTTTTTCGGCATCGGCGGCGGCACGGTCGTGGTGCCTGTTATGATGCTCTTCGGCTACGATGTCAAATACGCCATCGGCATCAGCATCATGCAGATGATTTTTAGCTCGATCTTCGGCTCGTTCGTAAATTTTAAAAGCAAAATGCTAGACGTCGCACCCGCGCTGGTGCTAGGGCTCGGAGGCTTTTGCGGCGCGCTTAGCAGCGGCTTTATCGTAAGCTATTTTTCGTCAAAATTCCTTCTGGGCACGCTTATTTTGGTGCAGATCATAAATTTAATCAAACTCTTCAAAACCCCGACCGAGCCCACGGGCGAGGCCAACGAATCTAAAATTTTGCTCTTTATCGTGGGGCTGTTCGTCGGCGCCGTGGCGATCAGCGTGGGTATCGGCGGCGTGGTATTCGTGATGCCTATTTTGATCAGCTTTTTAAACTACGACATCAAAAAGGCCGTCAGCACGGGGCTGTTTTTCGTGATATTTTCTTCAAGCGCGGGCTTTATTAGCCTCTCCGCGCATGGGCTCGTGTACTACAAGATCGGCGCGTTGCTCGGCATCGGCTCGCTAGCCGGCGTTTACGCGGGCGTCAAAACCTCACACATGATCGGCAAAAAGGCTCAAAAGCGCTGGATGATCGCACTTATCGTCACGATACTTTGCGTGACGATCAAAAAATTTATCGTCCTAAACTAGCGCTATTCGTTTTGCCTGTCGCGCCCAAATTAGGCCTAGAGCGTGCTTTAAATTTTAAAATTTAAACTCCGTCCGTTTGCGCGAGCGATTTTTGAAATTCGTATTTGAAATAAAACGCCCACGCAAGCGGACAAAGGATTATTAAAATGACGGCTACGACGTCGGCGGCTTGTGTATGAAATATTACAAATAAGGCACCTATGTAATTAAGAACATAAACAAAATCCCAAAATACCGCATTTGAGCGGTCGTTTGATATTTCGGTTGCGACAGAATAGATGCAAATGCAAATTAGCGAGGCAATCAAAAAGGCTTCAAGGACGCCTATTTTTTGGTAGTTCATGTCTGAAGCAAAATAACCCAGCGCGCAGGATGCTAAGATTATCGCGAATAAAATTTTGCGTAAAATTTTAAGCGATTTGACTTCGGGCGAAGCATAGATTATATGCGCCCAAAGAGCTATAAAAAAGGCGCCTGCGACAAAATCGAAAAATATGTAATAAGCAAATTCTCCAAATATCCCCAAATCATAGCCGCTTTCTAAAATTTTTTGATCTATGATATATAGCGTGCCGAATTTCGCCGCTAAAAACGCAGCCGTAAGCAGGATCGGATGCAGCAGCGCTCTGCCTGCGAGCAGGTCTGCGCAAATGTGCCCGAGGAAATTTATCAATCTTTTCACGCTAGGCTCCTTTGAGATTTCGCCTCTTGCGGCGTCTCTCGTGAAATTTTTGCCGTTTGGTTTAAATTTGATCTTAAATCGGGATAAATTTTAGCTCGAGAGCTTTTAAAAATCGCTTAGCGGCAAAGGCATAAATTCGCGCGTTTGGAGCGGGTCGCGTATTTTGAAATGCGCACCGTTCAAACCATTTCCTATCGCAGCTGTTTACGGGCGAACACATATTGCAAAATGCGCGGATAAAATAGGGCATCAACTAGCTCGTCCGTCCGCTCGTAGCATTTAAAATTTTATCGATCTTTATAGTTTGCGGCGGCGGGTTTGCGCACAGCGAGGTTTGTGTGCGACCGGCTTGCTTGTGGTATGGATTTGCACGTAGTGAGGTTTGCGCAGCAGGCGGCGGGTGGATTAAATTTTGATTTATCGTTAGCAAGAGTGCGCCCTTTTTCGCAGCGGATGCGAAGCGGGGCGCAAATTTTATAAATTTTCGACGGATCGCCTAGCTCAAAGCGTAAAATTTACGCGCCTATAATCACGGCCGACAAAAGCCCCCATAAAATGGCTTCTATCGCTAGCACTGAGTGAAGTACGGCCTTACTCATCGCTTCTCCTTTGTTTTTAATTTCATTATTTGCCAGACTCGGGCCGCTAGGGGCGTATCCGATCGATCTATGAGCGGGATTATATAAGATGATTGTGTTCTTAATGTGTCTTTTGAAATTTAGGACAAAATTTCTCCGTCCGTTGCAAAGCGCGAGCGAGCGGCGGCAGATTTTAGGCAAAATTCAGCCGTCTGCGTTAAGGCGCGGCAAATTTAAAGCAGAATTCCGACCTCGTCGCGGCGCGCGAGGCATCCGCGGCAAATCGATATAAAATTTAAAGCAGAATTTTATGTGAATGCGGCGCGCGACACGCCCGCGCTTTTTTACGTCGTTAAAGCTTGTATCGGCGCGACTTGCGCCTGTGGGGCGAAATTTTACGGCGAGCTACGAATTGCAAGACGCAGATCATCCGCGCCGTCTTGATCTAAAATTTAAAGCGGAATTTTAACGCGCGCCTCGGTTCCGATGCCGGGTTCACTTTCGTATTCGATCTGTCCGCCTAAAAGATCAAGCGCCGTGCGTACGATGCTAAGCCCAAGCCCGCTGCCGAGCTGTTTGTGCGATTCCTCGCACTGATAAAATCGGTCAAAAATTTTATCCAGCTTCTCGCGCGAGATGCCGATGCCTTCGTCTTTGATGCTCACCTGCGCAAAGCCATCGCAAGCGCAGCAACAAACGAAAATTTTACCGCTCGGGCGCGAGTACTTAAGCGCGTTTTCGATCAAATTTCGCCAAATTTGATTTAGCAGTCCCGCGTTTGATCGCACGCTAAGCGGCGACAAATTTAGCTCAAACTCGTGCCCTTCGTAGCTTTGGCTTAGCGATATGATGCATTGCCTAAGCTGCTCGTCGATACGTACCGTCTCATCTAGGCGGATCGCCGCGCCGCTATCAAGTCTCGTTAGCTTTAGCATGTCGGTGCAGAGCTTGCTTAGGCGGTTTGCTTCTGCGCCGATCGAGGCTGCGTATCGCACCGCGCGCTCCTCGCTCACGCCGCCCTCTATCATCTCGCTTAACGCGGCGATTGAGGAGATCGGCGTTTTCATCTCGTGTGAGACGTTTGAGACGAACTCCTTTTGCAGCTGCTCGTGCTTTTGCAGCTTCTGCGCCATTTTATTGACGTTTACCACAAGCTCGTCCAACTCGTGCATATAGACGTAATCGGTGCGATGTCCGTGTAGCTTGCGCTCGGCGCGCGCCTCAAAGTCGCCGTTTGCGATCGCGGTGATCGCGCCTAGTAGCCGCTTGATCGGGCGGAATAAAATTTTAAGTCCGAAGTAAAGCAGGGTAAAATTTAGCGCCATCGTGATTAAGCAGATGATCGCGCACAGCGCCACTCCGTCCCAAAAGCCGCCGATCTTGCCGCCGATACCGATGTAAAAAAGCATGCAGACTGCAAAGCAGACGATGAAATTTATCACGCCGAATGCGAGCGAAGAGTAAAACGCGATGAAGCTTTTGAGGCTGATGAGGTATTTTTTCATGCTCGCTCCTTTTTTACGGCTTTGTAGCCGAGCCCGCGCACGGTGATTATCTCAAAGTCCTTGGAGTTTTCAAATTTCGCCCGCAGCTTTTTGATGTGCGTATCGACGACGCGCTCGTCGCTGTCCGTTTCGTAACCCCAAATTTCGCTCATTATCTCAAACCTCGTAAAAATTCTACCCGCGTAGCTTAGCAGCAAAAACAAAAGACGAAATTCCTTTGGCGCTAGGCTTATCCGCTCGCCCGCCGCACGGACGCTTAGCGTATCGTAGTCAAGCTCGCTTCCGCCGATGAGAAGTCGCTTTTCGTTCGCGATCTTTGCGCGTCTTAGCAGCGCATGCACGCGCAGCACGAGCTCTTTTAAATTTATCGGCTTGCTCATATAATCGTCCGCGCCGCTTTTAAAGCCCGTCTGCATATCCTCGATCTCGCTTTTTGCCGTTATAATCAGTATCGGCTGGCTCTTGCCGTCGCGCCTAACGTATCTGCTAAGCTCAAAGCCGTCCATCTTGGGCATCATCACGTCCGAGATGATCAGATCGAAATGCGCCTCATCCAGCGCCTCTGCCGCCTGCTTGCCGTCGAAGGCGCAGCTCACGCTAAAGCCCTCATCAAGCAGCTTTTCTCTTATCGCCGAGCTCAAAGCCTCGTCGTCTTCGACTAGTAAAATATTAAGCATAATCGCTCCCGCTTTGCTAAATTTATGCGCTTAAATTTATACATAAAATTTTAAGAAACAATGAGATATTATACGTAAATTTTTTCAAGGAGTAAAGAATGAATTTCAAAAAAACCATATCGGCTGCCGTTATTGCAGCTTCGGTGCTGGCGCTATTTAGCGGATGCGCGAAAGAGAGCTCTCACGTAGTGCAAACCCCTACGGTAGCGAGTCTAAATACCAATTACTCTGGCGAGCGGATCGCCGTGTCGGTAGGACGCTTTAACAATCAGTCCTCTTACAACAACGGCGTGTTCTCGGACGGCGAGGATAGATTGGGCAACCAAGCGCAGACGATCCTTATTTCAAATTTACAGCAAAGTGGGCGCTTCTCGGTGCTTGATCGCACAAATATGCGCGCCATCAAAGAGGAAAGCGCAATCTCCAAAAGCGCACAAAACTTAAAGGGCGCCAGATACGTTATCACCGGCGATGTGACTGAGTTTGGTCGCAAGACGACCGGAGATCATCAGCTGTTTGGAATTTTAGGCAAGGGAAAGACCCAAACCGCGTATTCTAAAGTAAATTTAAACATCGTTGACGTCAGAACATCCGAGGTGGTCTTTTCGACCCAGGGCGCGGGCGAGTATGAGCTATCAAATCGCGAAGTGCTAGGTTTCGGCGGCACTGCGGGCTATGATTCGACGCTAAACGGCAAAGTGCTAAGCCTGGCGATCATCGAAGCGGTCAATAATCTCGTTAACGGCCTTGAAAACGGCGCGTTTAAAGTGAGATAAGGATTAAATTTGAAAGCAGGTAGCGTTTTTGCGCTTGCCGCTGCGACCGTGATCTTTTGCGGCTGCGGCGGCGGGGCGCGGAATCAAATTTATTACTGGGACGGCAGCTACACGGACTCGACCTATCAATATCTAAAGCAGGAAGGCGACGTAGGCGAGCAGATCGAAGCGCTTGAAAAATCTATCCAAAAAGCATACGAAAAGGGACTCAAAGTCCCGCCGGGGCTTTATTCGCATCTGGGACTTTTGTATCTAAGCGCGGGCAACGGCGCGAGGGCGAGGGAGAACTTTGAAAAAGAAGCTCAGGCTTTCCCTGAATCAAAGCCGTTTTTGACCTTCATTACAAACCTCGCCGCGCTTAAAAAAGCTGAGGCTGCGGCCAAGCCCGGCGCCGATAAAGCCCAAGGATCAAGCGGACGCGAAGTCGCCAAAGCAGCCTCTGCAAAGCAAGGCAAAGCTGCCGCAAAGCAGGGCGGCAAAACGAATAAAAAGGCTAAAAAATGAAAAATAAAGCTCAAATAGCGATTTTTAGCGTATTCGTGGCGCTGTTTTTTAACGCGTGCGCTCTAAGCGAGCCTGAAATTTATGACTACTCGGCGCTTCAGCAGGCTAAGCCGCGATCGATTTTGGTGCTGATGCCGACAAACGAAACTACCGAAGTGGATGCGGGTGCTGCCGTGCTTGCCAACGCGATCTATCCGCTAAGCGAGGCGGGCTATTACGTATTTTCGCCTGCGCTCGTGCATGAGACCTTCAAAAATAACGGAATTTACGAGGCGAGCGAGATCCAAAACGTCTCTGCGCACAAGCTAAGACAAATTTTCGGCGCAGACGCCGTGCTATACATGGACGTCGTCAAATACGGCACTTCGTATATGCTGCTAAATAGTGCGACCGTCGTGGCGGTCAATGCCAAGCTCGTGGATTTGAGAAGCGGCGCGACGCTTTGGGAGGGTTCGGCGCAGGTAAGCGACGACTCAAGCAGAGGTAGTAACGATCTTGTAGGCATGCTGATCTCCGCGGTCATCAAACAGATCGGCGATACCGTCTCCGACGCGGGATACAAGCTCTCTGCGAGCGCAGATGCGATGCTGCTAGCTCAAAACTGCAACAAATGCTTGCTCTATGGCCCGTATTCACCGCACTACGGCCAGGATAGGCAGCTTGGCGGCGGAAAATAAATTTAAAAGGACGAAAATGAAACTAGCCGAGGCGCTGATACTGCGCGCCGATATACAAAAACGCATCGAGCAGCTAAAATCAAGGCTCGCGGACAACGCAAAGGTGCAAGAGGGCGAGAATCCCAGCGAAGAGCCAAAGGCGCTGCTAGCCGAGCTGGACGCGCTCACGGATGAGCTTGAGCGGCTAATAGTTCGGATAAATTTAACCAACTGCACCGCAAAAGCGGACGGCAAGAGTCTAACCGAGCTAATCGCCAAGCGCGACGTACTCACGCTAAAAGCGGGCGCATTGCGGGCTTTCGCGCAAGCTTCTGCGCAAAAAGTGGATGTTTATTCGCGCAGCGAGATTAAAATCCTGAGCACGGTCGACGTCGCGGCGCTGCAAAAGCAGGTGGACGGGCTGGCCAAGCAGATCAGACAGCTTGATACGACGCTGCAAGGCGCGAACTGGCAGACTGATCTGACCAACTAAAGCGTCGAATTTAGCGGCGAAATTCGAAAGGATTTCGCGAAAAATAAAATTTCGGGTAAGTATCGCAAGAGGCGAGCATGAAAACCTTCCCTGCAACGGAATTAATAGCGCTCGCGGAAACGGGCGCACCCCTTTTTACGATTTATTTTCAGTAAATTTACAGGGGCAATGTGACTGTGCAATGTAACTACCCAATGCTGATCTAGCGATACCGAGGGCGGGAACGGGGAAATTTAAAACGAAATTTTGATTTTAATGGCGCGACTTGCGGGCTTGCGGCAAAATTTAATGGCGATTTTGGCGGATTTGACGCTCAAATTTTACGTTAAATTTAGGCGCGCTTGCTATTTTGCATTTGACCCGTCTGGCGTTAAATTTTACAAAAATCATAAAATTTAGCCAAATTTAAAGGATGAAATTTGAAATTTAAACCCCTTGCGTTATCGGTCGTATTTTTCTTTGCAACCGGCGTAAATGCGGAGCTCGCAACAGAAGCGAATTCCATAAATTTTAGAAAAACGAGCGGCGCGGAACAAAATCTCGCGGACACAAAAGACGCTAAATTTCAAAACGCGCGTTTTAAGAGCGCAGATACCGCAGTGCGCGGCACAAATCCAAACTCATCACAAAAAGCAACCCTCATCGACGAAGCGAAAAATTTCTACCGCGTGGACGAGCGGCTGTTTCGCAGCGCACAGCTTGACGGGAGCGACGCTGCAAAGCTGCACGAGCTTGGCATCAAAAGCATCGTAAATCTGCGTCATTTTAGCAGAGGCGGCGACAGAAGGGCGTTTGGGAATCAATTTTGGCTCGCGAACAAGCCGCTTCAAAGCTGGGAGATAAGGCCCGCGCAGATAGCGGACGTTTTGCGCACTATTCGCGAGCGCCAAAAAGAGGGCGCTGTGCTCGTGCACTGCTATCACGGAGCCGATCGCACGGGGCTTGTGGTGGCGATGTACCGCGTGATCTATCAGGGCTGGAGCCTGGATGCCGCGCGCAGCGAGATGATAGACGGCGGATACGGCTTTCACTCCATGTGGCAGGATATCGCGGGCTTTTTGACGCCGCAAAACGAAGCGCTCGTAAGAGCTGAGCTTGGAATTTAGATGAAATTCGCCCGTCCGATCAGACGGCGGCTAAATTTGCAAATTTGATAATGACAAAATGCCGTTTATAACGAAATTTTAGAATACGAGCTACGTATATTTTCTAGAGCGAGGCTCGGGATACACCAAAATGGGGGCGAAAAACGAGCTGCAAAGACGCGCGGAGTTTGAGCAAAAATTTGAGGCTTGCAAACAAAAGGCACGGGAAATTTTAAATTTATAGGTATCGCTAAAATTTTACTCTTTGCGGCGAGCTAAATTTAAAACCGTAAATTTCCACAAAAAAGCAAAGAAACCTTAAAATAGTAAAATTTAGGTCGTAAAATTTTATGCATTTTTCTACTTAAAATTTTCATACTTTTTTCAAATATGCGCTCACGCCGCCGCGCGTATCGCAATCAAATCGGCTAAATTTAAAGATCCCGATTTGCGCTTGCGGCGACGGGGCACGTAAAACGCCGCAAATATCAGACAAAGTATCTATAAATTTAGCCGAAACGCAGTAAAATTCGAGCGGCAAATTTAACAAAAGGAGAGATCGTGGAAAATTTATTACTGGCGCAGCTGCGCGAGGCGCTACCGCAGGGCATGCGCGTGCCAAGCGAACTTGAGGCGCTTTATGCGTGGATCGAGGCAAACGGCTTTTATGACGACGCGGGCGGGCGCAGACGCGGCTATCTCTACCCGCAGGATCGGCTACGGCAGAGCTGGAGCGACGATGAGCGCGAGGGCGGCACGGACATCGTCTTTTTCACGGATGAGCCGAAAAATCGCGACGAGGAGCTAAGGTATTGGTTTTACGGCGAGGATCGCGAGCTTGCCGCGGAGATCAAGCAGCGGCTTTGCGTGTTCGCGGGCAGCGGCTCGGAGGGCTCGATGTGCGCGCTGTGGCTGGACGATGCAGGCGAGACGAAGATCGTGCACATGGGCTCCGGCTCAGGCTCGACGATGACCTGCGTTTTGGCTCATAGCGGGCTTGATTTTTTGCGATTGCTTGCGATCGGATACGATGAAATCTGCTGGGACGAGGATTTTAGCGCGCCGCCAAACAGCGAGAATGACGACTTTATCGTGCATCCAAACCTGAAATTTCAGCAGTGGGTAACACAGACGTTCAAAACGACGATTCCGCAAACGGCGCTTGAACTCGTCACTCCCGCGCATCTAGACGACGAGAACCCGAGCGATGAGTTTTTGATCTGGGTAAATCGCGTCGCGGGATAAAATTTAAAGCGGCTTTTTTGCGCTGCTTAATGAAGTATTGCGGGGTTTGCTTTCACAGGAAACCTTGTGAAATTTAAGCTTTTGCTGGCTAATTTAAAGAGCGTAAATTTAATGGATATCTTTTGATTAAAATTTTAATGGTAGCGGTATCCATTTGGAAAAGCATTAATCATCTATTACTGCTTTTGCTACTCTTAAAATTTTTAATAAATCTGCCTGATAGAATTTAACTCTTTGCAGTGTGGCGGTAGAATTTTGCTGCTATTTGAAATAAGACGCGATAGAAAAGTTGCTGCGTCTTTAGGAATTCAAATAATTTAGCTAAATTTCTTATGGATGAGCTGATATACCAAACGCATGGAAGTTCTGTCGGTTTAGCAAAGAACTGATTGATACTTAAATTCTAAGGCAAAAAAACAAGGCTAAAAGCTTTTCGGTAGTTTTGGCGATAGGTTGTCTTTAAGTGTCGTATCAGAGAAAATTGTGACTGCAGCGACGTAGGCAGCGCGCGCAGAGCAAAAAATGGTGCGCATCAGTATCGGCGTAGCGCTTTTAGGCTTCGTATGAAAAATCGCCTCAAAACGGATCCTACTTCAAATATCTGCATAAATTACGGCGGATTTTTATCAAGGGCATGAGGGGCGAGCTACAGGCATATCCAGCAAATACGTCTTTGCAGCTAGCTGCATGCAGGCATTTAAAAGACGAAAAGTAAAAGCGAACAAGTTAAAATCTGAAAGTATTAATAGCCGCGCAATAGGCAAATTGCGCTCAGTGGCGAAGTGGGCGCAAACTTTTGTGGCAGCTTTAAGCTATCTGCACGCGCGTAGGGTGGCAGGCGCTACTTTGCTTTAAATCTCTTTTTGGATCTTGTGGGTTTGCACTCGCAGAGCAGCAAGCACTAAGTAGCTCGGTATAGAAACATCGTATTTTGCACCGCTTTCGCAGCAATTCTCTTTGGTATCTGCCAGCTGATGCGCTTTCTGTTGTTTTGGCATTGATGAGAGGATGAGCTTGGCGGGCTCATATACAGCGCATACAAGTCCGGTAGCGTTATAGTGAACGCGCGACTTTACGAGTTTAATATAATTTTAACGGAGAGTTTGAAGCAGTAGCTACGACGGGACATGCATAGTTTTTTAACGTCTTATGTAAATTTAAGACGAGTATTATTGCGAGCGGGTGCAAATTTTTAGGTAAAATTTTATGCTCACTGATTTTTATATGGCTGCACTAAAGCATGTTTCATACAGAAAAATTTCGTATAAATTTTTAACGTAAACTTTGCCCATTTAGGGGGAGAGGAGAAGGGAGTAAAATTTTACGATCAAAAGGACGTGGGATTACGTCAGCAGGCTGCGTGTGCAACGCAAAAATAACGATGCAGGAAGCGTATCGAGTAGTGCGGATGAAAAGACGATCTTCATCCGTCACTTTTTAAAATAAAATTTTGTGACTAAAAGGCGATTTTGGCTTTGTAAATTTTAAAATTTTGCTAAGAATTCTTTGTATTTTTCTGCACTTTTTGCGATATACTCGCCATCTGGATGAAATGAAAATCCATAGCCGAAGTGGCACGATAGCAGTTTGGCGCCCGTAAAATTCATCGCACATTTAAAAGGTATGATAACTTCCTCTATGCCAAATCCGATCGTGCCGTCTTTTTTATAGTTATTTTGCTCATCGCCGATAGTGATCGCTAGGGCGAATTCTTTACCTTTCAGCTTGTCGCCGGTGCTGCCGTAAGCCCAGCCGTAGGCGAATACATCGTCGAACCATTGCTTTAAAAGCGGAGGATAGCTGTACCAATAAAGTGGAAACTGAATGATAATTTTATCGTGGCTTAAAAGTAACTCCTGCTCGCGCGCTACGTTTATTTTGCCGTTCGGATAAGCAGCGTAAATTTCGTGAATATCAAATTTATCCGCTTGCTTTTTGGCTACATCGCGCCACGCCTTGTTTGCGTGTGAACTTGCCATATCTGGATGAGCGATGATGATGAGGCTTTTCATATTTTATCCTTGTTTTAAATTTCTTACATTATATGTTTTTTGGCTGAAATTTTGATTTATCATCTAGCATAATATGGATATGAAATTTCAAATAAAATTTTACTTCCACTCAAATACTACTGGCGGGCTTGTAGTTTTTACATGCGATTAGAAGTTAAATTTATAAGCAAATACGGCAGACCCCGAAATCGATAGAATTTTATCTATTAAATTGTATTAAAAATTTTAAATGGTATGAAAAATGCGCCGAAAAATTCGGCGCAAATGAAAGGAACACTAATCTTAGATTAGCGCAGGAGCTACTAAAAATCCTAGAGCAACCGAAAGCGCAACCATAATAGTTCCCGGAAGGAAAAACGAGTGGTTAAATACAAATTTACCGACTCTAGTCGTTCCGGTATCGTCCATTGCGATCGCGCCGAGCGTCGTAGGATAGGTAGGGAGCACGAACAAGCCTGAAACGGCTGCGAACGATGCGACTAAGATCCAAATTTGGCCAGAATTTTCAGGGCTAGTCATTCCAAGCGCGGCGGCGACGGCAGGCATCATAACCTTTGTGGTCGCAGCCTGCGAGTATAGCAAGCAGCTTAGGAAATATAGCGCGACGGCTAGTACGAAAGGATACTGCGTAACGACGTTTTTAGCTACCTCTTTGATGCTGTCGATGTGGCCGTTTACGAAAGTAGTACCGAGCCATGCGATACCGATGACGCAGATGCACGCATTCATACCGCTTTGGAAAGTGCTGGTAGAGAGCAATTTGCCCGTATCGATCTTGCACAAAACAGCAATAAGAAAGCCGATAGTTAGCATAAAGCTGATGATCGCGCTATCTCTTGAAAGGATCGGTTTTTCTACCAAGCCGACGCTCTTTGAGATCGCAAGCGCATAGCAAACGACGATCAAAACGCCGACAGCAAATATCGCAACCGATCTTTTCGCATAAGGCTTCGGCTCTTTATACTCCTCGGCTTTGATCTCGGCTACAAGACCTTTTGAAAGTCTCTCTTTGTAAACAGGGTCTTTTGAAAGATCGAGATCGTAGAATTTATTTACGATAAAAGCCGTAATCAACATAGCTACGAAGGTAGTAGAGATGCAGATAAACAAAAGTTTAGGATAGCTAACGCCTAGCTTTTCGCACAAGCCGCTCATAGCGACGAACGCCGCTGAAATAGGGCTCGCAGTGATCGCTACCTGAGATGAAACGACCGAGAGCGCAAGAGGAGCGGAAGGCTTGATGTTCTGCGTCTTTGCGACCTCTACGATAACAGGGATCATAGAAAACGCAGTATGTCCGGTGCCCGCAAGTATCGTAAGTAGATAGGTAACGATAGGCGCTAGGAAGTTGATCTGCTTAGGATTTTTCCTTAAAATTTTAGATGCTACCTGAACCAAATAATCAAGTCCGCCTGCGACTTGCAGCGCCGTAATCGCGGAGATTACCGATGCGATAATTAGGATAACGTCAATCGGGATATCCTTCATATCGACCTTCATGCCCAAAATGGCTAGGACGACAACGCCCAAGCCGCCTGCATAACCGACGCCCATGCCGCCTAGCTTAACGCCTAGGTAGATGCCGCCGAGCAACACGATAAATTGCAATATCACCATAAAGTCCATTGCAAAACTCCTTATAAAGTAATTTTTTTTAACGGCGCGCAGAATTCTAAAGATTTCAGCAGGTAAAATCCGAATTATCTTTATAATTCAGTGGTCGGAATTCTATGCGGAATTTTATCCTAAAATTTCGCAAGTGGAATTTTACTCCACGGAAGCTAAATCTAACTTGATGAAATTCTGCATCTACGGAATTCTGCACGATCAATTTTATCTATTTAGAATTCTACTTTGCGGAATTTCGCCTATTAAATTAACCGACGAAATTCCGCGCCGCACCTAGTTTGGAACTATTTTTTGCTCATATGTGGGTTGAGCATAGATTTAGGCTCTAGGATCTTATCGATCTCCTCTTTTTTCAAATATCCGCGCTCTAGGCAGATTTCGCCGACGGATTTTCCGGTCTGAAGTGCCTCTTTGGCGATACTTGCGGATTTTTCGTAGCCGATGTAAGGATTAAACGCTGTAACGATACCGACGGAATTTAGCACCGATTTTAGGCAAGCTTCAGGGTTTGCTTTTAGATGTTTGATAGCTTTTTCAGCTAGTGTATTCATCGCATTTTCCAAAAGCACGATCGAGTTAAATAGCGCATATGCGATGCCAGGCTCAAACGCATTAAGCTCGAATTCTCCGCGCTCGGAGCAAAGCATGATAGTTACGTCGTTGCCGATTACCTCATAGCAAGCCTCGCCTACGACCTCGGCGATGACTGGATTTACTTTGCCCGGCATGATGGAGCTGCCCGGTTGCATCTTAGGAAGCTCGATTTCGCCTAGACCGCATCTAGGACCGGAGTTCATAAGACGTAGGTCGTTTGCGATTTTGCTTAGGCGGACGGCTGCTGTTTTTAATGCGCCGCTAACGTGGACGAAGTCCGCGGTGTCTTGTGTAGCGGCGATGAAATCCTCTGCGGCTTTAAATTTAACGCCGGTGATCTCGCCTAGCTTTTTCTCGACTACGTTTTTGTAATCAGGGTGGCAGTTAATGCCCGTACCAATCGCCGTAGCGCCCATATTTAGGTAAGTCATCGACTCTCTAGCAGCTTTAATAAGCGCGATATCGGTTTTGATGTAGGTAGCAAAAGCGTTGAAAGTGTTTCCAAGAGTAGTAGGAACGGCGTCCTCAAGCTCCGTCCTTCCCATTTTGATGACATCTTTGTATTCTTTGGCTTTAACTTCAAGCTCTTTTTTCAAATTTTCCATAGCTTTTAGTAGATCGGTTAGCTTGGCGTAAGCGGCGACTTTGATCGAGCTAGGATAGGTGTCGTTGGTGCTTTGACCCAAATTTGTGTGGTCGTTTGGATGGAGGTATTGGTATTCGCCCTTTTTGTGTCCCATGCTCTCCAAAGCTATATTGGTAATGACCTCGTTGGTATTCATATTCGTTGAAGTTCCGGCGCCGCCTTGGATCATATCAACTACGAATTGATCTCTGAACTCTCCTGCGATGAGCCTGTCGCAAGCTTTTGCAATCGCATCGGCTTTTTGTGCGTCTAGGACGCCGACCTCTTTATTGGCTAGCGCAGCTGCTTTTTTGATTTGTGCAAATGCTTTGATAAAAAACGGATAGTCTTTGAGCGCTCGTCCGCTTAGATGAAAGTTCTCTAGTGCCCTAAATGTTTGCACACCGTAGTAAAAATCGTCGGAAATTTCTAATTCACCGATGAAATCGTGTTCTTTTCTGGTCTTTGCCATAATAAGTCCTTTCGTTGAAATTGTTAATGGAATTTTAAAGCTTTTAGTATTAAAAGCAGCTTAAAACGTAACGAAAAATTAAAATTTAGAAATTAGTATGATTGTTTAAGGCTTCAAATAGAATTTTACTTAAAAAATATTTTGGAATTCGCTACTAAGGCATAATTACACTTTAATAGAAATATCGTATTGCACGTAGATTATGAAAGTGAAATTATAAAAATTCTTGTTTAGCTTAAATTATAATTTGAAAAATTTAAAGTTAAGGGCGGTAAAAGCGGAATTTTTTATTGCATTTATATTTACTAGAGCGGAGCTATCTTTTGCGTTTTATAAAATAAACATATAGGAGCGAGATTATAATGACGACGGCGAACAAAGCGATCGTAATTAGATGCAGATCTTGCTTGATTAGCTCCTCGTTTTCGCCGATGAAATATCCCAAGCTCATTAGTATTAGTGTCCAAATCGCAGCCCCAAGCCCGGTAAATAGCACGAAGCGCGCGACATTCATCTTTGCAAGCCCCGCAGGAAGGCTGATGTATTGACGAATACCTGGGATTAGGCGGCAGTTAAACGTTGAAATTTCGCCATGGCGGTTAAAAAACACTTCGAATTTTGCAAATTTCTCCTCGGTAATGCCTACGTATTTGCCATATTTAGCGATAATCTTACGTCCAAAAAAGTAGCATAGATAGTAATTAAACAGCGCGCCGGTGATGCTGCCGCCAAGCCCACAAACAAATGCTATAATAAAGCTCATCTGCGATTTTGAGGCCAGATAGCCCGCAGGGATCATCACTACTTCACTTGGGAAGGGAAAGAAGCTGCTTTCTAAAAACATCATCACAAAAATGCCAAGGTATCCCCAACCTGCGACAAATTCTACGATAAAATTTACGATATTAGAAAGCATTTGAATTCCTTGATTTAATGTGTAAAAAACCGGATACGCTTAAAATTTCACAAAATTTAGCGCATATAAAATAAAGGCGCGGGCTAAATTTTATCCTTGCAAGTTACTGCCGCAGCGAACTTGCATATAAATTTAATAGCCTCGCGCCTTAAAATTAAAACTATTTTGCGTATTCGATGTTTAGTTTGCCGAATAGCTCATTAGCCTTGTCATCGATTTTTTTGTTTACTTTGCTTGGAAGTAGCTGATTTTTGATGAGATCTTTTACTTTTTCAAACGGCATAGTCTCAGCCTTTTTGCTGCTTTCTTTGTAGATTATATGATATCCGAATTGCGTCTTTACCGGCGTTTTGCTCATCTCACCATCTTTTAGCGCAAACGCCGCTTTTTCAAACTCCGGCACCATCATCCCTTTGCCAAAAGAGCCTAGATCGCCACCGTTTTCTTTCGCACTTGGATCGATTGAAATTTCTTTGGCTAGCTTATTAAATTCCTCTTTTAAATTCTCTTTTTTGACTTTTGATAGCTTTGCAATCGCGTTTTTAGCAGCCTTTTCGTCTGCTACTAAGATATGGCTTGCGGTAACGGAATCTGGTTGCATGAAATTCTGTTTATTTTCATCATAAATTTTTTTAGCTTCCTCGTCGCTGATGCTTACGTCTTTAGCCTGTTCGCGTTGCCATAGATTAAATGCAATGCCATCTTTAGCAAGCTCTAGCTGATGCTTATATTCGTCGCTGTTTTCAATGCCTGATTTTTTCGCCTCTGCGATTAGAAGTTTGTATTTGATTAGATCGTCGATTAGTTTTTTCTTCTCATCGGCGGTTGGTTCCTGTCCGCCGTGCTGCATACCTTGAGCCAAAAACGGTGCAACATCCTCATCCGTAATAGTGATATTTGCGTCTTTTGCAGTAGCCAAAACGCCTGCATTAAGCGAAGATATAGCCATAGCGGCAACAAAGCTGAAAGATAAAATTCTTTTCATTATTTTTCCTTTATTCGGTAAATTTCGCGCAATTATAAAAAAAGATAGTAAATAAAATAGCGAATGTCAGCAAATTCGGCGCGAATCCTGCGCCGAATTTTAAAAAGAGGGGAGTTAAAACGATGGAATGATTGCGCCTTTATATTGCGTCTCGATAAATTTTTTCACTTTCTCGCTTTGAATCGCTTTATCTAGCGCCTTGATTTTAGGGCTGTTTTCGTTGCCTTCTTTAACGCTAATGACATTTGTGTAAGGGTTGCCCTCAGCCTTTTCTAAAAATAGCGAATCCTTGATTGGGTTTAAATTTGCATTAAAAGCAAAATTTGAGTTGATAACGGCAATATCGACATCGCCCAGGGTGCGTGGAAGCGCGGCGCCTTCAAGCTCTAAAATTTCTAAATTTTTAGGGTTTTTCGTGACATCTAACGGCGTGCGAAGCTTGGCGTTTTGATCTACTTCGATGAGCCCTGCGGCTACGAGTAGATCAAGAGCGCGGCTTTCGTTGGTCGGATCGTTTGGCACGGCAACTTTGGCGCCGTTTTTAAGATCTTTTAAATTTTTAATCTTATGGCTGTAGATGCCCATCGGCTCTAAATGTACGCCCACGGTCGCTTTTAACCTTGTGCCTTTATTAGCGTTAAATTCCTCCATATATGGCACGTGCTGAAAAAATCCCGCATCTACGTCGCCGCTATCAGTAGCGAGGTTCGGGGTTACGTAGTCGTTGAAAACCTTGACCTCAAGATCGTAGCCTTGGGCTTTTAGATCAGGCTTAATCTGCTCTAAAATTTCGGCATGCGGTATCGGAGTAGCGGCGACTACGATTTTTTCGGCAAGAGCGAAACTGACGACGCTAGCGCTAAGAAGCGAAGCGAGAAGAAATTTCTTCATATTTAATCCTTTTGGTTAAAATTTCGCGGTATTATAGCAGGTAGAATTTTTAATGTCAAGTGTTTTTATATGATTTTTTAAAATTTTATCTAAAATATTCTAAAATTCGATATTTCTATATATATTTAAATACTACATTTTATTGTATAATGCAGAATTGGCACGCTTTAATGAGCGCTTTACAAAAATTCCGCTAAAATCGCAAAATTTAAAATTTTAAAAAAAGGCTGAAAATGGCAGATTTTTACGACGCGAAAGCCGTAGAGGAGAGCTTTTATAAAATTTGGGAGCAGCGCGGTTATTTCGAGATCGACGGCAATAAAGATATCCAGCAAAAAGGCAAAAACTTTTGCATTATGATGCCCCCTCCAAACGTCACCGGAGTGCTTCATATCGGGCATTCGCTCACTTTTACGCTGCAAGACATAATGACGCGATACAAGCGAATGAACGGCTACCGTACGCTTTGGCAGCCTGGACTCGATCACGCTGGCATTGCGACGCAAAACGTCGTCGAGCGCGAGCTTTTGTCGCAAGGGATCAAAAAGGAAGAGATAGGGCGCGAAGAGTTTTTAAAGCACGTTTGGCACTGGAAGGAGCAAAGCGGCGGGCAGATCGTAAAGCAGATGAAGCGCCTTGGCGTCACGCCTGCGTGGAGCAGACAGCGCTTTACTATGGATGAGGGGCTTAAAAACGCTGTGCGTAAAGCTTTCGTAAGCTTATACGACGCGGGGCTCATCGTGCGCGGAAACTACATGGTAAACTGGTGCACGCACGACGGCGCACTAAGCGACGTGGAGGTCGAGCATAAGGAGAACAAGGGCAAGCTTTATCATCTGCGCTACTACTTTGCGGACGCGCAAGATAAATTTATCGTAGTCGCAACGACGCGCCCTGAGACCTACTTCGGCGACACCGCCGTCATGGTAAATCCCGCGGACGAACGCTATAAAAATTTGATCGGCAAAAAAGTCGTGCTGCCGCTAATCGGCCGCGAGATAGAGATCATCGCCGACGAATACGTCGATATGAGCTTCGGAACGGGCGCTGTGAAGGTCACGCCCGCGCACGATACCAACGACTATGAGGTCGGCAAGCGCCACGAGCTGGAGTTTATCACCGTTTTTGACGAAAAAGGAATTTTAAACGAGCAGTGTGGTAAATTTAATGGTTTAGAGCGACTTGCCGCGCGCGATCAGATCGTAGCGGAGCTTGAGAGGTTGGGCTATATCGAAAAAATCGAGGATTACGAAAATCAAGTCGGCTACTGCTACCGCTGCAAAAACGTCGTCGAGCCGTACATCTCGCAGCAGTGGTTCGTGCGCGCGGATATCGCAAAAGATGCGATCGCCAGAGTAAATGCGGGCGAGGCGGAATTTTTCCCGAAGCACTGGATCAATAGCTTCAATGCCTGGATGCGCGAGCTGAAGGACTGGTGCATCAGTCGCCAACTGTGGTGGGGGCATAGAATTCCCGTGTTTTACTGCGACTGCGGCCATCAGTGGGCGGATGAGCGAGAAGCCCCCGATGCCTGCCCGAAATGCGGCGGTAAAAATTTTACTCAAGATCCCGACGTGCTCGATACGTGGTTTTCAAGCGGTCTTTGGCCGATCAGCACGCTTGGCTGGGGCAACGGTGAGGCGCTGAAAAACGAGAAGTGGTTTGAGGAGGATTTGAGCGAATTTTATCCGAATACCATGCTGATTACCGGCTTTGACATTTTATTTTTCTGGGTCGCACGCATGATGTTTCAGTGCCAAAACGCCATGGGCGAACTGCCGTTTCGCGACATCTATCTGCATGCCTTGGTTAAGGATAAAGACGGCAAAAAGATGAGCAAATCGAGCAAAAACGTAGTCGATCCGCTGCTAAAAATCGATGAATTTAGCGCCGATATTTTGCGCTTTACGCTTACAATTTTGTGCGTGCAGGGGCGCGATCTGCGCCTTAGCGACGACAAGCTTTTGATATATCGAAATTTTACGAATAAGCTCTATAACGCGAGCAAATTTTTGCTTTTAAACGCCTCTAAATTTGACGATTTAGACGCAGCGCGGATCAAAACGAGCCTCGGCAAATATATGCTTTCGCGCTTTAACTGCTGCGTGGGCGCGGTGCGGGAAAATTTAGACGAATATCGCTTCAACGACGCTGCGACCGAGCTTTATAAGTTTTTTTGGGACGAGTTTTGCGACTGGGGCATTGAGCTTAGCAAGGCGGACAAGGCCGCGATAGGCGAGCTAGGGATGATTTTTAAAGAAGCGATGAAGCTGCTAAGCCCGTTTATGCCGTTTCTAAGCGAGTATCTGTATCAGGAGCTAAGCGGCACGAAGCTGCAAGACGCGCGCTCCATCATGGTGATGAGATACCCACATCCTGGCGAGCGCGACGAGCGGATCGAGGAGCTGTTTTCGCTGCTAATCGAAGCGATCGTTAGCATTCGCCGCGCAAAGGCAACGATCGAGCTCGGCAATGCGCGCGTAGCCAAAGCCTACGTCAAATCCGCAGTCGATCTAAGCGCCGCCGCGGACTATATCAAAACGCTAGCAAAGGTGGATGAAGTAGAATTTACGCAGCAAAATATCGCAAATTCCGCCCGCGACGTAAGCGAGAATTTAGAAAGCTTTGTACCGCTTGAAGGGGTCGATCTTAGCGGCGTGATTTCGCGCCTTAACGCGCAAAAAGCGAAGCTGCAAAAAGAGATCGAAAAGCTCTCAGGCATGCTAAATAACGAGAAATTCGTGGCCTCCGCCCCGCAAGCCGTGGTTGAAGCCAACCGCGAAGGGCTGCAAAGCGCGCAGGAGAAATTCGCCAAAGTATGCGACGAGCTAAAGGCGTTTGGCGAGTAGCCCGCTCGTTTGAGCCAAAATTTTAAATTAAGGAGAAAAATATGTCAAAGGGTAGTATCGGTGGATTTACTTTAGGCACGGTCATAGCCGTCGCACTATCATGGGGAGTCAATAAAAGCATAATGTGGGCGATAATCCACGGATTTTTAAGTTGGTTATACGTGATTTATTATTTCTTATTGAGGTAAAATTTCATCGGTGGCGCGCCGTTTTACGCGCTAAATTTTAAAATTTGAAGGATAAAAAATGAGCGAAAAAATAAAAATAGCGGTTTTGGGATATGGAAATTTAGGTCGCGGCGTGGAGCTTGCCGCGCGAAATAGCAAGGATTTGCAGCTTTCGGCGGTGTTTTCTCGCCGCGAGCCGCACAGCGTGCAAACATGCGGCGCGCCAGTGTTTAGCGCGGATGAAATTTTATCGTACAAGGGCAAATTTGACGTTTTGGTGCTTTGCGGCGGTAGCGCGACGGATCTACCGACGCAGACGCCTGAGTTTGCGCGGAGCTTTAACGTCGTCGATAGCTTCGACACGCACGCAAAAATCCCTGAGCACTTCGCCGCCGTGGACGCCGCCGCCAAAAAAGGCGGAAAAGTTGGCATAATCGCCGTTGGCTGGGATCCGGGTCTGTTTTCGCTAAACAGGCTATTTGGCGAGAGCGTACTTGAAAACGGCAGCAGTTATACGTTTTGGGGCAAAGGCGTAAGTCAAGGCCACTCAGACGCCATCCGCAGGATAGAGGGCGTCGTAGACGCGCGCCAATACACCGTGCCGATAGAAAGCGCCTTGGAGAGAGTTCGCGCGGGCGAAAACCCGAGACTTAGCACGCGCGAAAAACACCTGCGCGAGTGCTACGTAGTGGCGCAGGACGGCGCCGATAAAGCGCGCATCGAGCGTGAGATAAAAACGATGCCGAATTATTTCGCCGACTACGACACGAGCGTGCATTTTATAGATCTTGAAACGCTTAAAAAAGAGCACGGCGGCATCCCTCACGGAGGCTTCGTTTTGCGAAGCGGCGCGACGGGCGAGCACGGCGAAAATAAACACTTGATCGAGTTTTCGCTAAAGCTTGACTCAAATCCCGAATTTACAGCTAGCGTGCTCGTAGCCTACGCCCGCGCGGCGTATCGCTTGGCGCAAAGAGGCGAGCGCGGCGCATTTAGCGTATTTGACATCGCTCCGGCGCTTCTTTCGCCAAAGAGCGCAGATGAGCTAAGGCGCGAAATTTTATAAATTTCTGGGGGCGTTTCGGCGGAATTATGAACGAGGAATTTTGAGTGATAAAGATAGAAAATTTAAAGAAATTTTACGGCAAAACCTGCGTGATCAACGATGTGAGCTTGGAGGTGAAGCAGGGCGAAATTTTCGCCATCGTCGGTCGCAGCGGTGCGGGCAAAAGTACGCTGCTGCGCTGCATAAACGGCCTTGAGGACTATCAAGAAGGAAGCCTCAAGGTAGAGGGCAGGGAGGTAAGAGAACTAAGCGGCGCTCAGATCCGCGAGCTGCGCAAAAATATCGGTATGATTTTTCAACACTTCGCGCTGATGAGCCGCCGCAGCGTCGCGCAAAACGTCGCCACGCCGCTTGCGTTTTGGGGCCATTCCGAAGACCACACGAAGCGGCGCGTAGCCGAGCTTTTGGAGCTCGTGGGGCTTGCGGATAAAGCAAATGCCTATCCTAGCGAGCTTAGCGGCGGACAGAAGCAGCGCGTGGCGATCGCTCGCGCGCTTGCATTAAGCCCTAAAATTTTGCTTTCTGACGAGGCGACTTCGGCGCTTGATCCTAACACCACCGCTCAAATTTTATCGCTTCTGCGCCGCATCAATCGCGAGCTGGGCATTACGATCGTGCTTGTTACGCACGAGATGGAGGTCGTAAAGGGCATCGCGCAGCGAGCGATTCTGCTTAAGGGCGGACGCGTGAGCAACTCGGGCGATATCGTCTCGCTGTTTTTGCACCCGGATGAGAATATGAAGGAGTTTTTGGGCGAGGAGGAGGTGCTGCCCGCAAGCGGCGTGAATATCAGGCTCTTTTTCCCGCCCGCGGTCGCGTTTGACAGCGTGATCACGCACATGGCGCGCGCTTTGGAGATAAATTTTAACATCGTCTGGGGCAAGCTCGAGCGCCTCGATAAAAACGTCGTCGGAAGCCTCGTGATCAACGTGGAGCCTGCACACGTCGCGCGCGTGGAGGAGTTTATCAAAAACGCGGGCGTAATCTACGAGATCGTATCGCAGGATGAGATCAAAGGCTGCGCCGCGATCTAGGTGCGATTTCGCGCCCTGTGCGCTTGCGCCGCACTAAATTTAAGAGCTTACGCGGCATGGCGAATTTAAAAGCTCGGGCGAGGTCGCGAACTCAAAGGCTGGCTCGGCGTTTTTGATTTGACGTGCGCGTCGTGGCATTATAAATTTTTTAATTAGTTTCACTGGCGGTTTAAATTTTTATCTCGCCGCGGTAAAGTAAGCTCGGCGATGCACTGTTGGCGTGCGCTCTGGCTAGCTTTGATTCGCGTTTAGAATTCGACTAGCCATAGCGAGATGGTCTAAATTTCAGGGATCACTGGCGACCGAGCGCATTTAAGCCGCGCCGCGTTTGAAATTACAGGCGTTTAAATTTAAATTTGAATTTTTTCGGAATTTCACACATACTTCACTTTTACGGAAGTATAATTCCGCTAATTTCTTTTAAGGAGTACGTAATGAAAAAACTTACTTTGTTTGCGCTTAGTGCGCTATTTGCTGGCACTTTTGCCGTAGCTGCCGACATGGGCATGAAAGATGAGATGAAGGACGCCAATACATCAATGCATAATAGTGCGAAAGAGATGAAAGGCGATATGAAGGATATGCACAAGGATGCTATGAAAGAGGGTAAACATATGAAGGATGAGATGAAAGGCGAAATGAAAAAAGAGATGAAAAAAGAGATGTAGTGAGTAAAATTTTACTCGTAGAGGACGATGAGACGCTTTGCGATCTCATCGGTGAATATCTAAAAGACGCGGGCTTTGACGTATGCGTTTGCAGCGACGCTCAAAGCGCCGCGGATCTTGCTTATGAGCAAAAATTCGATCTTTTTATCTTTGACGTAAAAATCCCCAAAGGTGACGGATTCTCACTTTTAAAAGAGCTGCGCAAGAGCGGCGATCGCACCCCCGCGATATTTGCCACGTCGCTAAATACGCTTGATGATCTTGAAGTCGGCTTTAAAAGCGGCTGCGATGATTATCTCAAAAAACCATACGAGCTAAAAGAGCTGATGCTGCGCGTTAATTCGCTCATAAAGCGAAATTTCAGCCATAATTTCGATGATTTTGTAACTATTGACGACGAGTTTAAATTTTACTTTGCAAGCAAAGAGCTGCGCAGATCGGGCGTGCCCGTCGCGCTTTCAAACAAAGAGCGCGAGCTATTGGCGCTTTTTTTGCAAAATAAAAACAGGCTTTTAAGCAAGGATGAAATTTTCTCCGCGATCTACGCTTTTGACGAAACTCCGAGCGAGGAAGCGCTACGAACTTATATCAAAAATCTACGCCGCGTCCTAGGCGAAGAGCACATCATAAATCGCCGTAACGCAGGGTATCTGTATGTCTGAAAAGACCGCTTTAACGCTTAAAATTTTATCTTTGTATCTCATTTCAAGTGCGTTGTTTTTGGGATATTTTTTCAAGATAAATTACAGGATGAACGAAGCCGCGCTACTTTCGCACAGGATAAAAGAGCTAAAAGAGATCAAAATGATGATCTATATGAAAGCAAGCATGGACGGGCTGGAATCGCTAGCGGACTTTGAGCGCGAAAAGGGCGTGAGTGCGTGTATATTTAAGCCAAACTCTGATGAAATTTACGGCTGCAGTGGTGAGCTTGGCGCACTTGATAAAGCGAAGCTAAAGGCGGAATTTATAAGTGGCGGAAGGCTAGGAATTTATGAGAATCTGCAAAATATGGAGGAGCGAAACGCCTTTTCCAAGGCTAAAATCATTCTGCTTGGAAGTAGCGTGCAGGGCGAAATTTTAACGCTTCGTATCAAAACCGCAGCGATGATGATAGCGCTTTTGGGTGTGATATTAGCCGTGGCGTTTTATCTGGTGCGGCTAGGCACAAAGCCGCTTTACGATAAGATCGACACGCTAAATCGCTTCATCAAAGATAGTACCCACGAGATCAACACTCCGCTTAGCATCATCTCCATGAGCGTTGAGACGATGCGGCACGCAGAGCTTGGAGAATACAACGCCAAGCGCATCGCTAATATTGATCTTGCCGCTAAGACGCTTTCGCGCATCTACGAGGATCTCGTGTTTTTAACCTTCGGTATGAATAAAGAGGGCGAGATTAGCTCGATAGATCTAAAAAGCCTCGTCGCTTCGCGCTGCGAATACTTCGCGCCGTTTATTCAAAAGCGCAGACTAAGCCTTAAAACCGATCTTTCGGATGCGAGCATGAGTGCGAACGTCTATGAAATTTCGCGCCTGATCGACAATCTGCTAAGCAACGCCGTAAAATACGCCGACGCAGGCGGCTACGTGGATGTGCGGCTAAGGCACGGCGAGCTGGCGATCTCAAACAGCGGCGAAGGGATCGATAGGAAAAAAGGCGACGAAATTTTCAGGCGCTTTGCGCGCTTTAACTCAAGCGAGGGTGGCTTTGGCATCGGGCTCAGCATCGTAAGCGAGGTTTGCAAAAAATACTCCTTTTCTATCTCCTACGACAGCGTGCCGGGCGAGATAACGACCTTTCGCCTTACGTGGCCCGAATAAAATTTCAAAATTTAGTGAAATTTAAAATTTAAAAGCGACCGCCTGCGGTTTAAATTTAATCGTCGTTTGGTCGCTTAAATTCCGCGCAAAAAGGCTCTAATTGCCGGAGCGTTTAAATTTAATCGTCGCTTGTCTTTGTTCTAAAACGGAGCGCGGAATTTTATCAGTCGCTCGCTTTGCGCTCGTAAAATGACCCTGAAAGTTATTTGGTGCGGAATTTTATTCGTCCGCGATTTTATAAAATTTAGCTTTTATTTCTCGATAGATATATCCAGTGGACTATATCACTAAGCGAAATCGCGACAAGCATACTCATAAACATCGAGGTGGCTGTGAAAAACGATATCCAGCCAAACAGGCTCTCTCTGCTCGCAAAAGTTGGAAATGTCCGCCCGTTGCCCACTCTGTGTGGGATGCCGTTTACGGCGAAATCGGCGTAGAAATAATTGTTTAATGCCCAGTAAGCGAAAGGTATGCCGATAAGCACAAATATCTGCGTTTTGACGGCGGGAAGCTCTTTTTTGTATAAGAATGCGGCGATCGGACAATACACGCAGCTTAGCGCGAAAGCCGTTAAAATAGGCATCCACATCGCAGCGACGTAAAATTCCGCAAGTTGCGTATGCGGGCTTATTTTGCCAATTGCGGCGATGTTTGGAAAAAACCGCTTCATAAATCCAACGAAGTCCGCGCATGCTGCGCTTACGTCTAAAATATTTTCGGGTAGCACGAATACGCTAAGCGCCGCGATCGCAAACAGCGCAAAAACTGCCGCGTAAAGTCGCCCGAAAAATTTAGTAAATTTCGTATCGGGATACGGCGCCTCTTGCTCTTGCGCGCCTTGTGAATTTAGCAAATCGCTCATCGTTCGCTCCTTTAATAAAGTTTACGTGCCAAAACCCGGCTTGCGCTAAATTTTAAAATTTTATGCCTTATCATTCGGTAAAATTTAACGACGAGGACTTGCTTTGGAATTTTGCGGTCCAATTTGAAATAAAATTTATTAAATTTAACCAAGCAATGCTTTTTTAAAAACAAAGCGTCGCCACCTCTAACGCGCAGTGAGGCAGATTCAGGTTGGGGCGGTGGGGTCTGCTTGAGGTCGCGAGGCGAGGCCCAGGCAAAGCAAAAAAGGGCGCTTCGCAAGTATAGCCCCTTCCGCTCCGCCTCTTCCGAGCAAGAATTTAAGCTTTATCGGAAGCGACAAATAAAATTTAAACCCGCGCGTAGCGTAGCGACTTCTCGTATTGTCTTAGCCAGAAAGCCACTAATAAAGAAAGCCCTTTCATTTCACGCAAGCTTACAACCAAAACCTAAAATTTAATTGCCTAACGAAAAAGGCAAGTTGGCGTTGCTGCTCGCAAAATAACCGCGGAATCCTGCTAGATAAAATTTAAAATTAAAATTCCGAGTATTTCTGATAGTCGATCTGCGCGGAGTTTTTGTTGATCGTATCGACCGTAGCTTCAGCGATCGCAAGTTCCTCGTTGGTGGGAATTACGAGCGTTTTGATTTTGCTATCCGCCGCGCTTAAATTTCTAATCGAGCCGGTATTTTTGGCGTTTTTTGTCGCATCGATTTCGATGCCGATATGAGCGAGCTTCTCGCAGACATTTTGTCTAAAATGCGGCGCATTTTCGCCGATACCGCCGGTAAAGATCAAAGCGTCCACGCGCCCGAGCACGGCGTAATACGCTCCGATCATCTTAACGACGCTGTAAACGAGCATCTCAAACGCGAGTTTCGCGCGCGGCTCGCCATCCTCCATCTTTTCATATACTTTTCGCAGATCGCTTGCGCCGCAGATGCCCAAAAGTCCGCTTTTTTTGTTCATTATGACGTCCATATCCTGCGCGTTGTAGCCCGCGACGCGCTCGATGTATGGGATTATAGCGGGATCGATTGAGCCGCATCTGGTGCCCATGATGATCCCCTCAAGCGGCGTTAGCCCCATTGAGGTGTCGATGCATTTGCCGTTTTCTATGGCGCTCACGCTAGAGCCGTTGCCCAGATGTAGCGTAATGGCGTTGAAGTTTTCGTATTTTTTACGCAAAAATTTCGCTCCCATCGTCGAGACAAACCAATGCGATGTGCCGTGCGCGCCGTAGCGGCGAACCTTATATTTTTCGTAGAATTCATACGGCAGCGCGTACATATACGCATAAGGCGGGATGCTTTGATGAAAGATCGTATCGAAAACCGCTACGTTTGGAATTTTCGGAGCGATCTTTAGGCAGGATTTGATGCCTGCTAAATTTGCGGGATTGTGTAGCGGTGCAAGCGGCGCAAGCTCGGCGATTTTAGCCATTACGTCCTCATCTATGAGCGCGGGAGCGTCGAAATAATCCGCACCTTGGACTATTCTATGCCCGATGCCGCCTACTTGAGTTAGATCGTTGATTACTCCGCTTTGTTTTAAAAGATCAATCGCAATCGCAATCGCGGTTTCGTGATTTGGAATTTGCTCGTTTTCAACCTTTATGCCTCGTCCATTGGCGCAATTGATACTTCCGCTTGCGTGCGTCGAGCCGATCTCCTCGATGAGCCCACTTGCGATGCAGGCGTGATTTAGCATATCGTGGAATTTAAATTTAACCGAGCTCGAGCCGGAATTTATGACTAGGATATCCATTAATTCTCTCCTGCTTGAATGGCGCTGATAAGTATCGTGTTTACGATATCGGCGACCTTGCAGCCGCGGCTTAGATCGTTTACCGGCTTTTTTAAGCCCTGCAGAATCGGCCCGATCGCCACGGCGCCTGCGGTGCGCTGCACGGCCTTATAGCAGATATTTCCGCAGTTAAGATCGGGGAAGATAAATACGTTCGCACGCCCTGCGACCGAAGAGCCCGGCATTTTTTTCTTAGCGACCGCTGCATCAACCGCTGCGTCGAATTGCAGCGGTCCGTCGATTAAAAGCGCCGGCGCCTTTTCGCGCGCTTTTTGCGTTGCAGTTTTGATAAATTCTACGCTATCGCCGCTGCCGCTATCGCCGCTGGAGTAGCTTAACATCGCCACACGCGGCTCAAGCCCGAACGCCTTTGCGGTCGCGGCGCTTGAAATCGCGATACCCGCCAGATACTCTACGCTCGGGCTCGGCGCTACGGCGCAGTCGGCAAAAAGCAGAGCCTGCGTATCCAGGCACATTATAAATGCGCCGCTGACGCTTGCGATGCCGGGCTTTGTCTTGATGATCTGAAGCGCGGGGCGGATCGTCTCTGCGGTAGTCGTGCCGGCGCCGCTTACCATCGCATCGGCTAGCCCTTCATACACGAGCATCGTGCCGAAGTAGGTGCGATCGCGAACGAGATCGCGCGCCTGAGCCTCGCTCATGCCCTTTGCCTTGCGAAGCTCATATAGATCGCGCGCAAATTTTTCTAAGCTCGCATCCGTCTGCGGATCTAAAATTTTAACGCCGCTTAGATCGAGACCTAGCTTGCTTGCGCTTTTTTGCACTTCGTCTTGTCGCCCTAAAAGGATCAAATTTGCCGCACCGCTTTGTTTTATAATCGCGGCCGCACGCAGAATTCTCTCATCGTCGCTTTCTGGAAGCACGACGGTTTTAACGTTCGCGCGAGCCTTGGCGTAGAGCTTACTTTCAAATTTCAACGGAGTTAGAATTTCACAGCGCGTGGAGTTTGTGGCGTCAGTGAAGTAGCTTTTGTCGGCAACGACTTTATCAAGCTCTATCGCGCCGCTTTGGCAAGCGAAATTTTCGTCGTGAAATTTTGCGCCCTTTTCGCAGGCGGAATTTTTGCCGCAAAGCTCCGATTTTTTAGAATTTGCGCCATCTTGTGCAGGTCTTAGCGCGGAAAATGAAATTTTATCCTCATATATGCTGGCAAAGCTTACCGCTTTTGCTGCAGCGATCGAGTGCGTGCCGATGCGCGCGGCGATTTCGTTAGGATAAAATCCGCAAACGGGAATATTTAGATCCTTGGCGATTTGTAAATTTAGCTCGCGCAGATCGGCTCCCGCTACGCCGTGAACCAGCACAAAATTACACTGCTCTAAAATCTGAGTAAAGCGCTCTATCGCCGCCTTTCGCACGCGCTCATCCTGCCCGTTTGCGAGCGCTTTTTCAAGCTCACCCCTACTAAAAAGGGCATTGTCGCCAGCGATGCAAAGTTGCAAAACGTTGTGAAAGCTCATGGATAAAATTTTATCTAGTTTTTTTAGCTCGGATTGGTAGGCGGCGGGTTCGTCGCATAGGAGCAAAATTCCGTTCATCGGTTGATCCTTTTGAAATAAGATAGGCAATTGTAGCAAAATTTTGCTTGCGTGTTAATCAAAGATTTATCGTGAGGGTTTAGAATTTGGTAACTTCCAACAAAGGAGCGCACATGAAAAATTTAGTGATTTTGGCTCTTTTAGTGAGCCTCGCCGCGGCGAAAATCAACATAAATGAAGCTAGTCGCTACGAGCTGATGACGATCGGCGGACTTGATGCGGGTAGGGCGGATATGCTTATGCAATACCGCCAAAAGCGCGAAATTTCAAGTGCAGATGAGCTAAAGGGCATCAACGGCTTTGCAAGTTACGATACTGCTAAACTGCAGAAGAGCTTTGAAATATCGCCTAGAGCTAATGTGCAGCAGCCGGTGCAGCCTGATCGCGATATAGTCGTGGTAGAAAAGACCCGCACCCGCACGGTTTACGGAGGCTCTACTTACAAACGCGTTGAAAATTACGGCAATGGCATCACGATCACAGAGACCGGTACTTTACCGCCGCCTCCCCCTCCGCGAGGATATGGTAGGCACGGCGGCATGATGCCGCCTCCTCCTCCACCACCCCCACCTCCTGGCGGCATGATGCCTCCTCCACCACCTCCGCCGCCGCATGGAGGGATAAAACCGCCACCTCCACCGCCACCTCCGCGTGATGATTATTCTCGCAAGAGAAGTTCTAATAGTATGAGCGATAGCGAGATTGGCGGAAGCTCGCGCCGTAACATGCCGGTGCCTATGCATATGGGAACGATCCGCTCAAAAAGATCCAGTAGCGTCACAAGCTTCGGCAATTGCGATCTGCAAAGCGGCGACTGCGCTAGCGTGGGCGTAGGCGTGCAGGTAGATAGAGGGTTTTAAAATTTAATTTTACGCAGGCGGAATTTTATAATTTTATAATCGAGATTCCGCCCGTCCTAAATTTACGGCTAAATTTTAAAATTTTGGTAGTGTAGAATTTAAAATTTACGCTGGCGTCGCTCCACGCTACGATAAAATTTCAAAAAATTTTGTAAATTTAATTAGCAGCTTACGTGGTAAAATTTCAAGCTAAAATTTTACGTTAAAAATTCCGTGCCGCGTTTGGTCGAAACAAATCTACACTTTAAAATTTTAAATCCGAACATCCCGTCCGTTTTAAATTTATGGCTAAATTTTAAATTTGCCTTTTCTACTCTTGCTAAATTCCGAAATTTTGCCCCGTCTTGCTGCTATTAAATTTGAAATTCGACCCGATTTAGCGCCTAAAATTCGTGAAATTTAATTTACAAAATAATA
>CAUSEA010000014.1:0-46766 GCA_963530525.1 uncultured Campylobacter sp.
AGCACCTTGAAATTTAATCATTTTAAAATTTACGCCGCGTGACTAGTCTAAATTTTACTCGGCGGCGGTTTGTGCGGTGCACTAAATTTTAACCTCTCGCGCGCACTTTATCCGCGCCCTAGTCTAAATTTAAAATTTCAAATTTTCGGCGCGCATTTAAATTTAATATCCTAGCTCGCTTAGCCGTTTGTAGTCATCGCAGCCGAGTTGATCCCCTAAATTGCACGCTTTGCGAAAATACTCCTTCGCGAGCTTTGCATCTCTGCCTACGCCTCTGTAACCATCATACATATTACCGACGTTACGGCAGCCCCTACTCATGCCCGAATCGCATACTTTCGTAAATAATTCGATCGCTTTTTTATAATCCGCGTCTACCAAACATAAACTACCCAGGACAAGACATCCTAGATTATCCCCCAAATCACACGCTTTGGAATATAGCTCGTTTGCTTTTTTATAATCTTGCTTTACACCCTCCTCACCCCGCTCATACAAAGCCCCGAGATTAATGCAGCTTTCCGTGTTATTTTGCTCGCATTCGCTTTGTAGCTTTTGGATAACGACATTCACCTCAGTAGCAAGCAGGGTTGCCGCACTTAAGAAAATCCAAATCGCTTTTTTCATGATCTGATCCTTATTGAAAATTTTGCTATTTTATGAAATACAGGCTTAAATTTAAAGTAATTTACCAAAACGGTAATACAAATAGCTGCAAGGGCGACAAATAATCGTAATTAAACAATAAGGCGGCGGTGAAATTTCGCAACCTTATGCGTCAAATTTCGCAGTGTGATGTGCTAAATTTCACGATCTCACATGCCGCTAGTCAAATTTTCTCGGAGGCGGTTTGCGCGGCGTGCTAAATTTAACCTCGTTCGCGCACTTTATCCGTGCCCTAGTCTAAATTAAAATTTCAAACCCGCAGCGAAATTTCACGACATGACGGCAAAGCGTCGCGGGCCGGCGAGGAGTACGGCGCGACCGCGCCCTTTCGCCGCTATCAGCACTTGACGTTTTTTCCCTTGCTATCTTGCATAGCGCGGAAAAATTCCGCCCTGCTCAGCGGGATTTCGTCAGGATGGACGCTTCTGAAATGGCGCAGATAGCCCTCGTAATCGCCAAGCCCGATGAGCGGCGCAAGTGCGGCATCCGCGCGCGCCAAAAGCCTTGCCACTGCCTTCGGGGCTGCGAGCGGATTAAATTTAAACTTTTTCATAAACGCCCCTATCCACGTACTCGCTTTCCGCCAGTTTAAAATACCCCTCGTTCGCGCCGCCTTTTGAAATTTTAAGGCACATTCGAATAGTCTGGGCTATGACGATGATCGTAACGACGACGAAAAGAGCACATAGCACGGCGTCTATGACGTTGTTTCTGATAATAGCCTGCGCCTTTTCGATCGCCGCGGGATCGCTTAGGCTAGCAAGCTTGGCGGCGGTATTTTGCGCGATAGCTACGTGGCTTACCGCGTCGTGCACGCGCTCGCCGTTAGCCGGCATCAGCTTCAAGATCGCCGCATAAAGCGTGGTTATAAGCACCCAGATCGCAGGGGCGATCGTAACGAAGGCGTATTTTTGCTTGCCCATTTTAAAAAGCACCACCGTAGCGAGCAGCAGCGCGATACCCGCGAGCATCTGATTGGACGCGCCGAAAAGCGGCCACAGCGTGTAAATTCCGCCCATAGGATCGGTAACGCCGCTGTAGAGCAGATAGCCCCAGCCCGCCACGCAGATCAGCGTCGCAATGATGCCGTAGAGGAAATTTTTGGTATCGGAAAACGGCTTATAGACGTTGCCTAAAATTTCTTGCACCATAAAGCGCCCCGTGCGCGTGCCCGCATCGACCGCGGTCAGAATAAACAGCGCCTCAAATAAAATCGCGAAATGGTACCAAAACGCCATCAGCTCCTTGCCGCCGATGATCTGATGCAGCAGCATCGTTAGCCCCATCGCAAAGGTAGGAGCGCCGCCCGTACGGCTCATCATCGTGGTTTCGCCGACGTTTGAAGCCAAGGCGCCGATCTGATCGGGCGTGATGCTAAATCCGATAGAATTTATATACGCCGCGGCGCTTACCGCGTCTTTGCCCAGTACCGCGGCGGGCGAGTTGATAGCGAAGTATTCGCCCGGGCTTAGGATGCACGCAGCCACAAGCGCCATTACGCCCACAAGGCTTTCCATAAGCATCGAGCCGTAGCCGATGAAAAGAGTATGGGTTTCGCGCTCGAGCATCTTCGGCGTCGTACCGCTGGAGATCAGCGCATGAAAGCCCGAGATCGCGCCGCATGCGATCGTGATAAACAAAAACGGAAATATCGGGCCTGCGAAAACGGGACCCGTGCCGTCGATAAATTTCGTCGTAGCGGGCATTTTAAGCTCGGGCGCGACGAAAATTATCGCGACCGCCATACCGATGATGACGCCGAGTTTAAGAAAAGTACTTAGATAATCGCGCGGCGCGAGCAGCAGCCACACGGGCAAGATCGCCGCGATAAAGCCGTAGCCGATAGTAAGAAGCGCGAGCGTCTCGCCCTTTAGCGAAAAGACGTCGTGCCAGTACGGATCGATCGCCACGTAATGCCCGCCCCAAAGCGAAAGCATCAGCAAAATAAAGCCGATGATCGATGCCTCGCTGACCTTGCCTGGGCGCAAGAACCTCATGTAAATTCCCATAAATATGGCGATCGGTATCGTCATCGCGATCGTAAAAAGCCCCCACGGCGAGTTCGCAAGCGCCTTTACGACGACCATCGCCAAGATCGCCACGATGATCAGCATGATGAAAAAAATCCCGATCATCGCGATGCCGCCAGTGAGCTTACCCATCTCATCTTTGATCATCTCGCCGAGGCTCTTACCGCCGCGGCGCGTGGATAGCACGAGCACGATGAAATCATGCACCGCGCCTGCGAGCACGACGCCTACCAAAAGCCAGATCATGCCGGGCAGATAGCCCATTTGCGCGGCTACTACGGGGCCTACGAGCGGTCCTGCGCCAGCGATAGCGGCGAAATGGTGGCCGAAAAGGACGTATTTGTTCGTAGGGACGTAATCGCGCCCGTCGTTTCGGATCACCGCAGGAGTCGCGCGGCGATCGTCCAGCTCAAAGACGCGATACGCGATAAAACGCCCGTAGAAGGTGTATCCGATCAGATAGATGCACGCGCTGGCCACTACGAGCCAGACGGCGCTGATGCTCTCGCCCTTATTTAGCGCAAGCACGCCGAAACACCACGCCCCTATGACGGCGACCGCCGCCCAAAGGATCTTTTGCCAAAATTTCATGCTCACTCCTTAAAGCTTAGCGAGCGGCTTTGGCGCAATTTGCCGTTTAACAAAACGGCTTGCGCCTTTAAAGCGGGGCTCGTTAAATAAAATTTAGTGCGTATTTTATCGGCGTTTTTATAATTTAAAGCTGAATCGCGAAATTAAAAAGAGCTCTTTTGGCGTTTAAATTTAACGCCTAAATTTTGAATTTAAAATTTAAATAGACGGCTTGGCGGCGCGCGAAATTTTAACATTTAATCGACCTAAATTTAACTCCGCAGTTCTTAGACGTTACGGAATTTATCGCGGTTTAAGAAATCAAGCGATAAAATCCCATGATAACGATTTTAATTTCTTAATAAAAATCGCGAATACTTTTAGGAGGAAATTTATGCCGAATCAGGTGTGTGGCTACGTACTTTTTCGCGCCCATACCAAAAGCTATGCAAGCTTCAAAAATGATGGCGCCAGTCGTGAAAATTTCATAAAATCCGCGCGCATAAATTCCTGGCACCGCTTAAATTTTAAAAATATCCGCCGCGACGAAATCTGCGCGTATAGTTCGCCTGGTGGGCTATGAGCTTTAAATTTTATCTCTTTCTAATCGCAGCTTTCATATTGCTTGCTTTAGTAGCCGTAAGTAGCGGTGGGGCGAGCATTTCGCTAGGCGACATCGCGAAATTTTTTACCTTCGGCGAGATAGACGAGACTAAGCAGCTCATATTGCTGCAAATGCGCCTGCCGCGCCTAGTAATGGGCATCTTAGTGGGCGCGCTGCTGGCAACCTCCGGCGTGGTGGTGCAAAGCGTGTTTTTAAACCCGCTCGCAGACCCTTACATCATCGGCATCGCCTCGGCGGCGACTTTCGGCGCGGTTATAGCCTATCTGCTGGGACTTAGCGACGTTTTTTACGGAATTTTCGCGTTTTTAAGCGCAAGCGCGCTGTCGATCGTGATCTTTAAGCTTGCCGCGCACACCCGCTCGATCTCGACGCTACTGATCGTAGGTATCGCCGTGTCGTCGTTTTTGGGTGCATTCACCTCCTTTGCGGTCTATCTCATCGGAGAGGACAGCTTTAGGATTACGGCGTGGATGATGGGCTATCTAGGCGGAGCGAATTGGCAAAAGATAGCGCTTTTGCTACCGCCGCTGCTGTTTTGCATGGCGTATTTTTACGCGAAGCGCCACGAGCTAAATATCATCTTAAACGGCGACGAGGAGGCGAAATCGCTGGGACTCAACGTCGAGAAGTCCAAAAAGAGCCTACTCATCGTCTCCTCGCTCATCATCGGCTTTTCGGTCGCATTTACGGGGATGATAGGCTTCGTGGGGCTCATCATCCCGCATACCTTGCGTATGGCGCTTCGCACGTCTAGTAACGCCGTGCTGATCCCCGCTAGCGCGCTTACGGGCGGGCTTTTTCTTTTGTTTTGCGACGTCATAGCCAAAAACATCCTATCGCCGGTAGAAATTCCGATCGGCGTGGTGACTTCGTTTTTCGGCGCGCCCTTTTTCCTATACCTCGCGTTTAGGAAGCATGCATGAAAATTTCGGCGCTAAACTTCAGCTACGGCAAGCGGGCGATCCTACAAGACGTATGTCTGAATTTAGAACGGGGGAAATTTTACGGGATTTTGGGCCCTAACGGCTGCGGCAAGAGTACCTTGCTAAAAAATATCTTGCAAATTTTAAAGCCTGCAAGCGGAATCATCGAAATAAACGGCAAAAGAGCGAGCGAATACGGCCTTAAAGAGCTTGCGGCGCTCATCGGCTTCGTACCGCAAAAAACGGCCCTCGCCGCGCCGCTTAGCGTGAAAGAAATTTTGCTTGCGGGCAGATTTTGCCGTCTAAAAAGCGCATTTAGCGGCTACGATGCGAGCGATCACGCTAAAGTGGAGCAAATGGCAGAACTTTTGGACGTGAAAAAATTCCTACAGCGTAGCGCATTTGAGCTAAGCGGCGGGGAGTTTGGGCGCGTGCTGCTTGCTAGAGCGCTCATCAGCGAGCCTGAAATTTTACTGCTCGATGAGCCCACGGGCGCGCTAGATATGAACTACGCCATCGAGGCGATGAGCATCTGCGAAAGTCTAACGCGCTCTTTAAATTTAACGAGCGTCATCGTGCTGCACGATCTAAATTTAGCCTCGCTGTTTTGCGACGAAATTTTGATGCTAAAAGACGGCGCAGTGAGGTATCGCGGTAGCGCGAGCGAGCTTTTTACGCCGCAGATCATAAAAGAAATTTACGGCTTTGACGCCCTGATAGTCGAAAATTTGGGAACCAAATTTATCTTACCACAAAAGGAGAAATTATGAAAAAAATTCTTATAGCTTTGCTTTCGACGAGTTTTGCCCTCGCCAAAGGCCTGGTAGTGCTCGACCCCGCCGCAGTCGAGATCATCTACGCTTTGGGCGCGCAGGATCAGATCGCTGCAATCTCAACTACTTCGATGAGCAAGATCCGCCCGGAGGCAGAAACCGCGAAACTACCAAGCGTTGGCACCTACGTAAAGCCCAATCTAGAAAAAATCGTCGAGCTCAAGCCCGATCTGGTCATCACGAGCTTTCACTCTGCAGGCGTCAGCGAAAACCTGCAAAAGCTAGGACTTAAAAGCCTCGCAATGGACGCAAACTCCACCGCAGAGATCTGCCAAAACGTAAAGAAGATCGCCGCAATCGTAAAAAAACAGAGCGAGGCGGATAAAATTTGCGCGCGGATGGATGGAATTTTTGCAGACAAACCCGCGCTTCGCGGTAAAAAAGTGGCTATGTTTTTCGGCTCAAACGCTACTATGGCTTTCAACGACAAAACCCTCATCGGCGATATCTTCGCTCGCCTAGGCGCCAAAAATATCGCAGACGGCCTAAAAGGCAGCACGCCTTCGGTATCTGCCGAATACATCCTCGAGCAAAACCCCGATATAATCGTCGTCGTGGGCGGCGAGACGGAGGATTTTTTAAAAGCAAATCCGATCCTTAAAAATACCAAAGCCGTAAAATCGGGCAAAATTTTAAAAGCTCCGACGCTCATCTTGCGGGGCAGCCCGCAGATCGGCGAGACGGTGGATGAAATTTACGCGGAGGCAACGAAATAGATGTTTAAAGAACGCATTAAATCCCACCATCGCTCCAAGCTTTTCGAGAGCGTCTCCGCGAGCGAAAACGAGCTGTTCGATGCGCTAGAGCAACCCGCCAAAGACAGCGACTGCGTGATCTATCTGCATGTGCCCTTTTGCGACAACATCTGCTCGTTTTGTTCGATGATGCGCTCCAAACTCGGCGACGAGCTGGACGAATACGCTAAATTTCTGATCCGCCAGATCAAAGACTACGGCGAGATGCCCTACTTCGACACCAAAAGCGTTAAAAGCATCTACTTCGGCGGCGGCACGCCGAGCGTATTTAGCGAAGCTCACTTCGAAAAGGTTCTGGGTGCGCTGCATAAAAATTTCAAGATCGCGGACGACTGCGAGATCAGCATAGAGACCACGCTGCATAATCTAGATACGCAAAAAGCGCTCGCTCTGCAAAGCTTCGGCGTAAACCGCTTTAGCATCGGCGTGCAGACCTTCAGCAGACAGGGGCGCGCGCTTTTAAACCGCGTGCATAAGCCCGCTCGCGCGATAGAGCGACTAAAGGATCTTAGAGAAAAATTTGACGGCATGCTCTGCTGCGACATCATCTACAACTTCCCGAACGAAAGCGTGGAGGAAGCGATCGCAGACGCGCGCTACGTAGATGAGCTAGGTCTAGATAGCGCTAGCTTTTACTCGCTGATGTTTTTCGAGGGCTCGGAGCTATCCAAAAAGATCGACACCTCCTACTACGATCTGCCGACTGATAAAAAGCTGCACCATGCCTTTGCAGAGGCGCTACTGCAAAGCGGGAATTTCGAGGTTTTGGAGCTTACCAAACTTGCTCGAAAAGGACGTGATAACTACGGCTACATCAAGCTAAGCCACAAGGGCACGGATATCCTGCCTATCGGCAACGGCGCGGGCGGACACGTAGCGGGCTTCGGAATTTACGGCGTGTCGGGACACAAGATGATCTCGCGAATCGATGAGCGCGAGACAAAATATAGCGTGCTAAACAATCTGTTTCAATACCCGATCGTAAGCTTAAACGAGCTAAAAGAGGCTCTGAGTGCGAGCATTTACGACGAAGCGGTGCAAAAGCTCAAAGAATTTGAGAGCTGGGGGCTTTTAAGTCTAAAGGATCAAAGATCGGTCTTAAACTTGGACGGAATTTTTTGGGGCAACAACATCAACGAAGAGATAGCAAACATCATTAGAAAGGACTTTGTATGAAAAAAATCGTGCTTTACACCTCGCAAACGGGTAATACGAAAAAGGTGGGCGACGCGATCGCCGAGCAACTAAGCTGCGAGAGCCTAAATTTCCGCGACTTTGAAGGCGAGGTCGATGACTACGACTTTATAGCCTTGGGCTTTTACGTCGATAAGGGCGAGGCCGAGGCGAAATTTACGCGCTTTATACGCAAGATTCACGGCAAGAAGCTTGGCGTTTTCATGACGCTTGGCGCGGAGCCGGACGGCGAGCATTCGCGCAAGTGCCTGGATACCTTTGAAGAGGGGCTTAAAGCAAACGGCAACGAGATCGTAAGGGAGTTTGCCTGCCAGGGCGCGATCGATCCGAATCTACTTGAAACGATGCACAAAATGGCCTCTAGCGGCAACTCGCCCCATCCTATCACCCCCGAGCGACTTGCGCGCTGGGCGGAGGCTGCGAAACACCCCGACGAGAAGGATCTGGCGGACGCAAAGGCTGCCTTTGCGGGGATAAAGTAAAATTTAATCGTGTCGCGCCGCCTAAATACTGCGCGACGCGAACAAAATCAAATAATTACCCGCCTCCTCCCGCGATTTACGCGATTTAAAATTTTATCTTTGCTAAATTTGAACGACGAATTTCATTCCTACAAGCAAATTAGCCGCCGCAGAAGCAGGTCTTGCTCTAGAATTTAAACGATAAAATTCATTTCGCGCGCAACGGATCAAACAATGCCGCCGACCTTGCGCCGCAATGCGCGCTCTGAGCGGCGAAAAGCCCGTTTTTGTAAGCGACTGCGAGTGCTGCGAGTGCTGCCGTCATCCAAGACACTGCCCGCCATTTTGCGACGGCCTGAGCGCGAAAACCTGCTTCTGCGAGCGCTGCGGTCGCGATCATCGGCTACCGCCCGTCGTCACGTGCCGTAGGTACCGCCGTCGGGCGATACCCATCCACCACTACTAACCGCCTGCACGACAACCCGTCGCCGCCAATCTCTCCACCGCCTTGCCGCAGAATCAGCTCAAACCGAACCGCTAAATTTTAAATTATACAAAAGTCTCATCGCACATAAATTTTAATTCGGCAAATGCGCAAAATTTAGGTAAAATTCCACGCAAACGCTTTGACGATCAAAATTTAAAGGGGCGAAAATGACGAATTTCGAGTACGCGCGCCGCATTAACTAGGCTGCAGGGCTAGATTTAAGCTTAGATTGCGAAGAGATCGATCTGCAAGATAAGCTTTACGGACTTTTTCAGTGCTTTATGCCTGACGGCGCGGGCGCACGGGCGGTGTTTGCGCCGCTGCAAGACGGCGCTGAACTGCAAGTGCGTATAATGCCGATCTACGCAGTCACGGCACAGCAGACGCGAGAGGCGTTCGATCAAGGCGTGGCACCCGGGTATTTTTGCCCGCCGTAGGATCAGAAATTTGATGACGAAGCGCTTAAGAGTTTAGCTTTAGCGCACGTTCGAAATTTAAAAATTTTCGCAGAATTTCTAGGCAAGAGCGAGCTTTTAAAGATGCTTGAGCAGATAAAATCCGCTCGCGTGCAGGAAGGTTTTGATTTTGCGCATAGTAAAGACGAGCTTGCGGACGCCGTCTATGAGGCGATCACGGAGTGGATGATAGATTCACCGAAACTCGATGCGAAGCTATGGGTGCTCGGCGAGGCGTACTATTCGATCAACTCCGACTACCTGCTACCTGCGTACTTGCAGTATCCAAACTACGCGTAAAAGCCGTAGGAGGACTTTTTGAAGCCCTACTTCGAGCTGTATCTAGTGGGACGGCAGGTCGCGTTTGAGCGCGGTGAGGTCGTGGTTTTCACGCGCTAAATTTACGCAGGCAAGGAAGCGAATGGGCGCTCACAAGCGACTAAAATTTGAGCCTTTCAAAAAAAAGGAAGCGAGCGACGTCCACGAACGGCTAAAATTTAAGTTCAGCAAGTATGAGCGCAAACGCTTATCACATATCCAAAAAATCTGCGTCCTAATCAAGCAATCTAGCAAGTTGCCTATGTTGCGTCAAATCGCTTAAAATAATTTCTGCTTTGCATAGCCGCCCGCTTTCAGCACCTTGCTAGAGCAAAATCTACGCACATCGTTGATGTTTGGATAATTGAATTTTTTCCATCACTCTGCTCCATCACTTCGTTTGTGGCGCCCAAGAATTTACTTGCGCTAATGCTTGTTAGTCGAAATTCATCTAAATTTTAAAGAGGAATTTTGACGCAGAATTCTATGGAATTTCGCTGCCGCAAATCTCGTAAGCAATAAAATTCTATCGATTTACACTCTTAAATTTGCTCAAATCGCCACCCGTTTTATAAAATTCTTCAGCGTCGATCATCGTGCCGTCGGGTAGCTTACAAACGGTGTAGTCCACGCCGTTGCCGTCTTTGCGGACGATCAGCTCGCCGCCGTTTTTGACACAAAAATCCCCAGCAGCGCTAGCCTCTGCGCTCACCGAAGCAAAAGCGCCCACCGCAAGCGCTACTGCAAAAAATCTCTTAAAACTCATTTAAATCCTTTCGTTTAATTTTGCCCGTTTTTAGGGTTAAGTTTAAATTTAGGCGCCAGATACGCTAAACCTGCGCCTAAATAAATAAACCGCCTTCCATCCTCGAACACCGATAATAGCGTTTTAAATATTAAATCCTACCTAATAAATCCCAGCAGCGCCAAGTCCGCTCGCCGCTGCAAAATCAAAGCCATCAGACTTCATCCAATGCAAAATTTAACATCATAAAATCTCATCTTCAATAAAATTCTAGCAGCGAAATCCAAGCCGCATCAAAGCTATTTCTGCCGTAAAATACCAGCTATAAAAGCGAGGACTATGGCAAATACCAGCTCAGCGACAAGGCAAGAGCGGATCCTAAACAATCTCGTCTATAAGCGCGAGCTGCGCTCAAACCCTATAAATTTAACCGCCTCTAGCCGTTTTTGCGCGCAAACTCGCTCATAAAGGAGACTAGTTTTTCAACGTCTTCGTGGCTTATCGCGTTGTAGATCGAGGCGCGGATGCCGCCTAAAACGCGGTGTCCTTTAAGCCCGATCATCCCCTCCGCCTCCGCCTGCGCGACGAAAACAGGCTCAAGCGCGGCGTCTGCGATATTAAAGCTCACGTTCATCAGGCTGCGGCTCTCCTTTTGCGCGTGGCCGCGGTAGAAGCCGCCGCTAGCATCGATCGCGCCGTAGAGTAGCGCTGCCTTGCGCTTGTTGCGCTCGTGCATCGCCGCGAGCCCGCCGATTTCGTCCTTGATCCAGCCGAGCATTAAATTTAGCATGTAAATTCCGAAAGTATTTGGGGTGTTGCTCATCGAGTCCGCGTCCGCCTGCGTCTTGTAGCGCAGGATCATCGGCGTTTTGGGATCTGTGCGGTCCAGCAGATCCTTGCGGATCGCCACCATCGTAACGCCCGCAGGGCCGCCGTTTTTCTGAATGCCGCCGTAAAACATTCCCACGCTGCCAAGATCCACGGGGCGCGAAAACAGATCGCTCGAGCTATCGACTACGAGCGGACAGCCGCACTGCGGCAGCTGCGGATACTGCGTGCCGTAGATCGTGTTGTTCGAGCAGATGTAGCCGTAGTCGGCGCCGTCAGAGAATTTAACCTCGGGGATGCGGTCGAATTTGCTCTCCTCGCTGCTTGCGACCACGCGGTAGTTTATGCCGAGCACGCCTGCTTCCTTGATCGCCTTGCTCGTCCAATTGCCCGTGTTGGCGTATTCTGCGACGCCGCCTGCGTATAGGTTCATCGGCACCTGCGCGAACTGAAGGCTTGCGCCGCCTTGCAAAAATAAAATCGTAAAATCATCCGAAAAGCCGTAGAGATCGCGCACGCGGTCCATCGCGCTATACAAAACCTCCTCGAAAATTTTTGTGCGATGCGAGATCTCCATTATCGAAAATCCGCGCCCCGCGTAGTTTAGCAGCTCCTCTTGCGCCTGCTTTAGCACACCCAGCGGGATGGTGCTAGGTCCTGCACTAAAATTTAAAACCCTATCCATTTTGCCTCCTTTAGATGATTTTTGCATTTTTGCTGAGTTGCTGCGAGCAAAGGACGAACTCGTCGCCCGCGGCAAGCTCGCCCAAGCCCACCGTTTTGCCGCTCTTTTGGATTTGAACGAGGTCTTTTGTGATCTCAAAAAATTTCGCCTTTTGCACTAAAAGCTCGTCCTTTGCGCTTAGCGTGTGCTCTGCGGCGCTTAGCTTGGAGTCCACGAAGCTTTTAAATTTAAGCTCGAAATTTAAAAGCTTTGCAAGCGAGCCTGAAATTTTTGGCTCGACCGATTTTGATTTAAGCTGTAAAGCTGCGAGGCTCAGCACGCTTTGTGCGGATGAAATTTTATCTTTTATCAGCCTATGAAGTGCGTCGCTTACGCCGTCTAGGCTCTGAAAAATCGCGCAAATATCGGGCAGCAGATCGATCATCGCGGCGGTGGGCGTGAGGCTTCGGTGATCGGCCACGAAATCGCTGATACTAAAATCGATCTCGTGCCCTACCGCCGAGATGACGGGCGTTTTGGCCGCGTAGATCGCGCGCGCCAAGGCCTCGTCGTTAAAACACCACAGATCCTCGCGCGAGCCGCCGCCGCGAGCGATTACGATCGCATCGTAGCCCTTCTCGTCGGCTACGCGCAGAGCGCTTATGATCGAAGCAGGCGCGCTCTCGCCTTGCACTAGCGCGTTATACAGATCGATCTTGCAAAGCGCGAAGCGGTCCTGCGCCGTGCGAAGCATATCCGCCTGCGCCGCGGAGCCTGCGCTCGTGATGATCGCGATGCTTTGGGCAAATTTTGGAAGCTGTTTTTTGTGCGCGGCATCAAAAAGACCCTCTTTGCTGAGCCTTTCTTTTAGCGCGGCAAACGCCGCTTCCAGCTCGCCCTCGCCGCTTTTGCGGATATTTGAGACTTGGATCTGATACGCGCCCGTGGGGGCGTATAGCGAGACTTTGCCGCTTACGATGAACTTATCGCCGACGGCCGGGATAAAATTTATCCGCGCGGCGTTAAATTTAAACATCGCGCAGTCGATTGCCGCGCTCGCGTCTTTGATCGTGAAATACCAGTGTCCGCTCGTGCTTTGAATTCTAAATTTAGATATTTCGCCCTCGACCTCGACGAAGCTAAAGCTTGTCTCCAAAAGCGTCTTGGCTTGGGCGTTGAGCTCGCTTACACTAAGCATCGTCGCTCTTTCGCGCGATTTTCTCCGCGATGAAAAGCGTGCTGACGTCGAAGCTGAAGCCCTTTTGCACGCGTAGCTCAAAGCCCGCATTTTTGAGCTTTTCGCTAAAGCTCGCGGCGTCTAGGAAGCTACCGATGGAGCTTGGTAGATACTCGTAGGCTTCTTTGTTTTTCGAGATGAAGGCGCCGATTTTGGGTAAAATTTTACTCACGTAAAAATCTCTGATTTTAAACGCGAGCCCGCCGCTTGCGGCTTTGGTAAATTCCAAAACTACGAGCGAGCCACCCGGTTTGATGACGCGATTAAACTCTGCAAGCGCTGCGTCCAGCTCCACGACATTTCTTATGCCGTAGCTGATGCTTAAAATATCTACGCTTGCATCATCTAGCGTCGTGGCACCCGCGGTTGCTTTAATAAACTCGCAGCTAGGGAATTTTTGCCTAGCTACCTCGAGCATTCCCTCGCTCGGATCGATCCCCACGATCCGCTCGATCTGCACGCCGTGCTGCGTCGCGCCGTCGCGCCACGAGCTTATCATATCGCCCGTGCCGCACGCGACGTCGGCGATACTCACGAGCTTTCCTTTAAGCTTTTCAAGCGTCAGTTCGACCGCTTTTTTGCGCCACGAAACGTCCACGCCGAAGCTGATGGCGCGGTTTGCCAGATCGTAGGTAGGCGCGATCTCATCGAACATCTTTATAATTTTTTCCTGTTTTTGCACGGGCTTTCCTTATTCGTATGCTTTGATTTTGCGCAGCGATTTTTTCAGCGCGCGCAAAAGAGCCTCTTTTTCATTTAAAATTTTTTCCTCCAGCTCGGCGCGACGGTCGTTTAAACGGGCGTCCAGAGCCAGCAGATACGCAAACGCGACGCCGCTTTTATCACTTGCTTTTTGATAGATCGCAATGAAATTTTGCCACACGCTGATATCTTGCAGCGCGCCGAAATCCTCGCAGGCAGCCTTGGTGCGCTTAAACAGCCCCCTAACGCAGCCTTCATCAAAGCTTCTTGCAAAAATTTCAAGCGCGTATCGTAGCCTCTTTAACCCTATGCGAGCGTCGTGAAATGCCTGCAGCGGCGAGCCTTGCTTTAAATTTTTTAGCTCCGCGCGCAAGCTTTTAATCAACTTGCAAAGGCGGGCGGAGGCGAACTTTTTTGAAATTTTTTCATATTCGCTGCGTGCGTAGATGCCGTCCGCGCCGTTTAAAAAGCCGCTAATAGCGCCGCTTAAATTTGTAAATTCTGCGCTAGAAAGAAATTCCAAAATTTTATCCTCCGAGCGCTTTGCGATAAGATTTAGCTGCTGTAAAAAGCTCACAGGCGCGTCGTCGGCCCTTAAAAACTCTGCAAAAACGTGAAGGTCTCGCAGCTGATTGGTGCGGCTCATAAATTCTGCGAGGAGTTTTAAAATTTCATCTTTTTTCTCCGCTTCGAAAAGCGGTGCAGATAGCTTTAGAAGCGCCCTTGCCTTGCGGGTTTGCACGCGCAGCTCGTGAAGCGCTTCAGGGGCGAGGTTTTTTTGATACTCGCTTTTTGCGGCACACGCCCTCGTCCACGCCAGCTCAAGCGCCAAGCGCGCGAGCTTAACGCTGTCCGCATAGGGTGGCGCGAAAAATTTAACTCGGCTAAATTTTTTAAAAACGTTGCGGGCGTGCACGAAATCAAGCGAGCGCGGCGGGATGCTGTAGCGCGCCAGATAGCGGCTTTTGTAGCGATAATCGTCGGTGATCTCGTAAAAATCGGTGCTGCCGAAGGTTTTTGCAAAATCAAAATTTGCGCTTGCCGCCTCGCTTTGAAATTTCGCTCGTAAAATCACGAGCGTGCTTAGCTCGCCGCCGTAAAGCTCTAACCAAAACTCCGCCTCGTCGTTAGCAAAGCCGTAGCGGTTTTTTTGCACGATGCGAGCGATCCTGCTTTCTAAAGCCTCTTTGAAATCATCTTTTGAAATTTTAAAATTTAGAGTTTGTCTGTCGAGGTCCTCTTTTTTATGGTGCAAAGAGCATTCGTCGTTTTGGCGGATGTAGTAAATTTCGGGATAGAACGAAGTATAAAACCAAGCGATCTTTACCTTGCGACATTTCAGCCCCGCACGCTCTAGCGTCCGCAGAATCGAATCGTCGCTCAATAAAAATTTACGCTTAGTTTGCATACCCGCTCCAAAAATAAAGTGGGTAATGATAGCAGAAAATTCTTTAAACTATCTACACTTTTCGCAGTCTTCGACCGTAGCCGTGATATTTAGTTTGCGGATGAAATTGCCCGCTTTGCGCTCGATGTTTTTCAAAACGTCCTTATTAAAGGCATCATCCATGAAAAGATCCGTGACATTGCCGCATTTTTCGCATACGACGTGAATGTGCGGCATCTGATAAATGTCGTAGCGGCTCTTTTTATTCGGCGCATTGACCTCGACTACAACGCCTTCGTCGAGTAGGGTGTTTAAATTTTTATAAACCGTCGCTAGTGAAATAGATGGATAGTCCTCTTTGATCCCTTCGTATAGGTCATCTATGCTTGGATGTTCGTGGCGATCGAGCACCTTTAGGATGCACAATCTTTGCGGAGTTGCTTTCAGCCCGCAAGTTTTGAGTAGTTCTACGTGGCTCATTTTTGTCCTTCAAAAAATTTTAAAGTGATATTATCAAATTTTACTTTAAACAAAGTTGATATTAACTAATACTTTTTATCACTTAATATTCGCTCGGTTAGAGTTTGGATATCTAAGCCCAAGCTGCGCTCCACGTCGGCGGTCTTGCCGTGCGGTAAAAAAATATCGCTGAACTCGAAGCTCACGATCTTTACGTCCGAAATTTCATTTTCTTGCAAAAATGCGCTTAAAATTTCACCGACGCCGCCTTTTTTGGCGTTATCGCTAAAGACGTACCAAATTTTATCTTTGCTAGCCAAGCTTCGCAAAAACTCGGCGTCCAAAGGCTTTGCAAAGACTAGATCTACGACATCCACCTCTATCTGCCCCTCCAGCGCCTCAGCCGTTTTATACGCTCTGCCCGCGCCGTTTCCATAGCCGATGAGAGCTATGCGAGCGTCCGCTCGCTCTTGTAAAAATACCGACTTGCCAAATTTTACGGCAGGCGTAGCTATGGAGTTCTCTAAAATAAAGCTTCCGCGCGGATAACGGATCGCCAAAACTCCTTCGTGCGTGTAGGAGTACTCGATGATTCGTTTAAAGCTAGCCTCGTCCCGCGGCGCGCACATACTGACGTTCGGGATCGCGTTTAAGAAGCTCACGTCAAAGACCCCCTCGTGTGTCTCGCCGTCCTCGCCCACGATGCCCGCGCGATCCATCGCAAGGACTAAGCTTAGATTCATAATCGCCGCGTCGTGAACGATCTGATCGAACGCGCGCTGCATGAAGGTCGAATATATTGTAACGTACGGCTTAAAACCCTCGCGCGCCATCGCAGCCATCGAGCTTAGCGCATGCGGCTCGGCGATCGCGACATCCCAGAAGCGGTGAGGAAATTTCTCGATCAGCTTATCTATGCCGGTGCCGCTTGGCATCGCAGCGGTCACGCCCACGACGTTTTCATGCTTAGCAGCCAAATTTAAAAGCGCTTCGGCATAAATTTGCGTGGCGCTTTTGGCGGCGGATTTTTTCTTAAATTCTCCGCTTTGAATGTCGAAAGGCCCTACGCCGTGCCAACTCTCCAAATATCCCTCGGCCTTGTCATAGCCCTTGCCTTTGATCGTTTGAGCGTGCACGACGACGGGTTTGCGCGCGCTTTTTGCCGTCTTTAGCGCCGATATGAGATCGGCCAGGTTGTGACCGTCCACCGGGCCTATGTATTCGAGCCCGAGCTCCTCAAAATACATCCCAGGTATAATGAGCTTTAGGGAATTTTCAAAGCGCTTTGCCATGTAAGTAGCGCTTTGCGGGGCGTGCGAGAGCAGCTCTCTTACGTGGGATTTAAATTTTTGATATGTTTCGCCCGCCATCGCTTGGCTTAGGTATTTGCTAAAGGCGCCGATCGGCTTGCTGATACTCATTTTGTTGTCGTTTAGGATGATGATGCAGGGCAGGCGCAGATCTCCTAACTCGTTCATCGCTTCGTAAGTCATGCCGCCGCTCATCGAGCCGTCGCCGATGAGTACGACCGGCACGCGATCTTCGTGCTTTAGGCTTATCGCTTTTGCCGCGCCTACGGCTAAAGAGATCGACGTCGAGGCGTGCCCTGCGACGAAGTAGTCAAATTTACTCTCGCTAGGCTTCGTGTAGCCGCTGATACCGCCGAACTGCCTAAGCGAGCCGAACTCCTCCCAGCGATCCGTCAAAAGCTTGTGCGCGTAGCTTTGATGGCTCACATCGAAGATAAACGGATCGCTTGCGACGTTGAATACATAGTGCATCGCCACGATGAGCTCGACCGCGCCCATGTTTGAGCTTAGATGGCCGCCGTTTTTGCTCACGACTTCGATTATGCGCGCCCTGATCTGCGTGCAGAGCTCTCGTAGCTCCTCTAAGTTTTTGTTTTTAATATCCACTCAAAATCTCTCCCAGAGCGCCCAAAATGCGATCGTTTTGCCCCTGCGTGCCGATCGTGATACGCACGGCGTTTAGCCCGTAGCTTTTTAAATTTCGAATGATGATGCCGCGGCGCAGAAGCCTATTGCAAAGCTCGCTACTATCTATCGGCAGGCTAAGTTTGAACGTAATGAAATTTGCGTAGCTAGGGATAAATTCTAAATTTCGCTCGCGCGCAAAATCCTCGAAGCGGCTCATCTGTGCGGCGTTGTTTTGCAGGCTCTTTTGCACGAAAGCCTCGTCTTTTAGCGCCGCGATCGCCGCTGCGAGGCTAAGCGTCGTGATGTTAAAGGGCGGCCTCAGCTTATAAAGCGCGTTTATGATTTGCCGCGGCGCGATGCCGTAGCCTACGCGCATACCGCCCAGACCATAGACCTTTGAGAAGGTACCCAGATAGAGCACGTTTTTAAAATTCTGGGTTAAAAGCTTGGGATCGAGTTTCTTGCGCTCGTCTTTAAACGCCGCAAATTCGTTGTACGCAGCATCGATCACTAAAAGCGTGTTTTCATCCACGCTGCTGGCGAACTCATATACCGCCTCCGCATCCAAGCACTCGCCCAGCGGATTGTTCGGCACACACAAAAAGATGACCGAAATTTCATCCCTGTGCGCGTTATAAATTTTTAAAAGTTCGGCTAGGTCATGCTCCTGCGCGCTCGTTTTGTAAACTTTAGCCTCGCAGTGGCTTGCGTAGATGCCGTACATCGCAAAGGTAACGCCCGCTTGCAGTATCGCGCGGCGCGAATTGAGCTTGGCGTGCAGCGCAAACTCGATAATCTGGTCGCTACCCGCTCCGATGATGATATTTTGCGGCTCTACGCCGAATTTCGAGGCGAGCGCGTCCTTTAGCTCATACATCGAATCATCGGGATAAAGATGCGCACAGGCGGCATTTTGCACGATTGCCTCCTGCACCGCCTCGCTCGTGCCGAAGGGGTTTTCGTTGCTGGCAAGCTTTAGCACGTCCTGCTTGCGGATACCAAACTCCCGCACCACAAGCTCGATCGGCTTGCCCGCTTCGTAATTGCTTAGATTTTCTACAAATTCGTTAAATTTCATCACTCCCCTCCGTTTATATAGCTTCCCAGCCATGTGATTTCGTGGCCGTTTTTCTGCGCGTTTTGCAGCACGCGCGCCACGCGCTCGTCGTCGATGTGCCCCTCAAAATCGACATAAAAGATGCATTTAAAATCCCTAAGCTTAACAGGGCGGCTTTCTAATTTGGTTAAATTTATCCCCTCGTTGCGAAACATCTGCAAAAAGTCCACGAGCCCGCCCGGGCGGTCGTCGGTTTTGGCTAAGATGCTCGTTTTGTTGCGGTCGCTCTTTTGGTTTTTAAAATCGCTCAGCACGAAAAAGCGTGTGCGATTGGCGGAGTTGTCCTCGATCTTTTGAAACATCATCGGTACGCCGTAAAGATCGGCGGCGATCTTGGAGCAGATCGCGGCGGAGTGCGACGTGGCAGCCGCCATCTGCGCCGCAAGCGCGGTCGATTTGGTCGCGGTAAATTTAACGCCGCTAAGGCCGTGATCGTCTAAAAATTTAAGGCACTGATTGTATCCTTGCGGATGCGAGAATATCTGATCCACGGTGCTTACGTCGTCGCAATGGCTCGCAAAGCAGTGGTGGATATCCATATAAATTTCGGCGACGATTTTGACGCCTTCGTATTTTCGTAAGCAATCAAGCGTAGCTCCCACTGCGCCTTCGGTGTTGTTTTCGATCGGCACGACGCCGTATTTGGCCTCGCCGCTATCAAGCTCCTTAAAGACCGCCTCGATGTTTGAGAGCGGCAGATAGGAGCTTACCGCGCCGAAGCGGCTCTTGGCGGCTTGGTGCGAATAGGTGCCGAAAGGCCCTAAAAACGCGACTATCTGCGGCTTTTCTAAATTTCGCGAAACCGAGAAAATTTCAAAAAATATCGCCTCGATCGCCTCTTTGCTTAAATTTCGCGCCTTTCCGCCGTCCAGCCTGCTGATGATCGAGCGCTCGCGCTCCGGGCGGTAGATCGCGCTGCCAGCGGTCTGCTTCAGCTCGCCGATCTTTTTGACAAACCCCATGCGCTCGTCGATAAGGCGCAAAATTTCATCATCCAGCCTGTCGATACAAACGCGCAGATCATCGATGTTTTGCATCACAACCCTCCTTTTGCACGCCCGCGAATTTCGGCGCGGATTTTAAAAATTTCACGCCGCCGCTCTTGCCGCAGGCTTTGAAATTCTTATCGCGCGAACTTAAAATTTCATCGCTTGCGATTACTGCGCCGCAACTTCCGCGCGCTAAGGAGGCGCGATAAAATTCGTCGCGACGGGATCTGAGATTTAAAGAGGCGCGGTTAAAATTTAAAATGGGGCTTCGTTTTGCCGTAAAATTTAGAGGCGCATTTTGTTCGGATTTGAAATTTGAAGCAGGGGCGCATCCTGGCTTGGAATTTAAAGCAGCGGTGCGTTTAAAATTTAGGGCCGCTCTCGTTGCGGCATTGAAATTTAAAGCCTCTGCGCACTCGGATTTGAAATTTAAGATCACGCCCTGTTTTGAGCGGCTCGCCGCGCGGATCATACGAGATCCTTTTCTAGCGCGATTAGATCATCAAAGCTCTCGCGCCTTCTAATCAGGCGGTCCTGCCCGTCGTAAACCGCGACCTCGGCGGCGCGACAGCGGGTGTTGTAGTTGCTAGACATCGAAAAACCGTAGGCGCCGGCGCTTTTTATCGCGAGCAGATCGCCGCTTTGCAGGCTAGGTAGGCTCACCCCTTTGGCCAAAAAATCGCCGCTTTCGCAGATCGGCCCCACGACGTCGCAGAGGCTTAAACTCTCTGCAGAGCTTTGCGGCGCAGAATTATCCACGGCGGAGCTTAAATTAGAGGAATTCTGTGGCGCGAAATTTCCTTGCAAGCTTTGTGAAATGCCGTTTTGCGGCGCGGAATTCTGCGGTGCGAAATCCTCTGAAGCGGACTTAGCCTCGATGCCGAAAGCTTTGCTATGCGTGGAATTCTGCGCCGTAGAATTCTCGGTGTCGCTTTGGCTCGCGAAGCTTTCGCAGGCGGAATTCTGCTCGCTTACAAGCTCGATTTTATGGTGCGCGCCGTAGAGGCTCGGGCGTATGAGATCGTTCATCGCGCCGTCAACGATGACGAAGCGCTTGCCACAGTTTTGTTTTTCGTAAAGCACGTGGGTAAGAAATACCCCCGCAGCCCCCGCGATGAAGCGCCCGGGCTCGCACACGATCGTGACGTCTAGACCGCTTAGGCTCTTTAAAATTCCTTGCGCGTAGTCGTAGAGCACGATCTGTTTTTCATCCTCGTAGCGGATGCCGATGCCGCCGCCCACGTCGAAAAATTTTATATCGATCTCAAGGGCTCGCAGTTCGCGCAGCAGATCGCTTACGATCTTTGCGGCGTCGCAGATCGGAGAGATGTCCGTGAGCTGGCTGCCGATGTGAAAGTGGATACCGACGGGATTTAAAAATTTGCTCTTTTTGGCGTAGATATACATCTTGCGCGCAGTCTCGATACTGACGCCGAATTTGTTCTCATTTAGCCCCGTGGAGATGTAGGGGTGAGTCTTAGCGTCAACGTTTGGATTTACACGGATGCTGATGCGAGCGGGCTTATTTAGCTTTTGCGCGATTTGCTCCAGGCGCAGCATCTCGGCTTCGCTTTCTAAATTTATCAGCAAGATGTCTGATTGAAGCGCAAACTCGAGCTCGCTGTCTTGCTTGCCGACGCCAGAGAATATGATCTTATAGCTCTTTGCGCCGATATACAGAGCGCGGCGCAGCTCGCCGATGCTGACGCAGTCAAAGCCGCTGCCTAGATCTGACAAAAACTTCAAAACGCTAAGGTTGGAATTGGCTTTAATAGCGAAGCAAACGAGCGACTTGCGCGCTGCGAAGGCCTCTTTGAGCGCTATGAAATTCTTTTGTATCTCGTTAAAATCGTAAACGTATAAAGGGGTGCCGTATTTGCGGGCTAAGCTTGAATAATCCATAGAATTTCCACCGATAATTTTTGCGCCATTCTAACAAATCAAGGCTTAACGATGCTTAAAAACCAAAAATGCTGCAAAGCCTAATAGCGCTGTTATGGGCACGATAATGCCAAGTTCTGGGATGATGACGCCGTTGAGAGAAAACCTAATCAACACGAAAAGCACGCCCCACGCGCACAGCGTAGCGATAAAAAATCCGAAGCTTAGTAGCGCAAGATTAAAAAACCGTCCCGTAACGGGCAGGTAATAATACAGAATCAATACCGCCAAAGGCGCAAACAATGGAAAAAATATCATATTATAAAGGCTTGCTTTTATGGTGGAGATATTCACACCTTGATGCGAAAAGGTGCGGATCGAACGCAGAGCATCCCTGATCGAATATACGCTACTCGTATCATAAACGCTTGCAATTGAGCTTGGATCAAAGCCCTTAAGCGCCTCGCTCTGCACGCTAAGCTTACTTTTTAATCCACTTCCTCCAAGTTTAAGCTGCGGTGGTAAAGTAGTGGTATTTACGTCGCGCAGATGCCAAATTTTACCTGCGTATTCGCCAGAGCTTGCGTGCGAGCGTGAAGCAACGGAGTTATCACCCATATCAAAGATCGTTATATCATTTGCGTTTTTACCGTTTAGAGCTTTGATGTAGATATATTTACCCTCAAATTTCAAAAACATATCTCCCCCCGTAGGCGATAAATCGGTTAAATTCTTTTGAAATTTTAATGCGTATGCAAACGGGGTGGAATTTAAAGCTATAAAGCTTGCAGTAATCGCAAGTGCGATCAAAAATGGAGGGATTATCAGAGCGTTCTTGCTAACTCCAAGCGCATAAAAGCTCACCAGCTCGTTGCTACGGATCATATTAAAGCTCATCAAAATAAGCGCAAAAATAAGACTTAGCGGCAGCGTGTAGCTAAGCGCGACTGCGGCTGTTAGGGCGATATACAAAAGAGCGGTATTCGCGCTTGAGGGAAAATCTTTGAGATTGGTAAGCACATCGATGCCTACGTAAAAGCACTCAAGGGCTATTAGCAGGATAAAAAAATACTTCAGATAGGAAAGAGCCGCGTATTTTACGTATAACTTCACACCCTAGCCTTTTTAATCGTAAATTTTTGCGCGACCTGCTCTATATCCGAGCAAATGAGCTCCTCTACCGCGCGCGCGACGTAGGGTAAAATTTCGCTCAGCTTTTCGCGCTCGCTTTCGTTAAAATTTCCGAGCACGAAATTTGCCGCATCCTGGTCCTGCTGTTTTTTGCCCACGCCGATACGCACGCGCTCGTAATCCGCACCGATTAGCGCATCGATCGATTTAATGCCGTTGTGCCCGCCGCTACTACCGCCTTTTTTAAATTTAACGGCGCCTAGATCCAAATCTATATCGTCGTGCACCACAATGATGCGCTCAGGCTTATAAAAATCATTCACCGCCTTTACGGAGTTGCCGCTTAAGTTCATAAAAGTTTGAGGTTTTAAAAGAAGCAGCGAGCCCTTTTTAAAGAGCTCGCCTTGGAATTTAGACGAGCCGAGCTCGCTAAAGCCGCCCGTCTTTAAAATTTCGTCGATTAGCATAAAACCGACGTTGTGTCTGGTGTCTGCGTATTTCTGAGCAGGATTCCCAAGTCCTGCGATCAGTATCATAGGCGCCCCTATTTAGCCGAAGTAACTCCGACTACCGCTACCGAGCCGTCTAGAATGATGCTGACGCCCTTTTTTACCGGAATGTCGCGGATCAAAAGCGAATCGCCTACGTCAAGATCGCTCACATCGAGCGTAAAATCGTTTGGTAGATCTTTGCCAGCGCATTTTACGGCAATACGGCGCTTGGATTGCACCAAGATACCTTTGTTTTTTAGCCCTTTAGCGACGCCAGTTACCTTAACCGGCACTAAATATTTGCTTACCACGTCATCCTGAACTACGCGTAAATCTACGTGAGTTAGGGTATTTGTGACGGGATGTTTTTGGTATTCTTGCACGATGACGCGATATGTCTTACCGCCCACGCTAACCTCGAAAGGAAGATCTTCTTTTGCGCGCATAGCTTTGATAAAGTCGTTTACTTTAAACGCTGCGTTAATATTTTCAAATCCTTTCGCATAAATATTAGCGATTAGATAACCATCTCGTTTTAGGGATTTTGAAGCCCTTTTACCGATACTATCTCTAACGATACCTTCTAACATTAGGTTTCCTTTGTGAAAAAATGAAGCATGATAATAGCTAAATGTTGCTTTAAATCTATTTAATCGCTTATTGGAATTCAAAGGCAGATTTAATCCGCCATCTTATAAAAATCACCCACAATCTTATAGAATTCCACATCCTTCATAACGGCTCTTTTTACTTTTCTCGGCTGCCCTGTTTTGGTTATCGTCTCTATTTCTTCGCGCTCGCCAGTATCTACTTGGGTTTTATTTAAGGCTTTTTCTTTTATCAAGATTAAATTTGCGCCGTATTTTTCAGCTTTTCTTAGAAATTCATATTCCGTTCTTTTGAAATCTTCCCCCTGTTCTTCGATATTTTTTACTACTAGTCTGATTTTTTTGCCATTTTCTTTAAGCTCATCTAATTCTTTTTCATCGTCTATTTGCATTATTGTTTCTTTTAAACGCTCAAAATTTTTTCTATGTTCTTCTATTTGTCGTTGCCTTTCAGCTTCTTTTTCAGCTTTTATTCTTTGTCTTTCAGCTTCCTCTTTGGCTCGGATTCTTTTTCGTTTAGTCTCCTCCTCAGCCTCTCTTTTTAGTCTTTCTTCTCTTATTTGCTTTCTTTCTGCTTCTTCCTCGGCTTCCAGTCTTTCTTTTTCGGCTTTCTCTTTAGCTTCCATTTCATCTTTTATTACACCCGAATACATCATTATTGATATACCAATAAAAATACTCATACTTATAAGCCCTGCGATATCTATATTTACTCCAAGCCAATCGGTAATTAAAAAGCTCACTAAGCTTAATATAAATAAAAATATAGCTGCATTCCGAAATGCTCTTCTCCACTTGATAAAAAGTGCTATAAGTATAACTAGAGTAATTGGCGTTAGCACCGAAACTATGTTATGAACGGTTTCCATTTTTTCTCCTTTATTTTTTAAAAAATACGTGACTTATCACATGCCTTATCTGTGCCGCAGAATCGTCATAATTAGCCGCTCCCCCATGATCTCATAAAAATCCTTTTTGTATTCGCTCGCATGCTTTCGCAGCGCATCTTTGAATTCGTCGTAGAATTTCAAGCTGCATTCGTGAGTTTCAAAAAATTTTAAAAGCGCGCTGTATCTTATGACCGAATAGCGCCCATACTCATCAAATTTCGCTAACTCCCTATCTGCATAGCTATAATCAGGCAGAAGCAAAAAGCACCTTGCCCTGCCGCCCGAATCCTGCTTATCGGCAATCTTTGAGTATTTATCTAGCTGAGAGCGTATTACGCCGCTTTGCAAATCGTGTCTTATCCCGTTGATACCGGATTTGATCTTATTTTCGATGACGATTGCGTGGTTTTGATCTTTTACGAAAATATCTATATTTTTGTATTCTCTTAAAATTTGCGCGTCCTCGCTTATGTTTAGCCGTAAAATTTCGCTCGCAAATTTTAAAAATAGCTCCGCATTGTTTCGCAAATAATAGACTATCCAATTTGAAAAGCTTAACTCATCGTCCATCTTGCCGATTATCTCTAAGATATTTTGCTCTTTAGCTTTAAAATTTAAAATTTCATCTCGTTTAATCCGTTTCGCAGTGTCGCCGCTCTGCCAAAGCTCGGGCACGAAAATTTTATCCAGCACGCTTTCGTGGCGGACATATTGCTTCAAAGATTGCGAGGAAAATTTAAATGGCACTAAAAAATGCGTTTCGTCTATCAATTTCTCGTCATCAACGATGTAAAATTTAAATTTTGGTTTTTTAAAATTCGACGTCTCAAATGTTATATACGCCGCATTGGGGCTATCGTTTTCGCTTTCAAATAGCTCGTTTAGAGGCACACCGCCGTAAGTGATATTTTGTGCTTCAATCATTTCGGATTGTCTTTTAAGCTCCTCTTTAGCGTCGCGCTTTCTGCCGCTAGCAAAAAGTTCATCGCCCAAAAGAAGCTTTAACTCGCTAGCGCAAGCTAAAATTTCAAAACAATGTTTCGAGATAGCACGCACTAAAAGGACTTTTTGCGCATTCTTCGCATCCTCGTTTATCGTGCCGTAAGGATTTACATAGATGTAGTGCCTGCCGTTATCTGCCTTAAAAAGATTGATGATTTCGTGCCCCAAGCTCTCGTTCAAATAACCGCCCGAAAACATTCGATTTATAATTATCATCTCAGAATAAATTCCTATCTATATTTTTGGCGCTAAATTTAAGTACGCATTCTCGTATGGCGTTGCGTACTTCGTCGCGTTTTTGTTTGTCGTAAAAATATAATCCCATCGAGCCGAAGCTTCCTAAGACGTAGAGATAATATCTTGTTTGGATGTCATTAATGCGCCGCCCCAATCTAGCTGTTTTAGCATTTTTGGAGCTCATCCTAAAAAATTTAATCACCGCTAGGAAAATTTTAAAAATATTGGCGCTTTTTACCTCTTTTTTCTCTAAGCGCATATCCTCGATTTGATCTGCCGTGACGGTTCTGCTGCGCATTAAATTCCAATACGGCGCGCAGAGCAAAACGGCTACAATGCTATTTTCAACGTCGCTTCTAGGGAAGGTGATTTTGCCCGTTTGCATATCGATCAGGTATCTTTTGTTTTTGTTGTAGAGCAAAATGCTTTGAAACGGCAAAAACACTAAAATCACGGCACCCACGCCTAATGGTAACAGCAAAATTCCAATGAGCAAAGTCCATTTAAAATTTTTAAAAACGATTTCTAGCGCGGTATGGACATCGATTATCTCGTATTTCATAAAATTTTCTTGTGATGAAATTTTAAAATTTTATTCATTTGGTTGTTTGCACGATTTAAAATTTATTAAAGCGCCGAAGCATTAAGACCTCAGCGCTTTTTAGATAAAATTTCGTGAATAATTTCGACGCGAAATTATTTCTTTTTGCGGCGCTTTTTGTCGCCAGCTCTTTGCGCAGGGGTTCTATAAGATCCCGCCTTGGTTCTGCCGTCGTGGTTCCGTGCTCCATGACCCGCCATCTCCTACTCCTTATAGAAAAAATATGCGTAATTATACCCCCCCCCCCCCCTGAAATTTGGTTGAAATTTTGTTTATCAAAGATTAAATGAATAGAAATTTTATAAGATTAATCAGACGTGGAATTTTAATCGAAATTCTAGATATTTTAAAACGAAATTTAAGGTAGTATATACCCGCGTAGCAGCGGGCAAGCGAATAGAATTCTGCCTGCGCGGCGGCAGGCAGAATTCTTTAAAATTTTAAGTTGCAAAATTTAGAATTTTAAAATTTACGACTTAGCGGATCTCTTTTAGCTGTACGACTTCGCCTGCGAGCATCTCTTCGGCGCTCTCTCCCGATTCTGCCGCCAAATCCCTTTTCTTGGCAAGATCGACGTTTTTGATCTGCAGATCGAGGTCGTTTCGCTTAGAGGCCTTATCCAGCGCCTCCTCGCGGGTAATGACGCCGTCTCTATAAAGATCGAGCAGGTGCTGATCGAAGGTCTGCATGCCGTAGGTGTTGCGACCATCGGCGATCGCGTCTGGAATTTCATCGTCACGCGCATCAAGTATCATATCCTTAATACGGGTATTTTTGCGTAAAATTTCAACGACGGCTACGCGCTTGCCTTCGACAGTACGGGCAAGGCGCTGAGAAATGACCGCCTCTAGGACGGATGCTAGCGTCATTCGGATACGCTCCTGCTCAGCCTGCTCAAACATCGCGATGATTCGGTTTACCGTCTCTTTTGCGTCAATAGTGTGCACCGTCGAAAACACTAAGTGACCCGTCTCTGCGGCGTGAAGTGCCGTCTCGATCGTCTCCAAATCGCGCATCTCGCCCACAAATATAACATCCGGATCCTCTCGCAGCGCTGCGCGAAGCGAATCGGCGAAGTTGTTGCAGTCCTCGCCGATAGCGCGCTGATTGATGATGCATTTATCGTCTTTAAATACGAACTCGACGGGGTCTTCGATCGTAACGACGTGGCTGGTTCTTTGCCTATTTATACGATTTATCATACTTGCGATCGTGGTCGTCTTTCCGCTTCCCGTAGGTCCCGTAAGTAGCACGACGCCGCGCATAGCTGTGTCGCAAATATCTTTGATCGAAGGCGGCAGACCTAGATCGTCGATCTCCGGAATTTTAACCGGGATCGTTCGGAAAACCGCGCTGATACCATCGATCTGAAAGAAAATATTAACGCGGAAGCGATAATCTTCGTTTAGCTTGTAGGTAAAATCCACGCTCTTTTTCTCGATAAGCTCCGGAAAGCGCGTAATGAGCAGCTCTTTGGCTAGCGTCATCGCGTCTTCTTTCAGAAATGGCGTTTTGCTGAATTTTACGAGCTCGCCGTGTATACGCCCTCTAATAACCGCGCCCGATTTGATATGAAGGTCGCTGCCGCCGTTTTGGATCAAAAATTCCAGATATTTATTTAGCCTATCTCGCTGCTTAAAATCCAGCGTAGAAGCGTCAACTTGATACTGCGAATAATCTATAGAACCCGCCATCATTTCTCCTTTTTAAGTGTTTTTATTATCTCTTTAAATGCTTCTTCAAAGGCCACCAGTCCGTCATCCAGCAGCTTTTTATACGCCTTTTTCATATCGATCTTCGCCTCCGCTACGCGAGCGAAAAATTCCTCTATCTGCGCATCGCTAGGCGGCATTTTGGGCTTTTGATCGCCGCTTACAAAAGCCTCTATCGTCTCAAGTGGCGCGGTGTTTACGCAGCCCGGATACATCAGCTCGCTTACGTAGTAATCCTTCGGCAGATCGTCTCCTTTTACGCCCGTACTTGCAAACAGCGGCTTAGCGTAGCTTAAACCCTCTGCGGCTATGATATTATAGCACTTCGCGGCGTTCATTATGCCGATTTTGCCGGTAGGAAGGCCCGCCGCAGCCATTTTTTCATCTAATAACCTATCGAAGCGGCTAACGAAGATGCTAATTACGGTTTTTGGTAAATTTGCTTTCGGGAAGTAGCGGCGAAAGCCTGCAATTCCCTCTTTTATCGCCTCGATACATTTTGCGGTCTGCTCAGGCGAAAAAACCAAGGTCGCGTTTACGCTGATCCCCTTTTTCAGTAGATCGCGCATCGCTTCGTAGCCCGCCTTGGTCGCAGGGATTTTGATCATAACGTTTGGCATGCCGATCGTGCCGTATAGGTGTTTGCCCTCGCGATACATCGCCTCGGCATCGTCTGCGAAATATGGATCGACCTCGATACTCACAAAGCCGTCATCACCGTTGATAAAATTTTTAAGCAGGCTCTCCGCCGCGCTTCTGATGTCCGCGGTGGCTAAAATTTCATACAGCTTTTTAGGCTCTTTTTTTCTAAATTCCTCTTTAGCCGAGTCGTATGCGGGAGAGCTTAGGATCGCGTTTTTAAAGATCGCGGGATTGGAAGTCGCGCCGTTAATTATGCCTTTTTTGATCAGCTCATCGAAATCTTTATCGATAAAATCGCGCTCCAAAAAGTCGCACCAAAGGCTGAAATTTAGGGCTTTATCATACATATTTCATAATCTCCTTCAAATCCTTTTTTTCAATGCAGACGCTCGCGTGCTCTTTTAAAATTTCATTCGCGCAAAAGGCGATTTTAAGCCCCGCCTCGCGAAACATCGAAACGTCGTTCGCGCCGTCTCCCACGCACATTACCTCGCTCGCCTCTAGACCCATCAGCGATTTAAGCTGCGCAAGCAGCGCGCCTTTTGAGTATCCAAACATCATCTCGCCGCCGAAAAGCCCAGTTAAAATTCCGTTTTTTTCATGCAGATAGTTCGCAAAGCTCGCGTCAAAACCCAGTTTTTTCTGCGCGGCGTCCGTGGCTAGATGAAATCCGCCGCTAAAGACAATCACTTTTATGCCTTTATTTTTCAGATACGCGATGATCTCGCTAGCGCCGCAAACAAAAGGCAGACTTTCTGCGATAGCTTTGGCATCGCTAAGCTTCATCCCCTTTATCAGCGCCACGCGCTCGCTAAGGCTCTCGAAAAAATCAAGCTCTCCCGCCATCGCGCGCTTCGTAATTTCGCTAACTTGTCGCTGCGTGCCCATTTTAGCGGCGAAAAAACCTATCGTCTCGCCGTCCATCAGCGTAGAATCAAAGTCGAAAACACAAAGCTTTATCATAAATATCCTCGCAAAAATTTAGGAATTATAGCTAATTTAAGTTTAAGTTTTTTGGAATTAGCATAAATTTTTCGCTTTTTGCGACCTCGTAAATTTTGCTCCCAGCCCCGAACGAGCACAAATTTATATATTTTTTCTCGCCGAAATATAAAATTTCATCTTGATGGTAGTGCCCTTCGATGATCAAATTTGCCGCGTAAAAATCGATCTTCGGCGCGATTATATCCTTAAAATCGGGCATTTTTTTGTATAGATTTTTCCCTTCTTGCGATTTTAAGATCATCTTTGAAATTTTAAATTTTAAAGCGCGATCGAGTAGATCCATAAATTTTAAAAAAGCTCTGTTTCGTAGCGAAAGCAGCGCAAACTGCGTCAGGCGCGGCAAAAACAGATCGCCGTGCGCAATCTGTACCGCTTCTCCGCTCTCGCAGATAAATTTAACGGGCTGGGCGGCGTTTGGATAAACTTTTGCGCGGGGGAAAATTTCACGCAGATTAAAATCGTGGTTGCCCTCGAAGTAAAAAATTTCGCATTTTCGCGACAGCTCGTTTATTAGCGCGATCTCCTCTTCGTAGAAGCGCTGCACGTAGGTCGTGTTTGCCAAAAAATCAAACATATCGCCCATCATAAAAATTTGAGGCGGCAGGCTTTGCGTGGAACGCAGCGAACATAGAAATTTCAAAAATTGCGGCCTGCTCGCGCCCGCGTGCGCATCGCCGATAAATATCGCGCCGGGTTTTATCGTCTGAATTTGATCATTTTGCATCCAGGCTCCGGCACGTGAAGGCTTTTGCAAAAAGCTCATCGCTTAAATTCCGTGCGCGATGCGCGGTAGAGCCGTGGCTTCGGCGAATCCGCACATTAAATTTGCGTTTGCGACCGCCTGCGACGAGGCTCCGCGCAAAAGATTATCGATCGCCGAGTTGATCCAAATTTTATCGCCGGCAGTTTTTACAAAAATATCGCAAAAGTGCGTCCCTACGACGTTTTTTATACTCACGGGCTCGCTTCGGACGCGCACGAAAGGCTCGTTTTCGTAAAACTCCCGCAGCACCGCCTCTGCGTCCACGCTCTTTTGCAGCACGCCAAACGCGCTAACTAGCATTCCGCGCGTAATCGGCAGCAAATTCGGCACGAAAAGCGTGCTAAATTCGCCGCCTTTTAAAATTTGCAGCTGCTCTTTGATCTCGTCTGCATGGCGATGCGAGATCGGTGAGTAGGCGCCCGCGTTTTCGTTCGCGCTTACAAAATGGCTGCTCGTTTTAAGGACCTTGCCTGCGCCGCTTACTCCGCTTTTTGCGTCGATAAATACGCCGATACCGGGATCTAGTAGCCGTACGAACGGCGCGAGCGCCAAAATAGAGCAGGTAGGATAGCAGCCTGGGTTTGCCGTAAGCCGCGCGGCGCGGATCTTTTCGCGATTTAGCTCGGGCAGTCCGTAAACGGCGTGGGCTAAATTACGAGGGTCTAAATGTACGGTATAATTTTTCTCGTAAAGCTCGCGGCTTAGGCGGTAATCAGCCGATAGATCGACTACCTTGACGCTTTTAAATTTTAAAATTTCGCGGGCAAATTCCATCGCTTTTCCATGCGGCAACGCCAAAAAAATAAGATCGCATCTTTGCGCCGCAGCGGGAGCGTCCGCGGCTTCTACGCGCATCTCAAACACGCCGCGAAGCTGCGGGAAAATTTCGCTTATCGCGCCCTGCGTCGAAGCGCCCAAATACGAAATTTCAAAACTCGGGTGGGAAAGTAGAGCCTTAATCAGCTCAAGCCCCGTATAACCGCTAACGCCGATGATGCCTACTTTTTTCACGCTAATTCTCAAATTTTATCGGCTTGTATTCAACACTTAAAATTTCCACGTCGCGTGTACCTGATGGTAGCTGAAGCACCACCTCATCGCCCTCTGCTTTGCCTAAAAGTTGGCGCGCAAGCGGCGTATTGATATTGATGAGCTTGCGCGAGATGTCCGCTTCGCTAAGGCCTACGATCGTGTAAACCTCCTCCCGCTCGGTCTCCACGTCCATAAAGGTAACGGTGGAGCCGAATTTTACGCGGTCGTGCTCGTAGGTGGAGGGATCGATGATTTTTGAGCGAGAGACGATGTCGCTAAGTTCGGCGATACGTGAGAGCAGAAACGCCTGCTCTTCGCGCGCTGCGTGGTACTCGGCGTTTTCTTTCAGATCGCCGTGTCCGCGCGCGATGTCGATCTGCTGCACGATGTGAGGCAGCTTCACGCTCTGAAGCTCTTTGAGCTCGGAGGTGATCTTTTCATATCCGTAAAGCGTCATTGGTTCTGTCGTCATAATCTTCCTTTCTTTTTATCAAATTATATAAGCTTTAGCCTTAAAATTTTAGCTCGCAGGCTGCGTTAAAATTTTTGCCACGTTTTCGCTGGAGCCGAATTTCAGATAATCTCGCAGCTTCTTGCTCGCAAGTTTAAATTTCGCGGCGTCGCAGCGCTCGTATGTGGCGAGTAGGTTTTGCGCGCTTACCTCGGATTGCAAAAGCTCCTCATGTAGCGGCTCCTCGCCCAAAAAATCAAAAATAATATTCGCAAGCCCCACGTGCTTTAGCTTTACGAGCTTTCGCGCGAGCCAAACGTCAAACGCGCGAGCCTTGTAGCACAGCACGAACGGAGTGCCGATGAGCGCCGCCTCAAGCGTCGCCGTACCCGAGCAGATGAAGGCGAAATCGCAATCTTTAAGCGTGGCGGGAGTATCGTTTGCGATGCTAAAGCCGTCCAGAGGCCCGTAAATTTCATCTCTTTGATCCATCAGATGCGGCGGGATTATTAAGGTTCGCTCGCTATTTTCAAATTTAGGCGCAAGGGCTCTAAAAATCGGCATCAGTCTTGAAATTTCAGCCCTGCGAGAACCCGGCATAAAAGCGATCTTGCCCTGTTTTTCGTAACTTGATTTTTGGAATTTTATCTCGTCAAGCAGCGGATGTCCCACGAAAGAGTACTTTGCGGTTTTAGCGCTTTGGCTGCTTTGGCGCGCGGCATCCTCTTTCGGCGCAGCGTCTTTATCTTTTGTTTCTTGTAGCGCAGAGTCTTTGCTCTTCGCTTCTTGCGACACGGCGCCTTTATCTCCCTCGCAATCCGCGCCGAAAAATTTCGCCTCAAAAGGCCAGATTGAGAGCAGATTGTCGCAAAACGCCTTCAGCTTCTCCGCTCTGTGCGGCTTCCACGCCCAAACCTGCGGCAGGATATAATATGAAATTTCCGCACGCGCGCCGCTTTCTTTGATCGCGCGAGCAAGCGGCAGATTAAACGCGGGCGAGTCGATCAAAAGCACGCGATCGCACTCCGCCGCAAGTCGCGTCATCTGCGCTACCGCGCGCTTGGCTTTTAAAATTAGCGGCAAAATTTCTATAAAGCCCATCGCTGAAAATTCGCTGCTTTTGTATATCGGCGAACCCAGCTTTTCATCGAAAATTCCGCAAATCTCGCAAGCGGGATCGAGTTTTTTAAGATGCTCAAGAACCTCTTTAAAATGCAGATTTGCCGAGGGCTCTAAGCAAGAGATTAGGTATTTCAAATTTAGCCTTTTGAATTTTTGTCAATTATAGCAAAATGTGCTAAAATTAAACCGACAAAGGATTTAAGATGAGAAATTTTAAAATTTTAGCGCTATGCGGCACGTTCGTGATGTTGCTAGGCGGTTGCGGCGCGGCTAAATACCAAAAGCGTCAAGTCAGCGAGGATCCCGCAGTAACGGCGCGTTTTGAGGCGCTTAGTAAGCTAGGCTCGCCCGCACTCGTCGCTAAAGCCGCAGCTAGCGAGATCGCAGCAGACGTAGGCGGCGCCAAGCCCCACGTTAAGGTTGCGCAGTTTGCGATCCTAGAAGAAATTAGCGCACAAGGAAGCGATCTGATCTATGCCTACTCGCTAAGCCCTGGCTGGGCGAGCTTGAAAAGCTCCGATCGGCAAAAATATCTCAAATTGCTAGCCAAGGATATTACCGAAAATGACTGCAACGCACCTAGTACGCGAGCTTTATTGCGAAGCGGAGTGCGTGAAGTGCACCGATTTTTCTACGATTATCCAAGTTCGCACCTACTTGATTCGCAGGTAAGCGAGGAGATATGCCGCAAAGCAGGGTTATAGATAAGTCTAGCGTAATTTTATGCCGCGGATTTGCATCGGCGCGAAAGCAAAATTTCGTGGTGTAAAATTTTACGATAATTTAAAAGACAAATTTTGCGGCGAGTTGCGGAGTGCGGTCGCAAAATTTAATTTAAGAAATTTCGAAAGTGAAATTTAGGCGATGAAATTGCGTGTCAGGCTATAAAAAGCTATAAAAATTTGTAGCGAAAAAAGATAAAATTTTGTAGCAAAAAGACGGAATTTTTCTATGAATTTTGCGATTTAAGTTCGCATGGAATTTTATTGAAAAATTTGGCGCGACGGAATTTTACGCCGCGCAAACTAAATAGCAATTTTTGCATAGTAAAGAATTGAGCGTTAGATTTTTACAGACGAAATTCCGCTCCGATAGGTCTGTCGTGAAATTCTAGTTAAAGAGAGAATATGAAAGAAATTTTAATCACTAATGACGATGGATTCGAAGCGCGCGGACTTTTGGAGCTCGCGAGCGCGCTAAGAGGGGTCGCAAACGTCACTATCGTAGCGCCAAGCTCCGAAAAATCGGCCTGCTCGCACTCGCTCACGCTCACGCGCCCGCTTAGATTTGTAAAGCTCGACGACGGATTTTTTAAACTAGATGACGCTACGCCCGCAGACTGCGTGTATTTGGCGCTTCGCGCGCTGTATAACCGCAAGCCCGATCTAGTGATAAGCGGCATAAATCACGGCGCCAATGTCGCGGAAGACGTGACTTATTCTGGCACGTGCGGAGGCGCGATGGAGGGGGTTTTGCAAGGCATTCCAGCGCTTGCAGTGAGCCAGTTTTACGTCGCGGATTCACTGCAGCGATACGGATTTGATCTAGCGTGCGAGCTTGCGGTTGATCTGGTGGGGAAAATTTTCAAAAACGGCTTTCCGTTGCCGCCCAAGCAGTTTTTAAATTTAAACGTTCCCGCCGTCTCAAAGCAAGATTTCAAGGGACTAACGGTTGCGCCATGCGGCGAAAAGCTCTACGACACCGACGCACAGCTAAACCGCAATCCGCGCGGAATGGAGTATTATTGGCTCGGCAAATCTACGCTCAGTTTTGATGCGAGTAAAAACGAAAACAGCGACATTTCGGCACTTTTTGAGGGGCAGGCGACGCTAAGTCCGATCAAGCTAAATTTAACCGCGCACGAGCAGATGAGCGCGCTAGAAAGGTGGATGAAAAACGATGAGTGAGGTCGTAGTAGACCGCTTTTCGCGCTCGCGCCTACTTTTCGGCGAGGATTTTGCAAGGCTTCAAAGCGCTAAAATTTTAATATGCGGCGGCGGCGGCGTGGGCGGAGCGGCGATAGAGGCGCTATACCGCAGCGGCGCGGTAAATCTAAGCGTGATAGATTGCGATCGCTTCGAGATCACCAATCAAAACCGCCAGCTTGGAAGCGAGCACTTAGGCGAGCTAAAATGCGAGGTTTTCGCGCGCAAATTTAAAGGCGTGACGCCGATCGCCGCTAGGATCGATGAGGAATTTTTATCTAAATTTGATCTGGCGCAATTTGATTTCGTAATCGATGCGATCGACGACGTGGGCGCCAAGATCGCTCTTGCGCTGCGCTGCAGTGAGGCGGGCCCGGGCTTCGTAAGCTCGATGGGCGGCGCAAAGAGGCTCGATCCCGCTAAAATCGAAATCCGCTCAATCTGGCGGACGCAAGGCGATCCGCTCGCGCGCAAGATCAGATATGAGCTGCGAAAGCGCGGCTTTGCGGGCGATTTTGACGTCGTTTGCTCGAGCGAGCCGCCACGCGTCAAATCGATGGGTAGCTTCATGGGCGTGACCGCGAGCTTCGGGCTTTTCATCGCAAGCTACGTCGTGCGCAGGCTGATAGGCGAGCGATAAATTTAAACGCTTAAAATTTTATAGCGTTTCGGGCGCGCGGCTCCGCCTGATCGTGTTTTGCGGTTAAATTTTAGATATTTTGAGCTTGTGATGATCTGGGCGCGCTTTGCGTGCGGTATGGCGCAGCCGGTATTTCGCAGTGCGTGTGCGGTTAAAATTTAAAACGGCAAAAATTAAATTTTACCAGGCGATGAAGATAAAATTTGCTCGACGCGAAGGTGAAATTTAATTTGCAGCGAGGGATAAAATTTTATCCGCAAAGCTCGGCGCAAGTTTGCGTGCGAGATGAAATTTAAGGACCGCGCGAGCTACGCGCGCAGGCTGATGTATACGGCGCGCAGTTTTAACAAGTGCCAGATAGCGGTCTAGGATTAAAATTTAAATAGGCGGGTCGCGAGCTTGCTCGTGAGCGAAATTTTGATTGAATCAAGTTCGCGCAGCTATCCTCTGCGGCGGATTTTCATAGCAGCGCGGTAAAATTTTATCGCAGTTTCGCGCGCTTTTTGATGCAAAAAGAGGTACACCCGGACAAATAAACCAAATCTGCGCGTATCGGCCGCCGCGTAGCGCCTAAATAGCGCAAAGCGTAAGCAAGGCTCAAGCAAACGCAGCGGCAAGCTTACTTCTAAATTCCATTTTTTACCGCTCGCAAAAAGCGGAATTTAGAAATTTAATTTAAAGGAGCAGCGATGAATGAAATTTTTACACGCACGAGCGTGCGAAACTTTACCGAGAAAATGCCGAGCGACGATCAGATTGAACTCGTGCTAAAAGCAGCGATGCAAGCCCCTAGCGCGGGTAACCAACGCTCATGGGAGTTTTACGTAGTGCGCGATCGCACCGCCCTTACTCTACTTAGCAGCGTCGGCACCTACGGCGGCTGCACGAAGGATGCGCCGCTTGCGATCGTGGTCTGCACGCGCAAAAGTGGCTTAAAATTCCAGCCCTACGCTCGCTACGACTGCGCTTGTGCAGCAGAAAATCTCTGGCTGGCGGCGCATCATCTGGGGCTTGGCACCACATGGCTGGGCGTAGCGCCCGATATTTACGCGATGGAGCGCGTAAGAGAAATTTTGGATCTGCCTGGTCATTTAGAGGCGTTTTGCATTATGCCTTTGGGCTTTCCGTCTCGCGTCACAAAGGCGCACTCGCGCTTTGAGCCCGCTAAAATTCACTTCGTAGGCTAGATATGTTTATTTCGCAGAGTAAAATCGACGATCTTATCGCTAGCGACGGTGCGTTTTTGGACCTTACGACCGAGCTTTTGCAGGACTTTGTGGATCTAAACGCGCCCGCGCGGCTTTCGATCGTAACGAGGCAGGATCTGATCTTTAGCGGCGGGCAGATTGCGCGCGAGGTAGTGGCGCGCTTTGGTTGCGAGACGCAGCATCTAGCGCGTGAGGGAAGCGCATTTTGCGCGGGGGATGAAATTTTTAGCGCGCGGGGGAGCTTCGAGAGCCTGCATAAAGCTTGGAAGATCGTTCAGATCGTGTTTGAGTACTCCTGCAAAATTTCTACCTACGCGCACGAGATGGTTGCGCTGATGCGAGAGGCTAATTCGCGCTGCGTGCTGGGTGCGACGCGCAAGAGCTTTCCTTTTGCGAAGGAGCTTTGCGTAAATGCGCTGATCGCGGGCGGCGGGAGCATGCACCGCCTGGGGCTGCACGACAGCATCCTGTTTTTTTTAAACCATATCCGCGCGTTTGCAAGCTTTAGCGAGTTTTGCGCACAGATCGCTAAATTTAAAGAGCGCGCGCCTGAGCGAAAGATCATGATCGAAGTGGCGAGCGAGGGCGAATTTAGCGAGCTCTTAAAATACGCACCGGATGCGATAATGTGCGATAAGATGAGCCCGGGCGAGCTTAGAGCCTGCGTTTTGAGGAGAGATGAAACGGCGCCACAGATTAAAATTTGCGCTGCGGGCGGCATAAATAAAAATAACTGCGCCGAGTTTGCAGCTACCGGTGCGGACGTGCTCGTAAGCTCGGCGGTTTGGAATCAGGGCGTGTGCGATCTAGGCGGAAAGATAGAATTTATCTAAATATTAAATTTTAATTATAATGCGGGCTGTGCGCCATAGATCCGCAAAAGAGCGGGATTTATTAATAAATAAGATTATATTTTGTAAAATTCTTAAAATTTCAAAAAAGGATTTTCATGAAAAAAATTGCTTTTATTTTAGCGCTTGCGGCAAGCGTTTCGTTCTGCGCGGATCAGCTGATAATCGCAGCCGGCGGCGGATACAAAAAGCCCGTCTCGGCCGTGATCGAAAATTTGAAAAAAGAGGGTATGGACGTAGCGGGATCGTTTGCCAACCTCGGCCAGCTCGTCATTCAATCGCGCGAGAATAAAATTTCATTCATCGTGGGCGACGAGGCGTTTTTAAAAAAAAGCGATCTAAATATCACTAAATTTGAACGCGTCGGGCGCGGCACGCTTGTTTTGGTGACGCCGAAAAATATCAAAATAAACGATGTCTCCGAGATCGAAAAGTTCGATAAAATCGCGATGCCAGATCCTAAAAAGGCGATTTACGGTATCAGAACGAACGAGTTTTTGCAAAACGCCAAGATGGAGCCGGTAAAAGATAAAATTTTAGCCGTCGCGGGCGTTCCGCAGGTGGTCGCATACGTCATCAACGGCGAGGTGCAGGCGGGCTTTATCAACAGCACCGAAGCGGTCGCCAAAAAAGATGAGTTCGGCTCGATCATATACATCGACGAGAACCTCTATAGCCCCGCATTTATCGGCATCGCAATGCTTAGCGCGTACAGCGATGAAGCGCTTTGCGAAAAGGTGATGGAGGAGTTTAAATCGGACCGCTCAAAAGAGATTTTTTCAAAATTCGGTCTTAAATGAGCGACATCGCTTGGATCGCGAATCCTCTGGTACTAAGCGCGAAAGCCCTATTTTGCAGCTTTTTGCTGCTGATTACGGTAGGACTTGCGATTGCGTATTTTTTAGCCTTTGGTAGATCAAAGCTTAAAAAAATCGTCGAAATTTTAGTGATTTTTCCGCTCATCTTCCCGCCGATCGCGACGGGATTTTTGCTGCTTTATGTTTTTGGAAAGAGCGGTTTTATCGGCTCTGTGTTAAATTTAGACATCGTTTTTAACTTCTCTTCATTGGTAATCGCCGCATTTTTGGTGGGACTGCCGCTGTTTGTAAAGCCCGTATGCGCGAGCTTTGAGCTATTTCCGAAGAGCCTAATCGAAGCCGCGCAAATTTTAGGCAAAAACAGAGCTCAAATTTTCCTCTTCGTCATCCTTCCTAGCTCGCTTAAAACGCTCGGCTCCGCGCTCATTTTAGCGCTCTCGCGCGGGCTTGGAGAAGTGGGTATTACGCTGATGCTAGGCGGAAACATCGTGGGTAAAACCGACACGCTAGGCCTTGCGATCATGGGCGCCGTGTATGACGGAGAAAATGAGCGGGCGCTGATTTTAAGCCTTTTGCTCGTGATTTTCAGCTTGATCTTATTCTTCGCGATAAGCCTTTTAGATAAAAAGCAAAATTTATCTAAATAAGAAAAATTATTTTTTAAGTATTTTTGGATAAAATTGCACTCACATTTCATTTTAAAGGATTTATCATGAAGAAATTTCTAATTTCATCAATTTTAGTTGCAAGCGCCTTGATCGCTCACGAGCACGGCGATATGCAAAATTTCGATCCTAAGACGGGCAAGCACCTCGTCATCACTATGGAGCAGCTGGGCGAGAAGGGCAACGTAACCGTTGGCGAGGTCGTAGCGGTCGAGACGAACTACGGCGTGGCGTTTTTCCCGAATTTAAAAGGTCTTACTAGCGGCGTGCACGGCTTTCACGTACATCAAAACGCCGACTGCGGCGCGACCGAGAAGGGCTTAGGCATGAAAGCTGGCGGTCACTGGGATCCGAGCGATACCAAAAAGCATTCGTTTGCTTGGGACGATAGCGGCCACAAGGGCGATCTGCCTGCACTTTTCGTGGATGCCGAGGGCAATGCGGTCTATCCGGTGCTAGCTCCGAAGATTAAGAGCTTAGATGAGCTAAAGGGGCACTCGCTAATGGTTCACGTAGGCGGCGATAATCACAGCGATCATCCAAAGCCGCTCGGCGGCGGCGGCGCTAGAATGGTTTGCGGCGTTATAAAATAGGCTTCGTTGCGAATAAAATTTAATCATCCGCGATCTCTAAATTTACTCGCCCTGCGGTTAAATTTACGCGACGAAATTTCGCCGTCCGTAGCGCCGAGACACGCCCGCTCTGCCGTTAAATTTACGCATGGCGAGCTTTTGATACAACCTATGCAGCGCGAATTTATGCTAAATTTACGCGCTGCGCACCTCTTGCCTTCTGCTTAAAATTTTAAAATTTAGCCTTGTTTGCACGCATTGCGCTTCCGCTTTGTTTTTGCCGCAGAGGCGTAAAGTTTTCTAAATTTAAATCAAAGCTTTAAATTTACGACGCCGAGCTATTGTGACGGCGTGGCTGCTTTACTTAACTTTTTCTTCACGACTTTTTCCTACAATCACGCCAACTTTCACAAAGGAGAGAGAATGAAAAAGATTGTTTTAGCAAGCGTTTTAGTTGCGGGCGTGCTGTTTGCCGCAGATTTTCAAAATAGTACCCCCGAGCAGATCAATGCCTCGATCGCCGGTGCCGACGCCAAGAGCTTAAGCGAAGCGGCGTTTGAGATCGACAAGCGCGCAGGCGAACTAAGGGCGCAGGCAAGGGATCTCAAGCGCGGATTTAAGACGGAGTTTAAAAAGAAACTGGACGCTATGAGCGTCGAGGATCGCGAGAAATTCCTAGACGAGTTTAGAAAAAACTATAACGCCCAGGCGGGCAAGCTAAGCGTCGAGCAGGCGGATAGGCTTGATATCGAGCTTAAAGACCGCGGTAATTTCGGCAAATTTAAAAGGCCTGCTTGCGGGTTCGGTCCGCACAGATCGCAGGCAGCTCCAGGAGAGTGCGGTCATATGTCGCCTGAAGGAATGCGCGACGGCGCGGGGCGAGCAATGCCGCCAAGGGACGCGATGCCGTGCAATCAAAACGCCGGCGACGCTGTGTGCCCTATGACGCAGCAATAGCCGCCCGCGCGCAAGCTACGTAGTTCCGCGCGATATTTGCGCGGAATTTTACTTTATCAAATCGCGGCGTAGAAATTTTAAAATTTTAGAATTTCGTACCGGTGGAATTTTAAAGCCCAGTGTTTTGCCTGTAAATTTTAAAATTCCGCGGTGCGAAAATTTTATATCGTAAAATTTTAGCCTCTTGCGCCGCTTTGCGCACTGCGTAAATTAATTACCAGGCGAGCAATCTAAATTTACGAAGCGTGCCTTAGAGCCAAGACGCGCCGTTTTAGCCACGATAAAATTTGCCGCGAAATTTTGCAATTAAATTTTACGTGGAATTTCGCAGGGTATAATTTCAAAAATTCTATGCGAGGAGGCGGGCTATGGCAAGAGTTTTGATCGTCGAGGACGAGGGGATGCTGCTAGACATGATGTGCACCTACATGCGCGGCGCGGGGCACGAAGTAAGCGGCAGCAAAAGCTATGACGAGGCGCTTTCATTAGCATACGAAAAGAGCTTCGATCTGTGGATCTTCGACGTCAAAATCATTGGCGGCAACGGCTTTGCGCTACTTCGCGAGCTGCGCGAGGCCGGGCGCGGCGCACCGTGTATTTTCACGACGTCGCTAAACACTCTGCAAGACGTCGAAAGCGGCTTTAGAAGCGGCTGCGACGACTACCTCAAAAAGCCCTTCGAGTTAAAAGAGCTAGCCCTGCGCGCGGATAATCTACTAAAGCGCACCTTCGTTCACAACGCCGCCAGACGCGAAAATATCGGAGGAAACTTTAGCTTCGATATGGCTCAGCGCGCGCTATATCATGCAGACAGGCTCGTGCCGATGCCGCAAAAGCAGGCGAGGCTTCTCGCGCTACTTCTAAAAAACCGCGATAAGCTCCTTAGCAAAGATGAAATTTTCGCCGCGCTATGGGACTACGACGAAAGTCCGAGCGAGCTTAGCCTGCGCGTTTATATCGCCGGGCTACGAAAAATTTTAGGCAAAGATCGCATCATAAACGCTTCCAAGCTCGGTTACAAATATATTTAGGAGCGCGCCGTGTCCAAAATGCGTCAAATTCTACCGATTTTTTTGCTCTATACGCTCACCAGCGTCTTGTTTTTAGCGCTAGTAAGCAGCATATTTTACGAACGGGAGAAGTTTTTTATCGCGGATCGCGATGCCTTTGCGATCAGGGATTTTAAACACGGCTTAGAGGCTAAGCTCGCTCGCGGCGGGCGCCTAAACGAGAGCGATTTTGATGCCATGCAGGCATATGCGGCGGATCTGAATAGCAGCGATGAGATCGCGCGGGATTTCGAGCCGAGAGATGACGCGCCGCGCGTGTATATGGAGGGGCTGAGTAGGATCGAGCAATTTAATCTCACCGCCAAGGACGGCACGGAGTACTACGTAGCGATCAAAACGGAAGCGCTTGAGGGCAAGCTCGCGGCTCTGAAGCTTAAAATTTTAGCCGCAAGCGCGCTTGTTTTGGCGCTTATTTTGTTGATCGCGTATTTTATCATCCGCCTTTCGCTGCGTCCGCTTTACGAAAAGATCGAATTTCTAAATGGCTTCATCCGCGATACGACGCACGAGATAAAGACACCTCTTAGCGTGATTTTGATGAGTATCGAGCTTTTTGATACCGAGCCGAAAAAATATCTAGGCAATATCAAGGCGGGCGCAAATACGATAAACGCGCTGTTTGAGGACTTAACCGCGCTAAGCTTAAACAAAAGCGGCAGCGGGCGAGAGGTAAATTTAGGCGAGCTGCTGCAAAGCCGCATCAGGTATTTCGGCATCTCTGCGGAGCAAAAGCGCATAAATCTAAGCGCCGATCTGCGCCTGGTAGCCTTTTGCGCGGATGAGTTTAAGCTGCGAAAAATCATCGATAATCTGCTTGGCAATGCGATAAAATATTGCGACGAGCTCGGCTGCGTCGAGGTGAGCCTGCGCGAGCATTCGCTTCGCATCAAAAACAGCGGCGCGGGTATCGCGCGACAAAATTTACCGCATATTTTTGAGCTTTACACCCGCTTTGACGAACGCAACGGCGGCTTTGGCATCGGGCTTTTTATCGCCAAAAAATACTGCGACGAGCTCGGGCTTAAAATTTCGTGCGATAGCAACGAGGATTGGACGGAATTTGAGGTGAAATTTTAACTTTACCCAAACGAAATTCTGCGCGAACGAAATTTTAGCAGGCGGGCTTGTTAGGTTTAACCGCGTAGGTTTAAATTTAGCTAGCGATTCCGTTCGTAAAAATTTGCGCTAGGTTATAATTTGACGGCGGAATTTACGCATGCAATTCAGTCGCGCTCGCAAAATTTCGCCCGCCGGTTTGCAAAATACATAGCGTAAAATTCTACGGAATTTCGTGAAATTTTATTTGGACGCGAGCAGAATTACGGCGGCTAGGGATAGAATTTAACGGCAGCTTAGATAAAACCGCGCGCGACGATCAGTGAAATTCCACGAAATTTCGCCCGCGCACTGGTTGTTCGCCCTTGCTCTGTTGTTTCATACACGCAGTATTCATAGCTAATGCAAAAGGCTGTGTCGCTTTGGGTTTTGATACCTAATAAAAACAGCTATTCGGCTTCTAATTCTTGCCGCTCGGTGCGTTGGCGTGGACTACGCACGGGTAAATTTTAAAATTTAGACAAGTTCCGCCCCGCCGAAGCGAAGCTTTATTAAAACGGGCGACGTAGCTATTTTAAGCGCATAGCCGCCTTTCAAAACGCACTGATTTTTTAAAGCGCGCGGCAAATTTTAAAATTTGCGCGGAAGCAAAGAGCAAACGAGACAAAAGAGATCAAATTTGATCGGCGAAAATTTTCTTTATCGCTTTTAAATTTGACTTCGTCTTTCATATAAAATCAAAATTCTGGGATTTTTGAATAAGCCCTTAAATTTAACCAAATTTGACCCCGCCCGAGTCAAAATAGGCGGGATCAAATTTGATCTTTTCTCGCAGAGCGCTTCTCTGCTTTCTGCGCTATCTGCTAAAATCAATCATTTCTCGCCTAGCGGCCAGTAAACGATCGGTTTAGCTCCGAGCCTTGCTTCGCCGTGATACATGCCGAGCTTATCTTTCGTCCACGCAAAGCCTGTATGTGCGTGCTTATCGATAAAGATGCCGCCGAGCTTTGCCTATCCCGTATATTATGCGGATGCTTTTGCAAGATATTGCGGCAGGCTACGCTTAAATCAATGCTACGGCTGTCCGTGTTTAGCCAGGATCACAAATGTCTTGCCGCGATTTGCCTTTGCCCTAAAATTTGCACGATCTCGTCTAAGCTTAAAATTTTGCCGTGCGAGTCAAAGCCTACGTTTAGTATGCGCCCCTCTAGGCTGGAAGTGCGGTCATGCAAGTGCCCGTGAAGCATAAAAGAACCTTTCTGGGCGCGGTTGTGCTCCTCTACGGGATAATGAAACATACAGATGCTCATACCCGTTTTGCCATCCTTCATCGCGCCCGCGCCGCCGTCAAAATTTAGCTCCTTATAGTGCAGGATATCGCTAAAGATAGGATTTCCGTCGTCTTTTAGCTCGCGTAGCAGCGCTTCTTTGTTTTGGCTAATGAGCGTATCGTGGTTGCCTAAAATCAGCACATGCGAGCCGTTTAGCCTACGCGCGACGCTTTTTAGATCCTTCAATTTATTGCAAAATGCAAAATCGCCCAGATCATAAACCGTATCCTCGGGCCCCACTACGGCATTCCAGAGCTCTATTAGCCTTTCATTCATCTCGCTTACGTCGTTAAAAGCCCTAAATTTAGGGCAGTATTTCATAATATTGCCGTGATAAAAATGCAAATCGGAGGTAAAAAATATCATCATTTTTCCTTTAAGCTTTAATCGCTGCATCAAATTTGAGCTTTACGTAAATTTGCGCGGCGTCAAATATTCGCGCTAATCGTTAAATTTTTTCCAAAAATTCTTTTATAAAGCCTAGCTTGCCTTGCTCGTCAAGGGATCTAAATTCCCGTTCGTTTGCTTTGATGTGATCGACCAAAGGATGAAATTCCTCATCGAGCTTGGTTTTATCCAGTTTGCCGCAAAGCGCCTCGTTTTTACTGCGAGCGAAAAATTTATTCACGAGATAATAAGGCGTTTTCATCTTAAAGCAAAAATCGTTTTGGCTCGGGATATACACCATAAAGCCTTCGAATTTCGCCTCTTTGATTATATTTTTTAGCTCCGCAAAGCTCGTTTTTAGATACTGCTCGCCCTTCTTATAAAAAGGTCTTTTTAGCGCTCCGTCAGTACTTGCGGCGATCTTATCCAGCTTAAATTCGCTCTCTTGCGTGCCGGTTTTAACGTCGATAAGTCCGATAAAAGTTTCTCCAAGCTCCTCTTCTACGATGTGCGGGTCGCTCTCGTCGGTGATCTCAAATAAAAAAGTTTTATTTGGATAGCGTTTGAAAATTTCTTCAAATTTGCAGCAGTGCTCGCGCGCCATCTGTGCAAATCTACTATCGGTCGATCCCGTCGTGGAGTAGATGACGCGGCGGTTAAAGCTCGCGCCGCTTTCGTGGGCATCTACGTAGGTGCAACACCCTAAAAACCCGTTTACCTTTCGCACGGCAAGCACGGGCGTATCGTCTGTGATGTCGATAGGATAAAGACTTTTGCGCGAGGTAAATTCCGAGTAGTTATAGACCTTTTTAAACGGACGCACGATGATATTTAGATCATCGTCCATTATGAGCCCGCGCATCTCAAGTAGCGCCTTATCCCAATCGGCTTTGAAAAAGACGCGTTTTGAGTATTTGTAGGTGCGAAGCTCTGGGTAAAGCTCGCTTTGACGCGCGCTCCAGAGCCTTTTGTCCTGCGTGGCGGCGATATATTTTTTCGTTACGTAGGTGTTTTGCGCCGCATCAAAGGGCAGATCGCGCCTGTTTAGGGCCGCCGCGTCTTTGATCTTTTGCGCTACGCTTTCGCTCATAGGATTAACGGGCGGGATCAAAATTTCGCCCTCTATTTTGTTGTTTGCGACCTTGATAAACATCGCTATCACCGTATCTTCATCGACGCCGTGCTCGGAGGCGAAGAAATTTTGCATTCTAAAGCATTCAAAAATAAATCCATTTTGAGCGGCTTGCTCTTTTAGGCTTAACAGCTCTTTGGTGCGCGCGCTCACGTTGCTAAGCGCGATAAGAACGTCTTTAGCTTTGTTTTCCATGGCAAATTTATACGCCTGCTTTATCTCGCGGGCGACTTTGCGCTTCGCATCCTCCAAAAGCTTCGGCGACCAAGTATAAACCCCCGCCTCATCGGTTAGAAACATATCGTTTTCCAGATGATAAATTTGCGCCTGCGGGTATTCGTTTTTAAATTCTTTAATTTTCTCTTTTGCGAAAGTCGTTTTACCAGAGCCCGCGTGTCCGCGAACAACTATAAATTTTCTCATTTTACCGCCTTGATTTTATATGGCGATATTCTACCTGAAATTTGAGCGCTTTGGTATCAAGAAATATGGATTTTGGTAAAATTTAATTTACAGAGCCGAATTTCGCCGCCTAGCTCGCGCGCTTTTGAGGCACGAATGTGACGGCGTGGCTCCAGTATCTACAAGGGCTGCCGCCGATGCGCGCTTTCGGGCGCGAAATTGAGCGAGGATAAAATTTGCGGCGAAACCGCCCAGCGGCTTAAATTTAAACCTCAAGGCTCAAATTTGCAGAAGGATCAAATTTGATCCCTTTATGGACTTATCGAAGCATAAAAATTTATTGTTTTGACTGATTTGAATACGAGAAAAAGATAGCGATATATGTAGGTTCAAAATTTTAAATAAATAGAAATTTGCGCTTTGCCAAGGTTTTGAAATTAAAATTTGACCGAATTTAACCTCGCCGAAACGCTTGATCGATGAAAGCGCCAAATTTGATAGACGTGCGATAAAAAGCGTATTTATCCTCGCTATTTGATTTAAATTTAGCCCCGTAAAGGGGCTAAATACGCTTATTTGTCTCCTAGCGGCCAATAAACGATCGGTTTAGCTCCGAGTCTTGCCTCGCCGTGATACATGCCAAGCTTGTCTTTCGTCCACGCAAAGCCCGTGTGTCCGTGCTTGTCGATCGAGATAATGCCGCCGCTACCGCCGAGCGCTTTGACCTCTTTTACCGCTTCTTCGGCGGCCTTTTGCACGTCGGAGGTTTTGTATTTATACAGAGCCGAGACCTCGTGCGCGG
>CAUSEA010000015.1:0-46763 GCA_963530525.1 uncultured Campylobacter sp.
CAAGAGAGATAGGTTTAGGGCAAATTTTACCCTATTTAAACGCTAGCATCATTACGATTGATATAAGTTTTATTTTTATAAATTCGTCAAACAAGTTTTTGGATTTATACTTATTCGATTTGCCTAAGATTACGTTTAGCTCCTTGCCTTGTGATAGTTGAGCTAGAAGGGCGTTGGCATCCCTGCGTGCTTCTGCTACGGAGTAGATACCCGGGCGGAATTCGCTAAGCGTCTTAGTAGTAAGTATCTTTGCCATCTTTTCTAAGTCTGATTTTAAAGGTCGTTAGCCCTTTGGGAGAGACATACATAAAGCTATTTCGGATTACCTATAACTTTAAAATCATTCGATCTTTAAATTCTAAACCCCTAATATCTTTATCGGTTAAATTTGCACTTGATACGTTAGCCATTGAATGCTCCTTATTAATATTAAGGGTAGCGTGAGCTTATAATGCGAAAAAGCCCCTAATAAGATCCTTATTTTTTTCAGAAATAGTTATATTACAAACAAAAATAACAAGAAAGAAAAGTAATCTAAATATGAAATAAGCACCTATATATCGGAATTAAATGAAAGTAAAAAGAAAAGACTTAATGGTGGTTAGAGGCAGAATCGAACTGCCGACACGCAGATTTTCAGTCTGCTGCTCTACCGACTGAGCTATCCAACCACCGAAAAAGAAAAGTAATTTTATCCATGCAATACTTAAATCTCGGTTAAAATCCTCGATTTTCGCTAGATTTTTGCATGTTATGCTCGGAAACGGTCAAATTTGCTCAGTTAAAATTTTATAAATTTTAGTAGCGAAAAATATTGCTTATGCAGCAATTTGCAATAATCAAAACGGGCTATCGATCTAAAAAGCAAAGTGATATAAAATTTTACTATTTAGCCGATTCTGCAAATTGTATGCTTGGTTTTAAACTGTGCAAAGTAGATAAATTTGCGCCAAAGGATCGCTACGTCATTTTAAATTTACGCATATAACGGACAGATGAGGGGCGATTGATTAAATTTAGCATCGAAAATCCACATTTAATCAAACTTAGTAACGGCATTTTTATAAACATTGCGCCAAAGCCAATGATGCGACGTTGCGAGGCATTCTTCAGCTAGATTTACTTAGATATATCCGCGCAGCAGAAGCGTTGGAATTTTAAAATACGATTACAAATTTTATTTTAAAGCCTAGCTCGATACGGCTAATCCCGATAAGTCTGTTTATCCGAGTTGTGCGACTTGTTTTTTAAATAGCTCGCCGCGTTCAGCGTAGCTTTTAAATTGATCCAAACTGGCACATGCAGGGCTTAACAGCGCGATCTCTTTTTCTTCGCCGTCGTTTGTACGGCGTTTCGGCGAAGAGGCGTCGTCGCTTGCGGCAGATAAGCCGCCGCCTTCTTGCAGCGTATTTTCGCCGATCTTTGCGTTTTCTTTCGCCTTGCCGCCGTCACACCTGCTATCCGTGCTTGAATTTTGTACTTCCAATTCGCTCGCGTCGCTTTTTTCAAAATCTGCGCTTCGGTAGCGCTTCGAAATTTCGCTCACCGCGGTTTGTAAAATTTCGCAGCGCACGCAAGGAAGTCTGTATTCGTCGCACAAAAGCACGATTTTATCGGTATTTGAACCGATCGCGTAAATTCGCAGATCGTATTTTTTAAACTCCGCAAAAAGCGGGTGCAGATCCACGCCTTTATCGTCGCCGCCGAGGATCAGATGTATTTTGCTCCCCGCGTATCGCTTCAACGCCTGTGCGCACGCATCGATGTTGGTGGCCTTCGTGTCATTGACCCAGATCCTGCCGCGCGCGTCGGTAAGCTCTTCGAGCTTATTGCCCTCGATCACGAAGTCATTGAGTCGCGCGATGTCGCATCTGTCGAATAAAATTTTTTCCACGCACAGCGCCAAAAGCGCGTCGATCAAAAACGGCGTGCGGAATTTTATATCGCCTAAATCGATGCCTAATTTTTGCGCTAGATCCGCTTCGTCCTCATAGCAGATCACGCGAGCCAGGCTGTTTTGCGCGGCAGCGGAGCTTTTGTAGGCGCGCGGGATCAGCGCCACGGAGCCTTCGCGCATCGCTAGCAGCGGCGAGAGTTTGGCGCGCTCATACTCCGCGAAATCGCCGTGCCAGCTGAGATGATCGGGCGTGATCGCAAGCAGCACGTAGATGTCGGGGCGCGCATGCTTGGTGTAGTGCAGCGTAAACGAGCTCGTCTCCAGCACCCAAATTTTGGCGCTTTTATCAAGTTTTGCAAGCGGAACGCCCACGTTACCGCCCATCTGCGAGCCGTATTGCTCGAGTAGGTGCTGCATCATCTTCGTCGTCGTGGTCTTGCCGTTCGTGCCGCTGATCCAAATCTTAAGGCCTTCATAATCGTCGAAATAATCGTATTCGCTGATTAAATTTCGTGCCTTTCGCACCATCTCGTGATGCGGCGGGAAGCCTGGACTTGGGATTTCAAGCTCGCTTGAGGCGGGATCGAACTCGCTTGGGTTTAAAAGCGCGTTGCCGAACTCGTCCAGCTTAGGCGTGCCCGAAGAAATTTCAAATTTATCGTCGTAGATCTCCCAGGAGCCGTCTTTTTGGCAGTGCTCGGCGATCGCTCTGGTCGTAAGCCCGTAGCCAAATAGCGATTTTTTCATTTTTCTCCCCTTTTACCCCATAAAATTTGAGTTATCTCATCCGCGCTAAGCTCGGCCATCTCGCCGTATCTTTCGCGCGCCGTTTCGAAATCAGGTTCAATCTGCGCTCGCATTTTATCTCAGTTTCAGCGACGTCAGCGCTATGATATTTGCGATCAGCGCGATGATCCAAAAGCGGATGATGATTTTGTTTTCGACCCAGCCTTTAAGCTCGAAATGGTGGTGTATCGGCGCCATCAGGAAAATTCTGCGTTTGAAAATTTTAAAGCTGCCCACCTGCAAGATCACGCTGAGCGTTTCGATGACGAAGACGAAGCCGATCATTATGAGTAAAATTTCATTCTTCGTGATGACTGCGCAGTATCCTAAAAATGCTCCCACGCTCAGGCTGCCGCTGTCGCCCATAAAGACTTCGGCGGGGTAGCAGTTAAACCACAAAAACCCAAGCAGCGCGCCGATGAGCGCCGAGACGATGATGCAGACCTCGCCTGCGCCCGCGACGCGCGGTAGCAAGAGATACTGCGAGTAGATCGCATGCCCGCACAGATAAGCAAATATGCCCAAGCTGCAGAGCGAAAACACCGATGGAATGGTTGCCAGTCCGTCCAAGCCGTCGGTTAAATTTACCGCATTTGAGCTCGCACTTATCACGATCGTCCAAAACAGCGGCGCGAAGATCCATAAATTTAGCAGAGGGTATTTGAAAAACGGCACGAAAAATTCCCCGCCCAGGTCGCTAAAAGCATAAAGCGTAGCCCCGATCAGAAAAGCCAAGAAATTTTGCAGTGCAAATTTAGCCCGCGCGCTAAGGCCTGCTTGGTTTTGGCGGCCTAAAATTTTAGAGATATCATCCTTAAAACCTATGTAGCCGAAACCTACCAAGCAAAGCAGCCCGCATAGCACGAAGACGTTGTTTAGCTTGGCGCACAGCAGGCTTGCGAGCACCGCGGCGGTAACGAAAACTAGCCCGCCCATCGTGGGGGTTTTGCTCTTTTTCTGATGGTTTTGGGGCGCGAGCTCGTATATGGGCTGCGCGGCGTGTCTATTTTGCGCCCAGCGGATAAACCGCGGCATAGCCCAGACTGAAAAACAAAAAGCGATAAAAAACGCAAGCCCTGCGCGCGCGGTGATGTATTGGAAAAAATTTATATTCGTAAGATGATAGAGATAATAAAACAAAGTTTGCCTTTTAAATTTTATGAAATTTTATATGAAAACGCGCATTTTAGTATAAAAGAGGTAAAATTTAGCTTTTAGGGCGGATGAAATTTTGCCGCATTTGCCAAAAAAAAGTATAATGCCGCTCGTAAAAACAGCGCCGCAGACCTGCCTTAAAAGGCCAGCGCAGCGAAATTTAGACGAAATTTAGGAGCCAAAATGAGGCAAAAGACGATTTTACTCATCACCGACGGCATCGGCTTTAACGCGAGCGATAAATTTAACGCGTTCGCAAACGCAAAAAAGCCCGCCTATGATTATCTTTTTAAAAACGTGCCCAATACGCTGCTGCACACTTCCGGGCTTGCCGTGGGCTTGCCACAGGGGCAGATGGGAAACAGCGAAGTAGGGCATATGACGATCGGAAGCGGTAGAATTCTGTATCAAAACCTAGTCAAAATCGATCGCGCGATCGATGAGGGCTCGCTTGAGAAAAACGAAGCGCTACAGAGCTTGCTTTCAAAGTGCCGCAGGCTGCACGTCATAGGGCTTTACAGCGACGGCGGCGTGCATTCGCATCTGCGCCATTTCGACGCGATCTGCGAGATAGCGCAGAATGCGGGTTGCGAGACATGGGCGCACGCTATCACCGACGGGCGCGACGTTTCGCCGAGCAGCGGAGCGGAATTTTTAAAGCATTTACAGGCCAAATTTAAAGTCGGCAGCGTTTGCGGGCGCTTTTACGCGATGGATCGCGACAAGCGCTTTGATCGCGTGAAGCGCGCTTACGACGTGCTTATAGGCGAGACGGCGCCGCTTGAAATTTCGCCTAGCGAGTATATACTGCAAAGCTACGAGCGCGGCGTGAGCGACGAGTTTATCGAGCCTGCGAGCTTTAACGGCTTTAGCGGTATCGACGCGGATGACGGAGTGATTTTTGTAAATTTTAGAAACGACCGCGCTAGAGAGCTTTGCGCGGCTTTGGGCGATGAGAGCTTTAGCGAATTCAAGCGGAAGTTCGTCGTGCAAAATTTAATCACGATGAGCGAATACGACGCGAGCTTTAAATTTCCTCTGCTATTTGAGAAGCCTGTGCTTAAAAATACGCTTTGCGAAGTGATCGCGGAAGCCGGTCTTACGCAGCTTCACACTGCCGAGACCGAAAAATACGCCCACGTGACGTTTTTCTTTAACGGCGGCGTCGAGGAGCCACTGTCGAACGAAACTCGCGTGCTAATCCCAAGCCCCAAAGTAAAAACCTACGACGAGCAGCCGCAGATGAGCGCGCCTGCGGTGTGCGATGCGGTGATCCGCGGCATCGAAGCGGGGATGGATTTCATCGTCGTAAATTTCGCAAACGGCGATATGGTCGGCCACACGGGTAATTACGACGCCGCGGTAAAGGCGGTCGAGGCGGTGGATGAATGCATCGGTAAAATTTTAAGCGCGGCGAGGGCGCACGATTACGCCTACGTGCAGATTAGCGATCACGGCAACTGCGAGGCGATGCGAGACGCGGACGGCGAAATTTTAACCAACCACACGACCTTTGACGTGTTTTGCTTCGTGCTAGGGCGCGACGTGCGTGAACTAAAAAGCGGACTTGGGCTTAGCAATGTCGCAGCGACCGTGCTAAAGCTAATGGGGCTGCCAAAGCCCGCGGAGATGGACGAGGCGCTATTTTGAAATTTCAACGGCACGGGTTATAGCTAAGCTTAAACGGCTAAAATTTAGGTAAATTTGGATAAATTTACGCTAGAGATTAAAATTTTAATAAAAGGACAAGTATGAAATTTAGCGGGAAAAACGTTTTAATCACGGGCGCAAGCCGCGGTATCGGCGCGCAGATCGCAAGGACTTTAGCGGGCTATGGGCTTAAGGTGTGGATTAATTATCGCTCAAAGCCCGAGATAGCCGACGCGCTGCTAGAGGAGATCCGCGCAAACGGCGGAGAGGGTGCCGTGATAAAATTTGACGCGACGAACGAGGCGGAATTTAGCGAGGCGATCGCCTTGATCGCGCAAAGCGACGGCGAGCTAAGCTATCTCGTAAATAACGCGGGCGTCACGAACGACAAGCTCGCGCTTAGGATGAAGCTGGAAGACTTCATGGGCGTGATCGAAGCAAATTTAAGCAGCGCCTTTATCGGCTGCCGCGAAGCTCTAAAGCTAATGAGCAAAAAGCGCTTCGGCGCGGTCGTAAATATCGCCTCGATTGTCGGCGAAATGGGCAACGCGGGGCAGGTCAATTACAGCGCGAGCAAGGGCGGAATGATCGCAATGAGTAAGAGTTTCGCAAAAGAGGGCGCAGCGCGCGGCATCCGCTTTAATTGCGTAACGCCCGGTTTCATCGCCACCGATATGACAGACGCGCTAAGCGACGACGTAAAAGCAAGCTACGAAGCGAGTATCCCGCTTAAGCGCCTCGGAAGCACGAGCGATGTCGCCGAAGGAGTTGCGTTTTTACTCAGCGACGGCGCGGGCTACATTACAGGCGAGACGCTTAAAATCAACGGCGGGCTCTATATGTAGCGTTAAATAGCGGAATTTAAGGTTAAATATTATAGAATTACGCGGTATTTTTTTAAAGGAGTGCTAAAATGGCAGTATTTGAAGATGTAAGAGACGTAGTTGTAGAGCAACTCAGCGTTAGCCCGGATCAGGTTAAACTTGACTCTAAAATTATCGAGGATTTGGGCGCGGACTCTCTTGACGTAGTTGAGCTAGTAATGGCTTTAGAGGAGAAATTCGGTATCGAGATCCCTGATAGCGAGTCCGAAAAATTAGTAAGCATTAAAGACGTAGTAGATTATATAGAAAATTTGCCTAAGAAATAAAATTTTAAGGAAGCGGTTTTGAAACGAGTCGTAGTAACGGGCATCGGGATGGTAACCTCTCTCGGGCTTGACAAACAGAGCAGTTTTGAAAATATCTGTAACGGAAAAACCGGGGTTGATAAAATTTCGCTCTTTGACGCTAGCGAATTTCCGGTTCAAATTGCAGCTGAAGTAAAAGGTTTCGACCCTTCGAGCATAATCGAGGATGGAAAAGAGATAAAAAAGATGGATAGATTTATCCAACTCGGGCTTAAAGCCGCGGGCGAAGCCATAGATGACGCTAAATTTAGTGATTTCGATAGCGACGAATTCGGCGTTAGCTCGGCTAGCGGTATCGGCGGCCTACCGAATATCGAGATAAATGCCAATACCTGCTTGCAGCGCGGTCCTAGGCGAATTTCTCCGTTTTTTATCCCCTCTGCTTTAGTAAATATGCTCGGCGGCTTTGTTTCTATATATTATAAATTAAAAGGCCCGAATTTATCCAGCGTTACGGCTTGCGCGGCTTCCGCACATGCGATTATGGACGCTGCGAGAGTTATTATGATCGGCGAAGCGAAAAAGATGCTCGCAGTAGGTGCTGAGGCTGCGGTTTGTCCTGTAGGTATCGGCGGATTTGCCGCGATGAAGGCACTTTGTGCTAGAAACGACGATCCTGCGCACGCTTCACGTCCGTTTGATGCGGAGCGAAATGGCTTTGTTATGGGCGAAGGCGCGGCGGCTTTGGTTTTAGAAGAGCTAGAGGACGCAAAAGCGCGCGGCGCTAAAATTTACGGCGAGCTCGTAGGGTTCGGCGCTAGCGGCGATGCTTATCATATCACTTCGCCTAGCCTAGACGGCCCGATCCGCGCTATGAAAAAGGCCTACGAGATGGCGGGACGCCCGAAGATTGATTATATCAACGCCCACGGAACGTCCACCGTAATAAACGATAAAAACGAAACCGCGGCGTTAAAAGAGCTTTTTGGCGAGGGCAAGATGCCTGCGGTCAGCTCCACCAAGGGCCAGCTAGGACACTGCCTGGGCGCTGCCGGAGCGGTAGAGGCTGCGATCAGCCTTTTAGCGATGCAAAACGGCATCATACCGCCTACGATAAATCAAATTTCAAAAGATCCCGATTGCGATTTGGACTACGTTCCTAACGTCGCTAGGAAGGCCAAACTCGATTGCGTTATGAGCAATAATTTCGGATTTGGCGGCACGAACGCGTCGCTTATTTTCAAAAGAGTAGATTAATGGCGAGTTATTTGGACTTTGAAAAGTCTATAAAGCAGATCGACGAGGATATCACCGCTGCAAAAATTCGCGGCGATGAGGACGCAGTCGAAATTTTAAATAAGAACCTCGAAAAAGAAATTTCCAAAGTTTATAAAAATTTAAACGAATACCAAAGACTTCAGCTTGCGCGCCATCCGGATCGCCCTTACGCGATCGATTATATTCGCGCGCTTTTGCAGGACGCCAGGGAGCTTCACGGCGACCGCGCCTTTAGGGACGATCCGTCGATCGTGTGTTATCTGGGTATTATGGGCAACCGTAAAATCACCGTGATCGCCGAGCAGAAAGGTCGCGGCACCAAAAACAAGCTGAAGCGAAATTTCGGCATGCCCCATCCGGAGGGCTATCGCAAGGCACTGCGCGTAGCGAAACTTGCCGAGAAATTTAACCTTCCTATTTTGTTTTTGATCGATACTCCGGGCGCATATCCGGGACTTGGCGCCGAGGAGCGCGGTCAGAGCGAGGCTATCGCGCGAAATCTATATGAGCTTAGCGATCTTAAAACCCCTACGATCGCCGTCGTTATCGGCGAGGGCGGCAGCGGCGGAGCTTTAGCTATCGGCGTGGCCGATCGTTTGGCGATGCTTCAAAACTCAATCTTTTCGGTCATCTCTCCCGAGGGCTGTGCCGCGATTTTGTGGAACGATCCGAGCAAAAGCGAGGCTGCTACGAAGGCGCTAAAGATCACCGCCGAGGAGCTAAAAGAGCTGGGCTTGGTCGATGATGTGATCAAAGAGCCTAAAACGGGCGCTCACAGAGATAAAGACGGCGCGATAAAAGCGCTTGGAAACTACGTCTTAACCGAGCTGCACAAGCTAGACGATCTTAGCATAGACGAGCTCATCAGCAGAAGACAACAAAAAATTTTAAGGTTCGGTGCTTACAAAGAAAACTAAATTTTAAATTTCACAACTTTTTTAAAACCAAATTTAATAACTTCACACTCTAAGAGGACAAATGGAAAATACAAATCAAAATTCCGCTCAGACCGCCGTTTCAAATTCTAATCAAAACGGCAGAAAAACTTACGCTAAAACGCATGTTCCCGTCGAGGGCTATCAGATCGAGGAGCTCCGCTCGATGGATCTTGAAAATCTCATCGCCATAGCAGACGAGCTAGGCGTCGAGAACCCTCGCGAATTCCGCCGCCAAGCGCTCGTTTTTGAAATTTTACGCATGCAGACGAAGCAGGGCGGCTTCATACTTTTTACGGGGATTTTAGAGGTTACCGCCGAGGGTTACGGCTTTTTGCGCGGTATAGATTCAAATTTAAGCGACAGCGCCAATGACGCCTACGTGAGCCTAAGCCAGATCCGTAAATTCGCCCTGCGCGTCGGCGACATCGTCACGGGCCAGGTGCGCGAGCCGAAGGATCAGGAGAAGTACTACGCGCTTTTAAAGATCGAGGCGATCAATTACAAATCGATCCAAGAGGCCAGAGAGCGCCCGCTATTTGATAATCTCACGCCGCTTTTCCCGACCGAAAAGCTCAAGCTCGAATATGATCCTATGCGCCTTACCGGTCGCGTACTCGATCTTTTTACCCCGATCGGCAAGGGGCAGCGCGGGCTCATCACGGCGCCTCCGCGTAGTGGTAAGACGGAGCTTATGAAGGAGCTTGCCAACGGCATTACGCGCAATCACCCCGAGGTCGAGCTTTTGGTGCTACTAGTCGACGAGCGCCCCGAAGAGGTCACCGACATGGAGCGCAGCGTGCGCGGCGAGGTGTTTAGCTCGACCTTCGATCAGCCCGCATTCAACCACGTTCGCGTCGCCGAGCTCGTCATCGAAAAGGCAAAACGCGCCGTCGAAAATGGCAAGGACGTCGTCATCCTGCTTGATAGTATCACCCGCCTTGCGCGCGCCTATAACACCGTCACGCCTAGCAGCGGCAAAGTCCTAAGCGGCGGCGTGGACGCAAACGCCCTGCATAAACCGAAGCGCTTCTTCGGTGCGGCGCGAAATATCGAAAACGGCGGCTCGCTTACCATCGTAGCTACCGCGCTCATCGAGACTGGCTCGCGTATGGACGACGTGATCTTCGAGGAGTTCAAAGGCACGGGCAACAGCGAGATCATCCTCGATCGCAACATATCGGATCGTAGAATTTATCCCGCGATCAATATCACCAAGTCCGGCACGCGCAAAGAGGAGCTTTTGCAAGGCAGCGAAAATCTGCAAAAGATCTGGGCGCTGCGCTCGGCTATCTCGACGATGGACGACGTCGAGGCGCTGAAATTTTTATACGCCAAAATGCTAAAAACCAAAGACAACACCGAGCTGCTATCGATAATGAACGGCTAAATTTTATTAAATTTGCCGCTCGCTTAGTCGTTTTAAATTTGCAAGCGACGAGTGTCGCAGCTCGTCGCGACGCTCCCGAGCAGACGCCTTGTTACGCCCCCACCGCGGCGGCTACTTTGCGCCGCACGCTTGTCGGTTTAAATTTCGCGCTGTGGACGCGAGAATTTTGACCGCCCTTTTACGGGTACATATCATATTTTGCTGCGCCGGATAAGAGTTGAGTGCAGAGCACATGCTTTTTTTATGGTACTGCGGCGCGAAATCGCTCGCTTTAATTTCACATCTAGCTACTTGGTATTTGAACTTTACGCTGCGCACGGATGTCTCCATACGGCTTTTCTTTGTTCGCTCAATCGTTTTAAATCTACAACTCGCCGCGCGGACGGATACTGCCCCCCCCTTTTTTTTGCTCGCTCTACAGTCGCGGCTTATAAAACGGCCGTTCGGCTTTTTAATCAGTCCGAGCAGATACCGTCCCGCGACTGTTTTAAAGCAGGCGCTGCTGCACTGTTTTTGAAATTTGATTTCTAAATTTCAGATCGCGCGTCGCGACCGCAGGCTTGCGCTTTAAGACGGCACGAGTGCTTGCAAAATCACTGCTTCTAGTCGTTGTGATCTCTTGCATCCTAAGGCCTACATATCCTCCACTTCAAACTTACGCCGCTCATAGTCTCGGCATCTGTAATGCTGCGCACGATAGCCGGTCGTAATTTCAAAGCGATATGAAATTTTATCTCGCGTCCGATCTGCGCTTGATCCTTCTTAAACTAAATTTTAAAATTTCTACGCGCAAGCAAAATTTTAAAATTTAAAATCCTTTGCGCAAAATCCAAGCTTTAAAATTTTAATCACGCCGCATCGGCGCCGTACCTGCCGTAGCTAAGCTTAAGCGTATTTGCGCCCAACTTGCCGCCACTATAGCCGCCGAATGTCTCTCGTCAGAATTAAACAAGCCTATCTTGCATTTTAAGAAATTTTAAACGGCCGTAACGTATAATTAAATCTATTTTAAAGGAGAACTATGAAGGTTTCTAAAAATTTCCTCGTTGCGCTTGCGCTCGGCATCGTAGCTTGCGCGCTAGGAGGCTGCGGCTTCATCAAAAAGCCCATGACTAGCGAGGCAACGCTCTTAGATCGAGCCGAGATGGCGACTGGCGTGGAGAAGTCGAACCTATCCGTCGTGCCCGATTCGGTGCGAAGCTAGATCAACTCCGTGCACTATAAGGTCAGAAGCAAAAACGGTGATTTGTATCGTTGCTATTTTTCATCCGTTATAGTAGTTGATTCTGACGTGCTTTGCACAAAAATTGTTGGCGCAGGCGGTACTGGAGGTTCCAAAAGTGGTAACTGCAACGCTCTGCTTAAAAAAGCGGGTAAATGCTAGCGCGCTAGGGACGGCTTAAATCGTGCGGCTTTAAAACGGTTCATTCGGCCTAAATATGCGCCAATAGCCGCTTAGGCCGCACTCGCAAAATCTTCATCGCGCCTGAAAAAGCAAGCCCGCTGCTTTACGGCGCATTTCGACGCTCGTTATGCTGGCAGGTAGTAAAATTTTAATGCTTTTAAGCTTTGCCGAGAGGATTGCGAGATTTCAACGCGTAAATTTTAAATCTAGAGGCGCGTTTGGGCTCTTTTTGGTACGAAGCGAAGCGTAAAATTTTACCGCACAAGATTTACCGCATAAAATTTCATTACGCAAAGTCCTTTGCTCCGGCGCTTCGCGGATCGCAGCACGCGATCTGGCCGAGTTTAGACGTCGCAAATTAGCTCGCAACCCCCGCGTGCCGCTTCGCCGCGCAAATCTGCCGCGCGATTTATCGCGTGAAATTTTGCTCGCTCCTATCTATTCCGTTCGCTTTTATTTTCCGCCGAAAAACAGCAGATTTGCCATTATGATCACGATCGCGACGGGCGCTACGAAACGCAGCGAAAAGTACCAAATTTTAAATCCAAGCTCGCCCATATCGGCGCCAAAAAGCCCGCGCAGGCGCTGCGCGTCCATCACGAAGCCAACAAAGATCGCCGAGGTTAGCGCGCCCAGAGGCAGCATGACGTTTGAGCTTACGAAGTCCAAGCAGTCAAAAAAGCTCGCGCCGAAAAGCCTAAACCTGCTCGCATAATCCGCGTGCATCGATAGCAGCGAGCATGCGCCTAGCACCGCTATGACAAGCCCGGATATGCAGACTGCGCGCAGGCGCGAAATTTTAAATCTGCCGATGAGATAGAAGACGAAGGGCTCGATCATCGAAACCGCGCTCGTGATCCCCGCGAAAAAGAGCGAGACGAAAAACGCGACTTCAAGTACCTGCCCCGCTAGCCCCATTTTTGCAAACATCGTAGTGAGCGAGACGAACACAAGCCCCGCACCCTGCGCGGGATCGGCGCGGAATTCGAAGATGAAAGTAAATACGATGAGCCCCATCATCAGCCCGATCGCGATGTTGATAAATACGATATTTACCGAGCTTCGCACGAGCCGCACCCCCTCGCTAAGCGACGCCGCGTATGCCGCGATACAGCCAACGCCCACGCACAGGGTAAAAAGCGCGAGCCCGAGCGCGGAGAGGACGGAGTTAACGGTGATTTTGCCGAAGTCGGGGTAGAAAAGAAATTTCGCCGCCGCGCCGAAGCCCTGCATCGTGCACGCATACGCAAGCATCGCAAGCAGCAGCACGAAAAGCAGCGGCATCATCACGACGTTTAGCCGCTCGATACCGCTTTTGATGCCGCGCGCGACGACGGAAAGCGTCAGCACGAGCGCAAGCGCGTAAAAGCCGAGGCTCGTGGCTAGCGAATGTGAGATGAGATCGTCAAATACAGCGCCCGCTTCCTCAGCGGTTGCGGGCAGTGGAGAAAAGCCCAAAAAGATATATCGGATCACCCAGCCGAGGATGACGAGGTAAAAGGATAGCACCAACATGCCGCCCGCGATGAAAACGCCTCCCGCGCGCCATTTGCGCCCGCCGCGCGGCGCCAGCGTCTCGTACGCGCTCGGTAGATCCCGCCCGCTCAGCCTGCCTAGCGCCATCTCCGCTAAGAATATGCTAAAGCCCACGCCCAGCGTGAGCGCGAGGTATAAGAGCACGAAGGCGCTGCCGCCGTTTTGACCCACGAGGGTAGGGAATTTCCACGCGTTGCCAAGCCCCACCGCGCCGCCTGCGACGGCAAGTATAAAGCCGATTTTGCTAAATTTATCGTTCATTTTCGCTCCGATGATTTTTCAAATTTTAAAGCTACGGAATTTTAAAATTCCAAACTACCGCCGCATCTCGCTATGAAATTTGGCTCGCTACTTTGGGCCGCTTTGGCGCTAAATTTTAAAATTCCAAGCACGATGCTGCACGGCTGCGCTACGGCGTCTTTGCCGCGGTCTTGCGCAGGTTCCCGCGCGGGTTAGCGCGGTCGCGCCGAAGGCTGATTGCGGTCGCCGCATACTCCTATCTAGACATAAAATTCCAGGCGCAATTTTTTGACAGCCGCCATGACCGCTCGCGGATTGCCGTGAGGCTCGCTATGGAATTTTGCCTATCGCTCCGAGCCGTCAGAGCGTAAAATTTTAAAATTTCAAGCCGCAATGTGCTATTCCTGCGCTGTTCCGATGGATCGGCCGTCTATTAGACGGACCGCGGGCTTGCGCGTCGCTTTAGCGCTAAATTTTAAAATTCCAAGCGCGATGTCGCGCGGGTCACCACAAAATTTTATGCGCCGCTTCTGCGGCAGATTGCATAGGTCGCGTCATAAACTATCGTGGCGGCTGTGCACCGACCGCCTCGGTTTAGAATTTTAAAATTCCACAGCGCAATCAGACGCGGCTGCGCCACGACACCTTTGTCGCGCGCACCGATCGCCATGCGGGTTAGCACGGTCGCGCCGAAAGCTGATTGCCGTCGCATACTTTGACCTTCCTCTATCTAAACATGAAATTTTAAACTATCGCTGCAAGGCTAACGTATCGCGGCAATCTCGCTATAAAATTTTGTTCGTCGCTTTTAGACTGCTTCAGCGCCAAATTTTAACTTCCATGTTATCCATCCGCTTTGCAAAATTTAAAAATTTAAAATTTTTAGCTGATTGAGTGCTATCACTACGATCGCGACTGGCGCCACGAAGCGCAGTAGCACGAAATACCACAGCTTAAAGCCCATTCGTCCCATATATGGGCGCAGTAGAATTTCGACGGCTCGTTTTTTTATCACGAACCCTACGAAAAACGCCACGATTATGCCGCTAAGAGGCATTAAGATATTCGAGGTCAGGTAATCAAGCACGTCAAAAAAGCTCTTGCCACCTAGGCTAAAATATTCACTCGTGCCCCCGTAATAACCCAAAATGCAGCATATCCCTAAAACATACGTCACGGCAAAAACTAAAAGTGAAGCGCGCTTGCGGCTTAGCTTGCGGGAGTTTACGAGATAATAAATCGCAGGCTCCAGCATCGAAATTGCAGAAGTAATCGCCGCGAACAACAGCGAGGTGAAAAATAAAAAGGCTAGGATATTTCCGATCGCACCGAGCTTTGAAAAAAGCACCACCAGTGAGACAAACACTAGCCCTGGGCCTTGCGCTTTGGGATCGCCGCCGAATTCAAAGATGAAAGTAAAGACGATAAGCCCCATCATCACGCCAATTAGGACATTAATGCAGACGATATTTATGCTTGAGGTTAGGATATTGGTGCGCGCAGGCAGGCTCGCGGCATAGGTCATAATCGTAGTAACGCCCAGCGAGAGCGTAAAAAACGCAAGTCCTAGCGCCGAAAGAATGCTATCCTTATTAAGCTTGGAAAAATCTGGCACTAGCAAGAATTTTGCGCTACGTCCGAATCCATCGAAACTCGCGGCGTAAATTAGCATCAAAACCAGCAAAATAAATAGAGCGGGCATCATCCAGACATTAAGCCGCTCTATGCCGCTTTTGACACCTTTAGATACGATGAAAAAGCAAAACGCCGACGCTATGGTAAAGCACACCGCTACGCTTAAAAAGTCGCTGCCTAAAAGTGCGTTAAACGCTGCGCCGCTTTCATCTATACTTTTTGGCAGATACAAAGCGCTTGAGACCACGTATTTTAGGATCCAGCCCATTACGACGCTGTAAAAAGCATAGATCAAAAGCGCACTAATCATAAAAAATCCCGCGTATTTCCATGCGCCTTTGTATGAGGGCGCGAGCTTTTCAAATGCGCGCACCGGATCACTTTCGCTTAGCCTGCCGATGACGATCTCGGCTAAAAAGATCACGAAGCTAACCAAAAGCGTCAGCAAAAGATATAGCAAGATAAATGCGCTGCCGCCGTTGGTGCCTACTAAAGTGGGGAATTTCCACGCATTACCGAGCCCTACGGCGCTGCCTGCGACTGCGAGAATGAAGCCGATTTTGCTAAATTTATCATTCATTTTGCACCTTTTTTAAAATTTAGCCGCAATCTTAGCGAAATGTAGCTTAAGGGCGGTATCAAAGCTTCGTTAAATTTGTTTACCGCGCAGGTAGAATGGCAGTAATTCAAAATTCTTAAAGTAAATAGATGGTAAAATACTAGGTAAAATTTCAAACAAGGAGAATGAAATGAAAAATCCTAAAATGTTCCTCTGGGGGGGCTTGCGTTCGCTGCTTTTTTAGTGGGTTGCGATAATACGGAGGTTAAATCTTTAGAATACTATCAAAATCATCCCGATGAGGCAGAAAAAGTTTTCAAACAATGCGATTTTGATAAATTAAACGAAAAATAGCAACGCCTATAAGAATTGTAAAAATGCTAAAGAAATTTATAAGTTTAATGAGGATAAAAAGTTTTTCTCGGGAACAAAATAGTATTTTAGTATTAATTCAATATTAAAATATCTCTTACGCCTTATACTTAAGTTCATTTTATTTACCTTGTATCTCGGTGCAAGGTAAATTTGATGAATGTAAATTTTAAAATACAAATGCCGAGCCCTGCTAAATTTTAAGTCCCGAAACGCTAAAATCATCCAAAGATTTTAAAACCAAAGGCAAAACATGCAAGTCAAACTTCTAAATTTCACTCCGCTTTGGGTTTGCTCAAACGCGATCCGCACCTGCTGGCAGAGCTTTGAGCGCGGAGATTGCGGCGGTGCCAAAGACCTAGCGCTAATAGACCGCGTCGGCAACCGGCTCAAGCACTCAAGCACGCTGGAGCACCTCTACTACAACTTCTACATCAGCGGTATTTCGCGCGCGCTGCTTCAGGAGCTGGCGCGCCACCGCCTAGCAAGCCTTAGCGTAAAATCCACTCGCTACACTCTCAAAGAATTGCGCGGCGAGGACGGCTTCGCGCAAGGCGATTTCGAAAACGCCGCGCGATACATCGTGCTTACCGGCAACGAAGCGGTCGATAATGCAAGTATCGCGGCTCTTGAAAATCTACGCGTAATCTTACAAACCCCAATCAGCCTTGATATCGCCAAATACTGCCTGCCCGAGTGCTACAAGAGCGAGCTTAGCTGGAGCATAAACGCACGCAGCTTGCAAAACTTCCTCGCTCTGCGCTCTAGCAAGGCGGCACTTTGGGAGATCCGCGAGCTTGCGGGTAAAATTTACGAAGCGCTGCCGCAGGAGCACAAATTTATATTCCAAAGCTGTATGGCGAGCGGCGAGAAGATGCAGGACGAGGAGTAGCGAGCGGAGTAAAATTTTGATATAAGGGGCTTGCGATGATAAAACTTACGCAGATGAGAGCGGTTTTTGAAAAAGAGGAGCCGGACGCGCTTTACCTTAGCTACTTGGGGTGGGTAAAAACCCTGATCCCGTTTTGGAGGCAGGCCGCTGCGAGGATTGCAGAGCTAAGCGGCACAGCGGATGAAAAAAGAGACAAGCATTTGCGAGCTATCGACGGTTCTTTGGAGCTGATGCAAGCTTGGCGATTTAAAAAGATAAAATACGTGCAAGCAAGAAGAAAAGAGATCGATAGCGCCATAAGTTTTATTCGAAACGGCGCCTTAACGCAGCGGGCATGCAGATACGCCTTTGCGCCCGTTTGTAGAAATTTAGCGAGCATTTTACGCAGCTTTTTATATGTTTCAACTTTTGGCTATTCGGACGAGCAGCTTCCGACCGTATTCGCTCAAAAAATTTACGGCATTGCGCTATGCCATACCCTCTTTCCTTTCGATACGGGCGATTTTGTGTATTATCTGCCGCGCGAAAAATCCATCCACACCGACGACCCCGCCGATTTGGATAACTGGCATTTGATGATGGAGATAGCGGGCGGCGATTTAGGGATTTCTGCGTTGATTGAGCGGCTAAACGAACGCGCGTATGAAATTTGGACGAATTACAAAACGCCGTTTGAATGGAAATACGACGAGGGGTTTTGGAATTTGGAATTACAAAATGTTTCAAAAAAGCTGCACTATGCGGGCGTGCGGGCTTTTGCAGGTCTGAGTAAAGCGGAATAAAAAACGCGCAAAATTTAAATCGCTTCTGAAATTTCATTCGCGGGCGGTAAAATTCTGCAAATTTTTAACGCGGGTAAAATTTAAAATTTGTTTGAGCGGGTTTTTGGCAGCCTGCGCTATCAAAATTTAGCCGCTGCGCATTTTGCGGCTTGCGGCGCCGAGAATTGCAGTGGCGGCAAACCGAAAGCTCATAGGCGAGCGATAAATTTAAAGGACGGATCATGAAAAACCTAGCGCTTGTGATGTTTGGCGGACAGACGCACCTCGATTTTGTGGGATTTTACGATTGTATGCTAAGGCTCAAAGCCGTCCGCCCGCAGCTTGAGATGAGGTTTTGCTCGCGCGAGCGACAGGTTTCGGACAGCGGCGGCCTTACGATCGATGCGGGCGAGATCACGACGGATCTAGGCGGCTTTGATGCGGTTTTTGTGCCCGGCGGTATGGCGACGCGCCGCCTTAAAGACGATGCGGGCTTCATCTCGTGGCTCGCGACCGCGCGCGATGCGAAGTATAAGTTTAGCGTTTGCACCGGTTCGCTGCTTCTGGGCGCGGCGGGGTTTTTGCGAGGTAGGCGCGCGACCACCCATCCGTTTTGCTACGATCTGCTGGCGCCTTACTGCGCGGACGTGGTGCACGAGCGGCTCGTGCGCGAGAACCTGTCCGAAGGATGCGAGATCATTACCGCAGGCGGCGTGAGCAGTTCTATCGAGCTTGGTCTTTGCGTGATCGAGAAATTTGCGGGCGGCTCTGCACGCGAGGCTGCCGCTGCGGCGATGGATTATCCGTATTGCGACCTTAGAAGCAAGCTTGCGCGATGAAATTTTAAATCCGCTAAGATCGGTGGCGCGGTTTATAAATACCGCAGCAAATTTATAAAATAGAGGGGAAGTTAAATTGTAATGCAAACAATAAAAATATTAAAAATATTGTGGAAAGTCATCAAGATCGCCATGCTTGTAATTGCTATATTGTTTTTCTTATTGATAGCGTATATATATTTGGCTATTCAAATTTCGCCATTATCTAAATTTCCATACGTAAAAGATCGAGATTTGGCTAAATTTGAAGCCTTAACAAATACGAAGGGAGAAACTTTGCTCATTTATCGCAAAAAAGCCATTCCTTATCATTGTAGGGACAAATTGCAAACTTGCATCTGTTACGCGCATTTTATAAAGGCGGATAAGCCTTTTGTTTTGACACAACAAAAAATGTTGCAAGAGGGCTACGAGTTTGTTTCCAAGTCCGATTGCATAGCTGAAACTACAAATTTGCACGAATTTAAACTATCGTGGGCGATGCCGTCCTATCATTATGCCGGCAGTCGGGAGTATTTGATATATGGTTCGATCAAAAATTTAAATATAACGGCAATAGTGAACGATAAAAGGCGAATATGGCACAAAAAAGAGCACGAATGGGGACAGCCGATAGATTATGATCACGAGGTTATTTTTTATCCCGAATTTAATATAGTTCAAATAAATACTTTAGGATATTATAGTGTGCGCTAAATTTACTTATGGTCGATTTAATATAACGTTGCGAACTAAATTTAAAAGCTTTTGGGATAAAATTTAAAAATTTAGACTTTGGTCTTGCGGATATTTATCAAAGTAGATAAAATAACGATATAGTGGGTTTTTCATAAAATAGGAGATCACAAAGACAGAATGAAACCGGCTCAAATTTTATCGCTGCTTTCGCATGTATCTTTCGGGTCGCTTATAGGTTAAAATTCAGAGATAATAACCCGTGGGAGTTCGCAATCGCGCTTTTTGCCTACGCGATTTTGTTTGCTTTTTGCCGCGAGAGCCTGCTTAACGATAATAAAAAGACGATCGCCCTGCTGTTTTTTATGGCGTTTTTGATCGTGATCGTGTAGCAGCGCCTATAAATCGGCGGGATCGGTTGCGGCGCGAGAGCGCGGGCGATTCGCCTTTGATTGCAGCGGCGCGTGCGAGCGATACTATTTTTAAAATTTATTGTAAAATTATGGCGTTAATTCATTAAAGCTTAAAGGGCTAGCATGCAGATAAATTTAGACGACGTGAGGATCGAGAGCGGCTGGAAAGAGGCGCTTAGGGAGGAATTTTTAAGCGAGTATTTTGCAAAGATCAAAGAAAACCTGCTCGCCGCAAAGGCGCGCGAGATCGTTTATCCGCCTGGAAATTTGATCTTTAATGCCTTCAATCTAACTCCGTTTGAGCGGGTGCGCGCGGTGATTTTGGGGCAGGATCCCTACCATGGCGCGCATCAGGCGATGGGGCTTAGCTTTTCGGTGCCGCACGGCGTGCGAATTCCGCCCAGCCTCGTAAATATCTACAAAGAGATTAAGAGCGATCTGGGTATCAGCGAGCCTGCTAGCGGCGATCTGAGCTACTGGGCAAAGCAGGGCGTGCTGCTTCTTAATGCGAGCCTTAGCGTGGGCGCGAACCGCGCGAACTCGCACAGCGGCTTAGGCTGGCAAATTTTCACCGACGCCGTGATTAAAATTTTAAGCGCTAGGCGGCAAAATTTAGTCTTTATGCTGTGGGGAAATTTCGCCAAAGCCAAATCGGCGCTGATCGATGCGCAGAGGCATCTCATTTTAACCGCCGCGCATCCCAGTCCGCTTGCAGGAGGAGCGTTTTTTGGCTGCAAGCATTTTAGCAGATGCAACGAATATCTACGCGCGCATGGCATGGGAGAGATCGATTGGGATCTAAATCACGGCGCAGATTAAATGTATTTTAAATGAAATTTTCGTAAAATGCGCCGCAAAATTTCAAAGGTAAAGAAATTTTAAAAAATGTCGAAAGGAGAAGTGAGCGAATAATATACGACCGGCTTAAGAGGGCTTGCCGAAGCGATGCGAATGCGCGGCTAGACTAATCATTGTAATTAAAGGAACGATATGAAAAAGATAATTTTGGGAATTTTATTGCTATTTACAAGTAGTGTAGTGGCAAATACCCTATCAGAGATCAGGCAATCGGGCAGTGTGCGCGTAGGCGTATTTGAGGCGCAACCACCTTTTAGTAAATTTGAAGACGGCAAATTCCAAGGATTTGAGGTTACTCTAGCCGAGGCGCTATCAAAAGATATATTCGGTGGCAAAGCGGGCAAGGTAGAATTCGTACCCGTAAAGGCTAGTGAGCGTTTAAAAGCGTTGGAAGAAAATAAAGTAGATATGGTGCTTGCGACCTTTACGATCACAAATGAGCGTAAGCAGCTAGTCGATTTTACGACGCCATATTTCGCAGTAAATATCGGCGTGCTAACCCGCGCCGGCGATAGGATCAAGACTGTATCGGATCTGCACGACAAGCCGATCATCGCAGAAACCGGAACTACGGGCGAAGCGTATTTTAGAAAAGAGGGCTTTGAAATTGTAAATTGCGCCACTGCAAATGAATGCTATAAAATGCTAAAGGACGGTAAGGGCATCGGATATGCGACAGACAATCTGATAGTTTTAGCTTATGCCGTAATCGACAGCGACACCGAGGTAAATATCAAGAATTTAGGCGTTTCGGATTTCTTAGGCATTGCGGTTTCTAAGGGCAATAAGGATCTGCTTGAGTTCTTAAACGGCGAGCTAGTCAAGCTAAGTAAGAACGGCTTTATGAAAAAGACCTATGACGAGACGATCGAGCCGTATTACAAGGGCACTGCGGAGAAAAAATATTTCTTGCTGGATGACCTTTATAGCTTATTTTAGGCGGGCATAGCGGTACGGTTCGTGCGTATTTGCTTACAGTAAGCATAGCTGTGTGCTCTCGCCAGGTAAAATTTAAAAGGCTCGCATAGTCTTGCTATTTTGCCCGGCTTTGCGAGCTTGGTTTAGATTGTAAGATTTTACTAACGCGTCGTTGCAGAATTTATAAAATTCCATAGAATTTCGCAGCAGCGCGCTATTTTTATGGCGTTAATAGACGCACGAAATTTATAGCGAAGCGCTAAAATTTAATGAGAGCAGGCAGGGTTTGGCGCAAGGCAGCAAAATTTAAAAAGCCTCTATCATTATGCTTAGAAATTTTAGTTGCGAAATTTTATCGCTAAGCTCGCAATTTAGGGAATAATTTCAGTTTTGGTAAAATGAAATTTTAAGAAAATTTACATTACAATTACGAAAAATTTAAAATTCAAGGAGGAAATGAGGAAATTATGAAAAAGTCATTTTTTCTTATTCTATTGTCGGCGATCTTTGTTTTCGCGAATTCCTTAAGCGAAATAAAGCAAAGCAAGGTTATTAGAGTGGGAGTTTATGAAAATGAGCCACCTTTTAGTAAGTCCGCCGAAAAGGGCTTTGAGGGATTTGAAGTCGAGCTTGCCAATGCGCTAGCCGGTAAAATTTTCGGTAACAGCGGCGGTCGTATCGAGCTCATACCGGTAACGAACGAAGTGCGCTTTCCGATGCTGCAAAACAATCAGGCAGATATGATAATCGCGGCTGCAAGCATCACTGAAGAGCGTAAAGGCAGCGTGGATTTTTCGATGCCGTATTTTACGGTGAATTTGGGGATTTTAACGAAAAAAGACTCAAATATTCACAAAATAGGCGATCTGATGGGCAAAAAGATCGGTATCATCCGCAAGACTACCGGCGAGGCATATATCAAAAAGGACGGCGGTTATAATGTTTCTTATTGCAACGATTCGGTCGATTGCTATAGGAGATTAAAAAGTGGCGAGATCGACGGGTATTGCAACAACAACCTTTTTGTAATGGTCTATCCAATCGTAGATCCTGCAGTCGAAGTCAATATAAAAAATTTAGGCGATAATGTATTCTTGGGCGTCGCGGTGCAAAAGGGTAACGCGGAGCTGCTAGAAGCGATCAATAAAGGTCTGATTGCGCTCAGCAAAGAGGGCTTTTTCAAAAAGGCTTACGAGGATACTTTCGAATCCTTCTATAAAGGCACCGTCGATAAAAAATATTTCTTACTCGACGATCTTTACAGCTTTTTTTAATAAAAAAGGAATTTGAAATGAAAAAATCACTGCTTTTAATTCTTTTGTCTTGCATCTTTGCGCTTGCGAATTCTTTAAGCCAAATAAAGCAGAGTAAAGTCATTCGTATCGCCGTTTATGAAAATGAACCTCCGTTTAGTAGGGTCACAGATAACGGCTTTGAGGGCTTTGACGTAGAGCTTGCTAATGCAATCGGAGGCAAAATTTTAGGCGATACCGGCGGCAGGATTGAGCTCATACCAGTATCGGCGCAAGCGCGCTTTCCGTCCATTCAAAATAATCAGGCGGATATGCTTATCGCGGCTGCAAGCGTTACTGAGGAGAGAAAGAAAAATTATGAGTTTTCGATGCCCTATCTTTCGGTAAATTCCGGAGTTTTAACCAGAAAAAGCGACAATATCCAAAAAATGAGCGATCTGCGAGGTAAGAAAGTAGGCGTCATTCGCGGCTCGACGGGCGAAGCGTTTATGCAAAAGGACGGCGGCTACAATCTAGTGTATTGCAAAAATTCCTCCGATTGCTACAAGCGGTTAAAGAGCGGCGAGATCGATGGTGCGTGCGACGATAATCTATTTGTGATGGTCTATCCGGTCGCAGATCCTAGCGTCGAGGTTAATATCAAAAGCCTCGGCGAGAACGTATTTTTGGGTATCGCGATGCAAAAAGGCAACGCAGATCTCGCAGAAGCCGTCAATCAAGCGCTCATCTCGCTTAGCAAAGAGGGCTTTTTCAAAAAGGCGTATAACGATACTTTCGAGCCTTTCTACAAAGGCACCGTCGATAAAAAATACTTCCTTTTAGACGACATATACAGCTTCTTTTAGAATTTTAAATTTGATGCGGGTCGGGATTTGAAGCTTCGCGGCTTTAAATTCTAGCCCGCGCATAAGCGGTGCGTCATTAAAATTCCATCTCAAAATTTTGTCCTAAAATTTCATTTCAAATTTTATTGGTCCCACTGCCGCGCCTAAGCCAGCGTGCACACGGCGGTCGCAATCTTCAGTATTTGCGAGTATTTACGGCGCGCAAAATTAGATCGAGCTAAGCTTTAAAATTTTACTCCGAGCCCTTGGAATTTTTTAAATCCTCCATGCGCTCCTGCTGCGCCTGCACGAACGCGCCGTATCTAGTAAAAAGATAATCCTTGATCTCAAAAATCATCAGCGTAAAAATCGAAGGCAGTGTAAAAAATCTAATCGTCATAAACACCAGATCAAGCGCGTTTAGTTCGTCGCTGCCCGCGCGATACCCTCCCGCGCCTGCGGTTAAAATCCCATGCAGCGTCTCGTAGTTATAAAGGATGAAAATCGTCACGAAAAGCGTCGAGAGCTTCGATACGATCTTATTCATGATCTGCGCCACGTCCTCGTCCGCGATCACCGACATCGCAAACCACACGATGGTGAAAAACAGCGGAAAGACGATGTTAAAATTTAGCGAGTTATCAAGCTTTTGTGCGCCCGTCACCGCGATGATCGCAAACACTGCCGCGAAGGGGATTACAAATAGCGCGAAAGTCATCGCCGATTTTATCGCCTTAAAAAAGCCATACGCAAGCAGAGGCGCGCCCAAAGCGAGCAAAAAGATCGTCAGCGCGTAGTTGGCTTTGGCAAAATCGTATAGGTTCAACAGCGCAAATACCGATGCTGCTGCAAGTAGCGGCACGCTTAGCTTAAACACCGCCCCATATTTGGCGTAAGCGCGCGACACGACGGCATCGAGCCTGCTAAATTTGACGTTTAAGCTTTGCGCTCTGATGAAAAACAAAATGACGAATTTGACGATTACGTTTGGGCTCATACGCACCTTTCCGTTTAAATTTATAAAATTTTACCCGCGCTAGATTTGCGAAATTTTATCCGCGGAGCCTGTCCGTAGAATTAGGCTTTGCCGACGGCTTATGCGGCCTGCGTTAAAATTTCATCGCGCTCTCGCTGCGTTGCTATCTTGCCACCTCTCGAGCTCTGTCTTTTGGCTATGTGAGGCGGAACTGCGCGCTTTGGCTTACATAGCGTCTCGCTAGCAAGCCTTTTCGGGTTGCGACGTGCTACGGCGGCGCCCATTCAGCTCGGCGCGCGATACTTTGCTTGCGGTATCCGCGTCGTGCCCGCGCATGAAAGCTAAGAGCCGCTAAAATTTTACCGGCTCTTAGCCCTATGCGCCGCGATAGAATTTTGTGCGACGCAAGGGCCTACCGAGCTCAGCTTTGCGCCACTTTGCGGCAAAATTTTAAAATTTACGCCGTAAAGCGCCTATTTTGCTTACTAGAATGCGGCGTGAATGATTAAATTTTAACCGCACCGTCGCCGAGCCGTTTTAAATCTCAAACGAATTTTTGAGCCGCTACGATACGTGAAATTCCAAAAATCGCGCTTTAGCGATCAAGCTCATTTGCGCTTGCTTGCGAGCCATGCAAAAAGCGGCGCACTTGCGCCCTTCGCCGCGCCCATGCAAAAGCAACGCACCCTTTGCCGCTCAAAACTCATTTTCGTCCGCCCGCGCCCTCTGCTAAACCGAAACTAAGAAGCGCGCCACCTCACATCCAATCTAAAATTTGCGTGATCTCGGTAGCGTGGAAAATTTTAAGCCCCTGCGCGTTTTGCGGCTTCATCGGAACGATCGCATTTTTAAATTTCTGCATCGCAGCTTCTTTCAGGCGCGCATCGAGGTTGAAGATCTCTCTAATCTCGCCGTTTAGGCTCACCTCGCCGATGAAGACGCTCTCTTTGCTGATCGGGCGGTTTTTGAAGCTGCTTACGATCGCCGCAACGACGGCGAGATCGCACGCCGTTTCGGTGATTTTTACGCCGCCGCTTACGTTTACGAAGACGTCGTATCCGCCAAGCCCGATCTCAAGCTTGCGATCAAGTAGCGCTAGAAGCATATCGAGGCGATTTTTATCAAAGCCCGTGGCGCTGCGCTTCGGGTAGCCGCTCTCGCACACGAGTGCCTGGATCTCCACGACGAGCGCGCGCGTGCCCTCCATCGTGATCGTGATCGCCGAGCCGCTTACCGCCTTGCCGCGCGTGAAAAATTTACTCGCGACGTCCTTTGCGCTGACGAGCCCGTGCGGTCCCATCTCGAAAATCCCCACCTCGCTCGTAGCCCCGAAGCGGTTTTTAAAACCGCGCAAAATTCTAAGCTGCTTGCTCGCATCGCCCTCGAAATACAGCACCACGTCCACCATATGCTCTAATATGCGCGGGCCTGCGATCGAGCCCTCCTTTGTGATGTGGCCGATGATGAAGATCGAAATCCCGTGCGCTTTAGCAAGTCGCATCAGCTCGAAAGTGATCTCGCGCACCTGCGTGATCGAGCCCGGCGCAGAGGGGGTTTTGTCGCTAAAGAGCGTCTGGATGCTGTCGATGACGATAAACTTATAATCCCTGCGCTCTACCTCTTCAAGTACGGCACTTAGATTTATCTCGGTGAGTAAAAACAGCTGCTCGCTTATTGCGCCCAGCCGCTGCGCGCGCATTTTGATCTGGCTAGCGCTCTCCTCTCCGCTTACGTAAAGCACCGCGCGGCCGCCGCTTGCTAAATTTGCCGCGATCTTAAGTAGCAGCGTAGATTTTCCGATGCCAGGGCTACCGCCGATTAGCACGAGCGAGCCCTCCACGACGCCGCCTCCGAGGACTAAATTTAGCTCGCTATCTTTGGTGTCGATGCGCGAAATTTGCTCGATCTGTATCTCGCTGATCGCTTTGGCGCTTGCGGACGAGGCGTGGGCAAGCTCGCTCTCGATCTCTTTTAGCGCTTTGATCTGAGCGGGCTTGAGCTCGACGAAGCTATCAAACGCGCCGCAGTCGGGGCATCTGCCGAGCCATCTGCTTTGCTGATTGCCGCAGTGCTGACACTCAAAAATCGTGGTTTTAACTTTTGCCATTTTTATCCTCGCTCATTTTGCCTAAATTTAGCCTCAAGCTTTGCGAAATTATACTTAAAATTTCTAAAATTTTAGCCGCCTTGCGAGTCGCTTGCGGGATCAAAAATCACGAGACGGAGGATTTGCAGCTAAATTTGAGCTAAATTTAAATATGTTTTAAACATTTATAACTATAATACAAATTTCACTTTATTTAAAGAAGGTTTAAGATGAAAGGCAAGCTTAGTAGAAGCCAGTTTCTGACGATATCGCTTACGCTATTTGCGATGTTTTTCGGTGCGGGAAATTTTATTTTTCCGCCGGGTCTCGGTAGGGAATCCGGACAGAATTTTTATATCGCGATAATGTTTTTTTGCGCTACGGCAGTGCTTCTGCCGGTACTCGGCGTCGCTGGCATCGCACGCGCAAAGGGACTTCAGAGTCTGGTACGCCGCATAGATCCCGTGTTTGCGATCGTTTTTACCGCGCTTTTGTATCTTACTATCGGGCCGCTTTTTGCGATACCGCGTGCGGCAAATATGCCTTTTGATATCGCGATTAAGCCTTTTATTGCGGAAGATCGCCTTCAAATTTGGCTATTTGTTTATTCCGCAGCATATTTTGCGCTGAACTATTACATCTGTATGAACCCTTCAAAGCTCGTCGATCTGCTAGGAAAATACCTCACGCCGATACTTTTAGCGCTTATTTTGTTACTTTTCGGCGCAGGATTTTTATTTCCGATCGGAAGCTTCGTCGCCCCTAGCGGCGAGTACGTTGATCACGCCGCAGCAAAGGGCTTCGTAGAGGGCTATCAAACGATGGACGCGCTTGCGTCGCTGGCATTCGGCATCATCGTAATTAACGCCATCAAAGCAACCGGCGTGAGCGACGAGAAGCACCTCGTCACCTCTACCATAAAAGCGGGAATGATGTCGGGCGTCATACTGATGACGATATATTTTATGCTGGGCTATCTGGGCGCGACCTCCGCGGAGCTTTTCAAGGATACGCCGAATATCAACGGAGCGGAGCTTCTGTCGCGAGTAAGCGATCATTACTTCGGAAGAGTTGGCGTAGTGATCCTAGGCAGCGCATTTTTCCTAGCGTGCTTAACCACGACTCTAGGTCTTATAAGCTCGGCTAGCGAATACTTCGAGGAGCTTACAAAAGGCAAGATTAAATACAAAACCTGGGCAATCGCTTGGTGCGTGATCGGCTTCGGAGTTGCAAATTTCGGTCTTACGACCATCATCAAAGGCTCCATCCCGGTCCTTGTCGCCATCTATCCGATCTCGATCATGCTGATAATCCTCTCGCTGATCAACCCGTGGATCGATTCAAGCAAGCTGATTTACCGCGCCTGCGTCTATGTCTGCGTAGTCGAGGGCGTCATAAACGGACTTGATATTTTGGGGATTTCGGTGCCGCTTGTTACGTTTATCGTAAAGAAAATGCCGTTTTACGACTCGATGCTCGGCTGGATCGTGCCTAGCACCTTGACCTTCGCCGTGACCTACGTGCTGCATTTAATCTTTGAAAAAAGAGACGATAGCTTCTAAATTTAAGAGCTATTTTAAAATTTAGCCGGGCTCTACGAGGCTCGGCGTACTTTTAAAATTTAATTCGCTACCGAATTTAATCTCCCATATTTTTCCATAGAATTTCGACATATAAAATAAACTGCCTTCAAAATTTAACCTAAATTTACGCTAGAATTATCAAAATAAAATTTTAAAAGTAAGGATGGCAAGATGGGCAAGCGAGACGAAGCGCTAAGCTTGGCTCGAGATTTTGAGCGCGACGGCTTTAGAGTGTCCAGTTTATATGAGAGGTTTTGGCGGCTGCAAGGGGATGCGGCAGCGTATTTTACGCTAGCGGATAGTCTGCTGCGCGGGCGGCAAGAGGGCGGCACGCTGCTAAAGGACGCTATGGGCTACGTGGGCGAGGAGGATTTTAAAGCTTTGATCGCTACGGCAGTTGAAATTTTACGCGAAGAGGCGGCAGATGGGCGCAAAACGCAGCAGAGCAAAAGCGCGGCGCAAGCGGGAGAGGATGCGCGCTCGGACGAATGCACGGGCAAAAGCGCATGGCAACGCGGCAGAGATGAAAAGAGTGCGCGCTGGAAAAACGCCGAAGAGGTCATCGCAGCGGCAAGTCTCGAGTTCGCGCCTTTTTTGCACCCGTATCTTGGCGAGCTTTTTAAATTGCAGCCGAACGAGAGCGCGTATTACGCGGAGTATCCGTGGCGCGGGCTTAGTTACGAGAGCTCAAAGTTTTGGCGCGAGAAGTTTGCGGATCCGCAGACGAGCAAAGACGATAAGCAAAAAATTTTTAGCTGTCTGCTGCAAACCCGCGATCCGCGAAACGTAAAATTTGCCTGCGAGTTCGCGCTTGCGGAGGATTTTTTCGATCGCCCGTGTGATTTACTCGAATATATAGGCTACTGGCTGGAGGCTGTGGGATTTACTTTTGAGCGCGCAAAATTTGACGCAGACGGCGCGGCTCAAGTGGCGGATGAAATTTTAAAAATGGATGCGGACGAATGCGGCGGCGCAAGGCAAGCTCTAACGAGCGAGTGCGACATATCGCAGATGTCAAACGAGCCGGGCGACGCTACTTCAGCGTCGCTACAATCGGATGAGCGCGACGTATCGCGCAAAAATTCATATGAAGCGTGCGATGCGGCAAGTGCCGTTAAATTTAACACTGGCGAGTTAAAATCGGCAGCGAGCCAAAATTTTAAAGCGTGCGCAGCTGAACACGATTCTAAATTTAACTCAAATGAGCCAGTCGCCGATAAATCACAAAAAGCGTCGAACGATGAAATAGGCTTTGGCGGCGAGAAATTCAGGCTCAAAAGATACTGCAGGCAGCGCGCGTATCACATAATCTTTCCGCGCGGCTATTTCGGCGCGCCCTATGCGGCGCATCTGGCGAAGCATCATCCGACCTGGCGGTTTGAGGGCGGCGAGGCTGGATATAAGCTAGGCGGAGTTTTGGACGAGGCGGACGGCGATGTGCAAAATCCGCTATTTCATCTCATCACGCTTGATCCGTTGCCCCGTAACTTGCCCGTGCGCTCGCTGCCCCGCCTAACCCTCGCCGCGCATGTTAGAGAGATAAACGAGGGCGAGATAGTCTTTTACGAGCACGACGCGCAGGGTATGCCGCGGCGTATCGGCGCGCGGACGCAGGTCGAATACGTGCAGGACGAGCCGATAAAGGAGTGCGAGGTCGCGCTGGCGACTACGCCGCCGCGCTGGGCGGCTCAGGATTGGGCGATGTCAAACGGCAGGCAAAACCTCGCGCGCATCGGCGGCGAGCCTTCGTGGATACAGGGCGCCTCGGTGCCGATGTGTCCGATATGCGGTGAAAAGATGGAGTTTTTGATGCAGCTTGACAGCGAGCTTCCGAGCTGCGAGCAAGGCGGCGAGGTGATGTTCGGCAGCGGCGGGATCTTGTACGCGTTTTGGTGCGAGCGGACGCGGGTGAGCGGGTTTTTTATGCAGTGCACGTGAGTAAAATTTAGGAAAAATGCGCAAATGGATGGACGGATGATCACGGCGAAAATAAAAAGAAGGGGCAATGTTTGGTATTTTGACGATTATTTTAAGTCGCTTCGTGAGAATGAAAACGAGATAGCAGAGCCTATCAGGCAGTTTGTCTTGGATCCAAAAAGGTATCTGTTTAATACGAAAGAGACCCTTCACGACGCCGTTTTGACTGAATTTAATTTGGCATTTTAAAAAACGAAGATAGCTTAGCGATGAAATTTTTATCGCCATATGGGGATAGAAATTTTAAATTTGTTTTCAAAAACGTCCTAGCCGTCTGCTTCAAAACGGACGACAAGAGTTTTAAAAATAACGATCTGATAGTTCATCAATTTTCGCTAGAGTGGGGAGGCGTTTGCGAGTATGACTTTATCTTTGCGAGCGGGCAGAGGATAACCGTGAAATTTAAGCGGCTTGAGATCATTGAAGAATTCTTGTAAGCACGCCGCGTTGCAGGCGGAGGGATTTTATACATATTTTGGTGCGAGCGGACGCGGACGAGCGCGTTTTTTATGCAGTGCGTGAGTAAAAATTTTGTAAAATTCTAAATGAAAATCGTAAAATTCTAAGTAAAATTTATTCGTAAGATAATCGACCGAGCAAAATTTGCCGAGCATTTTGGCGCGTAAAATTTAAACTTATTCGGCGAGAATATGTAAATTTACGCAGAGCTTAAGCGTAAATCCCATCCACCAGCGTCTCTACGAACTCATCCGAGTTAAATTCCGCCAAATCCTCCATCCGCTCGCCCACGCCGACGAAAAGTATCGGCAGCCGCAGCTCGCGCGCTATGGCGAAAAGTGCGCCACCTTTGGGCGTGCCGTCGAGCTTCGTGATGATGATGCCGTCGAGCCTTACGATCTCGTTGAATGCCCTAGCTTGCGCGACGCTGTGATTGCCCTGAGTGGCGTCGAGCACGATGATCTTTCGGTGCGGTGCGCCGCTTTTTGCGCGGTCGCAGATGCGCACGATCTTCTCTAACTCCGCGGCTAAATTTTTCTGATTTTGAAGGCGTCCGGCGGTGTCGATCAGGACGCGATCAATGTTTTTGGCACTTGCCGAGCTTACGGTGTCAAACGCCACGGCCGCGGGATCGTGCCCCTGCGCGGTCGCTACGATCGGTAGATTTAGGATCTGCGCCCATTTTTTTAATTGCTCGACCGCGCCCGCGCGAAAGGTATCGCATGCGCCTAAAATCACGCTTTGACCGCTATTTTTATATAAATTTGCAAGCTTTGCGATACTGGTGGTCTTGCCCGCGCCGTTTACGCCTAAAATAAGCTCGACGAATGGTTTTTCATCGACGGGACGGGTGGTCTCGTAATCGAAATAGCTCTTCAAAATACCCTTGAGATCATCTTTTGCGACCAGCTTTTTTGCGGGTAGTTTCTCTAAAATTTCCTCCACGAGCTCGTAGCCTACGTCGGCTTCAAGCAGCATCTCTTCTAGGATTTCTTTTGAAATTTTATCTTCGCTTTTCGCGCCTCGCATCGCGTCTATGGTCTTGCTAAGCCCTTTTTTAAAAAATTCGAACATCAGAAAATTTTCTCCAATTCGGTCATTAAAATTTCTTCCGGCATCAGCCCGAAATACTGCGCGCTAAACTCGCCTTTTTCATCGTATATCGCCATATACGGCACCTCGTTTATGCCGCCTAGCGCCTTTGTAAAAAAGTCCGTCCCTTCGCCGTAAGCGATCGCGTAATTTACTTCGTGTGCGCTTGCATAATTTTTTGCATCATCTAAATTTGCATCACCGATCATCACGCCGATTATGTCAAGCTTGCCGGAGTAGGCTTGTTTGGCGGCATTTAGTGCGCTTACCTGCACAGCGCAGGCGTCGCACCACGGCGTAAAAAATGCAAATAGCGTCACGGTGGAGTTATTATCGATTCGAAAACCCTGCTTCGTCTTTTGCATATTTAAAATTTTTCCGTTACTTAGCTGAAGTGTAAAAGGAGCGGTATAATCGACCTGGATTACGGCTTCGGTTTCGGACTGCGGCTGCGTGGCGTTGGCCTCGGTCGGGGTATCGCTTGATTTTTTATCCTCATCATCGCCGCAACCCGCAAGAAACAAAACAGCCGTAAAAAGCGCTAGAAAAAAACGAAATTTCATAATAAACCTTAAAATTTAATCGCAAAATTATACAAAAAATAGCTAAAATAAGCGTTAATATTTTATTCGAAAGATCAAACGATGCTAAAGAATGAATTTAGAAGAGCTTGCAAATCTCGCCTAAAATCCCATGCCGCGCGTGCGGCTAGATGCGAGCATTACGCACTTTTATGGCGGCTTGAGCGGCTGATAAAATTTTTAAAAGCACGTAAAATTTTAATATTTTTGCCGATGAGCTACGAGCCGAACGTTTTGATTTTAAGAAAAAAGCTATCAAAAAGCTGCGAATTTTACGTTCCGTTTATGGTGGATATTAGCTTAAAAATGGTAAGATTGCGCCAGCCTTTTAAAATTTCACGCTTTGGGTTGCGTCAGACGCTTCCGCAAAACGGGTATTTTAAAAAGGTCGATCTAGCCGTGGTTCCAGCTATCGGAGTGGATGGCGCAATGGCTAGAATAGGACATGGGAAAGGATTTTACGATATGTTTTTTTCAGGTCTGAAGCTTAAGCCCGCAATCGCGTTCGTGAGTATAAAAGACTGCTTTTGCAGCGAAATTTTATCGCTTGATCACGACGTAAAGGGTGATTTTTACATAACTCCGAGCCAAAATTACCTAAAAAGAGGAAAGTATGATAGAGATTTTAATCGCCTTGTGCGCTCTTGCGGTGGGCGCTGGCATAGGATACTTAGTAGCTAGAAAGATAAATAACGCCAATTACGATTTCTTCGTTGAACAAGCCAAAGCTAAAGCTAAAGCTATAGAATTTGAAGCTGAGGGCATCTTGCGAAATTCTAAAATTTCGGTGCAGGAAGCTGAGTTTGAAGCTAAGAAAAAATACGAAGATAAAGCAAGCAAACTGCAGAAGGAATTTAACGTTAAATTTGACGAGCTCGGCAAAAAGGAGCACGCGCTTCTAACCGAGCAAGAAATTTTAAAAGATAGCAAGAAAGAACTCGAAAGCGCCAAAAAAGAGGCGAAATTCCTCTACGAAGAGGGCTCAAATTTAAAGAAAAGCTATGAAGAGAAGCTGGCTGAAGCGCTTAAAGTTTTGGAGCGCGTGGCGGGCTTTACGCAGGATGAGGCGCGCGCGCAGGTGCTTAAAAAGGTCGAGGAGCAAAGCCGCACCGACATCGCTCACATCGTGCGAAAATATGAAGAGGAAGCCAAAAAAGAGGCGCGAAAAAAGGCGAATTATATTTTGGCGCAGGCTACGTCGCGCTTTGCGGGCGAGTTTGCGGCAGAGCGGCTTATCAACGTCGTAAATATCAAAAACGACGAGCTTAAAGGTCGCATCATCGGTAAGGAGGGGCGCAATATAAAGGCGCTTGAGATGACTCTTGGCGTGGACGTCATCATCGACGATACCCCGAATGCGATCATCGTAAGCTCGCACAATCTCTACCGTCGCGCTATCGCCGTTCGCGTTATCGAAACTCTTATCGAGGACGGCAGAATCCAGCCTGCTCGCATCGAGGACATCTACAAAAAAGTAAGCGACGAATTTGAAGCTAGCATCGCTGAAGAGGGCGAAAATATCGTAATGGATCTAGGTCTTAGTAAAATTCACCCCGAAATTTTAAAACTCATCGGTAAACTTAAATTTCGCGCCAGCTACGGGCAGAACGCCCTTGCGCATAGCCTTGAGGTCGCGCATCTTGCAGGCATCATAGCCGCAGAAACTGGCGGAGATCAAAAGCTGGCCAAGCGGGCAGGCCTGCTTCACGACATCGGCAAGGCGCTAACTCACGAGTACGAGGGCTCGCACGTGGATCTGGGCGCCGAGGTTTGCCGCCGTTATAAAGAGCATCCGGTGGTGATAAATGCGATCTACGCCCACCATGGCCACGAGGAGGCTACCAGTGTAGAAAGCGCTGCAGTCTGTGCCGCAGATGCGCTAAGTGCCGCGCGCCCGGGCGCCAGACGAGAGGTGCTAGAAAGCTATCTAAAGCGCGTTAGCGACATCGAAGCGATCGCGATGAGTAAAACGGGCGTCAAGCAGGCCTATGCGATCAACGCAGGTCGCGAGATCCGCGTCATCGCAAACGCCAAGCTCATGAACGACGACGAGGCGGTTTTGGTCGCTAAAGAGATCGCTTCGGAGATCCAAGATAAGGTTCAATTCCCAGGCGAGATCAAGGTTAACGTCATACGCGAGCTTCGCGCGGTCGAGATAGCCAAATAAGGAGTATGAAATGAAAAAATTTATAATCGCTTTATTTTTGCTTTTTAATGCGGCATTTGCCGATGATGAGCTCATCATCAACAGCGCCAGCGCCTATTCGTCGGTAATGCGCACAAACTCGCAGTACAAATATCTAGCGCAGCAAGCCCGCGCGATCGTGATCTTTCCGAGCGTCAAAAAGCTGGGCTTTATCATAGGCGGAATGTACGGCGAGGGGATCATCATCTACAATAACGACGGCGCGCGCAGCGTAAGCGGCGCAGAGATCAGCAGCGCCAGCGTAGGACTTCAGATCGGCTATGAGGATAATTATCTGGTTATTTTCGTAATGCATGATGATGTGATCCAAAAAATGCGAAATTCCCAAATCACGCTTTCGGGCGATGCGACGGCGGTCGCCGGCAATTACAGCGCGGACTCGGGCGCCATAGACGTGTTAAATCAGGATATGTACGTCTTTACGAACAAGGGCGGGCTGTTTGCGGGCGTGAGCCTGGGCGGCTCGGTGCTGGAGACCAAAAATGACCGCGCTTTTGATCCAAATACCGAGGGCTATGCGCTTTTGATGCGAGTAATTGGCGCAGATGAGTAAAATTTAGCTAAAGATGCTAAGGCGCATAGCTTAGCGAAAAATTTTGCTTTATGGGCGTTTTATTAGCGGCTTGGAATTTTGCTCGCGTGATTTCTGCAGAATAATAGACTTAGGTGCGTAATTTATTGCAATTTGCGGAGTGGGAGGCATTTGAGGATATCGTGTAGATCCTTCGTAATTCGCAAGTTACTTTGAATTCTAAAGAAGTCGAAATTTTGTCATTAAATTTAGAATTGCAAAATTTTACTATTAAATTTTGCGGAGATTTTGCTTGATGTCTAGAAATTTTATTTTAAAATTTCGCTTAATATTTTGCGGCGAAATTTTGTATTTTGCGACAGCTGCGCGGAATTTTAATTTAATGTCGCAGCAAAATCAAGTGGCGTCATGGGACGTTACAGTGAAGTTTTCGCGCCGAATTTTAAAGCTGCTTTAGTCAAAATTTATAGAATTTTATACGATCTAATGAAAGGATTCGATGGAATCGATGTTTGCAAACCTCCATACGTGGGGGTATTTGATACTGTTTTTGTATTCGCTGGGCGGAGGATTTTTGGCGCTTGCGGCGGCGGGCGTGCTAAGCTCGGCCGGTGAGCTCAATATCGTCTTATGCATCGTAATCGCCTGCATATCGAACTTCATAGGCGATTCGGGGCTGTTTTTAGTAAGCCGCTACAATAAAAAAGAGATCATGCCCTATCTGCGCAAACAGCGCCGCAACCTCGCTCTGGCACAGATTTTGTTTCGAAAATACGGCGACCGTATAATTTTAATCAAAAAATTTATCTACGGCCTCAAAACCCTCGTGCCGATCGCGATCGGTATCACAAAATATTCATTTTTAAAATTTAGCGTCATCAATGCCGTAAGCTCGCTCATCTGGGCGCTTGTGGTGGGGTTACTGAGCTATTACGCGGGCGATTTCGTGCGCGAGCTCTATGTGCACATCAAGGACGCGCCGTGGATTGCTCCGCTGGCTCTAGGCGCGATAGTAGCGGCGATCGTGCTCTATTTTCGCTTCGCCACGCGCAAAAGAGGCTAGCGGTGGCAAAAAAGCTGATCCCGCTCGCAATTTTCGCAGCACTTCTTTTGGCGCTAAATTTTATCTCCAATTCGCGCGGCTCCGCGGCTAAAGATGAACGGGTTTTTACCTCCAAAACCCTGGATGCCGCCTCTCGTAAAAGCGGCGTGCAAAATTCTGCAAGCGGCACCGATCGTAAAATTTCAAGCTCACAAAATCCTGCAAGCAGCGCTGGCACAAAAGATGAGCGCGGCGCAGGAAGCGCAGACGGCGGGGCAGGGCTCGGAGCAGATACGAGAGATTTAAAATCTCATCCGCGAGAAAACGAGCCTGCCGTGACAAATCCTAAAAATGAGGCGGACGCTCGCAGGCGGCGCAGCGCAGATTATGAAGCTTCGCACTCGCAAAATCCCGCCGAAAATTCTAAAAATCAGCTCGCGGACGAGCCCTGCATAAGCAGGGAGTGCGTGAGCGCTCATATCCGCCGTACGGGCTCTTTGCCGCAAAATTTTATCACGAAAAAGCAGGCGGGCGATCTTGGCTGGCAGGGCGGTGATCTGTGGCGATATGCGCGCGGCAAGAGCATCGGCGGCGACCGCTTCGGCAATTTCGAGCGCAGATTGCCTGATAAAAAGGGGCGGATTTGGCGCGAATGCGACATCGAGTATCGCGGCGGCCCGCGCGGCGCGAAGCGGCTGATATTTTCAAATGACGGGCTGATCTTCTACACCACCGATCATTACGAAAGCTTCGAGCGCGTGCAATGAGTTTAAATTTTAAAACGTACCGCAGCGCAAAGATCATCATCGACGGCGCAAATATCAGGCGCAAAGATCAAATTTTCGCGCTGTTTGCCGCAGCGCTGGATTTCGAGCCCGAATACGTTGCAAATTTAGACGCGCTCTACGACGCGCTGGGCGAGCGGGGCGGACAGGTCTGCGTGATCATCAAAAGGGGCGGAATTTTAAAGCTAAGACTGGGTAAATTTTATGATATTTTGCTCGAGGTTTTGCGAAGCGGCAAAGCGAAAATTTTAATCTTATGAACTTGCGCGGCAGCCATTCCGCTTTAAAGCTAAATTTTGCCGAGGAAAAGGTAGGTTTGTTTCGGCGTAGTTTCGAGAGCGCCGTTAAAATTTATTGAATTTTAGAGCTTATTAAAAGAGGCGATTTTGGAAATTTCGCTCACAAAGCTCACGCGGTCAAATTTAAACTCAAGCCCATACCGCCAATCTTTGCGGCGCGGGTTTTTAAACTCGCTAAATCTGACCGTATCCGCCTCAAATTTAATCTTAAGCGCGAGATACCAGCAGCTCCAGATCCCGCACGGACAGCCCAGTAGCACGACATCCCGCTCATCTTGCGCTAAATCGGCCTCAAGTGCAGCACGCAAAAATAGCTCCTCAAAATCAATCAAGCTCAAATAAGCATAGCTTCCCGCGATGCTGGCCTGCCCGTCCTTTGCGGCAAAGCTTTGCTCGCGCCGCCTAATCAGCTCAAGCAGAGGCACGCCGTTTATCGCAACGGCGACTTCGGTAAAACTCTCGCCATTGCTCTCGTAATCGTTTAGGTAAAATTTAATGTTATCCATGCGGTAATCTCGCTAAATTATATGTTTGCGCCGTATTTGCACCGGTCTATTAAAATTTCGGCGCAGTTTATCGAATTTGAAGTGAAATTCGGTTTAAAACTAAAAATTCGTAGGTAGAGCGCAAATTAAATGGAGATTTTTAAAATTTGAGGATTTCGGGCTTGCGGAGCTTATTTTTTAACGCACGCGAGCTCAAATTTACAAAAAAAAGCTCAATTTGCGTAGACGAAAGAAGCGAAAATAAAAGGTTAAATATTATCGCAGATCAAAGAGATCGAAACAAGAGTTAAATTTTACGGATAAAGAAGTCGAAATTAGAAACGAGGAGTTAAATTTAATTCGCTTTTTAGGGCGCTTAAATTTAACCCCGCCGCGGCTACATCATTTCGCCGCTTTTGTGCTCGTGCTCAGTGTAGGTTACTGGAATATCCTTCTTGCCTTTTCCTGGTGTATACACTCCCTCTCCGCGTTTGAAAAGAAGCTCGATACCTTCGTCGTTCGTAAGCATTATGCCGCTTGCGGAAGCCGCGCGTTTGAGATTATGCTTTTTGCCTTTTTCGTCGGTTAACACGCCCGTTGCGAACATATCGTTCGAGCTAAGGCTGATGCGCTTATCTCCGGTCTCTCCAAGCAGAAATACGATCGTATGCGCTACGGACTCTTGCTTTTGCTGCGGAGCCGTATCGGCCTTAGGTTGGCTGCATCCGCTTAAAATCGCGATTGCCGCTAATGACGATAATACAATTCGTCTCATTTTTTCTCCTTTAAAAAAAGTTCGCGAATTATATAGCCAAAAAGTAAATCCTAGATTTCGCGACTTTTTATTTAATCAAAGATTAACCCAAATTTAGTAAAATTCTAGCTGAAAACATCCCAAATAAGGAGAACCTTATGGCAGTAAAAATCGCAATTAACGGCTTTGGAAGGATCGGTAGGTGCGCGGCTAGAATTGCGCTAAGCAGGGACGATGTGGAGCTTGTGGCGATCAACGATACCGCTAAGCGCGAGCTTACGAGATACCTGCTTCAATACGACACGGTTCACGGCGAATTTCGTAAAAAAGTAGAAATTCTAAGCGACGAATGCATAGCCGTAGACGGCAAAAAAATCCGCGTCTATTCCACCAGAGAGCCTGCGGAGCTTGATTTTGCAGGCGATGGCGCAGAAGCTGTGCTTGAATGTACTGGTGCGTTTTTAACGAGCGAAAAATGCAAGCCATTCATAGATAACGGTATCGGCGTAGTCGTAATGAGCGCGCCTGCCAAGGATGATACGCCTACTTTCGTAATCGGCGTTAATGAGGGCGCTTATGCAGGACAGCGCGTCATCTCAAACGCTAGCTGCACCACTAACGGTCTGGCTCCGATTGCAAAAATTTTAGACGATGAGCTTGGTATCGAAAAGGGTCTGATGACGACGATTCACGCCTATACACATGGACAGAGCCTAGTCGATGTAAAAGCCAAGGACTTCCGCCGTTCGCGTGCCGCGGCTCTTAATATCGCTCCGACCACGACGGGCGCGGCAAAAGCGATTAGTAAGGTACTTCCGCAGCTAAGCGGTAAGATGCACGGACAATCTGTGCGCGTGCCGGTAGCTAACGTTTCGATGGTTGATCTAACGGTGCTAACGCGCAAGCAGACGAGTGCTGAGGAGCTAAACGAAATTTTCCGCCGCTATGCCTCTAAAGAGATGAAAGGAATTTTGCTCGTAGACGACGATAGCCGTGTCAGCAGCGATTTTTGTACCTCAGAATACTCCAGCATCGTAGCTAGCGACTGCACGCAGGTAATTGACGGAAATCTGATAAAAGTGATGAGCTGGTATGACAACGAGTGGGGATATAGCGAGCGCCTCATCGATTTAGCCTTATATGCGGCAAAAAGAAGGAAATAAGATGGGCGAAATTCTTTCGATTAAAGATTTGAAATTTAAAGACGGCGCGCGCGTTTTTATCAGGTGCGATTTTAACGTGCCGATGGATGAGTTTTGCAATATTACGGACGATCGTCGCATCCGTTCGTCTATCCCTACGATTAAATATTGCTTAGACGAGGGCTGTGCGGTAATTTTAGCCAGTCACTTAGGGCGCCCGAAAAACGGATACGAAGAAAGACTTAGCCTAAAGCCTGTGGTAAAGAGGCTATCTAGGCTTTTGGAACGCGAGATAAAATTTGTCTCTGATGTCGCGGGCGAGGAGGCAGGCGCTGCGGTAAATTCGCTTAAAAAGGGCGAAGTGCTTCTGCTGGATAATCTGCGCTTCGAAAAGGGTGAGAGCAAAAATGACGAAGCACTAGCTAAGAGGCTTGCGAGCTACGCGGAATTTTATATCAACGATGCTTTTGGCGTATGCCACCGCGCGCATGCTTCGGTAGAGGCGATTACGAAATTCTACGATGAGGCACACAAAGCGGCGGGATTTTTGCTGCTAAAAGAGATAAAATTTGCTAAAGACCTTATTAAAGATCCTGCGCGTCCTTTCGTAGCCGTAACGGGCGGCAGCAAAGTAAGCGGCAAGCTTCAGGCGCTTAAAAATTTACTTCCTAAAGTCGATAAGCTCATCATCGGAGGCGGTATGGCGTTTACGTTTTTAAAAGCCGTCGGATATGACATCGGCAAATCTTTGCTCGAAGAGGATCTAATCGAGGAAGCAAAAAATATTCTCCGCAATGCTCGCGAGCTTGGGGTTAAAATTTATATCCCCGTCGATGCCGTCGCAGCTCCGCAATGCTCGCAAGATGCCGTTACAAAAAAGGTTACCGTCCAAGAAATTCCAAGCGATTGGATGGGGCTAGATATCGGACCTGCAACCGTAGCGCTTTTTAAAGAAGCCCTAGACGATGCACAAACGATCTGGTGGAACGGACCGATGGGGGTTTTTGAGATCGATAAATTCGCTCGTGGTAGCCTGCATATATCGCACGCGATCGCAGATAGTGACGCCACGACCGTAGTGGGCGGCGGCGATACTGCAGATGTCGTCGAACGTGCGGGCAACGCCGACGATATGACTTTTATTTCTACCGGAGGCGGCGCGAGCTTAGAACTCATCGAAGGCAAGGAGCTGCCGGGCGTGCGAGTGCTTACTGCTAAAACGGAGCTGCGATGATACTGGCGGCGAATCTTAAATGCAACCATACTCGCGCTAGTTTTGAGCGGTACGCTAAAGCTTTAGAGGAAGGCTTAGCGGACGGAATTTCGCGCGAGGATGAAATTTTAGTTTTTCCTCCCGCTAGCGCATTTTGCGCGAGGGTGAAAAATTTCACCCAAGGCGCGCAAAATTTCTATCCTGCCGCGCACGGTAGCTTTACGGGCGAGATCGGCGGCGATATGCTGGCGGAATTTGACGTCAAAACCGTTCTTATTGGGCATAGCGAGCGGCGCGCCATTTTGGGAGAGAGCGCGGAGCTGATAAGAGAGAAATTCGGTTTTGCTGCGGCGCAGGGCTGGCGCATCGTCTTTTGCGTCGGCGAGGATGAGGCGGCATTTGCGCAAAACCGCAGCGAGGAGTTTGTAGCGACACAGCTTGAGGGTATCGATCTGAAATATCCGAGCTTAGTACTAGCCTACGAGCCCGTCTGGGCGATCGGCACGGGCAGAAGCGCGCAGTGTGAGCAGATCGAAAGAATGCTAAATTTCTTGCGCGCTAAAAGCCCCGCGCCGCTACTTTACGGCGGCAGCGTGAATGCTGAAAATATCGCAAAAATTTGCGCGATAAAAGGTTGCGATGGGGTGCTAGTGGGTACGGCGAGCTGGGACGCCTCTAGCTTTTTGGAACTTATTAGCGCGTCATCTCGCTGACGTCTTTAAATGATTTCGTAAATTTCGCCCTGCGACAGGCTACATGCCTAGTCTTGGGACGAAATTTACTTCAAAACATTTAAATCCGCCTAGCGATATTTCCGCTTGTCGATTTATGTTTAGAATTTGACGTTTTGTTAAATTTGAATTGCAAAATTTTTAAGTCAAATTGCGAAGGATTTTGAGATGATTTTTGGGGCTTTGCAGTTAAAATTTTGCGTAGGCTAGACATATAGTCTGCCGAGCAAAATTTTAACAAAATCGCCAAAAAGCGCTCAAAAGCCAAGTAAAATAGAAAGGAGAAATAATGATTTTAAAAGGCAAAAAAGGCCTCATCGTCGGCGTCGCTAACGCCAAATCCATCGCTTACGGCATCGCCGAAGCTTGTCACGCCCAGGGTGCGCAGATGGCGTTTACCTACCTAAACGACGCGCTTAAAAAACGCGTAGAACCTATCGCAGAGGAGTTTGGGAGCAAATTCGTCTATGAGCTCGACGTAAACAATCCCGCTCACCTAGACGGTCTTGCGGATCGTATCAAAGCAGACCTTGGCGAGATAGATTTCGTCGTGCATGCCGTGGCCTATGCGCCCAAAGAAGCGCTAGAGGGCGAGTTTGTAAACACTACAAAAGAAGCCTTTGACATCGCGATGGGCACGAGCGTGTATTCGCTACTAAGCCTTACTCGCGCGGTGCTGCCGGTGCTAAAAGAGGGTGGCTCGGTACTCACGTTAACCTATCTCGGAGGACCAAAATTTGTGCCTCACTACAACGTTATGGGCGTTGCAAAAGCAGCTCTTGAAAGCTCAGTGCGCTACCTAGCGCACGATCTTGGTGCGCGCGGCATCCGCGTAAATGCTATCAGTGCGGGCCCGATCAAGACGCTTGCCGCAAGCGGAATCGGCGATTTTAGGATGATTTTACGCTACAACGAGATCAACGCGCCGCTCAAACGCAACGTTACGACGCAAGACGTCGGCAAAAGCGCGATGTATCTACTCAGCGACCTTGCTAGCGGCGTGACCGGCGAGGTGCACTACGTCGACTGCGGCTACAACGTCATGGGTATGGGCGACGTGGCTACCGATGCCGAGGGTAAGACGATCCTCGCATGGGACGCGGCCAAGGCCGAATAAACGGCGTGCAAAAGGGAAAATTTGACGCGCACGGTATATTACGAGGCTAGGCACAAAGCCGTAGCTAAGGGCGGCGTAGAGGGTATCGCCGCCGTTTTGCGAGGTGATGACGAGGCTAAAAAGGCCTCGCTTTCTTGTGTCCTGGTTTTACCTTGATCCCTACTACGGCTGCACGCTGGCGCATGAGAGCGAAATTTGCGCCCTTTTGCAGGAGCTGCTTCTGACCGAGCGCTCGCAAGCTATCAGAGACGATATTTTCCAGCTTCTGAGCGATTACTGCGGCGATTTTAGCGTGCTGCGAAGCAGGATTTGCGAGGCGTCCAGCGAGCTTTTGCCGGGTATCAAGCGCTTGATCGAAAGATAAATTTAACGACCGGCGCGCTTTTGCTCACGGGAATTACGTCGCGGCGAGCGGTAGCGAAATTTGCCGCGCCTCCGCATACGCCCCTTTTGCTGAAAAAATACGGCAGCATAAAATTTTAAGATTGAAAGCGGCGATGAAAATTTTGGATGAGCGAGGATCTAGGTCTAGCGAGCATACTTAAAACGGCATGAAGATAGAGGATTATTTCAGAGCCGTTTTTGAAAAAAGCGGTAAAAACCGCCAGGAAGGAGCTTAATGAAAAAGGATTATATCTGCGTATTCGACTGCGAGACGATCCCCGACGTAGCGGCGCTGGTGCGGGTGCTGGATGAGGACGCGATCGCGGGCTGCTTCGAGCCTTTCGATAAAAAAAGCTTCGCAAAGCTTCTTGACGCGCAGCTCTCGCAAAAGATCGGCGGCGAGAAACAAAGCGCGTCTTTAAATTTTGCTGTAAATTCGGCGGAGCAGAATTTTAAAATAGAAAATTCCGAGCAAAATTCCGCGCCGCAAAGCTTTACGCAGCAAGACGCTGCGCTTAAAAGCTTTGCGAGTGAAAATTCCGCTGAAAATCCAACGCATGGAAATTTTACGAGCGAAAATTTCATGTCGCAAAATACGGCGCCCAAAAATTCCGCGTCGCTAAATTTAACTTACGACGATACTGCGCCTCAAAGCTCCGCGGCACAGGGCGCTGCGGTAGAAAATTCTACGCTCCGAAGCCCTGCGCCTCAGAATTTCGCAGCGGAAAGCTCTATGCCTCAAAGCTTCGCATCCCAAAGCTCAAAGAGCAAAAATCTCGCTTCAAATTCCGCGCAAGATCTCGCGTCAAACGCGCTAAATTTTAAAATTTACGGCGAGCAGCCGATCTTTAACGCGGATAAAAGCAAAATTTTAAACCACAAATTGCTCTCGCTTAGGGCGATGGAGATTTTCAAAGAAAAAACCGGCAGCGAATTCCTGCCCGTCTGCTTCCACCGCGTCGTTAGCATTAGCGCCGTGATGGCGGACGGATTCGGCAGATTTTTGCGCGTCTCGACGCTTGATGGTGAGAACGAGCGCGATAAAATCGCAAAATTCCTAGCTTTCATCGAGGATTTTAATCCGCGGCTAGTGAGCTTCAACGGGCGCGGGTTCGATCTGCCGATGATTATGGCGCGCGCGATGTGCTACGATCTAAGCGCCGCGGCGTATTTTGAGACGAACGATCGCGATAGCAACAAGAGCAAATGGGAGAACTATCGCAGCCGCTACGACGGGCGGTTTCATCTGGACTTGCTCGATCACATCAGCGATTTTGGCGCCGTTCGCGGGCTCAAGCTCGATCATATCTGCGCCAGCGTGGACCTTCCCGGCAAATACGACGTGCACGGCGATCAGGTCTTGCAGCTGTATTACGGCGGCGAGCAGGCCAAGATCGACGAGTACTGCAGATCCGACGTGCTCAACACCTACTGGCTGTTTTTGAAATACGAGCTTTTGCGCGGTAAGATCACCAAGGACGACTATCTGAATTATATCGCGGTGATGGGCGAATTTTTGCAAAAAGAGTGCGCGGGCATGAGCTATACGCCCGTTTTTTGCGACTTTATAGAAAGGGAGCTAGCGGCATATGCGAAGTGAAATTTTTAAAATTTTAAAAGGCGCGGTTTTTGGCGCGGTGTTTTTGCTCTGCGGCGCGGTCGCGGACGAGGCTAAATTTAAACCGATGCTGCTTAAAGAATACGTCCCGGGCATGAATATCACGGGCTGGGTGATTAGCGAGAAGCTAGACGGCGTGCGCGCGATCTGGGACGGGCGTAATCTGCGCTCCAGACGAGGTAAGATCATAAATGCCCCCGAGGGCTGGAGCGCGGGCTTTCCGCCGTTTTTCGTCGATGGTGAGCTATACACGGCGCGCGGAGAGTTTGAACAGCTCGTCTCGATCGTCTCTTCTAGCGTGCCCGATGAGCGGTGGAGCAGGGTGAAATTTTACGCGTTTGACCTGCCGAAGGAGCAGAAAAACCTAAGCGCGAAGATGGAAATTTTAAGAAATTTTATCGCCTCAAGCGGCGCGCAAAATTTACTCATCGTGCAGCAAACTCCGGTAAGCACGCACGCCGACGTGCAGGCGTATTTCGATCGTGTCATCGCAGCAGGCGGCGAGGGGGTCGTGCTGCGCGATCCAAACGCGCTTTATGAAAGCGGTCGCAGCGATAAAATTTTAAAATACAAAAAGACGCACGATAGCGATTGCAAGGTCGTAAAAATCAACCCCGGCTATGGCAAAAATGAGGGTAGGATGGGCTCGCTTAGCTGCGTGGATCTGCATACTGGGGTGAAATTTAAAGTAGGCACGGGCTTTAGCGACGAAATGCGGACAAATCCGCCTAAGGTGGGCACGATCATCACCTATCAATACCAAAACCTAACCCGCGAGAAAAAGCCGCGCTTCCCCGTATTTTTGCGCGTGCGACCAGCGATTTAATCTAAGGGGCTATAATCGCGTATTTTGATAAATTTGATCCGAAGGAGAATAGATGAAAATTTTAATCACAGGCGGCGCGGGATACATCGGCAGCCACGTCGCAAAGGCGCTTTTAGAAGCAAACCGCCACGACGTCGTCATACTGGATAATCTTTGCAAGGGCTCGATGCGAGCGATCGAGGCGCTTCGCAAGATAGGCGAGTTTGAGTTCGTGCAAGAGAGCCTAGAAAACACTCCCGCAATCGAGGAGCTTTTTAAGCGCGAGAAGTTTGATGCGATCATTCACTTTGCGGCGTTTGTCGAGGTTTTTGAAAGCACGCAAAATCCGCTAAAATACTATCTAAACAACACCGCCAACGCGATGAATTTGATCGCGCTTGCGAACAAATACGGCGTGAAAGACTTTATCTTTAGCTCCACTGCGGCGACCTACGGCGAGCCGGACATCCCGCAAGTAAGCGAGGAAACTCCGCAAAATCCGATCAATCCGTACGGCAGAAGCAAGCTTATGGTCGAGTGGGTGCTAAAAGACGCGGCTGCGGCAAATCCGAATTTCAAATATGGAATTTTGCGCTACTTCAACGTTGCAGGTGCGGCAAGCGACGGCACGATCGGGCAAAACTACCCGAACGCGACGCATCTAATTAAGGTAGCTACTCAAACGATCGTCGGCAAGCGCGATAAGATGAGCATTTTCGGCGATGATTACGACACCAAGGACGGCACCTGCATACGCGACTACATCCACGTAGAGGATCTCGCAAGCGCGCATCTGGCGGTACTTGATTATCTGCAAAATAACGACAGCGCGGTTTTTAACGTAGGCTACGGCACGGGCTTTAGCGTAAAAGAGGTCGTTAATGAAGCTAAAAAAGTAAGCGGCGTGGATTTTAAAGTGCAGATCGCTCCGCGCAGAGCCGGCGATCCTGCCTGCCTCATCTCAAATGCGGATAAAATTCGCACCAAAACTTCGTGGCAGCCTGAGCACGAGAGCCTGGATGAGATCATCCTAAGCGCGCTTAATTGGGAAAAGAAGCTCTAGGTTCTAGCGTGAAAGTCCGATTTGAAATTTTAAAATTTTACTCCGCCGCGTTTAATAGCGGCGAGCAAAAGGAAGCCTTGTTTGCTTAAAATTCTAAACGCCCCCGAAGCCGCGCAGCGCAAGCTTGGCGTCGTGCTATCGTATGTGAATATCTTTGTTTCTACGATACTTACTTTGGTTTATACGCCATTTTTTCTGCGGGCGCTGGGGCAGAGCGAGTTTGGGCTATATTCTTTATCAAGCAGCGTTATTGGCTATTTAGCGATTTTGGATTTAGGCTTTGGCAACGCTGTGACGGTTTATACCGCTAAATACGCCTCAAGCGGCGAAGTGGAGCGCATGCATAAGCTGCACGGAACGATCTTTAGCGTGTATCTGGTGATGAGCGCGGTGATCGTGCTTGCAGGAGCTGCGCTGCTAGCCAATCTGCACG
>CAUSEA010000016.1:0-43412 GCA_963530525.1 uncultured Campylobacter sp.
CGGTGCGAAACAGAATTGTAATTATACAAGAGCGATGCTTAAAGGGGGCTGAATACGCAAGAGAAAAATGAGGAGTTCTTAAACAAAGAAAAATTCACAAAAAGGGTAAAATTTTAAAGAAACGCCAAATGAAAAAGCGAGGAAATTTAAAAGTAATCAAACCCGGTGTAGCTTCTACATACAAAATTCTACTTTTAAAATTTCCTCATATTTTAAAATTTCTACGAATAAAATTCCCTCATATTTTAAAATTTCTACGAAATTTCTAAAATTCTAATACGCCATCAGCTTTGCGCCGAATGCACCGCGCACCAAACTCTCGCTTTTATTTGCTAGCTTATCTATCATCTTCTCATACGCCGAGGGCTCCTGCCAGATCGGATCTGCTACGCCGCTAGCCTTTACGAGCGCGCTCTTAGCATCCTCCAAAGAGCCCACCTCGTCGATGAGCCCGACGCCCTTGGCACCGCTAGCTAAAAATACTCGCGCATTCGCCCACGTATCGCGCTTTCTAAGATCCAGCGAGCGCGCCTGCGCCACTTCGCGCGTGAATAGCTCGTAGCTCTCATCCACCAGAGCTTGCAGGCTCGCGCGCTCCGCGTCGCTCCATTTTCGCATCATCGTTCCCGCTTCTTTGAGCTCGCCCGCTTTGACGATCTGTTCGGCAAAGCCTAGCTTAGCGGCCGCTTCGCTCACGTCTAAGCCCTGCATGATCACGCCTATGGAGCCGATGAAGCTGCCCGGATTTGCGTAAATTTTACTCGCCCACACGCCGCCTAGGTAGCTGCCGCTTGCCATCGTGCCCTTGGCGTAGGCGACGACCGGCTTGCGCGAGTTCAGGGACTTGATGGCCAGCGAAATTTCCACGCTCGGGCTTAGCGCGCCGCCGGGACTGTCGATCAGTAGAAGTACTCCTTTGATCGCCTCGTCGTTTTTCAGGGTTTCGATCTTTTCTAAAATTTCGCTATTGTCCATTATCGCGCCGCTTAGCGAAAGCTGAGCGAGATTCGCGCCCTTTTGTTGCGCGCTTTCGCCGCCTGCGAAAATCAAAAACAAAATAAGCAGAAAAATCAAGGATTTAAAGTATTTGTTGATAAACCCAAGTACGGCGCCGATCGGCGCAAAGATGTTCTTTAGAAATTGCATTTCATTCCTTCGATAAAAAGTGATTTTGCGTTTTTGCTCTGCAAAATGAGCTGTAGCGGTAGCTGAGCTTCGTCACACTCAATGCCTTCAAAAACGGCGATGTCGGCGAGTTTGCCCTCTTTCAGTTCGCCCAAGCTTAGCCCCAGCGCGGCTGCCGCATTTCTCGTCGCGCCTAAAATCAGCACTCGCGCTAGTTCCGCCAGGTCCAGCTCGTCGTGCATCATTAAATTTGCACGTAGCTCGTCTAAAAAGCTTAGACTGAAATTCGAGCTAAGCCCGTCGGTAGCGATGTTGTAATTAAGCCCGCTTGCGAGCAGCTTTTTAAAACTTAGCCGCTTTTTGCTAAGCAGGCGGTTGGAGCGCGCGCAGTGCGTGATCGAGTGGAGCTTCGGATCAAAGATGCTAAAATCATCCACCCAAACGCAATGCGTAAAAAGCGTGCGAAGCCCACTAAAATGTGCTACGAAGCTCTGCGGTGAGTAAAAAGGCGCGGGCGTTGGGTTAAATTTAGCAAGCTGGGCTTTAAATTTACCGCGACCCGCACGCAGCCACTGCCGCTCATACGAGCTCTCCATAAAATGCGTGCTTATAGCAAGCCCGTTTTCGCGGGCAAGCCTCGTCGCAAACTCCGTAATCTGCGGGTGCGTCGAATACGGCGAGTGTACCGACACGGCGGGGATGAAAAGCGAGCTTGCAAGCGCCTTTGAGCGCTCAAAACGCTGCTTAAATTTAGAAATATTTTCCGCCGCAGCGTCTTTGCTCGCGCCTAAAATTTCATTAAAAAACACGGTTCTAATGCCGCTTTGCGTGCAAGCTTCAGCCTCGCCGCCGAAACTTGAAATTTCGCCGATCGTACCCACGCCGCTTCGCATCATCGCAATGATCTGCTCCAAGGTCAGCCGTCCGCGCGCCGCGGTGTCCAACTGCTGCCTTGAGACGATGACGCTGCCTAGCCAATCCAAAAAATCTCCGTAGCGCAGCGTGCCTTTGTTTGCGCTAAATTCCAAATGCACGTGCGGATTTATAAACGCAGGCATCGCTATGTCGCCGCTAAAGTCTAAAATTTCGGCTTGCGGGTATTTGCGCACCGCGCTTGCAAAAGCGCAAACCTCGATTATCTTTTTATTAAAGACGATCGCGCCCTCTTTTAAAATTTTAAAATTCTCATCGCAGGCAAGAACCCACTTCGCCCTTAAAATTCTCATCGTTTTCCTTATCTAAAACAGCGCGTGATTTTAGCATAAAATTCTATTTCGCGCTAAATTTAGAGATAAAATTTTATCGCTTGGACTTGAGCGGACAAATTTGGCGCCATAGTAAAAAATAAGCTCGCTTTGGTTATAATTTTTGCTTAAATTTCAAAACAAGGACGTAAAAATGAAAATTATGGTGATTCAAGGACCGAATATCAATATGCTTGGTATGCGAGAGCCCGCTATTTACGGGGTTATGAAGATGGAAGACATCCATAAACAGATGAAGGCGGTCGCCGATCAGAGCGGCAATGAGATCGAGTTTTTCCAGAGCAATTTCGAAGGCGAGATCGTCGATAAGATCCAAGAGTGCTTCGGCACCTGCGACGGCATCATTATCAACCCCGCCGCCTACACGCACACTTCGCTCGCTATCCGCGATGCGCTTGCCGCAGTCAGTCTGCCCGTGATCGAGGTGCATATCTCAAACATCGCTCGCAGAGAGGAGCTTAGACAAAAAAGTCTAATAGCGCCCGTAACAGCGGGTCAGATTATCGGTTTCGGCCCCGTGGGATACCATCTGGCAATGATCGGAATGATTCAAATTTTTGAGCAGATCAAAGCCGCCAGAGCCGAGCAGAAAGCCAAATAAGTTTGGGATTAAATTTGAAAAATTTTATCCTAAAGGACGAAAACGCTGTTTACCACGAGTGCGGATACAGCTGCGACAACGCGATATTTTTGAGCCTCGCGGGGCGCAAATTTTTCCTTACCGATGCGCGTTATAGCATCGAAGCGCGCGAGCTTTGCAAAGATACAGAGGTTATCGAGGTCGAGCGAAATTTGATAAAAGACGCGCGGCTGTTTTTGCGAAAAATGGGCGTAAAGGAGCTTGGCTACAACCCGTACGATTTTAGCGCGGGCGAGTGGGAGGCGCTTAGCAAAGGGCTTGGGATAAGATTTAAGGCGCGGGCGAATTTTTCGCAAATTTCGCGCATAATAAAATCAGAGGACGAGATAAAAATTTTAAAGCAAGCGGCGCAGCTGGGTGCGGAGAGATTTGACGAATTTGCCGCGTTCGTGCGCGCTAACGGCGAAAGCATGAGCGAAGAGGAGCTATTTTTTAACGCCGAGCTCATCTTTAAAAAAAAGGGCGAGCTCTCGCTTAGCTTTTCGCCTATCGTCGCGATCAACGAAAACGCCGCTAAAGCGCACGCATTGCCCGGCAAAAAGCGGCTGAGAGAGGGCGATCTGCTCCTGCTTGACGCGGGGGTTAAATTTAATCGCTACTGCTCCGATAGGACGCGCACGGCGTGCTTTGACGAAAATTTTAACTTCGGCAAGGAACAAAATTTTAAAAACGCCAAACGGCAAGAGATTTACGAGATCGTAAAAGAGGCGCAAGCTCTGGCAATCGCGGCGGTTATGCCCGGCAAAAAGGCGCGCGAGATCGACGCGGCGGCTAGGGATTTTATCGTGAGGCATGGTTACGGCGAAGCGTTTTTTCACAGCACTGGACACGGCGTCGGAGTCGATATCCATGAGCTTCCGTTTATCTCAAAGCGCGGAGATACCGTACTAAAAGAGGGCATGGTCTTTAGCGTGGAGCCTGGGATTTACTTACCCGGCGAGTTTGGCGTGCGCATCGAGGACGTCGTGGTCGTGCGCGAAAACGGGGCTGAAATTTTATGAGAGTAGCTCGGGTGAACGTGCGACTTAAGAAAAACGGATTTTACGAGTGCGCGGACGCGCTGTGCGTCGTAAAAAGCGCCGTTTTTCCGATGAGACGCCGTGCACGCAGAAATTTTAAAAATTTATACCTGCTTGGACTCGGCGGAAATTTAGGGGATGTCAGGCGGCGCTTCGAGCGATTTTATCGCGCTTTACAAAGCGACGCACGCTTTTTCGTAGCGCAAAATTCCTTGATCTTAAAAAACAGGCCGTTCGGCTTTTTAGATCAGCCCGATTTTTTAAACGCCGTAATACTCGTGCAAAGCTCTCTGCCACCGCTTACATTACTCAAAATCATGCAGCGCGCGGAGCTGAAATTTGGGCGCAAACGAAGCTTTAAAGACGCGCCGCGCACGCTGGACGTGGATATTTTATATGCAAGCGCAAAGGTGCGTGCCTGCGAGCGGCTCGTGCTGCCACATCCGGGTGTTTGCGAGCGCATAAGCGTGCTCTTGCCGCTTGGAACGATGAAATTTAAAAGAGGACTGATATGCAAACTAAAATCGTAAATTTTTTAAGCGCCAAGGGCGGAGTCGGCAAGAGCGTGATTGCAGCAAATTTCGCCGAAATTCTAAGCGAGCAGGGCTACCGCACGGCGATCATAGAAGCGCCAAATTTAAACAATCAAGAGATCATTTTAAACGCTTTGCAAAGAAAGAGGATTTCGCTGCCAAGCGCCGTCGCGGTAAAAATTTCTCAAAATTTAACTCTCGTCTCGCCCGCGCTTGCTTCACAAAATCCCGCGTCTTCACAAAATCCCGCGTCTTCACAAATTTCTACAAATAGCGCGAATTCTGCAGCGCAAAATTCTATGGGTAGCGCGCAAGGCTCGCAAGACGACGAAAGTATCAGCTCGCACAATTACGCGCAAAAACTCACGAGCTCTAATGGCAAAAACAACTCAGAAAATTCCGCCGCTTCAAATTCAATAGCAAACGCTGCAAAAAATTCTACGAATTGTGCAGTCAAAAAGCTGCAAAATTGCGGGGGTGGATGGAATTTTGCAGAATCAGAAAGCCTAGAGAATTTTAAAAGCGATGATTTCACCAAGCAAAATTCAATCCCTGACGAGAATTCTCAAAATTCCGCAAGTAAAGATGAAATGAAAAATTCCGCCCGCTCATCAAATCCTGAAGAAGCCGGAAATTCCGAGAGTGCAAAATCCCACGAAAGCCCCGCTCGCTTCGCAAGCGAGCTGAAAGAGGCGGGAATCTTCGATTTTATTTTGATCGATGTGGGGCTTGAGTATCTTGGAGATTTTTTGAGCATCGGCGACGAAAATATCGTGCTGTGCGCGAACGAGCCCTGCTCGATCAGCAATACCTACGCGCTTTTAAAGACGCTTGGATCTAGCAAAAAAGAGGTTTTGTTTTTGCTAAATTTCACCGCGAGCGAGGATGATGCCGTGATGATCTACGACAATCTAAAGTCAGTCGCGCACCGCAATATAAGCGAACTGGGCTTTAAACTACTAGGCTTTGTGCCGTTTTGCAAACAAGTAGCCGTCTGCTCACAAAATCGCGCGCTTTTTAACTCGCACTATCCGTTTTCGCCCGCTACCATCGCGCTTAAACAGAGCGTCTCGCGATTTTTGGGCAAGCAGGGCTACGAGCCTATCGATATGAGTGCTTACCGCGGCGTCGGCGGATTCTTACGAAAACTTAGCAACCTAGTATGATTTACGACGAGATTTTAAATCACGCAAATTCTACTATTTTAAACGGAATTTTAAAAATTTAATGGTATTCTTAGAACTAAAATTTTAAATAATATACATAAAAGATAGATTAATCATGCAGTTAAAAGAAATTTTAAAAGACATCAAAATCGCCCGCGACAATCTCAAAAACGTGGGCAAAAGCGCCACGATCTTCGGCTCGGCGCGCTTTAGCGAGGATAATCGCTACGTAAAAGACGCGCAAATGCTCTGCGAAGGGCTCGCCGATTTAGGATACTCGATCATCACCGGAGGCGGTGGCGGCATTATGCAAGGCGCCAACCGAGGCGCATTTGCGAGGGCGAGGACGCACAGCGTGGGCTTTAACATCATGCTGCCGTTTGAGCAAAAAAGCAACGGCTTTTTGACGCAGGGCGCGAAATTTTCGGCATTTGCGCCGCGCAAAGGCGCTCTCATCGAAAACAGCGAAATTTTCGTCATCTTTCCGGGCGGATTTGGGACGCTGGATGAGTTTTTTGAAATTTTAGTGCTGGTGCAGACGGGCTTTAAATGCGCACGGATATATCTTTACGACGAGGAATTTTACGCGCCTTTGATGGAGTTTTTCCGCACTTCGCTGCTAAAATCTGGCGCGATAAACGAAAGCGATCTGCAAAATTTTAAGCTCTGCGACAGCGTGGATGAAATTTTGACGGATGTGCGACGCAAGGAGAACGAATGAAAATTTTAGTCGCGATGAGCGGCGGCGTGGACAGCTCGATGTGCGCGAAACTGCTGCAGGACGCGGGGCACGAGGTGCAAGGCTGCTATATGAAGCTGCACGCAAAGCCTGGCTATCACGAGGCAAACATCGCCAAGGCCCGCAAGGTGGGCGAGTTTTTGGGTATAAAAATCCACATTTTGGATCTGCAGGATGATTTTAATCGCGACGTTTACGAGCCCTTCGTGCAGGCTTATATAGGCGGTCTTACGCCGAATCCCTGCGCGCTGTGTAACCGCCGCATAAAGCTCGGCAAGCTTTTGGAATTCGCGCGCGAGCAGGGCTTTGAGCGCCTAGCTACCGGGCACTACGTCCGCATCGAGGACGGGCTTTTAAAAGCCGCCGCAGATCTTAGCAAAGATCAGAGCTATTTTTTAGCAAACATCGATCCCGCCGCGCTTGAGTTTATGCTCTTTCCGCTTGGAGGGATGTATAAAAAGGACGTCAAAGAGGCCGCGCGCGCCTATACGGAGCTTTCGCAGATCGCTTCTGCGAGCGAAAGCAGCGAGATCTGCTTTGTAGACACCACCTACATCGACGTTTTGAACCGTCATACGGGCACCAAAATGCCCGGTATCGTGCGCGATCGCGCGGGCAACGCCATCGGCACTCACGAGGGCTATATGCACTACACGATCGGCAAGCGCCGCGGTTTTACGGTGCACGGCGCGCATGAGCCGCACTTCGTACTAAGCATCGACCCGAGCAAAAACGAGATCGTCGTGGGCAGTAAGGAGGAGCTAGTGACCTACGAGTTCGACACCGAAAATTTTAACGCCTTTTTAAGCAAGGATGAAATTTTAAATATGCCGGGTCTCGGCGTTAAGATCCGCTACCGCAGCGCCAAACTCCCCGTTAAAATTTCGCCTCGAGAGGACGGCGGCGTGCATGCCGTGCTGTCCGCGCCCGCAGCGGGCATCGCTCCTGCACAGCTCGCGGTTTTTTACGACGAGCGCGACCGCGTAGTGGCAAGCGGATTTATAAAATAGCGCTTCACATCCGATGCTCGCTTTCGGCGCCGCTTAGGGCTCATCTGTTTGCAAAACGGCACTTTGATCGCGCCGCTTGATCTACACTCGCTCTGTTAAATTTCATATCAAAAAAGGAATTTGCACTTTTGAATCCAAGCCGCTAAATTTTGCTCGGCGCGCAAGTTTTATGCGCGTAGCTTTACGATTAAGCCTTTTAAATTTACGCTCTGTCGCTGTATACGTCTACACTGCTAGCCAAATTTTACGAAAGCTGCGGCGCTAAAATAAAATTTACGGCGACGCCTTATCCAAGCGCGCCGCGACGAAAAAATCGCGACCGATACAAAATATTTCGCGAGTCGTCGCGACGAGGCGAAACGAAATTTGCGCGCTCCCTCTAAAGGAATTTGCGATGAAATTTCTAAACCTGCGCTAGAGCCCACGCCGACGTTTAAATTTTATAAATTTATGCCGAAATAAAATTAAAATTTTAAAATTTAGCAGCACTTTCCATGCTCGAATTATGTTCAAATCGCAGCTAAAATTCCACCCGCGTCTTTATCTCAAAAAGCAGCTCGCCGTCCACCGCCTCAAGCCCGCCGCTCTTTATCATCTCACGAATTTTACTCGTGCCAAAGCTGCTTTTTTGAAGCAAAATTTCAACCAAGTTTAAATCTCTGATCTCATAAATGCACCGATCTATCAGCTGCGAAGAGCCCAGATCGTCGAAGTAGAAAAATCGCCCGCCGTTTGAATAGACCCAGCCGTATAGCCCGCCGTGCACGCCGCCGACCCTGCGCCACTCGTGCGGCAGCTCGAGCGCGAAAAGCCCGCTTTTGCGAGCGACCAGCCTGCGAGTGCTGCGGCCGCCGCCCCAAACTTCGGCACCTTCTAAAAAATATATCCGTTTGCCGCTTTGAAATACGCTACCGCTAAGCGCGCGAACCTCGCCCGCGAAGGGATTGTCTGCCGCGCGCTTTTGCTTTTCGTCGTTCTCGTCGAAATAGTAGATGCCGCCAGAGGAGGTAAAAAGCAGATGGTTTGAATGCGCAAGCTGCCTATTTAGCGGAGTATATGGCGCGACGGCTGGGTCAAATTTTAAATCGTTCGCAAAAACGTCGCCGCCTTTCGCATCCCACAAAAAATAGTCCAACCACTGCCTCAAAAGTTCGTAATGCCCGCCGTTATCCCGTGCGTCAAGGCGCAGGTTTTTAAAATACACGTTCGCGCCGTCCGCGGAATAAACTTCGCTCGCCCTGCCATCGCTTCCCTCTATCTGGCGCAGGCTCGCGGCATCGGCGCCCGGTAAAACCTCTCCCTTATAAAACGCGCGAGAGCCCTGCGCAGCGTAATACACGCCCGCGATTTGGCGCAGATCCGTAGCGTCTATTCGTTTAAATTTATAGAGGTAGCTTTGCGGTTTGGGCGCATCCCAAAAAATATGAGCCAAGGTTTGATAAGTGAGCTTAAGAGCTCCCAGCGCGTCGTTGGGTACCGCCTCGCCGTCGCAAAAATAGCTAACTCGCCCGTCGCTTATGTATCCGAACGCTACGGCTTTCGTGCGCGCGGGCTCTAGCTCGCTCATCGCGATGTTGCCGCAATATACGGCGTTTTTATCCGCAGCGACGTTGGAGCGGTAGCCGGAGCCGAAATCCAAAACCCGAAAGCTCGCCGTATCCGCGTCCGGTATCGCAAAATAGCCCGCACCCACCACGAGGGCGTAAATTTCATCTCCTTTTTTATAAAAATCGCTATATTTGATCTGCTCGTCATCCCGCGGCGAGTAGTCGTCGCTGGAATTTATAACAGCCGACATAATAAGCACGCTAAAAGCCGCAAATGCAAATGTCGCGCCAAGCGCGATCTTGCGCCAAAGCGGCATGCCTCGAGGCGCGTCTCGCACCGGCTTACGATCTGCTTCTGCCTTGCGCGCCCTAGCTTTGCGTTTCTTTTGCGCGCGCTCATCCTTTGGCTCTTGCGTAAAATCCTCATACATCTTTTGCCTCAAATTTAATCTCGCCGCAGATTGCGCGGCACTTGAAATTGTACAAAAGCGCGGCTAAATTTATGAAATTTAACGCTACGGGCAAATTCTGATTCAACTCTTTGCGACGCTAATTTATTTTACGAATGCCACAAAATCTCTGGCAAATTTTAATTCAAAGCGCTTCGTAGCCGCACGGAATCGGCGCCGTAACGCTTGCAAACACAAAATCCTCATCGCCCGTATTTTTCATACCGTGGCACTCTCCGCTTTTGGAAATGATTAGATCGCCCGCACAGATCGGCACCTCCTCGCCCTTGCTCGGATAAAACACGCCGCGTCCGCTTAAGCAGATCCACACGTCATCGCCGTCTGGGTGAATATGCGGCGCTACGACCTGACCGCGTTTGACGATCCAAACCGCGCTGCAAGTGGTCTCCGTAGTAAAAAATGTCGTTTTTACGGCTCGCTCGTCGCTACAAATAGCATCTTTTATATGAAAAATTCTTTGCATTTTCTCTCCTTTAAGTTTACCGCATCCGGTGCGGTTTCGGCGGAATTTTAGCATTCTTTTCGTGCAGCGAAAGTGAAATTTCAAGCGTCAAACTCACAACGAAACCTTAAATAAAAACTCTAAATTCTCGTTTTACTATACGATTTTTTTGGAGGATTGAAGATCGCATCTGAAAGTAATAATGTGCATAAGCATGGTATTTGCGGATAGAATTTCGGCTTTAATTTAAGACGAAATTTTAAAAATTCTTCTAAATTTAAAGCCGGCCTACGAGATAAATTTATTAAATTTGATATGAGCTTTGCTTGCGCGCTTTTGCCACCCAGCTTAAAGCCAAATCGTAGCTTTTATCAAAAACCTCGCATGGCGCAGACTTTACGGCAAGCTCCAAGTCGGTTTATAAATAGATGCTACCTCCGGCTTGTTTTAGCAAATACGCATTTTGTGTCTCAAATTTTTGCATATTTTACGATAATATTTTATGGTGCGTTATACACTGATCGCGGAACAATCGGTGCTCAAAGAGATAGCACTAAAATTTTGCGCTATCTCTTAAATTTCAAAATTATTTTATCTTGCTTGGATCCAGCGCGATCTCGTCGTTTTTGATCACGCCGATTCCTTTATTTAGCACGTTTTGCGCGATCTGTTTAGCTTCTGCAAGCGAGTGCATCGCGAAGGTGCCGCACTGAAATTTATTCAGCTCGGGGATCTCTGCTTGAGAGCCCACGCCCAAAATATCCTTCATACTTGCGCTCCACGCCGCCGCGACGGCACTCTCGCTGGGCGCGCCGATCACGCTCATATAAAAGCCCGTGCGGCACCCCATCGGCGAGATGTCGATGATCTCTATATCCGCGCTATTTAGATGCTCGCGCATGAAGCCCGCGAAAAGATGCTCCAGCGTGTGGGTGCCGCGCTCGCTCATAATCTCTAAATTCGGACGGCAAAACCGCAGATCATAGACGCTGATCTTATCGCCGCTTTTGGTGCGCATGCTCTTTGCGAGCCGCACGCCCGGGGCATTCATGCGGGTATGATCGACCTTAAAACTATCTAACAATGGCATATTTTCTCCTTAAATTCAGATCGCGGCGATTTTAACATAAAATTTCGCACTTTCAGGCGCACAGACGAAATTTTAGTTACAATTACGTTTATTTTAAGGAGAATTAATGCCCTACATAAACGTCAAAATCACTAAAGAGCGCGGCGGCTTAAGTCGCGAACAAAAAGCAAGGCTCGTCAAGAATCTCACCGATGCCCTGGTAGCCGTGCTGGGTAGGGGCGAGAAAACCACGGTCGTTACGATAGACGAAATATCCACTGACGACTACGCGATCGGCGGGCGGCTAGTAAGCGAAATCAGAAAGCGGCGGAGCTAAGCTCGCGCGCTAGGCTGAATTTAAAAAGCCAAATTTTATAATTTTAAAATTTTCAAGCGAAATTCTACGCAGCAGGCACCGCTTCTAAGGGAATAAAATTTGCGATAATCCCCGCTTGCAAGATAAAATTTTACGCTGAATTCCATGCTGTAAAATTCCAAAAACCAACCAAGCGGAAATTTTAAAGCGGATCTATGGTGAAATTCTTTGAAAAATAGACAAGATAGAATTTATGCAAGTTTTAAAATTTTACTAGATAAAATTTAAGCCTTGCAAGTCTAAAATTTCGTAAAAATAAATAGACGATATTCTTAGCGAACTAGCGTTCCCAAATTAGTTTTTTGCCGAAAGTTAAGGTATTATCGGTCATTTTCATCCAATCAATTCTGATCGTAAAAAAATCGGTCTCCATCGCGCGTGCAAACGGGAAGCGCTTAAGATATAGCGAGGTTTCGCGCTCATCCGCGCTACGGATATGGCCGCAAATCTGCACGCCTTTGATCCTACCTACAAATTTCGTATCCAGCGCGACCGTAGCCGCAACTCCGCGGTTGGCAAAGACTGCTTTGATATGCTCGGAGTCGCTCGCGCTTGCGATGATGAGCTCCTTATTTTGCGGATCGTAGGCATAAAATGCACTGCAGCAATATGGCAGATTATTGCGCAAAACTCCGAGAGATAGGAGTTTCATCCTGCCTAAAAACTCGTCGAATTTATCTTGAGCGGCACACATTTTAAGCCTCCTTTTTGCTAAATTATACAATGATTTTCTTTTATTAGCTATAATCGCGAGCAAAAATTAGGAGAATTTTTATGGAAAATTATAAAAAAGTAAAAGAGATGTTTTTGATGCAGCAAGCCCTAAACGACGAAACAAATGGCGTGGGCTGGGAGGACGGCTATACAAAAAACGGCAAACTTATCAACTGGAAGCGCTGCATTTACATGGAATGCGCAGAGCTTATCGATAGCTTTGCGTGGAAGCATTGGAAAAATATCTCTGCAGCGCCGGACGTTAATAATATCGTCATTGAGATCGTTGATATTTGGCACTTCGTGATGAGTTATATTTTAGAGCAATATTACGGCAACAAAGACATCGACCACATCGTAAGCGACGTCACGGCAGTAAGCGGATTTGCGGAGTTTAGCTCCTACGCCTACGACGTGCGCGAATACAGCATCTATGAGATCGTAAACGACATCGAGCTAGTAATCCACGAAACAAGCGGCTTTGAGCTGCAAATCGGTGAGCTACTGACCGATTTTTTTCGCGTCGCGATTAAATGCGGAGTGAGCTTAGACATACTTTTTGCCAAATATATCGGCAAAAACGTGCTGAATAAATTCCGCCAAAATAATGGCTACAAAGAGGGCGGCTACCGCAAAATCTGGGGAGACCTTGAAGATAACGAGGTGCTAATAGAGGTGCTATCAAAAGGCGCAGTAAGCGCAAACGAAATTTACGAGCAATTGCAAAAGATCTACGACGCGACGAAGTGAAGTCGTGGGTTTGCGCGCGAGATTTCCCTTTGAAATTTTGAAATTTTATATATAAAATTTCGGCAAGCAAATTTTAAAAAAGGGCTTTGATTTGGAATTCTGCAATTTTGAGCCTGAAATTTTATGCAATGCTTTGCTTGCATACAAGTGGCAAAATTCCGCGTAGCAAGCAAATAAATATTTGCAACAAGCAAAACGGTCTCTTTTTTACACACGATAAACGAGCAGATTAAACGCGGGCGAGCGATCAAAGCATAAATTCCGTATTATAATGCGAGATGAGCCGGTTAAAAAAAAGCGAATGAGCCAAGCGAGCGGATTGATGAGGCGCGGTGCGGCAGCCAAATTACTCAGCTCAAATTCCGTCGCAAAAGTCGCTAAAATAACGCAAATAGGAGCATACATGGGTAGAATTTTTAATTTGGCAAAGCAGGATTTTTTTACGCGCAAGTTTATTTTGCTCTCACTATTGCCGCTTGTGTGCTCGCTCATAATCTTAGGCACGCTCGCATTTTTCGGCGGTAAAGAGCTTTTTGACGCGCTTTCGCAGGGCGCGCAAAGCGGCGATTTTAGCTTCTTGGACGAGCAGCGCTTCCCAATAATTGCAAAAATTCTAAGCTTTGCTGCTACGAAGTGGATTATCGGCGCGATTTTTTCGGTGTTTGCCAGCTTTGCGGTGCTGATGCTTAGCGTGTTTTGCGCGCTTATCATCGCAGCCTTTTTGACGCCCGCAGTCACTAAAGAGATCAACGCACGCCACTACCACCTAAGTCGCGCGGACGAAGCGAGCATGGCGCGAGTGCTAAAGCTGATGAGTCTTGAAATTTTAAAATTTTTAGTGATTTTATTTATCTGTTCGGTGCTTTTGTTCGTGCCTGTAATAAATTTATTCATCATCAACGTGCCGTTTTTTTATATCTATTACAAGCTGGTTCTAATCGACGTCGCTTCAAACGCGTTAAGCGCGAAAAGCTTCGAGCGCTCTTATAAAATGGGTGGCGGATATAAATTTGCCCTAAGCGCTTTTATTTTTTACCTGCTTTGTTTGATCCCGCTGGTAGGATTATTTTTCCAGCTATTTTTCATCATCTTTTTGACGCACGTAGTGCTGATAGACGAAAGTGCCCGCAATAAAAATCGCTAAAGATTAACTAAAATCAATGAAAAATTTTGAAATTTTCATAAAATAGTGCAAAATTTTTTAAGAAAGGATTTCTATGAAATCAGGTGATATTTACATTTGCAATATTTGTTCGCTAAAAAGCAGCGACGATGAAAATGCGGTCTTTATCAAGGCGCATAAAAACGGCGAGACGGTGCATATCTGCACATCCTGCATGCCTAGCGTCATCCATGGCTCAGGCATGGTCGTAAAAAGCAACTCCGAGATCGAAGAAGAGCTTCAAGACGCTGCAAACTAGCTGCTAGCACGACTTGCTGCGGCGCGTTTTAATTTGTTTATTAATCTGCGCGCCGCAAAATTCTAAAATTCTAAAATTCCAAAATTCCAAAATTCCAAAATTCCAAAATTCTAAAATTCTAAAATTCTAAAATTCTGTCTGCGAGGTTTTCTACCAAAATACTGTACAGCAAAATTCCGCGCTTAAAATTATAAAATTTTACGCAGCAAATTCTGTGCACTAAGCTTATCCACATAAGAATTTTCGCGTTATAAGCTTGACGCTAAAATTCCTTGAGCTAAAACTAAAGTCTGAAAAATTTTAAAATCCGTGCAGCCGCTTGATCTCTGCGCTGATCGGCTTTTTTTGGCCTAATTTGGTCACGCTTACGTAGGTTGCGATCGCGCTGGTTACGTGCAGACACTCGCGAAATCCATCCTCGCCCAGTCGTAGCGCTGCGACCTCGATCTGCACGCGGATAGAGGTATTTCCCACGCTTAGTACTTTTGCGTAGCAGCTGATGACATCGCCGATAAATACGGGCTGCTTGAAAGTTACCTCCTGCATCGAGATCGTCACGACCCGCTCAGGCGCTATCTCGCGCGCCGCCGTCGCGCCCGCTAAATCGATCTGCGCTAGTATCCAGCCGCCGAAAATATTACCCGAGCTATTCGTATCCTTAGGCAGCGCTACGACCTTGATGCGCGGCTCGCCGAAATCGTCTAAGTTTAAATCGCTCATTTTTACTCCTTAAATTTAAAAATCTCGCATTTTAACCGCGCAAATTTAACACTTTTTCGATACAATCGGCAAAAATATATGTCGAAATTTTAAAATTTTAAGCGGATGCGAGGATAGAATTTTGCTCGCGAAGCAGACACATTCCGCTCGTAAAAAGACGATAAAACGACAAAAAGGATACGCGATGAACGATTTTGCAAAACTTAGCGAGATGGCGGCGAGCGCTAAGGCGCGACTAAACGCCCTCTATGACGAGCCGCACGCCGAGCTGATCACGCGCGGGCTAGAAATTTGCGGCTTTGAGTCTGGCGATACTGCGCGCATCGCCGTGCTGCGCCGAATCGTTGATCTCAAAGAGGATCCGCTGCTGCAAGAATTTCGCCGCTTAGGCTACGATGAGGCGCGGCAGCGTGAGCTAAAAAGCAAAATGTATGATTTCACGCGCGAAATACACGAAGGCATGCACGCAGCTCTCATCGCCGAGGCAGGCGCGCGGGGGATTTTGCAGCCGTTTTATCTGGAGCTTTTAAAGGGCATCCACCGCATCGGGCTCGTGCTAAGCGATATGCAAAAAAGCTGGCAAGCCCTAATTATCGAAGGCACGAACAAGCGCTTGGAAAAGGAATTTAGCTCGCTTGCGCAGGCGAAGGAATTTTTGCTGCAAGAGGAGCTGTTTATGCGCACACCTCACGGCGAGGTCTGCGAGCGCTGCTACGGCGCGATAGTGCAGCGCGAGGGCAAATCCCAAATGGTGCCCTACGCCGTGGCATTTGCGGATGAGACGACGAAGCTGCAGAGCGAATTTAGCGATCTTTTGGAGCGTTTGGTGACGCTAGCAGAAGATGAGAGCGAGCTAGCTTACGTCACGTATCTGTCCAAACTCAAACAGGCCTTTTGCGAGAGGGATGCTAGCGCGGTAATCGGCGCGTGGCGGGATGCGGAGATCGCGTGGATGGATATAAAAACGCCGCTTCAGATCGGGCATCCGCTCGAATACTACGAGGACGCCTACACGCACGCAGTCGCGCTAGAATGGGACGTCAGACTTGCAGGCGCATATAAGTTCAGCGCGGAGGAATTTAAAGCGCGCGTAAGCGAGAGCTTTGAGCGCGCGTATGAAAAAATCGGCGCAAACAACGCCGTCATGCACTCGCTCGTGTTCTCAAACATCGCCAAAACCCAGCTTTACGTTTGCGCGCCGCTGATCTACTACGGCGCCGATCTGAACGGGCTCTTTTCGGCGCAGGTCGTACCCAACGACGAGTTCGTAAGCACCAACTGCGGCAAGAAAATTTTCGCCTTCGTAAATTTCGTCTATGAAAGCGCCAAGGCTAGACCTTTTATGCGGCTAAGCGGCGAAATTTTTGCTCTCGATTATCTAAATTTCGGGCGCGAAATTTTATTTAAAAAGCCGCAAATTTGGCGCCGCGTCTACGAAATATCAACGATCGGACACGAGTTCGGGCATATATTTTTCATCGACGCGGACACCGAGGCGCGCATGAACCGATCGGGGCTTTTTAAGCTCATCGAGGAGTACAAGGCGACCACCGGCGGGCTTATAAACTTCTTTTTCCACGAGGAGGAGGAGTTTTGCCTGCCGGTGCTGGACGAGCTGATCCGCCGCGCCGTGGGGCTCATCGCGTGGCAGCGAGTGGAGGAGCTCAAGCCCTACTACTGCGAGGCTCTGATACATCTGAGCTTGCTTTTTGCATCGGGCGTTTTGAAATTTGACAGCATGCGGCTGGCGGTTAAATTTGACCGCGCAGGCTATGAGAGCTTCAAGGCCGCGTGCCTGCAAAACTATGAGGAGCTGGCGCGGCTTTATTGCGACAAAAAGGACGCGGCGGAATTTTTATCGCGCTTCGCGGAGCTTAGCGACGGCGTGTATCTGCCGCGCGAGGCGCAGGTGCAGGAGTTTGTGGAGTTTTACTACTCGCGCTACGAAGCGATCGGCAACGAAACGGACCCTAGCAATGAGCGAGCAAAGTGGCTCAACTAAAACCAATACAGACGATAATTAAAATTTTAAATAATCAAAGGAGAAAAATGGAATTGGGCTTAAAAAATAAAAAGGTTTTGGTTGCCGGCTCGACTAAGGGCATCGGAAAGGCTATCGCGGCAGAATTTGCTCGCGAGGGCGCGGATGTCGTGATAAATGGCAGAAGCGAAGCGGATGTGCAAAGAGTAGTATGCGAACTTAGGGCTAAATTTAAAGACGCCTGCGTAGAAGGTATCGCTGCTGACATCGCAAAAGAAGCGGATCGCGAGGCACTATTTAAGAAGCTGCCGACCGTCGATATCCTCGTAAATAATATGGGAATTTTCGAGCCGATGGAGTATTTTGATATCACTGATGAAATTTGGGAGAAATTTTTCCGCGTAAACGTGATGTCGGGCAACGCGCTATGTAAATTTTATCTTCCCGGTATGCTAAAGAGGGATTTTGGCAGGATAGTTTTCATCGCGAGCGAGGAAGCGCCGATGCCATCGGGGCAAATGCCGCAATATAGCATGACTAAGACGATGAATTTATCTTTGGCAAAAAGCCTCTCAAAGCTAACTAAAGGCACCAACATCACTGTAAAATACCGTAATGCCGGGTTCCACGCTAACCGAGGGCGTCGAGGAGATGCTAGAAAATATGTATAAAAATAGCTCCGTACCCAAAAGCGAGTGCGAGAAGGATTTTATGAAAAATCACCGACCGCTTTCACAAATCCAAAGGCTCATCCGCCCAGAAGAGATCGGACGCTTCGTCGCTTTCGTCGCAAGCCCCCACTCATCGTCCTTTTCGGGTGCGGCGCTTAGGCTTGACGGCGGGCTAGTGCCTACGATATTTTAAATTTTCCTCGCGTAGCTTTTTTAATTTAACCTACTTGCGCTAATTTTTGGAATTTTGCTCGTGGGGATTTTTGATTTATCTTTACCTACGCAACGCTAGCTGTACGATCTGCGTCCGCATTAAATTTCAAAATTCCTTGCTGCAAAATTCTAAATTTAGTAGTAGAATTCCGCATTAGAGAAATTATAAAATTCTATTCGCAAACTATGCGCGGAGTTCTTTCGTGATTTTAGAATTCCGCGGAATTTTAAGGGGAAAGCATGAGATATTTTAAAAATTTACTCTCCGATTTGCGAAACGGTAGGCTTGCGCTGCACCCGATTTTGCTCGCGGCGACGTTTTGCATAGTGAAGTTTTCGTGGCTCAGGCTAATAGGTAATATAGGCGGAAAAGATGAGCTCGGCAGTTTCATATTTATGGACTTTATTCAATGTGCGTGTTTCATAGCGTTAGGCGCGCATCTTGTCTATGTCGCGGGGCGTGGCGGCAAAAACAGGCAAAGCGGCAGTTGCGAAAACAGCGGCTACGAAGGCGTGATACAGCCTCGCGGACTGCGATATTTAGCCGTGCTGCGCGCTATCTTATGCGCTCTGTGCATCATCGCATGCGTGGTGGGTTATCTTGGCGCGGATATAAATCACCAAAAATTGGGCGTTCTGAATTGGTTTTTTCCGACCGCGCTAGCAAGCACTTTCATATATTTGATTGCGATATGGATTGTTACGACTGGCTCCGAAGTACTAATTTGGGGCGTTATCTTCGTGATAAGCTATGTGGCTGCTTACTATGCAGTTTGGATAGGTTTTTTTACCATTCCTGGAGAGTATGGCGGGTTTGCATTTTGGAAAGGGCTGGAGATAATATTTCCGCTAATTTGGGCATTTTATTTCAAGCGCGCCTACAAAAAGCGCCTAGCAGAGGAGATGCGCGAGGCATAACGGCGAGCCGAGCGCAGAATTTTAGCAAAAATTTTGCCGCCAACCGCAGTTTAAAATTAGCGCGAGCGTAGCTCGCCCTTTGAGCGTGCCAGGGGTTGGGGGATTTTAAGGGGGAAGGGGAGCGCCTCGCAAGTAGCGCCCCTTCCCCCTTAAGAGAAAACGCTGCCGCGCCCCAAATTCTAGAGGCAAATTCTACATAGAGAAATTTTAAATTTATTACAAAATGAAATTCCGTTTAAATTTTAGCCCGCGATATGTTTCTCTTGGGGCGGGAAGGGGCCCCAATTGCGAGGTCGCTCCCCTTCCCGCCCCAAACCCCACCCATCCCCCGACGACGCTTTAAGCGGTGCAGGCTGCGCCTGAGTTAAATTTCAACGTCCATATTCACGGATTCGATCTGTAGCCCGCGCAGATCCGCAAGATGCTGCACCGCCGCGTCCGTCTCGGCGTTTTTTGGAAGGACGATGTGAAAGCCGCGATCAAACGCCAAGAAAAAATTCTCCCCGCCCACAGCGATTCGGTTTAGCGAGCGCGCGGCAAATTTCTCGCTTGCGCGCGGCTCGCCTTTTGAAAACGAGATCGTCTCGCCGTCCGCGACGAAACTCATCTCTGTGCTCGAGTCTTGCGCGAGTTTGGCGGCAGAGAGATGTTTTCTTAGCATGCGGCGATAAAATTTCGGATAAAAAATCAGCCACGCCGCACCCAAAATAACCGACGCCACGCTCGCAATCGGCGCCGTTTTTAAAAGCCCGTCGATGATGATGCCAACGAGCAAAAACTCAAACGGTATGGCGTAGGTGCTGACTAGGCGCTGCTTGCGCGCCTTTTTGCTGTAAAGCAGCATAAATTTATTGAGGTTATCAACGTCGCGATTTGTGATTTGCACTTTCATATTTTTCCTTTAATTTTTCCGTAATTGTAGCGAAGCCGCCTTAAATTTGCGTCCGTTAACTTCCGTGAGATAAAATCCCGTTTTTAAAGGAGATAGCTTGAAATCTTTATTAAAAATCAACGGATTTTTGCCGTTTTTGGCGATTATGTTTATCAACGCAAGCGTCGATCTGGGCCATAAGATCACGATTCAAAACGTCCTTGTAAAAAGCGCCGATTCGGGTGCCCTCATCGCCCTTACCTCGCTTGTAAATTTACTGATTTTGCTGCCTTACGTATTTCTTTTTAGCGCCAGCGGCTATCTCAACGATAAATTCTCGCGTACCCGCATCACGCGGATCTGCGCGAAACTCGGCGTCGCGCTTACCGCGCTCATTACGCTCGGCTATCTGTGCGGGTGGTTTTATTTCGCGTTTTTTATGACGATCCTGCTTGCGGCGCAAAGCGCGATCTACTCGCCCGCCAAATACGGCCTGATTAAAAAGATCGTCGGCGCGAAAAATTTAGGCGCGGCAAACGGCCTCGTGCAGGCCTTGACGATCATAGCAATTCTACTTTCATCACTTGTTTTTTCGGTGATTTTCGAGCTGTTCGCAGTCCGCAGCAGCGACGCGGGCGAGCTGATGAGCTCGGTTTGGTTTATCGGCGTGCTTTTAGTCGCGGGCTCCGTGCTTGAAACATACTACTCATATAAAATTCCATTCTTCGACGCCGCGCAGCCGCAAGCGGAATTTAACAAAGACGACTATCTTAAGCTTCGCTATCTAAGGCAAAATTTAAATTTTGTGCTAAAAGACAAAAACGTACTGCTCTGCACGCTGGGACTTGCGATGTTTTGGGCGGTCTCACAGCTCGTGATCGCGACCTTCCCGGCTCACTACAAGAGCCTTAGCGGCAGCGATAACGTAATGGTGATCCAGGTGATATTGGCGCTTAGTGCGATCGGAATCGCGCTAGGCTCGATCTTTGCGGGCAGCTACTGCAAAAAGCATATCGAGCTCGGTATCGTGCCGTTCGGCGCATTCGGTCTGGCGCTCGCGCTAATGGTGCTAGCCAACGCGCACTCGGTATTTTGGCTCGGTACGGCATCGTTTTTCTTCGGATTTAGCGGCGGAATTTTCATCGTACCGCTCAACGCCGTCATTCAGTTTTTCACCGCCGATGAGCGCATGGGGCGGGTGCTCGCGGGCTCAAATTTCATCCAAAATATCTTTATGGTGCTGTTTTTGCTCATCGCCATCATCTTGGTGCATTTTGCGGTCGCCAGCGGCGAAATTTTCGTTATGGCTGCTCTTTGCGTACTTATCTGCGGGATCTTCGGCGCGAAATATCTGCCGCAGCTTTTCGTTAGAATTTTACTCATTCCGTTTATGAAATTTGGCTACCAAGTCCACGTAGACGGCATCGAAAACATCCCGCAAAAAGGCGGCGTGCTGCTTTTAGGCAACCATATCAGCTGGATCGATTGGGCGGTGGTGCAGCTTGCCTGCCCGCGCGGGGTGCGCTTCGTAATGCATCGCAGCTACTACGATCTGTGGTATTTGAAGTGGTTTTTTAAAATTTTCCGCGTCATTCCGATCGGAGCGGGCGTTAGTAAAAGCGCGATCGAAAGTATCCGAGAGGCGCTAAATGCTGGTGAAGTGGTCGGGCTTTTCCCCGAGGGCCACATCAGCTACAACGGCCGTATAGACGAGTTTCAGGGCGGATTTGAGCTCGCCGCGCACGATACGAACTCCGTAATCGTGCCTTTTTATATCAGAGGGCTTTGGGGATCGACGTTTTCGCGCGCCAGCGAGCATTATAAAAGAACGATCTCGCAAAGCGGTAAAAACGCACTTCGCGTAAGTTTCGGCGCGCCGATCGAGGCAAATTCCAAGGCGCATGAAGTAAAACGTGCGGTAACGGAGCTATCGTTTTTCAGCTGGGGCAAATACCTCGCAAGCCTAAAGCCGCTTGCTTACAACTGGCTAAATCAGGCCAAACGATCGCCTTTTAAGCGCGTGGCGGTCGATAGCACTGGAGTGAGCTTCACAAATTTAGCGATGATGAGCGCCGTTTTGATACTTCGCAAAAGGCTAAAGAGCCGTATAGATAGCGAGGAAAACGTAGGTATCGTTTTGCCTAGCTCGGTCATCGCAAGCGCCGTAAATTTAACGCTTTTTGCGATGGGCAAAACGAGCGTAAATTTAAATTACACGCTAAGCGAGGAAAATTTAATATATTGCGCGGATAAAGCGAATATCCGCACGATCATCAGCTCGCGCAAATTCGTAGAAAAGCTCAAATCAAAGGGCTTTGAGCTGGAGAGTTCGATCGGCGATCGGCTCGTGTACCTTGAAGATCTAAGCGAGGGCGCCTCTAAAAACGAGCGCATAGCCTGCGCGCTAAAATCGCTGCTAATGCCTAAAATTTTATTTCGCGCGCTGTATTTTAAGCCGCACGCGATAGATGACGTAGCGACTATTTTGTTTAGCAGCGGCAGCGAGGGAAAGCCCAAAGGCGTGGTTTTGACGCACAAAAATATAATGGCGAACGTCCGTCAAATTTCAGAGCTCATAAACGCCACCGAGCACGATGCGATTTTGGCGTCGCTACCGATATTTCACTGCTTTGGGCTTACCGTAACGACGCTCTTTCCGCTAAACGACGGAATTTTAAGCATCCACGTGCCCGATCCTACGGACGCCTTTAGCGTCGGCAAGATGAGCGCAAAATACGGCGCTACGATAATGTTCGGCACGTCGACGTTTTTTAGACTCTACACCAAAAATAAAAGGCTCAATCCTCTAATGTTGGGAAGCATTCGCCTAGCGATTGCGGGCGCGGAGAAGCTAAACGAAAACGTCCGCAAGGAATTTAAGATAAAATTCGGCATCGAAATTTACGAGGGCTACGGCACGACCGAGACTGCGCCGGTGGTGAGCGTAAATACGCCGAACGTCCTCGAGCCCGATTTTTTCAAAGAGCTTTACTTTAACCGCGAAAAGAGCGTCGGCTTACCGCTTGCGGGCACGGTCATAAAGATCACTGATCCCGCCTCGCTACAGCCGCTGCCAAACGGGCAGGAGGGGCTTATCTTAATCGGCGGACATCAGGTTATGAAGGAATACTACGATGAGCCGGCAAAAACCGCCGAAGCAATCGCGCAAATAAACGGCGTACGCTACTACAAGAGCGGCGACATCGGCTATATCGACGACGACGGGTTTTTATTTATCACCGACCGCCTTTCGCGCTTTGCCAAAATCGGCGGCGAGATGATCAGCCTAGGCGCGGTAGAGAGCGCTGTGGGCGAAATTTTAGGCGAAAGCGCGATCTATTCGTGCGTAAACTTAAAAGACGAGAAAAAGGGCGAAAAGATCGCTCTGCTCTACGTGGGCGAGGCGAGCGAGGATGAAATTTCGCGCCGCCTGAAGGACTCCGCGCTGGCGCCGATAATGCAGCCAAGCGTCGTGAAAAAAGTGGAGCAAATCCCGGTGCTCGGCAGCGGCAAGGTAAATCTCAAAGCGGTAAAGGATCTGGCGATAGAGCTGGGGCTGTAAATTTTAAAGCCTTAAAATTCGCGCCCTAAAATTTTAAATTTACGCCCTGCTGCGCTATTTGCGCGAAGTAGTGTAAAGAGCAAAATTCCTCTTTTAAATTTATGCTTTGTCGCGCCATGGGGCTTTGCGGCTTTCGCTCCTAGCGGCGGGCGATCTCGCAGTTACGGCGGCGGCTTTATTTGAGGCGACAGTCGCGTGCGGTTGCAGCGCCAAATTTATGCTAAATTTTACGGACAAACGGCAGCCGCTCGCTACACAGATAGACAAAATTTACATTAAACGGCGAGCGAAATTTCACGGCAGAGCTGCGGGGAGAGTTTTAACAGCGTGCGCGTGGAAAGAAATTTCAATGGCGTATGTGCGGAGAGAAATTTTAGCGACATTACTTTCCGCTTCGCTGCTTATAAAATTTGCAAATTTTATCTCCCGAGCGTGCGCCGATTATTATGCCGATGAAGTTTATAAATCCGCTTGTGCTATGCAAACTCTCGGCTTCATTCTTCCGCCGTCACAGAGGCTAAATTTTTTCTAATCACGCTACGTGCGCCTCCAAGCAGGTCTGTATTTACATGAGCGCAAAAGTATCGAGCAGCTCTAAATTTAAAAGATAAATTTCATTCGTGCAGATTAAAATTTTAAAATTTCAAAGCCCAATCTGTTTAAATTTAACCGAAGTCGGCAGAGCTTAAATTTTAAAAAAGTCTAAGCTTTAATGATTTTAAAAAAGATGAAAGCGCCGTGAAGCGGGCACTCCACGGCAAATTTAAAGGAGGACTATTTAAAAGATGGAGCGATCTGCGCTATCCACGCTTCGATGCGGCTCTCGGTGAGGTCGCTTTGATTGTCATTGTCTAGCGCGAGGCCAACGAATTTGCCGTCCACTACGGCCTTGCTCTCGTCGAATTCATATCCGTCGGTAGGCACTGCGCCTACGATATTTGCACCCGCTTTTTTGAAGTTATCGTATAGCTCGCGCATTGCGTTGCAGTAGGCATCGCTATAGCTTGAGCTATCGCCCATGCCGAAAATCGCGACAGTCTTGCCCGCGACATCAAGGGCTGAAAAGTCAAAGCCCGCCCAGTCGTCCTGCAACTCTCCGTCGTTCCACGTGGAGCTGCCGATGATGAGCGCAGTGTATTTATTTAGATCTGCAGGCGCAATGTCCGCGACGTTTTTTAGCTCGTTTTCTATGCCTAGCTTTTCGGAGATCAGCTTCGCGGCGTCCTCTGTATTGCCCATCGAGCTTCCAAAAATAATTCCAACCATTTGGTATCCTTTTAATAAATTTTGTCGGTAAGTTTATATGGTACTAATTTCATAATGAAATTTCCCTTAAAGCATTCGCTTTTTATCTCGACGTGGCGGTTAAAATTTTCATTTTTTGGATAGACAAGATACACGGCGTCGATGTTTGCTCCGTGACAAAGCTCTAGCGCTTTTTTTATATCATTATCATAAATGGCTGGATTTTGAGGTAAAATTTTTTTAAAGCTCGTAACCACGCCTAGGCTAAAACCGCTCTTGCGAACTACGATGAGCTCGCCCGATTTGCCCACAAGCTGCAGCTGTGCGCCTGCATTGCGAAGCGCGATTTTGTAAAATACTAAGTTGCGAAACGCATCGTCTCCGTTTAGCAGCAAGCCGCTACGCAAGCTCACGATCGCACGGCTTAGCTTATAAGCGGGATTAGTGGCAAATACGGGCAGCTGCATGCCGCGCAGATAAGAAAAGATTATCGCGTTATCCGCCGCGCAAAATTTTACGGCGGGTTTGAAGCGGTAAATTTTACAAGCTCCGTATCCAAGCTCGGAAGCAATAAAATTTAAAAATGCGGTACGAAACTGCGAAGCGCCCTTTAAATTTGCGGGCAGAATTCTATAATCCGCATTAACGTTAAAATTATATAGAGCTAGCATCGCCCGCGCTCGCGAAGCCGCATTATAATCCCGCAGCGCCTCTGGCACAATCTCGCGCCCGTTCGCATCAAAGCCAAAAATCTCTCCGCAAAAGAATCTTTTATTAAAAGCTTCGGCATTTAAAATTTTATCATCAATAAGCTCATTATCGTGCCGCAGATCCGCTTTTTGGCGTTTTTCGCGCGCCGCGATACCTCGTTTTGGCGCGGCAATATCTCGTAACAAAGCTGATTTTTCGTCCGAACGCTTAGCGCAGAAAAAATTCTTTTGTACTAAGTCAGTGTCGTAAAAAGCCCTTGCCGTTAAATTCCTGTTCGCGCCGCCCTTTTGCGCACTCTTTACAGCATGCGACTTAGAGGCATTACAATTAAGCGCGCCCGATTTACCGCTTGAAAACTTTTTAAATTTGCCGCTAAATTTCTTGCTTTCGGCGTGCGCAAAGCAAGTAGCGTTAAATTTGTTAGAATTTAAAGAATCCTTAGAATTTAGCTCGCCTGTTTCATCGTCGTAAGCATTTGATTGTGGCGTAGTGCGCGATTTTTTAACCGCTTGCCTGGACTTGCCGTCACTACTTAAATTCCTTGGAATTTTAATCATCTTCGCAAGGCTTGCAACCGAATTCTTGATTTAAATTGAAAACCTTACAGTATTCGCAAAATACACAGCTAACGCTTCTTTTAGCGCATACGAGCGGGATTTTGCGCTTTTTTACTTCACCTTTGATTTTTTTCATCGTGTTGTGGTTTAAAAAGCTCGTAAGCATCACGACACACTCGGTATCCTGCGGGATCGGCTTACGATTTACGCGATTTTCGTTTCGTGCATCCCAGTGCTCGATATTGCTCGCGCCAAGGTCCTTTAAAACCGCCTTAATGGGCGTAATCTCATCTGCTCCTATAACTAAAACGTTCATTTCATCCCCTTTTATGATTGATAGTCGTTATTATAACAGAGAAAGATTAAATTTAACTGATAATGTATATAAAAATTTGAAATTATAAGCCGGGATTTTGCCGGCTTATATTTGATATTTACTCGCTTAAAGCTAGACTTACTGCCGCATCGATGTGGATCTGCGTAGTATCGAATAGCTGCACGGCAGTATCTGCTTGCGATACGAGCAGCCCGATCTCCGTGCAGCCCAATATCACGCCCTGCGCGCCACGAGCTCTAAGCCCTTCAATGATCCGCAAAAATTTCTCCTTGCTGCGCGGCAAGGCTTTACCAAAGCAAAGCTCATTAAAAATTACTTCGTTTACCGCTTCCATTTCGTCCGCATTTGGCACGAGTACCTCTACGCCGCCATCTATCAAGCGCTGTTTGTAAAAATCCTGCGTCATCGTGTAAATCGTGCCGAGCAGCCCTACTTTTTGCACGTCGCACTTTCGCAACTTATCTAGCGTGGCGTCCGCGATATGTACGAAAGGCACGGAGATAGCGGCATTTATCGCCTCGTAGCACTTATGCATCGTGTTGGTGCAAAGAAAAATATAATCCGCGCCGCCGCTTTGCAAAACCCGCGCGTGACGAGCTAAAATTTCGCCCGCCCTGCCCCACTCATTATCTCTTTGACACCGCTCGATCTTGTCGAAATTTAAGCTACTTAGCAGGATTTCGCCGCTACTTAGCCCACCTAGACGCTCGTTAATTTTGCGATTGATCCCTTCATAATAGGTAATCGTAGATTCGTAGCTCATGCCGCCGATTAGTCCGATTTTTTTCATGGATTTCTCTTTTAAAATTTATACGGAATTTTATGCAGTCCCGCGAAATTTAATAAAATTCCGGATTGCAAAATTTGCAGAGCCAGAATTTCAACAAATAGCCGCAGAGCTTAAGCGTTTTCGCTCGCGGCGCCTGCAGAGACGACCTCATCGCCGAAATCGGCATTCGCAAGCCGTTTTAGCTGGCGATAGCGCCTCATAGCATCGGCTTTGTTGGCTTCATAAAGCTTGCCCGCGTGCTCAAGATCGATCTTTTTAAGCGCGTTGTAGCGGACCTCGTTTAGCAAAAATTCCTCATAAAGGCTCCAGTCTGGCTCTTTGGATGAAATTTTAAGCGGATTTTTGCCCTCCGCCGCGAGCCGCGGATCGAAGGTGTAGGTCGGCCAATAGCCGCATTTGCTCGCAAGCTCGGCTTGATCGCCGGAGCTGCCCATGCCGCCTTTGATGCCATGCGCGATACACGGCGAATACGCGATGATAAGGCTAGGTCCCGGGTAAGCCTCGGCAGCCATGATCGCCTTTAGCGTCGCGGCTTGGTTTGCGTTGGAATTTACCTGCGCAACGAAGATGTTGCCGTAAGTCATCGCGATTTGGCCTAGGTCTTTTTTCTGAACACGCTTGCCGCCTGCGGTAAACTGCGCGATCGAGCCGCGGCGGCTAGCTTTAGAGCTCTGTCCGCCCGTGTTTGAATAAACCTCCGTATCTAGCACCAGCACATTTACGTCCTCGCCGGTAGCCAGCACGTGATCGAGCCCGCCGTAGCCGATATCGTAAGCCCAGCCGTCGCCGCCGATGATCCACTGCGATTTTTTGTTTAGATACTGCTTCAGCTCTAAAATTTCACAAACCCCGGGCGCATCAAAATTTTGTTCTAGCAGCGGCACCAGCCTATCTCTAATCTGAGCGGATTTTAGCGTATCGTTTCTGTTTTCGATCCAGTCGTGATAAAGCGCCTTTAGCGCGTTTGGCACGCTTGAGAGCGAGCCTAGCATCAGATCCTCGATCTTATGGCGCAGCGTCTCGCTTGCGATTTTCATTCCCAGCCCAAACTCGGCGTTATCCTCAAAAAGCGAGTTCGCCCACGCGACGCCGCGACCGTTCTCATCCTTGCGGTACGGCATCGAAGGTGCGGATCCGCCGTAGATCGAGCTACAGCCCGTGGCGTTGGCTACGATCATATGATCGCCGAAAAGTCGCGTGATCAGCGTGATATACGGCGTCTCTCCGCAGCCTGGGCACGCGCCGTGAAATTCAAAATACGGGCGCGCAAAACCCACGCCCTTGACGCTTGATCTATCCATCAAATCGTCTTTGTATCTTACGTGCTCGAATAAAAAGTCTGCGCTTTCTTGCTCGCCCTTCGCGAGTTCTTCTTCAAGCGGCACCATGACGAGCGATTTTTCCTTGCTCGGGCAGTTTTCGGCGCAAAGCGCGCAGCCCGTGCAATCTAGCGGGCTTACTTGGATCTTATATTTTAGCCCCTTCAGCTCCTTGCCCTTGGCTTCTAGCAGGTGATCTTTTAAATTTAAAGGCGCGGCAGCCTCGTCCTTTTCGTCTAGTAAAAATGCCCTGATTACGGCGTGCGGGCAGACGAAGGCGCACTGGTTGCACTGGATGCAGTTTTGCTCGATCCATTTAGGCACCGTGACGCCCACGCCGCGCTTTTCAAATCGCGTGCTGCCTGCGTCAAACCCGCCGTCCTCGTGTCCTAAAAACGCCGACACCGGCAAGCTATCGCCGCGCGCTGCGTTCATCGGCTTTACGATCTTTTCTATAAATTCGTCGCCTTTGTATTTGTCGTCCGCACCCGCTGCGTCGTCTTTTAAATTTGCCCACGCAGGATCGATTGCTACCTGCACCAAAGCGTCCGCTCCCCTATCGATCGCGTCGCAGTTCATCGCCACGACCGCTTCGCCCTTTTTGGCGTAGGTTTTCTTGGCATATTCCTTCATATAGCTTTGCGCCTGCTCAAATGGAATGATGCCGCTGAGCTTGAAAAACGCCGATTGCATGATCGTATTTGTGCGGCCTCCGAGCCCTATCTCGCGTGCTAGCTTGGTGGCGTTTAGGATATAAAATTTTACCCGCCTGGCAGCTAGAATTTTTTTGACCTTGTTCGGAAGCTTTGCCGCCGTCTGCTCGGCATCCCAGATGGAATTTAAAAGGAAGGTGCCGCCTTCGCGGATACCGCCGATGACGTCGTAGATGTCCAGATACGCAGCGACCGAGCAGGCGACGAAATGCGGATTTGAGACGAGATAGGTCGAGCGGATCGGTCTTTTGCCGAAGCGCAGGTGCGAGCGCGTGTAGCCGCCCGATTTTTTGCTGTCGTAGGCGAAATATGCCTGCGCGTAAAGATCGGTTTTATCGCCGATGATTTTGACGGAATTTTTATTCGCGCCCACGGTGCCGTCCGCGCCGAGGCCGTAAAACAGACACTCGGTCTCATCATCGTAGCCTAGCGAAATTTTATCTCCCACGGGTAGCGACAGATGCGTCACGTCGTCGTCGATGCCGATCGTAAAGCCGTTTTTAGGCTCGTCCGCCTTTAAATTTTCATACACGGCGATTAGCTGCGCGGGATCAACGTCTTTGGAGCTTAGACCATACCTGCCGCCCACGATGAGCGGGGCGTCCTCGCGCCCGTAAAATGCGGCTTTTATGTCCAGATACAGAGGCTCGCCGAGGCTGCCCGGCTCCTTCGTGCGATCGAGCACGGCGATTTTACGCACGCTTTTAGGCATCGCGGCGAAGAGATATTTGAGGCTAAAAGGCCTGTAGAGGTGGACTTTTAGCACGCCTACCTTCTCGCCCTTAGCATTTAGATGATCGACCACCTCTTCAAGGGCTTGATTGACCGAGCCCATCGCGACGATCACCCGCTGCGGCTCGCTTGCGCCGTAATAGACGAAAGGTGCGTACGATCGCCCCGTGATCTTTGAAATTTCGCTCATATACTCCGCGACGATGTCCGGAAGCGCGTCGTAAAATTTATTGGTTAGCTCGCGCGTCTGAAAATACACGTCGTCGTTTTGCGCCGTGCCGCGAGTTTTAGGATGTTCGGAGTTTAGCGCGTCAGCTCTAAATTTACGCACCGCCTCGCGATCGAGCAAGCGATCAAACTCGGCATAGTCTATCACTTCAATCTTTTGAATTTCATGGCTCGTGCGAAATCCGTCGAAAAAGTGCAAAAACGGCACTCGCCCCTTAATCGCCGCAAGATGCGCGATGCCGCCTAAATCCATCACCTCCTGCACACTGTCGCTTGCAAGCATCGCAAAGCCGCTTTGGCGACAGGCATAGACGTCTTGATGATCGCCGAAGATGGAGAGCGCCTGCGCCGCAAGCGCGCGCGCCGCGACATGAATGACGCCCGGAAGCATCTGGCCCGCGATCTTGTACATATTTGGAATTTTTAGCAAAAGCCCCTGCGATGCGGTGTACGTCGTCGTAAGCGCGCCTGCTTGGAGTGAGCCGTGCACGGTGCCTGCCGCACCGCCCTCGCTTTGCATCTCGACTACTTTAACGGGCATGCCAAAGAGGTTTTTCTTGCCCTGCGACGCCCAGATATCGGTGTAATCCGCCATAGGCGAGCTAGGCGTGATCGGATATATGCCCGCGACCTCGGTGAAGGCGTATGAGACGTAAGCCGCTGCCTCGTTTCCGTCCATCGTTTTCATAACTTTTGCCATTTTTCGTCCTTTGGAATTATCAAATTTCGCTAATTTTACATATTTATTGCTTAAAAATTTAAATGCTTCGCAAACCGAATAAAATTCTAAAGCTTTATTATAGCGGCGAGCGATAAGCGCGATCTGCTGGCAGTTTTAGACGAGCATTGCAGACGATTTGAGACGGGCTCTTTCGCCGCTTTGAAAATAAATTTTGCGTACTTTAAGCGCAGATCGCAAGCAGCGGTAGAGATTAAATGCAAATTTAGCTGTCTGACTCGAAATTCTAACCTAAATATCAAATGACGGGAATGCGCGAAAATTAAGAAATTTAAAAATGCACTTGCCACAAGATAAAAAGACCTCATATCGCAATAAGACTGGATAATAAATTTAGCCACTAACAAAGCCTTAACCGCTATACGCATCCAAGCTCAACGTAGCGAATTTTTATTTATGACTTGCAACATCGCGGTACATAAAATTTCAGCGCATTCTGCCAAACACAAGAAATTTTATTGCCACCTGCCGAGCACAGCGCAAATTTCATTTTAAATTTTCATTGATTGATCGCTACGTGAATTTTACCACACGCGACTTTGCGTTTTGAGCGGTAAATTCTATTTCCGCAAGCTGCGCGGAGGATAAATTTAGCTATAATTCCCGCTTGAAATTTAGCCCAAGGCGTGGCACGTATATATGGCGCGGAATTTTAAAATTTCAAGCAGAACTCGAAAAGCTAAAAACCGCTAAATGCGCTAAATTTAAAGTCTAAATTTAAAAGCCAGAAAGAGAAAACCGATGAACGTCCATAAAATCGCTTACACGAGAGTTATCGCGCTGGCGTTTGCCGCCTTTATTTTTAACACGACGGAATTTATCCCCGTGGCTCTGCTAAGCGACATCGCGGCGGATTTTGAGATGGATGTTACGAGCACGGGGCTAATCATCACAATCTACGCGTGGGCGGTGAGCATCCTCTCGCTGCCGCTGATGTTGCTAACCTCGAAGCTCGAGCGCAAGAGGCTGCTTTTGCGACTTTTCGTACTATTTACGCTAAGCCACGCCCTGGCTGCCATTGCGTGGAATTTTGCCGTTTTGGTAATCGCGCGCCTTGGCATCGCGATTTCGCACGCGATCTTTTGGTCGATCACCTCATCGCTCATCGTGCGCGTAGCGCCGATAAACAAAGGCTCTCAGGCCATCGGCATGCTGGCTTTGGGCACTTCGCTTGCGATGGTTTTGGGACTTCCTTTGGGGCGCGTGGTCGGCGAGCTTTTGGGTTGGAGGATTACGTTTTTTGCAATCGGCGCGCTTGCGGCGGCGGAGGCGCTGTTTCTTTGGAAAATTTTACCGTTTTTGCCAAGCAGACGTGCGGGCTCTCTTGCGAGCTTGCCGATGCTTGCAAAGCGCCCTATGCTGCTTGCTTTGTATCTGCTGACGTTTTTGATCGTAGGTGCGCATTTTACGACCTACAGCTACGTCGAGCCCTTCGTGGCGAAATTTAATCCCGCAGGCGATCACTTCGTAACCTACGTCCTGCTTGCATTCGGCGCTTCGGGAATCGCTGCGAGCGTGCTTTTTTCAAAGCTTTACCGCCATTTTCCAAACGCCTTTTTGATCTGCTCGATCCTATTTATCCTGGCCTCGGCGCTAACGCTAAAAGTTTTTGTCGCAAATGACGCGGCGCTACTGCTTGCAGCTTTCGTCTGGGGAGTGGGGATTTTCGGCTTTGGGCTTTGTTTGCAGATTAGGGTTTTGGCGCTAGCTCCGGATGCTACCGATGTCGCGATATCGATCTACTCGGCGATATATAACGTAGGCATCGGTGGTGGAGCACTTTTAGGGCATCAGATCGCAACGAGATTCGGGCTTGAACACATAGGCGAGGCGGGCGCTATACTGGGCGCGCTAGGGCTTGCAAGCTACCTCTACGCAAACGTGAAATTCGCGCAGAAAAATAGCGCGTAGGCTAAATTTACGAAATAGCCTCGGAGAGATTAGCGCGCGCTTTTAGTTGGCACTTTAAAACAGCGACTTTGCGGGTCTAAATTTTTAAAATTTATCCACGCGATTAGCTAAATTTTACAGATAAAATTTAATCTCGCGCCTAGTTACCGTTTATAGTCTGCGCTATTTCTTACGGCGCCATATCCTTGCCGTTAAGCGTAATATCCGAAGTACTTAAATTTAGCGTCAGTATCGCTGTGATCGATAAAGCCTTAAAATTTTTTATCAATTCCCCCTTGATATAATTTATGTGATTTTAAAAAGCAATTTTAGAAGCTATTTGATCGGGAAATGTTTTGGTTGATGTAGAAGTGGACATAAATTTAATCTCGATAAGAATTTAACAAGTTTGCCGCAGCGCGGATTTCATACTTTTTTAAAAAATACTTAAAGACTGTTTTTTATCGCATCTTCCAAAATATTTTTAGTCTTATTCGTATGCATGGTGTTGAGATGAATTAGCTTTTTTAAGTCTTTTTTCTGATACGCTTCTATTATCGCCTTGTGCTCCTCATTTGAGGATTTTATATGAGTTTTTTTATAAAACAAAGACAGTGAAACATATGGGATTGCCGCCATTATAAGGGTTTCGACGATATTAAACGTCCTGCTGCCGCTTTCGCTCTGCCAAAAGCATCGATGAAAATTGGCATTTAACAAAGCCCATTCGTTTAAATCCGTGCAAGTCTCGATCTGCTCTTGGATATTAATTGCTTTTTGTAGATACTCAGTATCATATTTTTCAAACGCATCCGTTATAAGTTTACTTTCCAATAAAATTCTGAGTTCATAAATTTCTTTTGCTTCCTTGTAGCAAAGCCCCTTTACAATTGCGCCTTTAAATGGATCGAAACTGATTAACCCTTTTGCCGTCAGAATTTTTAGCGCTTCCCTTACCGGTGTAGCACTAACGTTAAATCTCTTTGAAATTTCATTTTGTTTTAGTTTGGAGCCGGATTTTATATTTCCGTTTAAAATATCTTGACTAAGACTATGGACTATAAATTCTGTTGTGGTGATAGGACGATCCGAATTGAGATGTATCATTTATTCTCCGTTTTTTAGGAGTATTATACAAAAATAATATAAAAACAATCCAGATCGGCGCCTTAGAAATTTCCAAATTCTTTTTTTATCTGTTCCAAATTCATATTATTTGCCAGCAAAAGCATCAGTAAAAGCCTTGATTTAATCGGCGATAACCAGCCAGACATTATACAACCAATACTTTGTAGATCCATCTCTGAGCCTTTATAACCGTATGTCTTAGTAGCACAGATCCCACTACCGGTGCGAGAAGCGACGACGACCGGAATTTGAGCACCTCTTAGTTTATCCACCATATCGTATGATACGTGTCCGGCACCTACGCCACTAATTACGATACCACTAAAATTAGCACGTAAGGCGAGCTCAATCATCTCGCCGTCACAACCCAAATAACTTTGTATAATCTCTACTTTAGGAAATTTGACGTCAGGCAAAGGATAAATTTGACGCGATACGGCAGGAGTTATAAATTTTACTCCATTCTCTATCATAAGCCCCTGAATACCGGCATTTATCGATACAAAAGTTTGCAGAGAAAAGGTATTGCTCTTATGAACCCATAGTGCACTATGAATCGTATCGTTTAGTACTACCAGCACACCCCGATCTCTACTTTGCGGACTAATAGCGGTTAACACGCTAGCATATATATTGCCGGCACCATCCGAGCTAATAGAATCGGCATTTCGCATAGCGCCGGTAATAACCAACGGAGCATGCTCATCCCAAACTAAATTTAAAAAGAATGCGCTTTCTTCCAACGTATCGGTTCCTTGAGTAACGACTACGCCTGCTGCCCCTTTAGCAATCTGCTCTTTCGCCCATTTATAAACTTCTACGAGATCTTGTATCTTTAAACTACCGCTAGGAAGAGCCAGCAAGGTTTTGGCCTCTAGTTGAACCATCTCCTTTAAGGCAGGTATCGCGCCTACTAACTGTTCTGCACTAAAGCTAGGTTTAACTCCGCCTTGTCCACCGTTCGCACTCATACAAATCGTACCGCCCAACGCACCAATTGCAATTTTTGGCTTTGACATTTTTTGCTCCTTCGCTTTTTTGGTTTGGAAAATTATACCACATTTTAAAATTTTTCAATATAAAATACTAAATATTATATATAATTTTTTGAAAAAATGTTATAATGCTCAATGAAATTTTTAAAAAGGAGTTGACAATGTTAGTCGCGGCTCAATGCGTTATGATTTTTACGCTTATCTTAATGATAAGCGGTAAGACGCCGTTATATACTACGGCTATAGTCGGTTCGGCAATTAGCGCGCTAGTAGCAGGATTTCCGGTAACAGGGCCAAAAAATGTCGTATCTTTGGCCTCTCTTATTATCGGAGGTTTAAATCCGGTTATTGCCGATATGACAGGAATTTTAATGTTTATCGGCGTTATGCAAGCAAGTGGCTTCATGGACGTAATTATTCGAAGTATTGTAAGACTAGGAAATAGGCTGGGCGGCGGCGTAGGCGTAGCGACTGCCGGCGGTATAGCGGCTGCGGTAATAGGTATGCTTACCGGTTTTACGCAACCGGCTATTACTGCGGTCATAACCGGTACGGCATCCGTGAAGCTTGGAGTAGATCCTAATAAATCCGCTGGTATTCACGGACATGCCGGTATTTTAGGCAACTACGGCGGTTTTACTCATCCTACGCAAGTAGCCGTCGTAGCGGTGTCAAATATCGGATTCGGACTAATTAACGTTATAGGTACGTTTGTCGGACTTTGTGTTTTTGCTTGTGCCTTTTTTAGATTAAAAAGAATGCGAAGCGGCACAACGCTTAGCAAAGAAGATATCGAGCGCATTTCAAAAGAATTTGAAGCAAAGGCCGACGAAGCTCCGGTTTGGAAAGCGTTTTTGCCTTTTATTGTGCTTTTCATCGGCTTTATTGCAGGATTTCCAGTCTTTGTAGTAGGTATTGCAAGTGCGATTATCACAATTTTACTTTCCGTTTTAAATTTTCAAGAAGGCGAGAAAAATATGCTTGAAGGCGTCGGCAAGATAGCTACTCCGCTTGTAGCTACGATAGGTTTCTTATTTATGAGCGGCGTTATAAAGCAAATTGGATTAGCCGATCTTATCGGTCAAATTTTTACCCCGATGCTAACTCATGCGCCTATACAAAGTATGCTAATAGTATCGACGTTAGCAGGTTTTGTAACTCAAAGTAATGCCGCGTCAGTAGCCATAACCATACCATTTTTGCAAGCCGCTCTTTCGCTAGGCACGGCGACACCCTTATCATTAGCCGTTATGGCTGCCGGCGGTAGCGCTATGATGCAATACTATCTCACGGGAGGTCCGGTCGCAGCACTGGCAACCGTAATTCCGGTAATCCCGGGATCAGAATTAAAAGCGGCGAATAAATTTCAACGTCCAAATATGCTATTTGGACTATTAGTATTATTCGTTTTGTCATTTATGTTTTCGATATTTTAAATTTGCATAATTTGCATAAACCGTCGGCTAAATCTAGCCGACGGTTAAGCTTTGGCCTATTAAATCCAAATATTTTAAAAAAATTTGGCAGTGTAGTAAATTTATATTGTTTAATTTTACTTTATAAACCCAACCTGCGGTAAAATTTCAGCTAGCGCCGTGTCTTTTTTCTCGTTAAATTTGACCTTGTTCTGCTCAAAAAGGTTATTTCCGTGCGCGTCAATCGAGACGATGAGCGGGCCAAACTCCTTCACGCGGCACTTCCACAGCGTCTCGGGCATCCCAAGATCCGTCCAGTCCGCACTCTCGATCTCCTCGACCTGCGTCGCGGCCACCACCGCGCAGCCCGCGGGAAATACGCAGTGTATCGCGCCAAACTCCTTGCAGCCGCTCATCGTGCCCTCGCCCATGCCGCCTTTACCGACAATGAGGCGCACGCCCGTTTTAGCGATAAATTCGCGCTCAAATTTCTCCATCCTCATACTCGTAGTTGGCCCAACCGAGACCATTTCAAAGCTTTTTTCGCCCGTTTTTCTGATGATGGGCCCCGCGTGCAGGATCGCGCCGCCTCTGATATCTAGCGGCAGCTCACGGCCCTCCTGCACGACGCGTCTGTGCGGTACGTCGCGGCAGGTGACGATGTGCCCGGTTAGATAGATCACGTCGCCGATCTTGATATCCGCTAGATCCTCTGCGCTGATCGGCGTGGTTAAAATTTTCTTACTCATAGCGCGAACTCCTTGTGCGATTTTACGTCGAAATTTAGCTGTTCGTCCCAGACGATGTGCCCTTTGCGGTGCGACCAGCAGCCCACGTTTACGGCGACGGCGATGACGCTGGGGTGGCGGGCGCAGTTTTCGATATGCACGCCCATCACGGAGCTCGCGCCGCTCATGCCTTGCGGGCCCAGGCCGATTTTATTTATGCCCTCTTCGAGCAGCTTTTCGGTTAGCGCGGCGCGTTCGTTTGGATTATGCGAGCCAAGAGGTCTCATCAGCGCTTTTTTGGATAGCAAGGATGCCACGTCGATCGAGGTGCCGATGCCCACGCCCACTAGCAGCGGCGGACAGGCGTTTATGCCGTAGCTCGTCATTATGTCCATAACGAATTTCACGACCCCCTCGTAGCCCATGCCGGGCATCAGCACGGTTGCCTTGCCGGGCAGACTACAGCCACCGCCCGCCATGTAGGTGTGGATCTCGCACTCGCCGCTATCCGGCACGATCTCCCAAAATACGCTAGGCGTGCCCTTGCCGACGTTTTTACCGGTATTGTACTCATCAAAGGTCTCGACGCTGTTGTGGCGCAGCGGAGCCTCGCGCGTCGCTCGCAGTACCGCCTCTCGCAGCAGCTCCTCAAGCTCGCCGATGAGCGGGAAGTTCGCTCCGCAGCGCACGAAAAACTGGATCACGCCCGTATCCTGACAGGACGGACGGTCTAGCTGCTTGGCTAGGCGCTGGTTTTCAAACATCGTTTTGTAGATCTCTCTCGCCAGCGGCTGCGTCTCGCGCTCGGCGAGCTCGCTTAGCTTCGCCGTCACATCATCAGGCAGCACTTTGCCCGTGTAGCCGACGAATTTCGCCATGACCTCGGTCATCTTTTGCACGGCTTTTTCTTTATCCATCGCTTCTCCTTTGCTGGTTTTTACTTTCAAATTTTTCGGCGGCGCCCGCTAAGACGCAGCCCGCAGCGTAGCAGAGCAGATCGGCGAAATCAAACGTCCCGCCGATCATCACTTTTAAAATTTTATTTTCTATGCCTAAAATTTGCGGCGCGCCAAAATACTGAGCTAGCTCCAAAGCTGCCGCAAACGCGAAAATTTTAAGCGGCAAATTTAAAGGCGGCTCACTAAATGCAGCCCGAGCCAACGCGTAAAGCAAGATAACGGCCAAAACGTCGCCTGCGTAGTGGCGCACGAAACCGCCCTTTACGCAGATCGCGATGTAAATTTCTACCGCCAAAATCAGGACCGCCGCGGCCAAAAACGCTAGTCTAGTTCTCGCGCTTTGCCTTGTTTGCGCCTTTTGCGCGAGCTTTTTCGCGCCCTTTGGTCCAGCCTTTTGCTCTCTTAAATTTTCCTCTCGCAACGATTTCCTTTTAAATTTAGCTTTTAAATTTGACCCGCGCATCGGGCGTAAATTTAAAGATGATTTATCAGGCTCGCGTTATACGCAGCACCGAAACCGTTGTCGATATTTACGACGCTAACGCCGTTTGCGCAGCTGTTTAGCATCGCTAGCAGCGCCGCCAGCCCGCCAAAGCTCGCGCCGTATCCCACGCTGGTGGGCACCGCGATTACCGGCACGCTCACGAGCCCTGCTAGCACGCTAGCTAGCGCGCCCTCCATGCCGGCAACGGCGATGGCGACCTTTGCGCCGCGTATCTCGTCTAAATTTGCGATCAGCCTGTGCAGCCCCGCCACACCCGCGTCGCTAAATTTGCGCGCGTCGTTGCCTAAAAATCGCGCCGTTTCGTACGCCTCCTCCACTACTGCGCCGTCGGCGGTGCCGGCAGATACTATCGCGATGTAGCTTTGCGTGAGCGCGGGCTCTTTAAATTTGACGCTGATGACGCGACCGCGAGCGTTAAACTCCGCCTGCGGCAAGATTTCGCGCACTAGCTTAAAAACCCGCTCGTTCGTGCGCGTGATCAGGATATTTTGCCCTCTCGCGCCGATCGCCTCCGCGATACGCAAAATTTCATCGTCCGTCTTGCCCTCGCCGTAGATTACCTCGCCCGCACCGTTTCGCAGTGCGCGCTGAGTGTCGATCTTGGCGCAGCCCACGTCCTCGTAGGGGTAGTTTTTTAGGTATTTTAGCGCCTCTTGCTCGCTCACGCGGCCGCTTTTTACCCCCGCGAAAAGCTCTAAAATTTCATCCTCTCTCATGCAAAACATCCTCTCTAAGCCCCTTTAGATCGAGCGTCACCTCCGCTGCGCCAAGCGTCACGAGCTGTCTAACGACGCTTTTAAATTTTGCGTCGTTTAGAAAGTCTCGCATGCTAGAAAAGGGCATTTGTAGCTTTATATTTTTGCGGTCGCACCGCGCGCGGACGTTTGCGTAACCGCTTGCGATGAGTAGATTTTCCGCGGCTTCGATCAAATTTAGCTCGCTCAGCTCGATCTCGCGTCCGTGCGGCAGGCGCGTTAGCAAGCACGCGTAGCCGGGCTTTTCGGCGGTGGGTAAGCCCAGCTCGCGCGATAGCTCGCGGATCTCGGATTTGGTTAAATTTATTAGCGGCGAGAGTACGCCTAGCTCCTCTTTGGCTTTGAGCCCCGGGCGGTGTTCGCCCAGATCGTCGCGGTTCGTGCCGTCTGCGACGCGGCTAAAGCCAAGCCCCTTTGCGCGCTCGATTAGGCGCGAAAACACAGCCTTTTTGCACAGATAGCAGCGATTTTCGGGGTTATTTTTGATCCCCTCTGCGACGCCTAGTTCTAAAATTTCGTGGCGGATGCCGTAGGCGCGGGCAAATTCTACGGCTTCGGCGATCTCGCGCGAGGACATGTAGGGCGATCTGATCGTTATACCGATCGCGCGCTCACCCAGCGCGTCGTGCGCCGCGCGCAGCAGCAGCGAGCTGTCCGCGCCGCCGCTAAATGCGACTGCTAGCTCGCCCAGTCTGCGCAGATCAGCCTTTAGTTTTTCTAGTTTCGTCATAGATTTTCAGCGCCTCTTTTCGCACCCGCTCGATCGTCGTGCCGTGCGCGAGCGCCGCGGCCTTGCAGTCCTCAAATTCCGGCTTTATTTTTTGCGTTTGGCAGGTGCCAGAAATCTTAAGCCCTATCTCGCCGAATTTCGTCTGTACCCGCGCAAACTCGCGCTTTAGCTCGGTTTTAGCAACCTCTATCTCGCGAACGCCGATCGCGGTGGTGTGAGTAAATATCAGGTCTTTTAAATTTTGCGCGTCCTGCTTGCGGCACAGCGCGTTTAGCTCAAAGCCGGCGCGCCCCTTTTTCATAAAAATCGAGCGGCTAAATACGTCCAGCGCGCCGTTTTTGCGCAAAATTTCGCATGCAAAGGCGAAGCTCTCAGCGTCCATATCGTCGATGTTCGTGGAGATTAGAATTTGTTTGCAAACCTCGCCGTAGCCGGTTTTTTCGCTTAAATTTGACTCGTCGCTTTCATCGTTCAAATTTTCATCCGCCTCGCAAATCATCGCGCGAAGCACGTTTGCAAAGCCCGCGCCGTCTTTGCCGCCCGCGCCGTAGCCGATCTTTTCGATCCTAAAGCTCGCGCTGTCTCTGAATTCGTCTGCGCAGGCCTTTAAAATCGCCGCTCCCGTGGGCGTAGTCATCTCGAAATTTGCGCGTCCGAGGCTTACGGGCACACCTTTTAAAATTTCGCAAACGGCGGGTGCCGGCACGCTAAGCGCGCCGTGATCGCAGATCGCTACGCCGCCGCCAAGCTCGATTTTGGAGCTTAGCATGCGCGAGACGCCGAGTTTTTCAAAAAGATACTCAAAGCAGATCGCCGCGCCCGCGATGTCCGCGATACTATCTATCGCGCCGAGCTCGTGGAAATGCACCTGCTCTACGTCTGTGCCGTGGACTTTGGCCTCCGCCTGCGCGACGGTGCGAAATATCGCGCCCGCTCTTTGCTTGCAGCTCTGGCTTAAATTTGAACTCTCTAAAATTTGCCTGATATCCGCGTAGCTTCTGGCGTGAGGCTGCGATTTTAGCGGCACGACGTCGATTTTGGTCGCGGCGATGCCGTTTTTTAGCACGTTTTTGCGCACGAGCTTAAATTCGCCGTGCAAATTTAACTTCTCTAACTCGGCGCAAAGATAACCAAAATCCACGCCAAGCTCCACTAGGGCGGCCAAGTTCATATCGCCGCTGATGCCGCAGCTCGCGTCGTAATATAAAATTTTAGCCAAACTTACGCCTTAGGCACCGTCATCGAGCCAAACGGCAGGATGATGATTTTTGCGTCCGCGCCCTTTTGCGCGAGCGCGTCGTCCACGGCTTTTTGGATGTCGTGGTAGGGCTTTAAATGTACGGCGCGCATCTGCTCGTCGCTTAGGTCGCTCACCGCCCAGGTCTGCGCCCAGAGCGAGATTTCGGCCATTTTTGCAGCCTTGTGATAGCCGAGTTTAAAGCCAGCGCTGATCTTTTCTAGCACCTTTTTAGGCGTATCTGCGGATGCCATCAGATCAAAAAACGGCTTTGGTCCGATGCCGGTGCGGCACTTTGCGACCATTATTAAAATTCCGTCCTGCGCGAGCGCTAGTTTGCCGTTATCTAGGGCTTTTTGCGCCTGATAGAGATCAACGTCCATCGGATAGGGCGCGACCGAGATCACGATATCTGCCTTGCGCGGGATATTTACGCAAAATACCTCGTCGGCCTTTTTCACGCAGTCGTAAAAGCTGTCGTTTAGATCGCCCGCGCTTGCGTAATACACGCCGTGCTCGCTATCAAGCACCGTTTGGATCGAAAAAACGTCGATGTGCGCAAGAACTTTCATCGCATCGATCATATCCTCGTGCACGGGATTGCCCTCTAGGCGCAGAGCTTGCGCGTCGGCGCTAAGAGCTAGTTTGTGGTTTTGCGTGATGCTCTCGTACGACGCCGTACCAGGCAAAAAGGCCTTTCTGCCGCCCGTGTAGCCCGCAAAATAGTGCGGCTCGACCGAGCCTATGACGATCACCTTTTTCGCCTCTGCCACGGCTTTGTTTAGATACATCTGCGTGCCGTTTTTGCTCTCGCCTAAAAACACCATCTCGTCATGCTTGGAGTCGTGATCGTGAACTTCGTTTTTGGCTCTGATTTCCGCGTAAATTTCTTTGCCGAAGATCATTTCGTATTCTTCCTGCGTGCCCTCTCTGTGGCAGCCCGTGGCGATGATGAAAATTTTATTTTTCTCGCGGATTTTCGGGTAAATTTGCTTTAAAACTTTTGCCGTAGGCGTCGGTCTCGTGCCGTCGTTTACGATAATTACGATCTTTTCGTCGCCTGCTATAAACTCGTCAAAGCTTTTTTGATTTATCGGATTTGCCAGAGCCTTTGCGATGAGCGCTGTTTCGTCAAATTTAGCCACGGGGTTTGGATCGAAAACGCCGAGCAAATTTTTTTCGTTTATCTCTAAGTTTAGATGATCATCTTTGCCGTATGCGATAGGGATTTGCATATCTGCCTCCTATGTGGAATTTGGCGGGATTATAACGTAAATTTTATTTAAAACGAATTAGCCTAGAGCGGGTTATGAATAGAATTTAGAAAGCTTTAGAATTTAAAAATTTAGAGCATTTAAAATTTCAAAATTTTATAAAATTTTATAAAGCCACTGGGATTTGAAATTTAAAGCTCGCGAGCCATATTGCCCGCGAGCGCAACTATTATAAATAGCCGTAAATATGAGCGAAGATAAAGCCCATCGCGCATGAAGTAAGAACGCCTATTAGCCCAGGGAAAATGAAGCTGTGGTTGATGACGAATTTACCGATGTGCGTAGTGCCGGAGCGGTCGAACTGGATCGCCGCAAGATCGCTCGGATAGGTAGGTAGGATATAGTATCCGTAGCAAGCCGGTGCAAACGCAATAATAAGGCCCGGATCAATACCGATGCTAACCGCTAGCGGTACGAAAGTAGCAACCGCTGCCGCTTGAGAGTTAAGGAATTTACTAATTAGCAGCGAAACGATGACATATGTCCACGGATACGCCATAACGACCTTACCTAGCGACGCTTTAAGCATTTCGATGTGAGCGGTAAACATAGTCTCCGCCATCCATGAAATTCCATAAATGGCTACGAGCGCGATCATACCACTATGAAAAATTTCATTTTTAGCGATATTGCCCGCCTTGATGCCGGAGGCGATCATCATGATGGATGCTGCAAGAAGCATGAAAATTTGAATGGTTAAGACCATATTTAAATTTGTGGTCTTTTTCATAGTATCTTTTACGACTATGCTTGCGTTTGCGATACTTTCGTTCTTATCACCTGTAGTAATTACTACATTTCCGTCTTGAGCAACGATGCTTTGGGTAAGCTTTTTATCTTTGTCGTAAATTTCGACGCTATTAAATTTCGTCGCGTCTTTGGCTTTAGACTCTTTAACATTTGAGACGACCTTACCGCCGTCCACCATGGAGATGACCTGACCATCTTTGATCGTGATATTTTTGACCGTTTTTTTATCAACGATGATCTCTACGGATTTTCCAGGGACATTTTTAGTCCACGCAGGGCGTAAGCTCTTTTCGTAACCTAAAACCGCTACTAGCGCAATAGTTGCTAAGAAAATCCACATGCAGATCCACTTAATCCTAGGAAGCTTTTGACCTAGCAAGGTCGTGCTTTCGCCGTAAATATATTTTTTCTGCTCTGGATCTTTGATCTTTTCTTGAAATTCCGGATCTTTAT
>CAUSEA010000017.1:0-41223 GCA_963530525.1 uncultured Campylobacter sp.
GTAAGCGGCACGATCGCCGCGGTGGTGCCGATGCTCATGCCGACAAGAAGCTTCGCAATTTGGCGATACTAAATTTCAGATTAAAATCTCTCTAGCATTCAAACTTGAAATTTTAAGAAATTAAGCAATTTAAATTTCTTAAATTTAATTCTATAAAATTTTAGCCTTTGCGGTTACGGATTTTATTTTGAGTTCATAAATTTTTGTGCGCTTTAATGATGCTCTGGAGGCAAACTCCACGCGCGACATGTAGTTTGGGGTGTATTTTTCGCACAATATCCGCAGGGCGTAAATTTTGCGCTCGTCATCTAACACTTCGTTTGCTTTGCAAACGGCGATCGCGCTGCGGTACTCCGTCGTATAAACTCTAGAGCCTAAAGCGGCAGCATCGTTTGCGATAGATCGGTATTCTTCGTCGCTTGGGGTAGGAACGTGGTTGTAGCTAACAAAAACAGCCGTTACCACGCGTCCGTTTTGAAAGAGTTTCGCCTTCATACCGGCAGGCGCGCCGTGAATATAAATAATGCCCGCATCGCGCACCGGCGAGATAGGCACGCTAAAAATTTCGCCGCTCTCATCTATGCAGCTAAGCGTAGCGTATTCGCTCTCGTCGATGATTTTTAACGCCTCATCTTCGCTTAGCTGCCTATCTCGTCTGCGCATTTAGTCCATCTGGTTGCGTAGGAATGCGGGCTCGTCGAGCTCGTCGTAGGTTTCGTCTCCGTTAAAATCGCCGCTACTTACCTTTTGTCTAGAAAAGATAGAATTTCGACCCATGCTCTCTAAAAGCGCCTTCCTGCGATCCGCTACGTTATCGCTGGCGACCTGCTTTTTTTCCTCGATACTCCTTTCAAAGCCAGTGGCGATGAGAGTAACTTCGACGCGGTTATTTTCCATCTTAGGATCGGTGGTGGTACCCCAAGTAACGTCGGCATCCTTATCCACGGTATCTTCGATGATATTCATCGCGGATTCAATCTCAAGCAAGGAGCAATCAGGCGACATCTTAAAATGCACTAACACGCCCATAGCGCCGTGGATGGAGGTATTGTCCAAAAGCGGAGATTGGATCGCGCTTTTTAGCGCTTCTTCTGCCGCGCCATCACCTTCGCTAACGCCGATACCCATAAGCGCCAAACCGCGGTGAGTCATTACCTTTTTAACGTCGGCATAATCGACGTTGATATCGCTGTCACCGGACTCTAAGATCACGGAGATCATACCGTTTACGGCTTGGAATAGGACATTATCTACGATCTTAAAAGCATCTTTTAGGCCGGTTTTTTTATCGATGATCTTCAATAAATTTTGATTTGGGATAACGATTATGGAATCACACTCTTTTTTAAGCTCTTCAAGACCCTCTTGTGCTAATCGCATGCGCTTTTTACCCTCAAAACCGAAAGGGGTGGTAACGACGCCGATAGTTAGCGCTTTTTTCTCTTTCGCAGCTTTAGCGACGATAGGCGCAGCGCCCGTACCGGTACCGCCGCCTAGGCCGGAGCCAACGAAAACGATGTCGGAATAGTCCAAGCGGTCTTTAAGATCGTCGTAGTTCTCCTCCGCAGCCATCTTAGCAAGCGCAGGATCCATACCGCAGCCAAGGCCCTTGGTGGTGTTTTCGCCTAGTAAAATTCTAGTATTTGCGATCGATTTTTCTAACGCCTGCGCGTCGGTGTTAGCCACCATAAGTTCAACGTCGGTTTTGGTAAATCCTTCGCGGATCATATGATTTATCATGTTGCATCCGCCGCCGCCAACGCCGATAACCTTCATCTTGGCACCGTAGATGCCCTTTCTTTCTTCCATGCTGTATCCTTTCACGAGTATCTCCTTAGCTTAAAATTTAAAACCAATTTTTCATAGACGACCAAATTTTATTGAAAAAATTCTGTCCGTCTTTTTTGGGAAGTTGGATATTTAGATCCTCCTTCTTAGTCGCACCGCTATCCGCTCTGACGCCCTCTTTTTCTATCGCCTTGCTGACCTCTTTTTCATAATATTCGTTCACATTTCGTTTCGGACTTTTATTTATCACTTCGTCCTTGTAGCGGAGTTTGCCGTTAGAATCCATCTCGTAAGGGGTGAATTCGCCGAAGCCATACATACAAAGTCCTAGTGCACAAGAATTTGAAATATCATCAGCAATCTCGTGTAGACCGCCCACGCTTTTTGCTCTTGCAACCCTAACGGAAGTATTATCAAAAACTATCGCCGCTAAATCTCGCACATCGTCTAACTTCGCCATACCGCCGGTGATGACGATGCCTGCGCCTATGCGATCTTTATATCCGCTTCTTTCGATCTTATCGGCTATCATATCGAAGGTCTCTTTAACGCGAGCGAGGATGACCTGAGAGATGATCTCAAGGCTTATGATGTGGTTTTCCGACTCGCTATCGCCTAAAGCAGGCAATTCAACTTCGCTATTGCCTTGATTAATTAGATCGTTGTAGGTGATCTTTATGTTTTCCGCATATGGAAGCGGCGTGTGCAGAGCGCGCGATAGATCGTTAGTAACGTTATTAGAGCCGAACATCACAACATCGTTATAACGTAAGGAATTTCCCAGGTGGATGACTATATCGCATGTAGCGCCGCCCATATCGATCAGTACGACACCTAGCTCTTTTTCATCCTTGCTAAGCGTAGATATGGAGGATGCGTAGCCTGAAAGGACGATGTTATCGACCTTTACGCCTGCCATCTCGACTGATTTTTTCAAATTTTTAATCGAGCTTTCCGGTGCGATGACGATATGCGTGGATACCTCCAGGCGGGTACCACTCATACCGAGGGGATCTTCGATGTGCTCCTGCTCGTCGACTCTGAAATCATACGGAAGCACGTGCAAAATCACGCTATCGCTAGGCACATTAGCCTGGGCTTCTGCGACCTGCATAGCGCGCTTGATTTCATCCAGTCCGATCTCATTTTCCATGGTTATGACACCGCGAGATTTAACGCTTTTGGCGTATGAGCCAGAGATAGATATAATGGCTTTATCATAGCTCCTACCAGCGCCTTTTACCGCTGCTTTCACCGCCTGTTTTATTGAGCCCGCGGCTTGTTCTATGTTTGTTATGACGCCCTTTTTGATACCTAAAGTATCGGCTCCGCCAACGCCTAAGACCGTAAAAATGCCATCATTTTTAGCGATTATCGCGCGAATTTTAGTCGAGCCTATATCTAGACCTAAAATATACTCACTCACTGTCTTTACCTTTAAAATATCTTTCGGTTTTATAGCGCTTTTCTAGCATTTTGGTTAGATCATCTTGCAGATTAGAATTTAATAACGTGGTTATTCTATCGGCTACGATCGCTTTTTCTTTATCTATCTCTTCGCTGCTACCTAGGCTCTGCTGTGAAATTTTATACACTACGGCTTTGTTATTAAACATCACTATCCCTTCTTTCGCGGGCTTATTAAACATATCGATAAGAAATTTATAAAATTCGTCATCGCTTAGCTTGGTATTATTTTTACTATTAAGAGATAGCGTGCCGAAATCTTCGCCTTTGAAATTTTTAAGCGCATCTTGAGCTCTTTTTTCAAGTAGCTCTTTACGTTTTTTCGTTTCAAATTCTTTAGAAGCCAAAGACTTAGCCTCTTCAAAGCTCATCTGCCTAGGCTGCTCTACGCCGTTCAGTTTAGCAATCAAATATCCGCCTTTGTACTCGAAAGGCTTGATGACATCTCCTGGCTTTGCCACCTCAATCTCAGATATTGGAAAATTGCTAGCCGTAGCAACTATGGTTTCATTAGTATCGATTTTGCCTTTTTTAATATCTGGAAAATCTTTTTTTGCGATTTTTTTAGCCTGATCCATTCGGTAATCTTTTAAGACATTAGGTTTGGCTTCTGCAAAATCCAATAATTTATCATCCAGGCTTCTATACTCGCCTCTGTGTTCTTCATAAAATTTACTTAGTTCGGTCTCATTCACATCGGCTTTACTAGGTGCCACAAAATATGCTCCGAGAGTATATTTTTTCTCAGTCATAAAATGTGATTTCTCGCCTTCCCAAAATTTCTTTAGCTCGTCGTCATTAAAAGTAACGTTAGCGTCTGCGTAGATTATCTCTGCAGAAACCTTGTCCTGCATCAGCTGCGATGCTGCAAATGCTTCTACAATCTTAGGGCTAGGCGTTATTTTTAGCGCTTTGCCGAGCTTTTCTAAAGTTAGGACCTTTTGTAGATTGCGCTCAAATTCTTTTTTAGTAAGTCCGGAATTTTTTACTACGTTGTTGTAAAGTTCCTTACTAAATGCGCCATTTTCTTGGAAATTCGGCGAGCTCACTACAAACTCCGCCACATCTTTATCACTAGCCTGAATGCCTAAATCTTTAGCAAAATTTAGAAAATACGCTTCGCCGATTAGCTGATCTACTGCGATCTGATCTAGATGCATATTTTTGGCTTGTTCTTGAGTAAATTGCCCATCGCTCATAGCGTTTAATCTATTGTATAACTCGGTTGATTTTATCTTATATTCTTGATTCGTTATTGAAATCTGCCCTACTCTAGCGATTGAGCCTGCGCGGTTAACGTTCATATCATATGCGCCCCAGCTGACGAAGCCTGCGCCTATGAAAGCTATCGCGCTTATCCAAATCGTCGGTATAAGTGACTTCTTATGCTTTTGCATCCATTCTATCATCTAAATCCTTAAATAGCTAACTAAAGAAATTTTTTGTTAGTAATTATACAGATAAAACCTTATGTAAGGCTGAAAAATAGGCATTTTTAGCGAATTATAACACGTTAGTAAACGATTTGGTATACATTAATCTTAGCTTAGCAAAAGTAGCTTTGAACTCATTTCTAAAATCGCTATTTTTTTCGCCATTTGCTGCGCGCTCCTTGCATGAGCAAAAACCCCATAGCCGCGAATTACCATTATATCGCTATTTTCATTTATCATATAGTTGCAAATTTCGTACGGCGCGCGCTCGTGCCAGTCGTCGTAGTTCTTAGGATCGTAAATTTCAATGCGCTTAAATTTGCTCACCCCAAAGTAATCTCGTGGCAAAATAAAATCATGCTCCAGCGTATATGCGACGAGATATGGTGGTGTCGCGTAGGTTACGAATTTCGCCTCTTTTATATTTTTGTAAATATTTATATGTATATCACTATCGATGCTAGCATCCTGCCAGCGGTAGTCTTTTTTTGAAAACAGCGTTATAAAATCATCCCTATCCAGGCTATCGAAAATCGCGTCTTTTTTGTTGATCAAAAATTGATTTTCTTTAATTTTTGCTGAAATCGAGCCGTGAAAGATTCCAAAAAGCCTATCTCTAAACATCGAAAGCGAAATTTTGCGTAAAATTTCATAATAATACTCGTCCATCTCTCGCCTTTGTAAAAAATTTCGCTATTATATAGGATTAGAAATTTCAAAAGGATAAATTCAGGTGCAAGCTCCACATATTCCGGTACTTTTTTCGCAGACGATCGCAGCATTTTCGCAGCTTGAAGACGGCTATGTTATCGACTGCACGCTAGGCTACGGAGGGCACAGCGAAGGCATTTTGATCGCTAATCCGCACCTTAAACTCATCGCTTGCGACAGAGATGCCGAAGCGATAGAATTTTCGCGCGAGCGGCTTAGTAAATTTAAAGACCGCGTAGAGATTCATAAGGCTAAATTTAGCGAAATTTTAGAAATTCTGCCCGAGCAAAAGCTCCGCGCAGTTCGCGGGATATTAGCCGACATCGGCGTTTCATCTCTTCAGCTGGATAAAAACTGCCGCGGCTTTTCCACTAAAAGCGACGCGCTGGATATGCGAATGGACGCGGGCGCGGCGCTTGATGCGGCGTATGTCGTAAACCGCTACTCGCAAGCGGATCTGGCGCGCATTTTCCGCGAATACGGCGAGCTAACAAACGCTAACGCAATCGCTGCTAAAATAGCTACTGCACGGGCTAACGCACCACTAACAAGCGCCAAAGCTTTGGCAAATTTAATCGGAACAAAGCCCGTTAAAGGGCGCAGCATCAGCACGGCTACGCTAGCATTTCAGGCGATCCGCATCGAGGTAAACGACGAGCTTGGCGAACTAAAGCGCCTGCTCGCGCTCATTGAGCAAAAATCGCGCGATTCAATTCTAACTAATGCAACTGTCGCTATAATTTCATTCCATTCGCTTGAGGACCGCATAGTAAAGGAGCGATTTAAGGTGTGGGGGCGCGATTGCATCTGTCCTAGAGAGTTTATGCGCTGTGAATGCGGCGGCGGACATTCGTTAGGTAAAATCCTAACCAAAAGCCCTATAATAGCGGACGCGCAAGAGCTTGCGCAAAACTCGCGGGCTGCAAGCGCGAAGCTAAGAATTTTTCGGCTAAAATAACCGTCTTTGATTGCTATGAATTTTAAATTTTGACGAAATTTTGTAAAATTTACAGATTTGCAAGCATTAAATTTTAAAATTTTACGGAATTTTGAAATCCAGCTTTCAAAGATTCGCTTTAGAATTTATGATATTTTCAGCGTTATTTCAAACGCGCAATGTCTAAATCATAAAATTTAACGTTGAATTTTACGCTAAATTTAATGTATAATTTTATTAGATTTAGCTGCTGCATATTTTAAAAACTAAGTGGCAGCATAGATACAGAACAGAGTGAGAGTTAAAATTTGGCGCCTAAAGCAAGCGGCGTAATATCAAACTCGCCCTTTGCTTTAACGAAATTTTGTAAGCGAGCAGTAGTCTCATTGACCTTTTAGATGATAGAGCCTATCTTGCAAGCGATATCCTTCGCTTAGCGTTTTAAGGCGCATCGAAGACGCAGTAAAAATTTTAAGCGGTTTTTCAGATTATTTGACAAAATTTTATAAATAGTCAATCTCGGTAAAGTGAGCTCTATTTTTACCTGTCAAAATGAATTTCCCAAAGAGGCGGTGTAAATAGGCAAAGATATTAAAATTTCGCTTGCCAAGATAGAATTTTGCAGATAGATAGCGGATGAAGTAAATGAAATTTCGCCGTAAATGCAAAAACTATCAACGTAAAAATTTTAAACTAGATATCGGAATTTAGAGCATATAACTCTACTGCCAATATAAATTTTGCAAGCCGGCAGCGTATAAAATGGGTAAAAGCAGCATAATCTTGCCCGCTACGGCGGAATTGATCTTTACCTAAATCCACGAGCCTGCCGGTGCAAAAAATGAGCTAAATTAACGCAATGCTTTTTTTGAAGCTTTTGCCGCTATACAGTATCGTAAAAAGAGTGAGCAAAATTAACAAAAATAGCCTGCTAAAGTAAAATTTTACTTTTGCTGGCCGAGATAGAATTTGGTAAGTTAAGATAAAATTCCATTTACCGAGGTAAAATTGCAAAGAAAAATTTTGCTCGTAGCTTTGGCTTTTAAATTTTACCTTAACGGCTCATTACTGGGCGCACGCTAGCTGTGAGATTCGAGCAGAATTTTATCTTGACGCAGGCGCTTTGGCGGCGAGTAAAGATAAGATCGTGGTTTTAAATTTATGGAGATTTTAGATGAATAAATATGAATATTTTGCCGAAGACGATGACGGACACGACTTCGCAGGAACATCCGATCTAGCGGGCATAGAGCTTGCGAAAAGACGAGCTATGGAGGATCTGACGGATGAGGAGCTAGAGGATAAGCTTGCCGCGGATCTTTCCGTAAAACGAAACTACGCGGGCGCAGCGGGCGGTTACGACGATTTTACTAGCTTGGGATTCGAAAGTTCAGGCTTTACAAACACCCAAAACTACCTAAATTCAGAAAGCGGCGGAACAAAATTTAATAAAAGCAACAAAGCAAAATTTAAAGGACGCGACGACGTAAATCTTTCAGCCACTCGCGGTAGCGAGAAATCCGCAACCGGAGCGAGCTACGGCGATTTCGCAGGCGCCAATTTTGTCGGCAAGGCGGATTACGCGGCGTTTGCGGGTGCGAACTTTACAGGCACGCAAAATCAAAATTACGCGGATATGGGCGCGCATGATTATGCAAGCCTTGCTGAAGGACGCGGTTACGGCAGTTTCGCGGGCGCACAAGACGAGCTACTACGCAACTACGATGCCGAGAAAAAAAAGGAGAAAAATCTCACGCTTTATCAGCTTTTAGTCGTTTATCTGCTGATCGGATTTGCGTTTTTGCTGACGGTGCCGGCGATTTACATCCGCAACGAAATTTATTACATCAGCCGCGACATCGCCGCTCTTCGCACTAAACACGAGGTTTTGCTTGAGGAAAATCGCGCGCTTAACAACGACATCGAATATCTACGCTATAAAAATGAAATTTTAGATCCACAAAGCGTGCAAGAAAATGGGCGCTGATGGGATTTTGCTCGCGGCGTTTGCATTTTTTGCTGCGCTAGTGCTTGCCCTGCTGATCGCGCTCGTGCTACAAAACCGCCGCATAAGCGATGCAAACTCCGCGCTTAGCGAGCTTTTAAGTGAAAGGCTCACGACTCAAAGTGCGAGAGCGAGCGCCGAGCTTTTCAAGCTAAATCAAAGCCTAAATGACGGCTTTAACGATAAGCTCTATTATCTTAATAGATCCCTGGGTGAGGGCTTGCAGCGCCAAAATAGCGCGCTTAGCGAGAATTTAAGCTCGCTAGATCGTGGCTTTAAGGACATAGCGGAAAATCTAGCGCGAATGAGCGAGCAAAATAAAACTTCGCTTCAGGTGCGTGATGAAATCGAAAAGCTAAACTCGATTTTAGGCAACGTCAAGCTGCGCGGCAACTTCGGCGAGTACCGATTAGAGAGAATTTTATCGATGATTTACGGGCAAAACGCCGCGTTTTACGAGCTGCAAAAGCACCTACCAAACGGCAGGATCGCAGACTGCGCGCTACATATCGCAAAAGAAAAAATTCTTTGTATCGACTCAAAATTCCCACTTCAAAGCTATGAAAAGATCATCGCCGCCTCCGCCTCAAACGACGCCGTAGCGCTTGCTAGTGCGGATAAACAGCTAGCCGCAGATATGAAAAAGCACGCCGCAGATATCGCGGAGAAATATATCATACCGCCTCTTAGCACGGAGTTTGCGGTGCTATTCGTGCCGAGTGAGGCGGTTTTCGTCTACGTCTGCGAGAGGCTGCCGAAGGTGCTTGAATACTGCGCGCAAATTGGCATTTTTGCGGCATCACCCACGACGCTGCTGGCGCTTTTAGGCACGATCCGAATCTTTGTAAAAGACGAGGCGCTAGCGCAAAATATAAAATCGGTAAAAGATGAAATTTACGCGCTAAAATCGGACTTTGAGGCGCATGCTAAGTATGCGACATCGCTTCAAACATACGCAGATAAGCTCGCCGCGCAAGCAGAGCTTTTAAACAAAAATGCAAAATCTCTAAAAGCCCGTTTCGAGCGTTTTGGCGAGCTGTAATGAGGCGAACCGTAGCACAATGCGGCGCCTAGAGCTCATTGGCGCACTATAACACAGCGGCATTTTGAGCGGCTAAATTTCGGCAAACTCTCATAAGGCTTTAGCTTTTGCATACAAGCCTGCATGGCTTTCTAAAATTATCGCCGGGCAATTCGGTGTTTATTCGGAGTAAAATTTCAAAAACGGACGCGAATCTCAAAACGGATGCCGTATTTGAAAATACAAAAAGATTAGACGCGCAATCTTACGCGGCGGCAAGATGAAATTTTAAGTTCGACGCGGCGCCAAAACACACAAAATTCCCTTGCGAAATAATAAAATTCTAAGATTTCTCGGCAAAAATCAAAGCCATAGCACCATAAGCCCGCCAAAAACCTTCGCACTAAAAACCCAAAAAACCCGCTGCTATGGTCTCAAAAAAACCGCACATCTTAAAACTCTGCGAGTAAACTGAAATTACCAAGCGCCTCAAAAACCGCATGCGCAAGCGAAAAAATCGTGCCATGTGCCTTAATACTGCGCTAATGATCTCGTTTTACGGCTCTTATACGCCGCGAAAATCGCGCAGTAGGCTAAAACCGAGTAACAGGATTTTTGAGACCTGATTTTACGATCGATCCAAGCGCCTAGGCGCCAATTCAAATCCACTCGATGAAATTTATTTATATTGAGGCTGCGAGGCTTTGGCAGACACATAAACGGACATAACAGCCAACTCCACTCGACGGAATTTTTGGTGTGACTTTATACCGATCCGATTAATAAATCGTTCGTCGTCCGCCTCGCGGCTAAATTTTGGGGTATTGCTTTGCCACTTTAAGCCATTAATCCAAATTCGCGCGGCGAAATTTTTGAGCGCGACTTCGCAACTTCAAGGCTTAGCGCCGATTCGATTAATAAATTGCGCGTTCCTTAGCCAATGCGCGAGTATGTGACGCCGTTATACGATTTACTGCAACCTTGACGCGCCAAACTAAATGCGGGCATGAATAGGCACCACGCTATGCTTCACGCCGCGACTTTGCATAGCTAGATCCAAACGTGCGTAATAAATTTTAGATGCTTTTTTGCTTCACGCAAAATTCTCTCAATAGTTTTTAGAGATTTTATAAAATTTTTAAGCGTTTTGCGCCGCTGTGATACAGCCGTACAACCGCACCAAATCAGCGCTGCTACTTATCGGTCGCGCAATTTTCGTTATAGTAGGCGATGGTGCGCTCGTACTCATCGTAAGCCTGTATATAATCGTTCGCGACGCTTGGGTTTGCGTATCGATCCTCGACCGCCAAGAGCTCCGCCTCAAGCTCTTTGTAGCGCTCATAAACCTCTGCACAGGCGCGATCGTGAGCGTCGCCTTGCAAGATTACTGACTTATCAGGACCCGCACTCGCGCAGCCTCCGAGCCCTAAAACGACAGCGCAAAGCGTACCGCATAAAATTAAGCTTTTCAAAATTTTTTCCTTATTCCAAGTAAATAAATTCGGCGTAAAAATAGGTGTGGTTATAAGCCGAGTTCCGTTACAGCGGTCATTTATCTAGACCGATTTTTGCAAATCGGTTCGAGCGAACGGTTCGAATATAAGACGAAACCACCCGTTCTTGCTGCAGGTTGGGTTTGCATTGCCGCTCGTGTCTCCACGCGCGCGGTGGGCTCTTACCCCGCCCTTTCACCCTTACCGCTTGCGCGGCGGTTTGCTTTCTGTTGTACTTTCCCTAGGGTTGCCCCCGGCGTCCGTTAGACGCAACCTTGTCTTATCGCAGCTCGGACTTTCCTCTCCTTGCGGAGCGACCGCACGCCACACCCGAGCGCAATTATAGCTTTTTTGGCTTAAACTTCAGGGCTTGCGAAATTTAAGGAGCGGAATTTACGCCGAGAGCAAGTATAAACTCCAGCCTGCACCATTACCACCGGAGGATGACGACGATAAAGAAGCTAATAAATTAAATTACATCTTTAACAAAAAAGGACATAAATTAGATGATTTTTAAATAAATTTGAAAATAATCAACAACAAGCTTATAATGCTATAACTAAAGAACTTGAAAGAGATATGGCAAATGGTAAGTTGCCAAATAATTTTACTAATGGCTATAAAGTTAATATTAAAGGCTATGAAATTACTATACGTGGAGTTATAAAAAATGGAAAACCAAAAATCGGAACGATGTTTATCCCTAGATAATTTTACAGATATTGCAAATATCGAAGCTGAAATTATTAAGCTAATAAGTGATGATTTAAGCGATTATGCGCTTTATGAGCAGTTTGAAAATTCAGAAATTACAAAAAGAGAGGTTTCGACAGCCGGATATTATTGCCATTTCGAGTGTAAAAAAATATTAGAAAAAAGCAAAAACAACGGTTTTGTCGGCAATGTAAATTTAATGCTTTCTGGTGAAAATATTGGAGGAGCAATGGTTCTTTTGGAAAATGGAATTTTAAAAATGTTAGAATGCTACTTTTGGGAAGAGAATAATTTTTTTGAAAATATTGTAAACGGGCAATAGTAGATAAAAGACTTAAGCGATTTTAAGCTTAATAATATTTTGCTGGTTATTGGCGAAAATGAATTTAAACAACTATAAAAAGGTGAAATTTATCAAATTTCACCTACGGCCGAGCCGAATAAAATTTTAAATTCTATGGCTTAGACAAAGCGTCACGCTTACTGTGATGAAATCTCACGAAATTTTATAAAATTTTTCTACCGCGCAAATTTAAATCCGCGCAGCCAAGCACTAAAATTCTGTAAAATTTCGCGCAATATGGCGTGGTTTGAACATGGGGCGCGGGGTGACGGAGCCCTACTCCGCGGTTGCGGCGCGGTGCGGCGCGGCGCAAGTACGACGTGAACCCTACTCTACGGCGCGGTTTGACGTGGCATGACATGGGACGCGCGAGTCCTTACCCTACAGCGCGCGATGCGGCTCAATCCTCGTCCGTCGCGGCGCCCTCGAATATATCTCGGTGCAAAATTTCTTCCAAAACGACCGTCGCGTAAGAGCCTTTAGGCAGGTAAAAACTGAAGCTAAAATGTGCATTTTGCGCATCGTAGGCGTGCTGCACGCGCTCCATAAAGCTCCACGCAAACCTGCGCGAGCCGTTCATCTGCGCCTCAAACTCGCGAGCGGGCGCAAAAATCTCATCTTCAAATCTGCCGCCAAGTCCGCTAGCTCGCAACTTCGCTCGCCCCACGATAAGGCCTGCACTTGTGATCTGTCGTCTTGCGAAGCGCTCGCACTCCGCGCCAAGATCGTCGCAGCTAAAAAACGCGCCACGGGGAAAATGTCCTAAAATCTCGCCTCTTAAAAGCTTAAAAAACTGCGGCTGAGCCGCGATCTCGCGCGCCTCCTCCTTGCTTAGCCCGTAAATTTTAGCAAACTCTCCAAGGCTAAATTCCACCGCAAATTTTGAAATTTCGACCCGCTTGCTAAGCCAGCGATTGAAAAGCTCGCTCTGATAGGCGCTGATTAGAAAGTCGCGCATTTTGGGGTTTTTAAGCCGCCTCTGTCCGCGCAGCACCTCCTCGCCCTGCGCCGCGTTGTCGCCGAACTTGCCGAAGCGCTGATAGCCGAAGTAGTTCGCAAAGCCCTCGCGCCCTAACGTATCTAGCGCGGCTGCGAGCTTGACGGCGTCGGGCGGTAGGACCTTTTTTAGGCGAATGAAAAAGTCGTTGCCCTTTAGATGCCCGATTTTAAGCTTGTTTTTGTGTCTTTGTACGCTTAAAATTTTAAGGCTTTCGTGCGAAAATCCGCCCAGCGCGGGCTCAAATTTAGCGGGCATGCTAACGTGCTGCGTCGTAAGGCCTTGCTTATCTTTAAGCCCTGCGTAGCCGAACTCGCGCATCTTTGCACCCGTGCGTTCGCTTAAAATCCGTAGCGCCTCGTGCGTGCCGATGCCTTTTTTTTGCAGCAGCAAAATGCAGTGTTCGCCCTCACCGCTAGGCTCGTAAAGCGGCACTTCGCGCACGACGAAATCGCTTGAGTTTTTACTAAAATGCGCATTTATCGGCGCGTGATTTAGGGTGTATAAATTTTTCATAGCCGGCCTTTGCGTTAATCTAAGGCGCAATTTTATAAAATTGAGCCTAAAAAACTCATTATTAAGGCAAATTCTAGTATCATTCGCCATAAAAAAAGGATGAAAAATGCTTCAAATCAGGCTCTTTCGCTTCGACCCCCGCTGCGATGTCACGAGCTACTTTAAGCCCTATGTTTATGAAAGCGCGCCCTTTGCCGATCTTGCGGCACTGCTTGACGACATCGGCGCACACGATCCATATTTTAGCGCGCAGGGAGTGGAATTTGTAAAAATCGGCGGCACGACGGTGAGCGTAAAAGAGCCGCTAGATACGCTCATAGCACACTTTGGAAGCGGGCTAATCATCGCTCCTCTTAGCGAAAAAGAGGCGGTTAAAGACCTGCGTTGCGAACCGAGGGTGTTTTTAGACAAATTTCAAGCTTTTGCGGGCGTCGCAGACGCCAATGATTTTGAGTTTTACAAAAGCCTCGCACCCTATTTTTACTCGACGAAAATCCCCGTATGCTCGCAGGAGTTTTTGGGCAACAGCGCCTTTATCTTCGCGCACCGCCTGATGCAGACGCATCCGAGCGAGCGCATGAGGATTTTGGAGATCATCGAGCCGCAGATGGCGTATTTTACGAAGTGCGACGCCGTGGGGATGGAGTTTGACGACCGTGCGGCATACAGGGCGTTTTGCGATATTTTGAAATTTGAACCCGCGCGCAGCAATAAAATTTTAAGCGCGCAGAGCATGACAGAATTTGATGCAGCGGGCGCGAAGCACGATTTTAGCGGCTTTAACGTCGCCGTATGGTACGACGAGGCCGCGGAGGAGCTGGTTAGCAGGCTGGGCGCGCAGATCGTGCACTTTGAATGTGAAGGCGCGCCGCTTGGAGCGCAGATATACGAGCGCGAGCGGGAGTGCGCGCTGCGGCTGGGGGGCGAAATTTTATTTGACGCGTTTGATAGCGGAAGCGATTTTTTGCTAGTAAATTCCAAGCTTGCGCTTGATTTTTTAGACGGCAGAAGCGATGAAATCCAAAGGCTTTTCGGCAGAGGCCTCGCAGGCTTTTATCTAATTACGACGGATGAGCTCATCGCTCTAGCTCGCGGCGAGAGGCCCGACTTTTCGGCACGCAAGTTAAAGCCGATGCTGATTTAAGCGGACGGAGTTTTAAAATTTCAAAATTTTATCTATTTATCTATTTGGTTGCTTTTGAAATTTCACTACTTTAGCCGCCTTACTGTCCATAATTTTCTAAAAAATTATCCGCAAAATCGTGCTTACGATAAGCCCAAAAATGCTTAAATATACGCTAAGCCCCTTTTTAAAACAAAATTCCGACCGAAATTCTAATACACGCAAGCATTATCAATCGAGCAAAAATGTTACAATCTGGTGTTCTTTTGGTAGAAATTTTCTACCGCCAATTCCACGACTACCATATTCTTTTAAAGCCTCATTCAAGACGTCATAAAGTTCATCTATCGAAATTCCGTCAATACTAGAATTTATATTTTCCAGCTTATATTTAATAAAAAACGGATTATCGACTAGCATTTTACTTGTGGTTTCGTCATAGACCCGTCTAATGTCAAGCTCGATTTCTCTACCTTTATAATAAAGCAGCCAAATCATCTCTCCGGTATATCCGTCTCTTGGATCAGGCAGATGCGGGCTACAAACAAAGATAAGCCAAATATCTCTTTGCCTGTCTATAACCCAATTCAACCACTTTATTTGATAGGGTTTTTGTGGATTATAATGATATTTTGCCAAGCACTGATCTACACGATTTATAATATCATATTTCTCCAAGTCCTCTTTAGAAATATATTCCGCTACAAACGCCACTTTATCCCCTTTTCTTTAAATTTTTGATATGAAAGTTACTTGAATATTTTCTTTAGGTACAGAGGCTGTTACGGACACTCCTCCCTTAAACTCATTTAAAATTTCTTTTAAAATATCCACAATCTCTTGCTTTGGTATATCCCCAATATCGCTTCTTATGGATTCTAGCTCATATATTATTCTAAATGGATTATCCGTAACTTTTTTACCAGTATTTTCATTTCTTATTTTTCTTAAATCAATTTCTATATCTTTGCCTCTATAATGCAAAAGCCATATATCTTCACCGCTAAATTCCATATCTCTAGGATCTCCGATAGTGATAACGCGCACAGGAAAAAGCCAAATACCTCTTTCTCGATCTATATACACCAGTCTCTTGAATTTAAGTTTGCCCAATCAAGCTCGCCCTGATAATATTTTTCGCATATCTCATTGCACGGTTTTAGTAAATCGTATTTCTCGATATCCTCTTTCGAAATACGTTCTGTAACAAACGCCATTCTCTCCTCCTCAAGAATTTAAAATTTTAGATCGCTTGCGGGGTACCGCCGTCTTTTGCTCTTGCGACAAATCGTTTAGTCCTTTGCCGAGCGAATGGCTAAATATACGCTAAATCCATCTTGCCGTAGCGCGTAAATTTTAAAATTTCGCTTTTATGTAGGCGCTGTTTTCTTTCGGGTCTCCCGCCGATAACTCGCCGCCTGTAGTTTAGATAAAATTTTAAAATTCCACTACCTGAACGCACGGATAAAATTTTAAAATTTCGTCGTCCGCGCGCACGAATAAAATTTTGAAATTCCACGCTGCCTAACACGAGCGGATGAAATTTTATAAAATTTTGCCGCCGCAAATCAAAGCGCAAATAAACGCGCTAGCTCACAGAAATCGCGCGAACTAACAAAAGTCGCGTTTGAATTTCATCGATAAATTTATGAATCCCGCCTATGCTTCGGCGGTTTCGTTTTCGTCGATTACGGCTTGCATCGTCTCTCTGGCGTGCTGTAGCCAATCTTTATCGCTAGTATCGAGCAGGTCTAGGTAGATGATTTTGACATGTCCGCTGTGGACGGTGAAATCGTGAGAGTTTGCGATGTGCTGCGTGCCGATGAGCACCACGGGCTGGACGCGCAGACCGAGCTTGCTAACGATCGCTTTGGCGCCGCTTTGGAATTGCAAAAGCTGCGTTCCGCGATGTCTGGTGCCCTCGGGAAACATCGTGATGACGCGCCCTTCGCTCACGCGCTGCTGCACTTCGTGCACGATCCGCACCAGATCGCGCGGATTTGAGCGATCGACCTGGATCATCTTCGGAAGAGTGATGATTTTGCCGATGATAGGGATGTCTGCGATCTCTTTTTTAGCGATCCAGCAGATATCGGCGGGATGGGTTTCTTCGAGCACGACGATATCCATTATGCTTTGGTGGTTGGCGATTACTAACTGCGCGCGCGGATCGGGAGTGCCTATGATCTGGATATCATATCCGACGCCATAGCGCTGAAAGCGCCCCCAAATGCGGCGGAAGCGGCGATGAGAGGAGTTTTTCACCGCCATGGCGATCACGACGCAAACGACGGTAAAAATAAACCAAATCGCGTAAAATAACGCTCTAATCCTTGCTAAGCTCATCTTTTTTAACCCAGCCGATCTTGTTGCCGCCCAGCATGATTTTATAAAATTCCTTATTCGTACCCAAAATTTCGACCTTTTCGGGATTTTTAGTCACGTAAAACACGGTGGAGCTTTGCATAGGCAAAATTCTAACCGGGGAATTTTGCGCGATACTGCCCGTGCCGTAAGGCCTTTGCGCATAGAAATTTACCGCCAAAATCAGCACAGCAAAGATGAGCGGCGTGATATTTTTGCTAAGTAGAAACATCACCAAAAGCACGGCAGCTAGCGTGTAGATCGCGATCTGCTTGTAGGCTTCAAACTTGCTCTCTTTCGGATTTAGCCCGATCTGCGTGCTAAGATCCTCGGCGCGCGGATTAAGCTCGAGACCGAAATTTTCAAATTTTTTAGTATTAAGATTGAAATAGCTGAAGTCTAAATTTGTGATATTTTTATCCACGACGGCGAAATAATATCCGCTCTGGCTTGCGTATGTGCCGCGTACGGAGTCCACACCCTGCTTGATAATGGCTGGATTATCGATGCTAAAAGCGCTGATTGCGCCGTTTCGGATACCAAGATCGAGCGTGAGTAAATTCGATCCGTCGTCAAATTTAGTAGTTTTGTAGTTTTTAAGTTTCAGCTCGTCGGCTACGATATGCGAAAAATTAGGCTTCGTATCAAGCTTCATAAATTCCGGATTATCAGGTTTGATAGAGCTTTTTTCAAAAAATTCTCCATTGCGCTGCAAGGTCAAAACGAGCTCATTTATCTTATCACTCTTATCGCTTGCTGCAAACCACAGCGTCGTCTCAAACATCTCGTCACCCTCAATCCACGTAAGATTGTCGGCATTAAGCCACTTCATACCATTAGTACGGCTGATCTCTAGCTTTGGCTTGACGGTGATTTTCTGCCCCAAATATACGGCGAAATCAATCTTAAAAATTTGATTGCAATACACCTTTCTAGGCATCCCGCTGGCTTTTAGCGTAAGCTCTTTGGGCTTAATGTCCTGATAGACCTTATCGTCGGATACATCAAGATCGACTTCGTTAGTAGGCGCCAAAGCCTTAAGATCGTCGATGCTTAGATTATCCATCGACATAACCTCTTTTTTATTATACTTCAGCATTACCTTGGAATTATCGCGCGTCTGCGGCTCGTCCGGCTTATCCTCAGCTTTTTTCGGCGCGTATTTACTTAGATCGTCAAGCGAATCGATCTCAATCTCCGGTGCAGCAAACGCAAGCGTGCAGACACCTAAAATAGTAAGAATTTTTTTTAGCAAATTAAGCCTTTTAGCATTTTCTCTCCGTCCGTGCCGCCCAAAATAGGCTCTATCGCGCGCTCAGGATGCGGCATCAGGCCGAAAATCTTTTTGTTTTTATCGCAAATCCCGGCGATTGCGTCCACTGAGCCATTCGGATTTAGCTCTGCGCCGTTTTCGTCGCAATATTTTAGCAGCACGCAATCCTCGTCGTATAGCGACTTTAGCGTATCCGCAGGCGCATAATAGTTTCCCTCGCCATGCGCGATCGGGATATTTAGAATTTCGCCCTTATCGCAACAGTGCAGAAATTTATTGTCGTTTGAAACGACACGCAGATAGTGAAATTTTGAGATAAAGCTTAAATTTATATTTTTATTCATCGCGCCTGCGAGCAAGCCTAGCTCCAAAAGCATCTGAAAGCCATTACAGATGCCTAGGATATAGCCGCCGCGCGCAGCATGAGCGAGAACCGCCTTCATCACCGGGCTAAATTTGGCAATAGCCGCCGTCCGCAGATAATCTCCGTGGCTAAAGCCGCCGGGAAGCACGATCAGATCGGCGTTTATGTCGGTTTCTTTATGCCAGATTATCTGCGTTTCGCAACCAAGCTTATCAAAGGCGTATTTGCTGTCGCGCTCACAATTCGTGCCTGGGAAATTGACGATCGCTACCTTCATATCACGATCTCGTAGTCTTCGATGACGGTGTTTGCCAAAATTTCATCGCACATTCTAGCGACATCGGCGTAAATTTTATCCCTATCCTCGCCATCTAGCTCAAGGACGATCTGTTTGGCTACGCGCACATCTCGCACACCGCTAAATCCAAGCGAAGCGAGGGCGTGCAAAACCGCCTTGCCCTGCGGATCGAGCACGCCCTGCTTAAGCCTTACGTTTACGATTACCTTCATCGCTTATCCTAAAATTCTACGCAAGACCTCTTCGTAGGCCACTTTTACGCTACCGAGATCCTGTCTGAATACGTCCTTATCGAGCTTTTTGTCGGTTTGTTTGTCCCAAAAGCGGCAGCTATCAGGGCTGATCTCGTCTGCAAGCAGGATATTGCCGTCCTTATCTCTGCCAAGCTCGATCTTGAAATCCACGAGCTTTAAATTTCGCTCATCAAAAAATTTAATCAAGATTTCATTGATCTTGCGCGCGATCTTTTTGAGCTCATCAAGCTCGCTTTGGCTCTTTACGGCGCCAAGCAGCAAGCAATGCTCGTCGTTTAGGATAGGATCGCCCAGCTCGTCGTCTTTGTAGCAAAACTCCACCAGAGCAAACGGAAGCTTCGTGCCCTCTTTGATGCCCAGGCGCTTTGTAAGCGAGCCGGTGGCAATATTACGAGCGATAATCTCAAGAGGGAAAATCTTGCATTTTTTTACGAGCTGCTCGGTCGGACTGATCGTCTCAACAAGCGCAGTGGCGATGCCGTGCTTTTTAAGCAGATCAAAAATCAGCGTCGAAATTTTACAATTCAGCGCGCCTTTGCCGCTCTCTTCGGCTTTTTTGACGCCATTAAACGCCGTCAGCGAATCTTTAAATTCCGAGATCAAAAGGTCGTCACTTTCGTTAACCGACCACATCTTTTTGCCCTTGCCTTCGTAGATAAGCTCTTTTTTGGTAGCTTGCATCACACTCTCCTTACTTGATGTTTAGAATTTTTATCGCGTCTATTGCGGTTTTTAACTGGATATCGTTATTAATCTGCTCTGCGGTGATGAAATTTTTCTCATCCTTTTTCTGAGCATCTTTTTTCTTGGTCTCGACCTTGGCTAACTCGCCTTGCAGGTGCTTTTTAAGATCAGCTTCTTTTAGCGAAAATTCATCCTCGTCGCGGCTCGGTACCTTGCCCGGCGCCACTATGAGATCGGGTGTCACGCCCACCGCTTGGATGGTGCGACCACTTGATAGATAGTATCGCGCTATGGTAAGCCGCAGAGCTTCTTTATCCTCTATCGGCAGGATCACCTGCACGCTTCCCTTGCCAAAAGTTTTTTCACCAACCAACACGGCGCGCTTTAGATCTTGAAGTGATCCGCTTACGATCTCGCTCGCGCTTGCGCTGCCGCCATTAACCAAAACCACAAGCGGTAGATCGGTGATCTTCTTTTTAGGATCGGCGTTATGCGCCTCGGTTTCGTTTTTCGCGCGCCCTTTTTGAGAGACGATAAGCCCTTTGCCGACGAATAAATTTACGAGTCCGATCGCTTGATCCAAAAGCCCGCCCGGATTGTTTCGCAGATCCAAGATAATGCCCTTGGCGTCTCTGTGCTCTTTTATAAATTTGCTCGCATCAGGAACCACGTGCTGATCGAAATTCGTAACGCGCAGATATAAAATTTTATCATCCTCGATCATCTTGGCATAAACCGATTCTACTTTGATTATGTCGCGGATAATCTCGACGTCAAAAGGCTTGCTAACACCCTTGCGCACGATCGTTAGAGTGATTTTGGTTTTCGGCTTGCCGCGCATTTTTGAGACCGCATCGTCGATCGTGATGCCGAAGGTCGCGTTGCCGTCGATACGCAAGATCACGTCGTTAGCCTGAATGCCCTTTTTATCCGCCGGAGTGCCCTCGATAGGCGAGATGACGGTCAGAGCGCCGTCTTTCATACCCACCTGAATTCCAAGCCCACCGAACTCGCCCTCGGTCTGGACTTTCGTGTCGTTAAACGCCTTTTCGTCCATGTAGCTTGAGTGCGCGTCGAGGTTATTCATAAGCCCCGAGATCGTCTTGTCCACAAGCTCGGAAAAAGTCATTTCATCGACATAATTGTTTTCTACGATGGCAAGCGTTTTGGTAAGCTTAGCTAGCGCCTCCAGACGCGTTTTTTCGCTGTCTGGCTTTTTGGTCGCGTTGACCTCTCTGGCTTGTAAATTTCCGGTAAAAAAACTAACGCCTAAAAATAGAGAAAATATGAATCCCAAGCCGAAGAAGAGGTGTTTTTGTCGCAAAGCATATCCTTGAAAATAAAATGGAGTGAATTTTATAGAAAATTGGCTAAAAATAAGGTAAATTTCATACGAAATTTACGCGTTTACGGATAAATTTAAGTCGAAAATTTTAAAATCTCACTAAAAAACCTTGACATAAAGACACTAAAGTTATATAATGCAACCAACTTCAACTTTAGGAGAAAATTTATGAACGAAACTATTGAAATTTTAACCGATAAAATGCGCTCTTTGCTCGAAAGCAGCGTTTCTTTGGCGATCCATTCCAAAAATAGCGAAGTGGGCGTATTGCACATGCTCTGGGCTTTGGTAGCCGATAGCAGCTCGGTGCTAAATCAAATTTTTAATAAATTTAGTATCGAAAAGACTGCGGTCGAGCTTGAGATCAAAAGCGAAATTTCAAATTTGCCTACGAGCTCAAACGTCACGAAGGAAAACGTGCGAATCTCGCGCGAGCTGATGAACTCACTAGAGCTCGCAAAAGGGCTGATGACGAGCTCGGGCGATAAATTTATCGCCGTAGATACCTGGCTGATTGCAAATTTAAACGCCGATCCGCTAAAGAAAATTCTATCTAAATTTGCAGATCTTAGCGAGATCAAAAAGGAGCTAGAAGCGCTTCGCGGCGGCAAAAGCATCGATTCGCAAACCGCCGACGAGACGCTTGAGGCGCTTAGTAAATTCGGCGTCGATCTCACCGCCAAGGCAATCGCGGGCGAGCTCGATCCGGTCATCGGTCGCGACGAGGTGATCTCGCGAATGATGCAAATTTTAATCCGCAAGACGAAAAACAACCCTATCCTACTCGGCGAGCCGGGCGTGGGAAAAACCGCGGTCGTCGAGGGTCTTGCGCAGCTAATCGCTAAAAAAGAGGTTCCGCTTAGCCTGCAAAACAAACGCGTCATCGCGCTTGATATGAGTGCGTTGATCGCGGGCGCGAAGTACCGCGGCGAATTTGAGGATAGGCTCAAAGCCGTTATAAACGAGGTCGTAAAAGCCGCAAACGTCGTGCTTTTCATCGATGAAATTCACACCATCGTAGGCGCAGGCGCAAGCGAAGGCTCGATGGATGCCGCAAACATCCTAAAGCCCGCCCTTGCGCGCGGCGAGCTGCACGCGATCGGCGCTACGACGCTAAAAGAGTACCGAAAGTATTTTGAAAAAGACGCCGCGCTTCAGCGCCGCTTCCAGCCCGTAACGGTCGCGGAGCCTAGTGTGAGCGAGGCTACGGCGATCCTACGCGGCATAAAAGAGCGGCTAGAGGTGCATCATAACGTCACCATCACCGATAGCGCGCTTGTGGCGGCTGCAAGGCTAAGCGACCGCTACATCAGCGACAGATTTCTGCCGGATAAGGCGATCGATCTCATTGACGAAGCGGCGGCGGAGCTTAAAATGCAGATCGAAAGCGAGCCCAACGAGCTTGCCAAGGCTAAGCGCGACATCCTAACGCTTCAGGTCGAAAAGGAAGCCCTTAAGATGGAGGATGACGGCAAAAACGACGAGCGGCTTGCGCAGATCGACAAAGAGATCGAAAATTTAACCGAGCAGAAAAACGCGCTTCAGGCTAAATTTGAAAACGAAAAGTCCGTATTCGGCGGCATCAGCGAGGCGAAAAAGGCGATCGATAGCCTTAAAAACGAAGCGAGCTTAGCAAGACGCAACGGCGATCTTAGCAAGGCTGCCGAGATCGAATACGGCAAGATCCCCGCCGCACAGGCGAAGGTTAAGGAGCTTGAGGCGAAGTGGGACGCGATGAAAGAAAACGGCGTGCTTTTGCGAAACCGCGTGGACGAGGAGAGCGTGGCCGAAATTTTAAGCAAGTGGACAGGCATCTCGGTAAGCAAAATGCTCTCCTCCGAAAAGGAGAAATTCCTCCACATCGAGGAGCATCTAAAGCAGAGCGTCGTGGGGCAAGACGAGGCGCTGCACGCCATCGCTCGCGCCGTCAAGCGCAACAAGGCGGGGCTTGTAAACGAAAACCGCCCTATCGGAAGCTTTTTGTTTTTAGGCCCTACCGGCGTCGGCAAGACTGAGAGTGCGAAGAGCTTAGCGAGGTTTTTATTCGACGACGAGCGGGCGATGATCCGCTTTGATATGAGCGAGTATATGGAAAAACACAGCGTTTCGCGCCTACTCGGCGCGCCTCCTGGATACGTGGGCTACGATGAGGGCGGACAGCTTACCGAAGCTGTGCGCAGAAAGCCCTACTCGGTGCTGCTTTTTGATGAGATCGAAAAGGCGTACAAGGACGTTTTTAACATCCTGCTTGGAATTTTAGACGACGGGCGCGCGACCGATAATAAGGGCGTTACGGTCGATTTCAAAAACACGATCATCATTCTAACAAGCAATATCGGCTCGGCTAAGATTATGGAGCTTGACGCCAAAAATGCGAACAAGCCGCGCGAGATCGCGCTTGCCGAGCGCGAGGAAGCGGTAAAGAGCGAGCTGAAGAATTATTTCAAGCCCGAATTTATCAACCGTTTGGACGATATCGTGATCTTCAATGCCCTAAGCGAGGACGATCTTATAAAAATCGTGGGCATTATGTTTAAGAGCCTGCAAAAAACGCTCGCAAATCGCGGCATTAGCGCGAACTTGAGCGAAGACGCCAAAAAGCTCATCGCCTCGGCGGGCTTTGATATCGAATACGGCGCGAGGCCGCTAAGAAGGGCGCTTTACGACCTGGTCGAGGATAAGATCGCCGATATGATCCTAAGCGACGAGATCAAAACGGGCGATCGGATCGAAATCGGCGCGCGTGACGGCGAGATCGAGATAAAGAGGGTGAAGTAAAATCGGGCGGAATTTATCCTGCAGGGTAAATTCCGCGCTGGTGGAGTAAATTTGGCGAGGTGAATCTAAAATACTTTATTAATATAAATTGGGCGAATAATCTATCTCCTTGGGAATTGAAACTTGGTATTTTACGCCATGATAGGATCGGCGCATAGTAGAATTTCATCCCATTGGGAATTGAAACGGATACAATACCGAACCTTCGATGTGGACGACCGGGATAGAATTCCATCCCGTTGGGAATTGAAACCAAGGATAACGTGGCGAAAAATCAAAATCAGGTGCGTAGAATTCCATCCCGTTGGGAATTGAAACCAAGGATAACGTGGCGAAAAATCAAAATCAGGTGCGTAGAATTCCATCCCGTTGGGAATTGAAACAGCACAAATGGCACGCTAGCGATATAAAAATACCGTAGAATTTCATCCCGTTGGGAATTGAAACGATTTTATCTATGTCGATTCTTATGGCAAGGTATTGTAGAATTCCATCCCGTTGGGAATTGAAACGCCACGCCTGTGTCAACTGGCTCAACTGCCTCATGTGGAATTCCATCCCGTTGGGAATTGAAACAATGCTCCTTATTTACTGCAGTAATTGCTGCGGCAAGGTAGAATTCCATCCCGTTGGGAATTGAAACCTCAAAATTTAAGCCTTGTCGATAGCGCTTATAAAGTAGAATTCCATCCCGTTGGGAATTTAAACTAGCTTTTGATGCGGATCGGATCGTCACGGCTTTTAGTAGAATTCCATCCCGTTGGGAATTGAAACCTATCAGTCCGCCGCTAGACTCCTTGCGCCTTGATGTAGAATTCCATCCCGTTGGGAATTAAAATGCTCTATTTAAAATTTCATTTTTCCCTCTCACATATTAGCATTCTATAGAATTTATCGAGCCGAATTCTGCCTGATAAAATTTTTACCAAATAAAATTCCGGCTTAGATTTTAAAATTTATCGAGTGAAATTCCGCATCTCAGAGCTTAGAATTTTAAATTTAAGAAGCAGCGACTTTGAACTGAGGATTCAAAAGCGCAAGGATTTTATATTATAAAATTTGAAATACCGACGAATTTTAAAATTCGAAGTCAATGATCGAAATTTCAGACTTCGCAACTTAAAATTTTAAATCTGAGGCGGAGGCAAATTTTAAGATCGTTTCAAAATTTGCCCTTTTAAATTTACATATCTCGAGCCCTATTCATAAAATTTTACGTATTAATTTATGTAAAATTTAGCCGAAAAAAGATGGTCTCATAAACTTATCCGCATTAAATTTTATCTCTTCTTTTTAGAATGAAAACCATTGCGGACGCGATTATTAGCGATGATAAAGCGCTTATAATCATTATGCTAAAATTAAAATTTGAGCGATCAAACAGATGACCTAACCAGGTCAAATCGGCTCTTGTTAGGATTATCACAGCTAGCGAATAGGTATAAAATAGACTTATAAAAAATGCAGATGCACTGGATATTTTATCTAGCAGGATAAAAGCCTTTATTTTGGAAAATACGAAGCAGCAGATGATTAGAGGCAAAATCACCGTCGCGCAAAATAGATACAATACCATAGCGCCGAAAATATCGCTTTCGCTATCGCTCGCCTCTTCGTGCCACGTTAGCTCAAAAGTTTTTAAAACGATAGAAAACGGATTCGCGATATCGTAACCGCTATACTCCGCCAAAAAAACCGCGTCTATGCTGGCAAATATAACGCCCAAACAATCTATTGTAAAAAAGAGCAAGGCGATCCAGAATAAAATCCTTACCCCTTTTAGCTCAAAACATTTTTTAATGAACTCTTTTATCACCCTACTCCCCAATTCATAGCTTTTAATATCAATTTGGCTTTTATATCGCGTTTCATTTCGGTGCCTTTAAACTCTTTGTCGTGATCTCTCGTCAAATTTAAGCCTTGGCTGCGCTAAATTTTAAAATTTCAAGCATACAAGCATTGTGTGCTGCATTTGTTTGTTCTACATCTGTCATTTTATATCTTTTCTAATATTTAAATAGGCACCATTAAGCTGCCTGTAGCTATAAGCGCTATAGATACCCAGATAGAGGCATTTACCAAAAAACATACTGCACATCCTAGATAATAGATTACTATTTTTACTACATTTACAAATTTATGATTTTTTAAAGGTTTTTGAGTTCAGGTTTGAATTCCAACGAGTATTTGAAAAGACCGAAACCAAATGTCCAATACGCTCGCGTTCCCTTATAAATTGCAAGACTTCTTACATTCAATAAAACAGCCAAAACCAATAACCCTATACCGGTATAAAAAATCTTTAAGCCATATTCTTGCATCTCTTTCCTTACGTATTAAAAATTTTAGAGTTATGGTTTATCAGGCTCAAAGTCAAACTCTCTTTGTCGAAAGCAACATCTCCAAATTTATCAATAATCTCTTGATTTTGTCTGATCGATATGGTCATGCTGCCATTGTCTAATATATAATATCTTTCTATTTTAAAAAGCTTTAGAATTTGAAATATTAGAACAAAAGACATATTTATTAGCATAGCCGGTATATAGACTAAAGTATCAGCTATTTTTTCTGATATTTTCATATTAGACTTATTACTAATTTTTTCACCGAATCTAGGCATATATGAGTATGTAATTTTTGTTTTTTCATCAACTCCAAATTCTAAAATTTTACAATTACCGGCAAAGTCTACATAATCGCATTCAATTCTTTTATTAAAAATTCTAATTTGTAAGTTATTTGCCAGCATACCTCTTACCATTGCCAAATCTTTAAAAATTGAACCAAAAAATACACATATGCAAAGCGCTAGCTCGCTTTTTCTAAGGGCATTATTAAAAAGGCTTTCTATAGGAAAAATACATCTAATAGCGAAGATTGATGCTAATATTAAAAAGAAAATTCTTATAGCCAATTCGCTTTTTAACAAATAGTCATTTTTTACTATTATCGGCTCCTTATCATAATCCCTCATAAATTTCCCCATTTTTATAAAAAATATTTTGGCGCATTCTACCCTTTTATTCTTACGGTAATTTAAAATTTAAAAGCGCTTTGTCCTACCCAATTTCAAGGTCTTTTGCCGCTCTAAATTTTAAAATTTCAAAGCCTCTACACTGCGCTAAATTTTAAAATTTCAAACCCGTAATAGTGAAATAAAATTCTATCTCCTCCGAGCTGCATAAAATTTTAAAATTCCATGCCGATGCTCCAAGCTAAATTTTAAAATTTCAGGCTCACGGAAGCGGATAAATTTCAAAATTTAAAGCAAGCAAAGGACGAGCGGAATTCTAAAATTTTATAATTTTAAAATTCCATCTTACTTCGTTTTCTTTGCGCTGTCTTTGTTAGTCGTTGCGTTGGCGTCGATGTAGCCCATCTGGACGAGTTTTTCGTAGATTTGCATTATCACGGGACCTGCCGCGCTTCCGCCGCCGCCGCCGTGTTCTACGAGCACGGTTACGGCGTATTGCGGCTTGTCATACGGCCCAAAGCTCGTCATCCAGGCGTGCGAGCGATGGAAGTAGTCCATATCGGCCTCTTTCATTCGCTTTTTGGCGGTCTGCGAGATGCCCACGACCTGTGCGGTGCCGGTCTTGACCGCTAGAGGCACTACTGCGGTATGGATGAGCTTGTAGGCGGTGCCTCCGTCGGGGTTGTTGCCGACCTCATACATCCCGCGTCGCACGAGGGGCAGCTGAGCCTTTTCTTTCGGCGTGAAAAGCTCGGTGGGGGTAAATTCCACCGGCTTGCCGTCGATGCTTTTTAAAAAATGCGGCGTGATAGCCTTGCCCGAGGCGATCTGCGCGGTGTTTTTCGCCACCTGCATAGGGGTGACGAGTACGTCGCCCTGGCCGATCGAGGCATTGACCGTCTCGCCCTGATACCACGCGCGCTTAAATTTCTGCATTTTCCAGGCCTTATTAGGCATCGTGCCTACAAACTCATTGGGTAGATCGACGCCCGTTTTGCTACCGAAACCCAGACGCTGTAGATACGCGGACATATAGTCGATCCCCACTAGCAGCGAGCCTTCGTAAAAATACACGTCGCAGCTACCCTTAATCGCCTCTACTAGGCTCACGCGGCCGTGACCCCAGCTCTTCCAGCAGCGGAATTTTCGCCCCCCTAGCTCTATCGCGCCGCTGCAAAACACGCTCCAGTTTTCGTTGATCTTGCCGCTGTTTAAAAAGCTCATCCCCACTGCCATCTTGATTACAGAGCCCGGCGGATAGAGGCCGTTTACGAGCTTATTCGTAAACGGATGGCGCGGATCTTTTATCAGCTCGTCCCACTGCGTCTGCGAAATTCCGCCCACGAAGGTGTTCAGATCGTACTCGGGGAAGCTGCCCGCCGCGATGATAGCGCCGTCGCGCAGATCCATCACGATCGCTACGCCGTCCTTGTCTTTAAAAATTTCCTCGAGGTATTTTTGCAGCTCAAGATCGATGGTAAGCGAAATTTCACTGCTGCTGGGCTCTTGCATCGAAATCTCCTCTACGACCTGATTTAGCGCCGTAACCTTCGTCTTGCGCTCGCCCTTGCTGCCCTGCAAAAGCTCGTTATAATACCCCTCGACGCCGCTTCTGCCGTTGTATCCGGTAAGCGCGCTTAGGGGGTTGTTTTGGATATCTTTTTTATTGGCACGGCCGACGTAGCCGATGATATGAGAAGCAAGCGCGCCGTAAGGGTAGAAGCGCTGCGAAGCGGGCGAAATTTTAATATTTTCGTGCAGGCTCAAGCTCGCGAAATGCTCTATCGTGGCGTTGTAGTCCAAAAACGGCACGACTTCGATAAAATCTTGATTGTAAGCGGAATTCGCGTCCTTGTAGCTCTTGCTCATCGCGGTGACGTTGAGATCTTTGAAGTAGCGCGAGATATTATTTAGCTCGCTTTGCAGCGCGGCGTCTTTTAGATGCGGCGCGATGGATAGCGAAAAGCCGAGATTGTTTATCGCAAGCGGGCGGCCTTTGGCGTCTAAAATTTGACCGCGCACCGGCGGGATGTATTCGGTAGAGATGACGTTGTTTTTAGCGACTTGCTCGTAGAATTCGTTCGATTTGATCGAAAGATAATAAATTCTCACCAAAAGCATATTAAAAAATAGTATCACGAAAGCAAATACAAACTTCAGCCTCATACCAACCGCCCCTTAAAAAAGAGCAGAGCGAGCAAAATTTCAATCACGATGTAATTTAAATACTCGCCGCTTAGTGGCAGATATTCGCTCTTTTTGATCGCAGAGATCGCGTTACTCACCACAAAGACCAAAACATAGCTAATCATCACGTAAAAGCAGATCAAAAAATTTCTAAATTTAATATATTTAAATGAGTTTTCATAGACCACGAAATAAAATATACAATACGCGATAGCTACGCTAAATAGGTTAAATCCGTGGATCTGCTCGGCGCAAAATAGATAAAAAATAGAGAAAAACCAGGTAAAGCCGAACTTTTTAAATTTTACGTCGTTTTCGTATTTTTGAACCACCATCGCTGTGAAAAAAAATCCGATCAGCGGCGGCAGTCCCCTATACACCGCACTGAGAAGCAGGTAGAAAAGAACCCCCGCGCTAAAAAGCGTGTCCGCTATAACGTATAGATAAGTGCGATTTCGTTGCATACCGGAAACTTTTTGCATTTAATACAATCTGCCCAAATTTTTTGCGCGGGCAGCTCATCCTTTGGGATTTCGGTAAAACCCAGCCGCTCAAAAAATTCTTTTTGATAGGTGAGCGTAAATACGCTTTTCAGCCCGTAAAATTTCGCTTCGCCGAGCAGCTCGTTTACGATAGCTCTGGCAATGCCGCGCCTGCGAAACTGCGGAGCGACGATGAGTGAGCGCACCTCGGCAAGATCGGCGTTAAAAATTTTAAGCGAAGCAAAGCCCGCCAAAATTTCGGCATTTTTTGCGGACTGCGATTCGCAAAGCCGCGAAAGATCGTTCTGAAAAACGCCCGCGCTTTGTGAATATTCGCTCCGTAAAATTTGCTCTTTGCCCGCTTGCGCGCAGCCCGCCTCGGATACGACCTGTGCTACGCTTTGCGGCGTAGCTAGTTGCGGCGCAAAATTACCCGCGGCATTTTCGGCGAATTTTTTGGCAGGATTTTCGGCAAAATTTGCGGCGGAGCTTTGGATTAAATTTAAATCGACATTGCGCGCTAAATTTAAATCGGAATTCCTGGCTAAATTTGAATCGGAATTTTCTTTAGAATCAAAACTCAAATTTTCCTTGGAACCAAAGCTCGTATCCGCCTTAGAATCGCAGCCGAACGCCAGCACGTATGAGCGGATATTGGCAGCGATCTCATCGCTTTCAAGCGGCAAGATTACGCCGTTTTGAACCTCCTCTTTTACGAGTTCTTGCATACGCGAAATGTCGCGAAGACGCGCCTTTTTTAGCCGTATCATCTAAAATTTTCCCTAATCTCTGCGCGATTTTCGCGGCGCATTTTATATCCTCTAAATTTAATTATTTTGAAATTCTGCGCCGCAAAATTTAACGTATTTAAATTTAGAAATTTCATAATCCAAACGCCCCGCGTACGATGATTTCGCGCGCTTTTTGCAGCCCGCTACCCTTTAGCGTAGAGACCAAAACCGCCTGCGGATCGTGCTTCAAAAGCTTTGCGCGCTCGCTTTGGTTGAGCTTGTCGGCTTTGGTGTAGAGCCTCACAACCTTTTGATCGCCGCGCAGAAAACTAGCGAGATAGTTTTGCAAATTTTTATCTATCGTAAGATCAAACTGCCTCGCGTCGATGAGATGGACGAAAAGCTTGATATTTAGGCGCTCCTTGATAAACTCGTCGAGATTTTTTTGCCAGATATAATGCAGTTTTTTAGAAACCTTGGCATACCCAAACCCCGGCAGATCCACGAAGATCAAAGAGATATTTTCACCCAAGCTCGCAAGATCCGAAAAGGCGGGGTTGTCCGCTAAGCTTAGCGCGGATCTGCCTGTAAAATTTAATTCGGAGCTTTGTGCGGAATTCGGCGCAAACCCTGCCGCAAGATCTGTCTCGCGATCCGATCTAAAATCCGCCGAGGCGCTTTTTAAATTTAAAACGCAATCTTGCTTTAAATTTCGCTCAGACGCCGCAGCGTCCGCGTGATCTTGCGCGCAATTCGCAGCCGAGCTTAAAGCCTCTTTGCTTGCTAAATCTAGCGATGTTTCATTTTGCGAGCCGTCCGGGTCTGCGGCAAGCTTTTGTTTAAATTTAACTTCGAAAAAATTTATCAGCTGCGTTTTGCCGGGAGTCGAGCTTGATTTGGCTAGATTTTTGCGCCCGATAAGCGCGTTTATCAGGCTGCTTTTACCGACGTTGGAACGCCCCAAAAACGCCACTTCGCTCATCGCAAACTCGGGCGCACCCCCGATATTTGCGGCGGAGGTGATAAACTGCGCGCTGCTAGGATAGATCATTTGTTTTGATCTTCGACCTGAAAGATCAGACGCACGGGCTTTTTCTCGCCGCCGCCGCTCTTTACTTCGTAGGTGCCCTTTTGGCGATTTACGATGATCTTATCGCCGTAAACCTCCTTTTTGGTTTCGGCTTCGTGCAGATAGGCGTTGTTTTCGAGCGTGTAAGCCTCGATAGTCGGATCGTAGGTCAGCACGCCGCCCTTGCCGTCATAATGCTTCTGATTGAGTAAAATTTTAAAATTTGCGTTTCCCGTCGCGACGTATTTGGTAGGCTGGCGCTTGGCGTCGAAGTAGATCGTCACTTTATCGGAATTTAGCGTATCATAAGTGCCCTTTTTGATGCGTACATTGCCGGTTAGGACGCTGATCTGCTTGATCTCGTCGGCGAAAAAATTATCCGCCGTGACCTCGACTTGCTCCTGCGCGGCGCTAAGAGTAGTCGCGCCAAAGCCCGAAATTAGCGCAGCTGAAAGTATTAATTTGTGGAGTTTTGATCTTTTATTAAATACCATGCGTGGATTCCTTTTGAGTTTGTTTGTTTGGTTTTGGTGTCGTAGCTTATGCTTGCGCCCGTGATACGGTCGCCGCCTTGGCGCAGCACGTACGGCACGTCGGAGCGGACGATCTTGCTGCTCGTATCGTAGATGATCTCTTGCGCAGTGTAATCAAAGCCTCTGCTATTTACATAGTGCGCGTCGCCGTTAAATTTTATCAGCTCGCCTGCGCGCGTCGCGGTTTTTGAAACCAAAGTGTGATTTAGATCCGAAGTGGTCTCCTCGGCTTTAAAATTTACAAACTCGTCGCGATCCTTATAGCGAGTGCCGCCGTCCGCGGTAAATTTAGCATCCACGCGCTCGCCGATCTGATAATCGACAATCTTTTTCATCTCCATATTCGCAATGCTTAGATCTTGCCTAAACATATCGCTAAAATACGGCGTCTGCACGCTTAAAAACACCATCGCGACGCAAAAGATCGCAATCGCGACGTAGAAAATTTTTATCACCATCGCTAGGTCCTCTTTGATCTGCGCGGAATTTCGCCCCTCGCAGGCTCTCTCGCGCGCGCTTGCAAAATTACAGCCATTTGCTATTCCACTCTTCGCGCATGCCGTTTTTATCGACGAGTATTTCGATCATCTCGCGCACTGCACCGCAGCCGCCGTTTTTGCTTAGCACGACGTCCGCTTTTAGCGAGCTTAGCGCATCGGCGGGCTTGAAGCTGATCGCGACCGCATTTAAAAGCTTCGCGTCATTTATATCATCGCCGATCGCGGCGGCCTCATCGAAGCTTAGGTTAAAATTTTTTAAAATTTGCTCCGCCCTTGAAAGCTTGTCTTTTTCGCCTTGAAAGAGCGTATCGATCTTTAGCTCTCTCGCGCGATTTGCGACGATTTGCGAGCTTTTGCCGGTGATGATCGCAACCTTTAGCCCCAGCCGCTGCCACTCCTGGATGCCAAATCCGTCTTTTACATTAAATTTCTTCATCTCTTCGCCTCCGTTTGAATGATACAGCCCGCCGTCGCTAAGGCAGCCGTCTACGTCTAAAAATATGATCTTTATCACTTCGTTTTCCGTTTTTTGAAATTTTGTGATTTTAACGAAATTTGGCTGAATTTTTGGCAAACGCCGTATAAATTTAAGTTTCGATCTTAGCCTTTAATCGGCACGTAGCCGCTATTTTCGATGATGCTTTGCCCCTGCGGCGAAAGGATCCAATCTATCAAGATGCGGATATTTTCGTTTTTGTTATTTTCGTCGTAAACCGCGTAAATTTCGGCTACGAGCGGGTATTTGCGGCTAGCGATATTTTCTTTGTTTGGATACGCGCCGTTTAGGCTAAGCATCTTCACGCCGCCGTTTTGCACGATCCCCTCGACGTAGTATCGAAACGAAAAGCCGATCGCGCTACCGAAAAAGCCCGTGATCTTGCGCTTAGGCTGCGTCTCACCCATAAATTTCAAAAATGCGCTCTGGCTGCCGCTGCCCGCGTTTCGCTGCACGGCATCTATTCGCATGCGCTCGCCGCCTAGTTGCGACCAATCGTCAAACTCCCCAGAATAGATCCCTCGCACCTGATCCATAGTTAAATTCGATACTTTGTTATTCGCATTTATGATAAAAACAAACGCCTCCAGCCCGATCGGCACGAAGCGCAAGCGCGCACCCTTTTCGCGCGCATAATCAAGCTGCTGCTTCGAAGGGGCTGCGACGAAAATAAGATCCGCCTCGCCGTCGCTTATGGCCTTGTACGCGCCGCGGGTATTGCTAAATTTAAGCCTGCTAACACTCGTGAAATTTTGCCCGTCAAACTCCACGCTTTGCTTAGGATAGTTCGCCGCGACGAACGCCGAAAATACCGGATATAGCGCGGCTGCGCCGTCGATTATCGGCAGATCGCCGCTAAGTTTTAAGCTGGAGCTGGCGCGCACGATCTGCGAGCCCTGCTCAAACGGCAGAAATTTATGCAGCTCGATCGATTTGGCCTGCATCTCGGCGCTGCTTTGATTTACGTATCGCTTCACGACGAGGCGGTAAAACGCAAAATCGAAAGCCGCCAAGCTAAGCACTAGCAAAATGGCGATAATTGCACGCTTCATCTTAGTTTCCGTTTGCGATATAGGAGATGATCGAGCATTTGCTCTGAAGATATAGCGCCGCTGCGACTAGCGCGCAAACGCTGATTGCCCAAGCCGTAAATATTACGGCGATCGTTTTTTGAAAAATTTCATCGCTCATTTTGTGTCTCACATATGCGCAAGCGCGCTATTAAGCAGCCATAAAAAGCCTATTAAGGCAGCCGAAAAGATTATGAATAAAAACGCGGAGAGAATCAGGAGATTTCTAATCTTTCTGCGCTGCTCGGGCGCGCTTTTAGCGGATTTAATAAATTTTACCAAATACACGATGAGGAAAATAAACGAAATTATCGGCAGCGCGATCAAAACCGAGATCGAGATGAACAGATCCGGCAGCCACTCAAAATATACCAGCGGAGCAAGAGTGCACAAAAATGCAACCGTCGAAATAATTAGAAATTTTTTATCTCTTTTATGGCGCTCCGGCTCATCTTTTGATCTGATAAATTTAATCAAGCACGCGACAAGCCAAACAAAGCAGATCAAAAACAGCACATTTAAAATCTCCATAAGCGATCCGAAAATATTCATTTTTTACCTTTAAATTTTAATGTACAAAGCGGCATTTTAGCGCGCCGATTAAATTTACGCGCCCGTCAAGCAAGAGCACAAGCGCAAATACGCTAGAGCAAGCGATCTTAATAAAGCGGCGATCCTCGCCCGAACAAAAGCGAAATTTTGCAAATTTCAAGCAGCGGCGAGAGTAAAATTTCAAACGCCGATAAAATTTTAAAAAAACCGCGAATTGCTAAATTTACTAAATTTAGCGCGCATTTACCGCTATAAAACGCCCTTAGTGCTAGGCACGCCGGCGTGCTCGTTGATACTTATCGCGCGACGAAATGCGACGGCAAACGCCTTAAACACGGCTTCTGCGATGTGATGCAGATTTTCGCCTCGGATCTGGCTTATATGCAGCGTAAAATTTGCGTTGAAAGCCAGAGCGCGAAAAAATTCCTCCACGAGCTCGGCGTCGAATTCGCCGATCTTGCCGCGCTTTAGGCTCGGGCAATCAAATACCAAAAACGCGCGGTTGGAAAAATCAAGCGCCGCAGAAACCGCCGCCTCGTCCATCACGACGACGCTATCGCCGAAGCGCTCGATGTTTTGCGCGGGATAGATCGCCTCTTTTATCGCGCTTCCGAGCACGATGCCGCAGTCTTCGACGCTGTGGTGAAAATCGACCTGCAAATCGCCCTCGCAGCGCAGGTTTAGATCGATCCACGCGTGCTTGGCAAACGCGCTAAGCATATGATCAAAAAAACCGATGTCCGTTTGTATCTGCGCCGCACCGCGCCCGTAAAGCTCCAGCTCAAGCTCGATTTTAGTCTCTTTCGTAGCCCTATTTTTGCTTATCATCGCGCAATCCTTAAAACTAAATTTTGTTTGAAATCTATCTAAATTTCACTAAATTTCGCTTAAAATCTCAGCCAGCTTTTCGGAATTTACGCTGCCGATCTGGCGCAGGCTCGTAATCTCGGCGCCCTCTTTAAAAAACAGAATCGTAGGCGGACCGAATACGTTAAAATGCGCTTTTATCGCCCTATTTTGCTCGCTATCTTCGCTAAGATCGATCTTTAAAAGGCTAAATTTATCAAGCGCGCCGGCAAGCGCAGGGTCCGCAAACGCCCGCTCATTCTGCTCGCAATTTTTGCACCAGCTAGCCCAAAAATCGACTATAACGGGCTTTTTGGAATTTTCTATTTTGCCCTGTAGCTGCGCCAGATCGCGCACAAACGAAAAATGCGCGCCGCTAAAATTTTGAGCGCTAGAAATTTCGCCTGCCTGCAAGCCCTCGCCCAAGCCACCCCTGGAATATCTCGCGTTTTGCGGGATTAGATTACCAAGCGGCCTGGAAAAATCTTTCGCACCGCTGGCAAAGCCCGCGAGCAGCAGCGCCGAATATAGCGCGATCACAAGAGCCAAAGCGCGCTTGATACCGCTCGCGCCGCCGTCAAACAACCCAAAAAATCCTGCGAAGATCGCGCCTAAAACCGCATAAATCAGCAGGCTTAAATTTTCGCCAATAAGCGTGCGCGAAATCCACACCGCCGTAAAAAGCAGCAAAAAGCCGAAAATTTTAGGCACCGCCTCCATCCAAGCTCCGGGTCTCGGTAGCGCGCCGCCGAGTCCGACCACAAGCAGCAGCGCGCCGCTTCCGAGCCCCAGCGCAAAAAGAGCCGCCGCGCCCAGCAGGACGTCGCCGCTGCCCGCAATATAAACGAGCGCGCCCGCAAGCGGAGCGGATATGCACGGCGATACGACGAGCGCCGAGATAAGCCCCATCGAAAAAACTCCGATCAGACCGCCGCTTTTTTCGCTTTTGCTATTTAAGAAGTTTTGAAAGCGCGCAGGCAGGCGGATCTCGTAAAATCCGAACATCGAAAGCGCGAGCGCGGCGAATATGAGCGAGGTTAGGATCAGCGCGAGCGGAGTTTGCAGCAAGCCCTGTAAATTTTGCCCGAAAACCGCTACGAAAGCCCCTAAAATCGCATACGAGCTCGCCATCCCAAAAATATACGCGAGGCTTACGGCGAGGCTCGTTTTCGCGCTCGGCTTAGAGGAGGTTTTCGCCACTATGATCGACGAGAGGATCGGGATGAGCGGATAGACGCAAGGACTTAGCGAGAGCAACACGCCGTAGCCGAAAAACAGCGCGATCGCCGCGATGAAGCTCTTGCCGCCAAGAACGTTTAAAATTTTATCCTGCTCGGAGATGGAATTTGCGCCGCGTGAGTTTTTGTGCGCGGAAGTTTGGCGGGAATTTACAGCAGCGTTTTCAGCCGAACTTGCCGCGGAATTTCCCGCTGCGTGCGAGTCCGCCACAGAATCTGTCTCTGCGCCCGCTGCTGCAGTATTGCTTTTAAAATTTACAGCCCCGCCTTGTGCGCTGTATGCGGCAGAAATCTGCGCGGAATTTCCGCCGCTTCGGTATCTTTTCAGCTCGGAGTTTGAAATTTTACTGATATGATAGCCCTCCACCACGCGCTTGAAGCTGAAACCGAACTGCTGCGGCTGGTAGCAAAAGCCCGATTTCGTGCAGCCCAAAAAATCGCCGTTAAGCACGAAATCATCGCTATCTGCGGTGTTTGCAAGCACGAGGCCCAAAGGCACGGCGATGCTAAATTTGCCCTCGTAAATTTTATAATCCTTGTATTCGGTCGCGGCGGGCAGATTTATTAAATTCGTTACCTCCGCGCCGCCGATGAAAATTTTTATCTCGTTTTGATAGAGATAGACCCCGTCCGCGATATCAAAGCTTAGCGTTACGCTATCGCTTTGCGCCGTCGCGTTAAGCTTAAACGCATCGGAGGGTTTCAGGGGCTCGGCGCCTAAGCCTAAAAGAAGAAACGCTGCCAAAATAAGTGATCTGATCAAATTTTATCCTTTGAAATTTTTTCCTACATTCTAACGTAATAAGTATGAATTTATAGTGTAATCTAAAGAACTTTTTTGTAAAATTCCTTAAAATTTTTAGGAGGCGATATGAGCAAAGAGATCAAAACCGAAACAGGCGAAATAGCGTTGAAAGAGATAGAATTTAAAAGCTCAAAGTACGAAAAAATCTCGTTCAAAGACTACGAAACGCTGCTTGAGAGATACCAGATCGAGCTTTTGAAGCTGCAAAAATTCGTAAAAGAAAAAGGTTTAAAAATTTTAATTTTGATGGAGGGGCGCGATGCGGCGGGCAAAGGCGGCACGATCAAGCGTTTAACCGAGCATCTAAACCCACGAGGATGCCGTATCGTAGCGCTCGAAAAGCCGAGCAACGTAGAAAAGACGCAATGGTACTTCCAGCGCTACGTCGCGCACCTACCAAGCGGCGGCGAGATTGCGATCTTTGACCGCAGCTGGTACAACCGCGCGATGGTCGAGCCGGTGATGGGCTTTTGCACCCATGCCGAACATAAAGATTTCCTGCGCCAGGTGCCTAAATTTGAGGAGCTTTTGGTAAGTGCGGGGATAATTTTGTTTAAATTTTACTTTTCGGTCTCCAAAGAGGAGCAAAAAAGGCGCTTTGAATCGCGCCGCACCGACCCGCTGAAGCAATACAAGCTTTCGCCGGTAGATGCGAGATCGCAGGAGCTGTGGAATCAATATACGCTCGCAAAATACTCGATGCTGCTCGCTTCAAATACCGAATTTGCGCCGTGGACGATCCTTGATAGCAACGACAAAAAGATCGCGCGGCTAAACGCCTTCCGCTGCATACTCTCGCGCATAGACTATCCAGAAAAAATCGATGCGAAGGAACTTGCGGTGGATCCAAACCTCGTGCGAAACGGCGCCAGGGAGATAGTCCTAATGGAGGATAGCCAAAAAAGCGAGGCTTGGCGCAAGCTGGAAAGCCCCTCCCGCAAGAACAAGAAGGATAAGAAAAAGGGTTGAATCTTGCCAATGAAGATTACTCGCTAAGAATTGCTAGGGAGGCTTGCTAGGAATTGCTCATTAGGAATTATTTTCTAATAATAGAAATGCATTGAATTCTATGATTGTGACCTCAAGATCCTTTGGAATTCTATCTAATGGGATGGAATTCTACACAAACGCCACGGGCTACGTGATGAAGTATATCACGTTTAATTCCTAGTGGAATGGAATTCTACTTCGTCGCTTGCTTTTCTCTGCGGCTGTCGTCCATAGTTTCAATTCCCAACGGGAATTGAAATGCGAAACTCACATATCCCACATTCACCGCCTTTCCGTAGAATTCTATTCCACTAGGAGTTGAAACGCTCTTTGTACCGGCAGATATGGCTCGGCATAGGGTAAAATTCCATATTGTTTGTAATTGCTACCAGAGCCGATCAAAAAAATCAAACCCCAAAAGCTTCGATGTGTAAAATTTCATCTATCCCCGTTTTAAAATTTAATGTGCCGTTCTGTAAGATGCCTGTTTGTGCAAGCTGGTTCATCTTTACAACATAATATGCAAAATTTTATAAAATTTTATGTTTATTTTATGCAGTATTCTGTATAATTCATACGGATAAACGAAGTGTTTTGCTATTTTTACTTATGAATAACACTATTTTTATTCATTTTATACGATTTTATGTATAATTAACGAATAAATTTGTATAATTTTCGTATGTTAGAAACGAGCGATATATTCAACATTTTGCACAATGCCGTCGAAGCCAAAAACAACGGCAAAAAGATCTCGCACGCCGCGATGGCGCAGAGGTTAGGCGTGTCGATGCGGACGTATCAGGACTGGCGCTTGGGCACGACCAAGCCGCAAGCCGCGACCGCGATATGCCAGATGTTGTGCGAGCTCGATAGCGACGACGCTGCGTTTGTGCTACATAAGATAAAAAAACTTATAGGAGAGTAGAGTGCAAAACATTACTTTGCAAGAAAAGCTGGATCTGCAGGGCGTCTTTCGCGTGATTTATGAGAAAAAAGAGTCGAAATTTGCGATCTTTTATAAAGCGGTTTTGAAGAAATTTTTTAAAAATTTTAAAAAATAATTGGCGGAGGCATTTATTTATTATACTTTATGTGGCAAAGGCGGTAGTATCCATTAAATTTAGATGATTTTCCTTTTTATGACGACCACGCCGATATTCTTTGTTTTGCAGTTTCAGAGGATGCTAGCAAATTCTGCTTTATAAAATTTTTTCCATCTTTCTGCCTCTTCGGTATCATCTAATTTAATTTTAAATTCTAACTTTGGCACATGATCTTAAATTTGTAGCGTAAATTTAATTAAAATTAATGCAGAATTCCTTCTTTAACCTAGCTTTTAAGATCCATAGCGTGCATTTTTATAAATATTTTGAATTGCTATTAAATGAGTTGCATTTAAATCTATTTTATATTGCGGCAAATATATAGTTCGTTAAAATTTTAATTTGTGAGTAACTCCAAAATTTCATTCGTAACCCATAAATTTAACATATTTAGTAGGTGAATTGAAACCGAATGAAATTCCATATAAGTTACTCCATGTTGTATCCTATCCCAGCCACAACTAATCTTTTTAATTTTCTATCGAGATGAGAATTCTACACATTTCCGCCGCAAAAGGCGTGTCGCGTAAATCCGTTTTGATTTCAACAAGATGAATTCTGCCGCCTACGCAAATCGTGCAATAAGCCCATTTAGGCGTTTCAATTCCCAACGGGATGGAATTCTACCAAAACGTTCTATATTCAGTCCTTTTGCGTCGCCGTTTCAATTCCCAACGGGATGGAATTCTACACCGCCCTGAACTATCGAATTATTATACATTCGAGTTTCAATTCCCAACGGGATGGAATTCTACCATCAACAACGCCATCCCAGACACCAATAGAACGGTTTCAATTCCCAACGGGATGGAATTCTACCTCGCTCAAAGCTATTTTTCTACTCGAACGGATGTGTTTCAATTCCCAACGGGATGGAATTCTACAGCACGAATTTTGCCATTTTTCTAGGTAGAAAGTGTTAGGAGTATATATTTTTATGCCTTAAAATGGACTAAATTTAAAAAAGCGCCGATTGCTCAATGCCCAAAATTCGGCATTTCAGAATCTTAAAAGCAACTTTATCGCTATCTATATGTATCGTGAGTGCAAATGTTAAAATCTAAATATAAAGATATTCAAAAATCGAAGTGTGAATAAAAAGCTGAAATTTTAAAAGCATATGCGTTTTTAAAGCCAATTCGTTCGCCGTTCCGTGCTTCAGATCAAATTTATTTCAAAAGCACATGCTTCTTAAGAGGGCGCAATCTATGGGCGCAAGTGATTCTAGCTAAAATTTAAAAGCACGAATGAGCTTAAAGGCCCAGCCTACCGCCATACCAGCCCCTCGTAAGGCACGCCTTCACAGACGTATTTTTTAATCTGATTGGCCTCGCGACGGATAATTTGACGCCAGGTTAAGCTCTGTCCCGCTACGTTCGCGCAAGATGATAGTTTCTCAATCATTTTTAGCTCGATTTTTTGCACCGCTTCTCGACCGAATCGAATACGCCCCGCATCCGTTTCAAAATCTTTTGCCGCAATCTCGCGTTTATTTAACATTCCAAAAATTAATCTATCGCCTAAAATAGGCTTAAAAATCTCTGCAAGATCTAGATGCAGACTTAGCGCACGGTAGTTTGGCTCGTGTAAAAAGCCGATGCGCGGATCAAGCTCGGTTTTGTAAATTTCGCTGAGGCAGACGTTATAAATACGCGTATTTACATAGCTAATGAGGGCATTAATTTTATCTGCCGGCGGGCGTTTGGAGCGCGTCGTAAATTTAAAACTGCGCT
>CAUSEA010000018.1:0-38957 GCA_963530525.1 uncultured Campylobacter sp.
GCAGACGAAGCTCAAACGTAGAGGATGACCGCGCAAGCAGCATGCGCACGAGCTCCGGCTCGCTTGGGATGCTGATCCCGATCATTAGGTTTTTGCTCGGCTCAAAGATCGGGCGCATAGTGCTCGTAATCGGCGTCGTAGCGTATTTTATGGGCTACAACCCTTTGGCGCTTTTAGACGGAGGTGCCAGCACGCAAAGAGAGCCGACCGATAGCCCGCAGGAGCAAGAAAAGCTCGCCTTCGTCTCGGCGGTGCTGGCCCAAACCGAGGATGTTTGGGGCGAGATATTTAAAAGTGCCGGCGCGCGCTACGAGGAGCCTGGACTTCGGCTTTTCCGCGATCAGATCGCAAGCGGCTGCGGCTTTGCGAGCGCGCAGACGGGACCTTTTTATTGCCCGAGGGACCGTAAAATTTATCTCGATCTCGGATTTTTCGACGAGCTTGCGAATAAATATAAAGCGGGCGGCGATTTCGCGCAGGCCTACGTCATCGCGCACGAAGTGGGGCATCACGTTCAAAATTTAATCGGTACGCTGGAGCAGATCAATGCTCTAAAAAGGCGCGCTCGCAGCGAAGCCGAGCAAAACGCGCTTCAGGTCAAAGTCGAGCTACAGGCGGACTGCTACGCGGGGGTCTGGGCGCACTATCTAGCAAAAGCCGGGCGCGTGCTTGAAGCGGGCGACATCGACGAGGCGCTAAATGCCGCCAGCGCGATCGGCGACGATACGCTGCAACGTAAATTTAGCGGCCGTGTCGTGCCTGATTCCTTCACGCACGGCACCTCGGCGCAGCGCAAAGAGTGGTTTAAAAAGGGCTTAGCGGGCGGAAACCTAAAGGCTTGCTCGTTTGAGCCGTAAGGCGCAGGCTTTGAGTTAGCTTGTGGGCTAGATAAGGCGGCTTAAATTTTAAAATTTAACGCCGAGCCTAGGACGAAATTTTAAAATTTTAATGATCGGCGATTAAAAAGCTCGGACGGCGCGCTCGGCTAGCGCGACGACGGCTTGTTTGAGCGCAGGATTGACTACGGCATTAAGAAACCAAAATAGATACGTTAAAATTTATGGAGGCAAAAATGAATAAAATAACCTGCATCTGCCTAGGCGTGCGAAGCATGCAAATGGCGCTGAAATTTTACAGAGACGGCCTAGGATTTAAGACGGATTGCAAAGACGACGACCCGCCGGTATGCTTTTTTAATACGCCCGGAACCAAATCTGAGCTCTATCCCTTGGGCGCGCTGGCGCGAGATATCAGCGAAAACGATCCGCCCAGGGGCAGCGGATTTGGCGGCATCACACTAGCCTATAACGTAAAAAACAAAGAGGACGTAGCTAGCGTCATAGAGCTAGTAAAAAAGGCGGGCGGAACTATCGTCAAGGAGCCCCAAGATACGTTTTGGGGCGGATATCACGCGTATTTCGCCGATCCGGACGGATACTACTGGGAGGTGGCTTGGGGCTCGGTTTTAAATTTGACGAGGACGGGCTGCTCAAATTTTAGATCAAAATTTTTGCGGCCGAGGCTTATTCGGAGGCGCCGAAGCCTTTGCGCAAACGTGTAAAATTTAAACTCAAAATTTATTGCAAATCATCGGGCGGGTTTTTTGGCTCGTATAATTTGCAGCGCCGTTTTTCCCGCGTTTTGCTCTAAATATCGAGCGAAATTTTACTCTCCGATATGATCTGCGGCGCAGATTTTGCGCGAGGATAAAATTTACCCGCACCCCGCCGCGCTGTTTTACTCGCGCTCGCAGTACCGCTTTGCTCGTATTGCATGCCGCTACACAAAGCAAGAAAGCGGATATTTTGCGGCGCTTTTATCCGTAAGCGCGGCGAGGAAAAGAGCGATAAATTCCTCAAAGTTTTGCGCGATGACCAGGGCATCCTCATAGATCGGTTCCGCGCCGAATACGATCTTACCCGCGTCTGCGCCCTGCGTGAGGATGCCCGCGAAGCAGCGTTCGCCTCTGACTGAAAACAAAAACGGCAAGCACCCGCTCCAAAATGTGCTCACGGCGGCTCTTTGCGCATCGTTAGCCGCGCACTCCAGGCTGTCTTTTTCAAAATCTTCGTAACAAAATTCCGCCTCATCCGTGCCTGACGACGCATAATCCCTAGCGGATACGAACCAAACGGCGTCCGCAGCGTCATGCAAAGTCTCAAAAGAGCAAACGAAACGGTAAAAATCTTCGCTTAAATTTTTAAATCTACCGCCCAAAAATTCGCTTTGCGGCGGGCAAATTTCATTCCTGCGCCGTATCTGCCAGCCGTTTTGCGCCAGCGCGCCCATAAGTTCGTCAAAAATCATCTCGCCTCCCGTAATTTGGCGCCGATTATAACATTTTGCTCGGCGCAGCGGTTAAATGCGGCTAAATTTATAAAATTTTGCCTACTCGCCGCACATAAAAAGAGAAATTTTACGCGAAATTTTATAAATTCTGTTAAAAATAAAATGACGTTTCCAAATCGCCGCTAAATTTAAGCTCGGCAGAAGGCGTAAGCCGCAGATGAAAAACGGACGTATCGCTTAAAATAGGCGTATCGTCGCAGGAGGCCGGCGAGCCGCTAAAATTTGCGCTTCGGTATCCGCCTAAAATTTCCAAGCGGTACCGACCGCGCTTTAGCTTAAAGCTTAGGCTGTTTTGCTCGCCGATGCGGCTCATATCTTTAAAATAGCCGATGCCTACGATCTTTAGCGTGCCTGATGAGTGAAAGACCCAACCGCGAGAGATGATTTTCGCTTCGTTTTGTGCGAATATTTCCTCATCCGCCTTGCCCACGGTAACCGCAAAATCGTAATAATCGCTGCGAACACCCAATATCGGCACCGCGATACCCTCTCTTGTGACCGTGCCCCCGTGCTCGGTCTGCGTAAAATAAGCAAGAGCGTCCCTGTTCACAAGCCCGTGCTCATCCAGATAGCGCGTGAGCAGCGCGAGGGCCCTTTATCACGAAGCCGCCTAGCTCGGAGAAAATTCGCCTTTTCATTCGCGCCTTTTTTTTGATCGCCGTGCGCGTCGCACGCAGAAATTTTACCGCTCATTTGCCCTCTTTATCTTTGTTTTTGCAGCGCCGATGAAATTTTATCACAGTGCCCGCGGCAGGCTAAATTTTATCTTGCGATCGCGCCGAGAATGAAATTTAAACTCCATTTTGCGCTCAAATTTTACAGCCCGCGGTTTTTGCCGTCCATGCCTTGGCATCTGTCTACGAGCCAGCGCCCATCCTTGCGCACGAGCAGGAAGCGGCGCGCAAAGCCGTGTTCGTCCTTGGCATAGATGTAAATTTTATTTTTGCTCTCGCATTCGGCGTCCGTTAGCTCGTACCCGCCGTAGGTGCCGCCCTCCATCATCGAAAACGAAATGCCCTCGGGGCGGAAGCCGCTGCGCCTAACGGGCGTACAGTAGCGTGCAAAGAGTTCGTCGCATCTGCGCTGCACCTCGCCGTCATTCGCGTCATCAATTCTCGATGTGGCAAATTTCTCCCATTTGCCCATCGCCGCGAAAAATTCTAAAAGCGCACTCCGCGCCGCCGCCAGGTCATCTGGATCAAGCTTCTTTTTACTCTTTGCGGCATCTCTTTGCGCCTACTCAAACTCCGCAATTTGCTCCTTGCTAAACTGCCCGCTGTCTAGATAAAACTGGATTTTCGTATCCGCTGCAGCTAGCAGCCCAGCAAAGCTTACGCGCGAATTGACCAGGCGTAGCGATTTTAGCTTCGGGATTTGCACGATCGCTTTTAGCCCCTCATCCGTGATGCTAACGTTTTCGATACCGATATGCTCGAGCTTGGCGTGTTCCGCAAAGTATCTAAACCCCTCGCCACTTATCTTATCGCTATCTTGCAAAAACAGATACGCAAGCTTCGGCAGCGTGGCTAGATGCTGCAGTGCCGCATCCGTGATAGCCGTGGCTATAAAGCCCATATTTACGAGGCTTTTTACCTCGCAGATGCGGCGCACCATCTCATCGGTGAGTGCTACGTTTTCGTAGTGATGGCCTTTGCAGTAGCACTCGCTAACCGCGTCCAAAGCCTCCTGCATCGTGATCGGTTTCATCGCTTTTTCCTTAAATTTGATTTTAAAATTTTAGTGAAATTTTACGATTTGTACAAGACGCTTAAATTTACGCGCAGATTTGCTCGTGCAGGGCGATTAAATTTTGCAGCAATAGCGAGGTTGAAATATACTTTCGTCGTTGAAATTCGGCACAGAATTTCGGCAACACTTTTTAAATTTAGCTCGCCGCGCAAGGTGGGCGAGCGGAAGAGGTGCTTTTGTGATTAAATTTTACGCATCATTTTTCACGGTGACGCTTTTCTTCGATGCCGCTTTGTCCTTGCCTGCGCGCTAGTTCGTCAAGTAGGGCGTCTGGATGAATATTGTGCGCCGCAAGTGCGAGCAGAAGGTGAAATAAAATATCCGCCCCCTCGTAAATCACGTCGTATCGCGGCTCTCCCGCTTTATGCTCGCCGAAGCTCTCACGCGCGACGTCTGCGTAAAGCTCGCTGCGCGAGAGGTCCTTGCACGCCAGCGCGAACTCGCACGCCTCCTCGGCGATCTTTTTGAGATAGGCGTTTTCGCCCTTCGCGTAGAGTGAGGCGACATAGGAGAGCGCGGGCTCGCCGTTTAGCTTGCGATCCAAGCAGACGTGATAAATTTCGTCCAAAATGCCGTACGGGCCTTTTTCTGCGGAGTTTTCGAGCGTAGAATTTTTCGCGGCAGCGTCTAAATTTTGCTCGCTGCACTCTGCGGCAGAATTTGTTGCGATGAAATTTGCTGCCGTAAAATTTTGTGTCGCAGAGCTTTGTCGATCGCAAGAGGCAGTGGAATTTTGAGGCATAAAATTTTGCGAGCCGTCACGGGCAATAGAATTTTGGGGCGTGTAATCCGCCGAGCCGTCGCAGGAAGCGGAATTTTGCCCTGCGCGGGAATTCGCGGAATTTTTCTGCGCGAGAGAGGCTGCAGAGCCGTGCTCTGCGCAATTTATCGCGCCGCAAGCACTCGAGCTCTGGATATTTTTGCCGCATTTTTGCAGCGAAATTTCTTTGAAAAAACAGCTTCGCGCGCCCGTGTGGCAGGCGCTGCCGCCGCATTGCTCGACTTTAAGCAGCAAGGTATCGTTGTCGCAGTCCAAAAAGGCGGATTTTACGAGCTGAACGTGACCGCTGCTCTCGCCCTTTTTCCAGATGCGCCCCTTGCTGCGCGAGAAGTAGTGCGCGTAGCCCGTTTGCAGCGTTAGGCTTAGTGCTTCTTCGTTCATATACGCGAGCATCAAAACCGCGCCGTCGCCCGTATCCTGCACGATCGCGGGGAGCAGCCCGCCTAATTTTTGCCAATCTACCTTCATCTTTGATCCTTAGTTTGCGAAGTCGCGCGCTTTAAATTTAGCCGCCGCACGCGGAATTTGAGTTATGAATTTGCGAAGCGGGGCGCCTCGTAAATTTAAAGGACAAGCCTGGCGGCTAAATTTTAAGCGACCGCTAGGCTTAAGCTGCGACGAGTGTGAGTTTTGCTAATCGCGAGCAATCGCGCTCGTCGCTAATATTAACTTGCGAAATCGCGAGTTAAGTTTATGCACCCGGAGCGGGCTTGCTTTAAATCTCGCTATTAAATTTAGTTCGCGAAATCGGAGCGCACAGCCTCCTGAAATTTTAATTTTCCCGCTCGATGGCGCTTTGCTTCGCCTTATCTTTCGTATCGACCCAGATATTAGGCACCGCGCCGCCCGGCGTTAGGAAAATTTTCGCGTCGCTGTTTTCGCGTAACGCCTCGTTGAATTTGGCCTGCGTTTCGATCTGCTTGAGGCTTAAAAGATTTGCATCCAAGCTCTTTGCGACCTCTTTGTTGGCGTAAGCTTGCGCGTCAGCCTCGATCTTGGCGGCATCGGCGCGACCTTGAGCCTCGATTTTGACGGCGTCTGCGTTACCTTTGGCAAGAGCAGCCTTTTTAAGTGCCTCTTGATTTGCGCGCTCGACCTCATATTTGGTGCGCTCAGCCTCCTGTTTTGCGATCTGCACGCTCTCGATCTGCTCCTTTACCTTCGCCGGCAGGATGATCTCGCGAAGCTGCACGGCTAGCAGATCTACGGGCGAATTCGGTAGTGCTTCGATATTCTTGCGGATGCCGTCGTCGATCGATTTGGCGATCTCGTCGCGTTTGGTAGGCAGCTCCTCGGCGGCATAGTTACCGATGACGCTACGCACGACGTCCTTTACGCGCGGATCGATGATCTTATCCTCCCACAAAAAGCCCCACTCGGCGATCGTGTTGGGCGCCGTGGCTTCATTGAGCCTGTATTGCACGGTGATGTCGATGCTGACGGGCAAATTTCGCGAGTCTAGCACCGAAAGCGAGTTTTTACTAATGATACCGCCCGCGGTGCCGCTTTTAGTAGCGATACCCGCGCTCATATCTTCGCTGCTGGTATAGTTGATGATACGCGTGCGAGTATCTACGACAAATACGTCCTGTATGAACGGCACAAAAAAGTGAAGTCCCGCGCCAAGAGGCGTCGGATCGTATTTGCCTAAATTTGACTTGATTCCCACCTCACCCGATTGGATCGTGACGAAGGGTTTTGAGATCACGAGTAGCGCGATTATCGCAATTATCGCGTAAATCACGCCGCTAAACTTGCCCATTCCTCCAAAATTAGGAATTTTAAAATTTAAATTCCCGCCTTTTTTGTCGCTATTTTTCTTATTAAAATAATCATTCAAATCCGCAGGCATGCGTGTCCTTATTTAACGTAAGTGAGCCAGTGCTCAAATTTTGGGTCTTTGCCCGTGACGACGGCGAAATACGCCTTTTGCAAGCGGCTCGTGACCTCGCCCATCTCGCCCTTGCCGATGATCCTGCCGTCGATGTTGCTAATCGGCGTGACCTCCGCGGCGGTGCCGGTAAAAAACGCCTCATCCGCGGCATAGAGCTGATCGCGAGCGATGCGCTCTCTGCGGACTTCGTAGCCCAGGCTGCACGCGATTTTTATGACTGAATTTTGAGTGATGCTCTCTAGGCTGGTGTCGTTCGGCGGAGTGATGATGAGCCCATCTTTTACGATAAATAGGCACTCACCAGGGCCCTCCGCGACGAAGCCCTGCGGATCGAGCAGTATCGCCTCATCGTATCCCGCATCGACCGCCTCAAAATTTGCCATCTGCGAGTTGAAATAATTCGCGCTCGCCTTGGCTTTTGCCATCATTGAAAATTGCGCCGGCTTTATCCACGATGAAATTTTAGCCTTGATGCCCTTGCGTAGCGCCTCTTCGCCCATATATGCGCCCCATTGCCACGCTGCGACGATGACATTTACCGGGCAGTTCGTAGATGAAACGCCCATTGAGCCGTAGCCGAAGTACGCTAGCGGGCGAATGTAAACGGTCTGATCGAAGCGGTTTTTCGCGACGACGTCGATCTGGGCCTGACGAAGCTGCTCGAAGCTAAACGGAAGCTTGATTAAGCAGAGTTTTGCCGAAATTTCAAGACGGGCAGTGTGCTCGTCTAGGCGAAAAATCGCGTAGCCTTTGTCGGTTTTATAGGCGCGTACGCCCTCAAATACGGCGTTTCCGTAGTGCAGAGAATGCGTCAAAACGTGGGTAGTGGCCTCCGCCCAGGGGATTAGTTTGCCGTCTTTCCAGATGAACTCGGCCTCTTGAATTTGTGCCATTTTTTGATCCTTTTGTTTAAAATTTAATCTGCGATTTTAGCTAAAACAATATTAATTTCTAAGAAATTTAAAAGCGGTTGAAATTTAGTGCTATTTTAAGACGAACAACGAGTCGTGAGTTCAAATTTAGCTCGCAACTCTGTGCAGATGGCATTAAAATTCTACGAACGAAAGCCCGATGCCGATCTTATTGACGCTGCGTTTATAATCCGCGAGGCTTTCGCCGTAGCCATTGAAGTAGCGCAGATAGCCGTAAAATCCGCTGTTAAAGATCGGGAAGCTGTAGTTTAGCTCGATCGCGCCACGGTTACTGCCGTCAAAATGTAGGTTGTTACGCCACAGAGCGCTAAGTCGCTGCTTACCGAAGGTGTATGATGCGCGCAGATCGCCGTAGCCCATATAATCCGCGATGTCCTCGTTCGTGCGGTCCAGCCAAAACGCATACCATGCTCTGGGGGTGATCGAAAATCCGTCCGCGCTCCAGGTGCTTTGCGCGTAGAGTCTATTCCACGAGCGCGATTCCTCGCCGCCCTTGCCGTTTGATTCGTGCATGGCGCCGATCTTTAGCTCGTCCGCAAACGGCACCGGCGCGCTAACGTAGAGCTCGGGGCGATAGTTGCTTTCGCGGAAAGGGGCGCTGTCTTGCGTGATCTGCCACCAGGAATTTTGCGCGTAAGCAAATGAAATTTTCTCTCCAAACCCCAGCGCGTCGTAGGTGATCGGGCGCTCGAAGCTAAACTCAAAATGCAGCTCATCCGCCTTGCGATCGGGTTTTTTGCTGAAATCATGAGTAAAGAGCATATAGATCGGCTCGTAGTATTTAAGCCCTAAAAATCCGAAATTTCGGCCATTTTGCTCGCCTTGTGGCGCGGAATTTTGCGCTAGAAAATTCCGTTCGTCCTGCATCGCAGAACTCGATGTCGTGGAATTCTGAGATAGCGAGGCGGAATTCGATGATGCTAAATTTGACGCAGAGCCTGACGCAGCCGAGTTTGCGTCTGCGAAATTTGACGAAATAGAATTTGGCGCGACAGGTTTCGGCGCGGCGGAATTTTGTGCGACAGAATTTTGCGACTCAGCGGAGTTTAAAACGGCGGTATCATCGTGCGAAGCGCGGTTTTCTGCGGACGAGGTAGAATTTTTTGCTGAATTTCGGCGCGACTTTTCGCCGCTTTCTGCTAGACTTGCCGCGGCGATCTTTTTGTAATAGATCATCGCGTTTTTGTAATCGCCCTTGGCCTCGTATTCGCTAGCCTTTGCGTATAGCTCGGATAGGTCTTGTGCGGCTAGGCTCATGGCGCAAAACGCGAACATTAAAGCTTTAAATTTCATCTACGCCCTTTAAATCGTTTTGATAATTTATATTTAAAAACTGCTCTTTGTTTTTGAAATTTAGCACTTTGGAATTTGCAGATCCGATGAGCGCGCCGATCTTATGCTCTTTCGCGCGGTAGAGCTCAAGCGCGCGCGGCGCGAGAGCTGCGTCAAAAAATCCGCACAAGCTATGCCTGTGCTCTTCGTCGCCCGCTACGCAAATTTGCCCCTCTTGCTCGCTAAGAGCGCGAATGGTGGAAATTTCTACAAAGGGCATGTCGGCGGGGATGATAAAAATGCGCTCGCCGCTAAAGGGCTTTAGCGCCGAATACAGCGCGCCCATCGGCGAAAATTCCTCAAATTCGTCGTAGATCATAGGAAGCGGAGGGTTAAATTTAGAGCTTTTGGCGCAGGCGAAAACCCGCTCAAACTCGCGGTTTAAGCGCGAAAAAAGAAAGTGCGTCATGCTGGGATGCCCGCGGAATGGAAACAGCGTTTTATCGCTGCCGAAACGCGAGCTTTTGCCACCGCAGAGAATGACGCAGGTTTTCATAGAAATTTCACCGGCTTTCATCGATCTTTATCGCGGCGAAATTTTAAATTTGAAAGTAAAATTTGAAAGAAGCGCGGACATATCAGTCTTTTTGCATATATTTGGCTTTGCCAAGGGCGTTGTTTGCGATGAACTGATAAAGGCTCGGCGCCTGAAGCTTGGCTAGCTCGGGGTATTTGGCTTTAAGCGTCTTCCAGATATCATAGACTCGCATACCGCTTGCGTAAAGCTTCATAATCTCGCTAAAATGCGGATCGTAAAGGCTTGGCTTTTTATACAGCGAGAGTTTGCGGTCGGTATCCAGCACCGCGTTTGCCTCGATAAAAGCGGCTAGATCGCGCTCGCTTACTTTGGCAAAATCCTTTTCGTAATGAGCTTTCATATATTTTAAAATTTCTTTATTGCTAACGCCTTGGAAGTGCATTTTCTTGATTTCGAAGCGATATGCGTATAAGAAATCTTCGCTTTTTTTGGCGGTTGCGCGCAGTCTTGCTTTTTCATCTTTGAATGTCACGGAGATGAAGTGCGTAAGCCCGGGTGCAGTAACGGTGTTTTTGAACGCTTCGTCCTCCTCGCCGATCTTTTTTAGGATCGCCTTGACGGTGTAGCCCTCGGCAATAAGATTTGAAATTTTATCTTTATACGGTTTGTAGTCAAATCGCACGCGCCTAAAGCCCGTCTCGACACTGATTTTTTTATAGATCCTCGCATGCTCTCTAGATGTAAAATACCTCGATTTCAGCCCTTTGCGGAGTTGTTCGGCAACCGCGGTAAAATCGTCATAATCGGCGATAGACGCGATTAATTCCTTTTCGTTTACGACCCTGCCGTTAACGACCGCGATGGTAATGACCTTCATATTTTCTCCTTTGATTGGGCACAATTCTAACTTAAAACTATAAACTCAAATTTAATTATTTATTATCAAGGATTGCGGAGGATTTGCGTTTGCGAGGTAGAATTTTACGAGCTAAGATTTAGTATTTTGTATTGATTTTTATATCTTTTTTGCGCTTGTTCTCACGCTGCTTTTTTATACTTTTTGCATAAAGATGAAGCGGGTTTGCAGAGATAAATTTTACCCGCAAACTTTAACTAAATTGCCCACGCAAGTTAGCTTTTTTTAAACGAAAAAAGCTTTTTGATCTTCGTAAGCCCAAGCTTCATACCACTATATTTCATCATCTTAGCCATATTTACCCACATTTCGCGCTCGTAGCACGGATGCGGGCAGTGGTGACAACGCGGCTTTTCGGTATGCGGGCAGGCACCAAGGCGCGCGTAGGCATAGCGTAGCATTCGCTCGCAGTCGCTACAGAGATGAAAGTGCGTCTGCACAAGCCCCTTATCGTCTTTGTAGTCATGAAGCACGGCACCGTCTTTTTTAGGCGCATCCGCATGCTTGCCATCGCAGTAAATTTGGATAAATTTCGTCACCGTGTTTACTTCGTAAATAAATTTTTCGCTAGTCATATTTGATCCTTTGGGCGGATTTTATCTAAAAGAGACAAAAATACTCTTGAGCGCGCTCAAGTTAGAATTTATAGAATTTTAAAATTCCGCGGAATTTCGCTTTATCTTTCGACCTTGTTGCTTAATAGAGTCGCGATGAAGCGTGTTTTGTCGTTTGAGGCAAGCGCGATTTGCAAGCTCATCGTAAGCGGCACAGCCAAAAATAGCCCGCCGATACCAAGCACGAAGCCCCACAATAGTAGCCCTGCAAGCACACTGATCGTTGAAAGCCCGAGCCCTTGCCCTAAAAATCGTGGCTCGATGATATTTCCGATCGCTACGTTTACGACTAAATAGATTGCGATAGTCCAGATGCTGGAACTTATATCCATCGTAGCTAATGTCACGAAAAGCGTTGGAAAGACCGCTACGATCGAGCCAATGGTGGGGATGAAATTTAGCACGAAAGCTAAAATCCCCCACAGCGCAGCATATGGGACACCAAGAGCCCACAGCCCAAGTCCGATGAGCGCACCGGTGCAAGCTGAAGCGATAGTTTTGATTAGCAGATATTTTTTGAGGCTGGAGGCAAATTTCTTCACGAAAATGTGCGTAGCGCGGCTACTTTGCGAAAAATAGCGGATTTTTTCGTCGATCACGGAGCTTTCAAAGACCATAAATGAAACCATTATAAAAATGAAAAATCCCGTCGAAACTATCGAGCCTGTCTTACGCAGTAATGCCGATAGCTGCGCGGCGGCTTCGCTTGGATCGATGCCCAGGCTTGCGGCGTTAAGCTCTATGCCGAATCGAGAGAGCTTCGCGCTCACGCCTCCTAGCACCTCTTCAAATTTTGCTTGAAGCTCGGGCAGGCGCGCTGAAAATTCCTTGATCGCATCGAAGATGACTGCGCCGAAAAACACTATAATCGCCACAAAGGCAAAGGTGATGATGAGGAAGCTAAAAACGCGCCCGACACGGATCTTTTGGACATAAAGCACCAGCGGCGAGACGAGCACCGTGATGAAAATAGCTAGCAAAAATGGCACGACGATAGCCTGCGCGGCTTTAAGACCAGCCAGGATGATTACGACGCAAGCAACCGACATCAAGGACATTTGAAGCTTCAAGGATTCTCCTAAATTTGACATTTTCGCAGAGCTTTTACGCGAAATTTTGATGAAAGGATTTTAACTAAAATTCCATAAATTTATGACTAAAATTTTATATATCATTTCTTATCCCATAAATTCAGTTCACTTTGAATTTCTATCTTTATATAATAAGAATTTTCTGTAATACCTGCAAATTTTGCCAATATTTTTGTCTCATCGGAGGAGCTTAAATGTACTGGAAATGATTTTACTCCATTAGAAAGCAGCCAAATAGTACGTGTTATTCCGTCAGAAAATGAACAAGCGTATTTTGTTTCTTTCACATAATTCTTTTTAAAAAACGGAATACATCTTACTTTTATTGGTACATAATACTCATCAGAATAACAACAAACTCTAGCCAATGGCACAGTATTACCAAGACCCTGTTTAAAGCCGTCTTCTGCCCAACTATATTTGTAATCGTTTCGCCAACCATCTTCCCTTTTATTGCTTATTTCTTTATCTACATCAATTTTACTATTACGTCATAATTCTAAGAATTTTATGCTATCAACAAACGCAATATCTCCAGTGTTATTTGTAAATGGGTGGCGCATATATACAGATTTTTGGTTTTTAATTTTTAATTCAAAAACAACACGTTTTTCTTCAACTATAATATTTATACCGGGAAAACGTTCAAGCTTCATATTGCACTCCAATCCCTATATTTATTGACATGGCTTATCATACAAAATACTCGCGGGCGACATCCTTGCTCTCAAATGGGCTTGCGCTCAGCTCGCTGCCGTCTATGAGCACGATGTAGCGACGAGCGGCGTCCGTTTTGGCGTATGTTAGCGCCAGCCTCGCCGCAAGCTCTCTATCCGCCTCGCTCGCGCCCCTGCTTAGCAGGCTTAGCGCGCCCACGACGTCATCTTTAAATTTTATCTCGATAAATTTCGGATTTTGCACGGCGGCAAGCTTTTTGTTGTCGCTCTCATCCCGCCCGACTATGAGCTTGGCGCCGCCCGGCAAGCGCAGATGGCGTCCGAATTTTAAAATTTCAGCGTCCGCGGGCGTTTCGATCTTTTCAAATTTTACCGCATCCTTGATCCGCTCGCTAAAGCTCTGCACCGTTAGTAGACAGCCTCCCGCGGGCGTTTCATAGTCCTCAAAGCCGAACTCTGCCGCCAGCTGCATCTGTCTAGCCCGTCCGCGCCCGCTGATATCAAGCAGCGCGCCCCTATCTACCCAGCCCTTGATCTCGGGCGTCGTGGGCGGCAGCAGCTTCGCGCACAGCGGACGCAGGATCAGCCCCTCCTCATCGCCGCTAAGCCCGCCGACCTGAGCTAGAGCCTGCGCGCGCTGGCTCATCGGGCGCTGTCCGAGCACCTCGCCAGTGATGATGAAGCTCGCCTCTTCGCTTTGCAGCATCGCAAGCGCGGTCTTAAACATATATCCGTGGCAGTCGATGCAGGGGTTGAAGTGCTTGCCGTAGCCGTATTTGGGCTCGAAAAGCACCTGCCGCAGATACTCGCTTCTGATATCGACGCTTTTAAAATCCGCCCCCGCGGCTGCGGCTCTGCGGCGCATGATCTCGCTCTTATCGTCCTTGCCGCCAAATCCGATATCCATATTCAGCGCGAGCACCTCGATGCCTTGCGAGACGATGAGTTTGACCGCGAGCATGGAGTCAAGCCCGCCGCTAAAGAGCGCCAATGCCTTCATTTCGTTCCTTTACTTGAGTTGATTGATCTTTTTTTGATACTCTAAGATCCGCTCGATCTTGTCGGGCGCGTCGGAGTTTTTGAGCTTTTGCATCAGATCTTGCAGGGCGTTGCGGCGTAAAATTTTGCACGCGTCGTTAAAAAGCGCTGCGCCGCCGATCGGCAAAATTTCATCGTCCAGCGCAAGCGCGCGCAGATTTTCGCGGGCTTCAGTTTCGGCGTTTTGAGCATTTTGGAAGCTTTGAGCGCTTTGAATATTTTGAGCGGCGGCTTCCCTCTCGCCTTGCTTCGTGCCGTTGTTTATTTCTTGCTTCTCTCCGCCGTTTGCGCCATGCTGCGCGGAGGAGCCTTTTAAATTTACGGCACCCGCAGAGCCTTGCCCGTCAAAATTTTGCTCGCTAGAATTCTCGCCGCTTTTTAAATTTACGCTCTCGCCCTGGATAAAATTTTCTCCAGCGCCGTCTGCAGTAAAATTTTCGGAGGCGCTGTCTACATTACCGCCCTCGCCCGCGATGAAATTTTTAAAATTCCCGCCGCTGCGAGCGAAAGCCAAAAACGCCTCAAAAATATCGCCGTGCATGCGAAAATCACGCCGCTCCAAGCAGCCGAGCCCGAGCTGTGCCATCTCGCCATCAAGCAGCATAGATTTTATGATCTGAAGCTCCGCGATCTCCTTGCGGCGCAGTAGCGTCCGCCCGAGCTTCGCCAAAACCGCAGGCGGCGCAGAGCTCTCGTAGCGCGCCGTGTTTTGCGTGCGAACAAAATTTCCGCCGTTTAAGCTCCCGCTCGCACCGCCCCTGCCGTCTGCGCCGCGCCCTTCGAAAGAGCCGAAATTTCCGCTTGCATTAAAATTTTGCGAGCCGAAATCCGCGCCGCCGTTAAAATTTCGCCCCTCAAAGTCCGCGCCGAAATTTTTACCGCCGCTAGAGAGATTAAACGAGCCCGGCGAGACATTTAAAATTTGCGCCACTAAGCTCTGATAGGATTCGGCGAGCACGGGGCCGAGTGCTGCGGTAAATTCTTTGATCTCATTTAGCGCCGCTTCTTTTTGCACGGGGCGGGCGAGGTCGTATTTTTTAGCGATTCTTCGGATCAGAAACTCCCCGCTCTCCATGCCGCTAGCATAAATTTGCTCTAGCTCGCGCACCTTGCCTGCGACTATCATATCCGCAGGATCGGCACCGCCTCCGATTATAGCGACGCTTGAGTCGATCTTATTCAGACACAAAAGCCGCGCCGATTTTATCGCCGCATTGATGCCCGCGGCGTCGCCGTCGAAGCTAAGCACGACGTTAAGCTCCGCGCGCTTTATAAGTGGCAGATGAGCGGGTGTCAGCGCCGTGCCGAGCACCGCTACGGCGTTGTCGATGCCCGCTTGATGCAGCATGATGACATCCATGTAGCCCTCGGTGATGATGAGGGTTTTTTTGGCGATCGCGCTTTTTTTCGCAAGATCGAATGCGTAGAAAATTTTAGATTTATCAAACAGCGCGCACTGCGGCGAATTGACGTATTTGGCGGGATTATCGCTTATCGTGCGGCCGCCGAAGCCCACGAGCTTGCTTGCGTGGTTGTAGATCGGAAAGGTAATGCGCTCGATGAAGCTAGCGTAAAGCCCGCGCTCGTTTTGCTTCACCGCGCCCGCATTTAGCGCGTCTTGCGGCGGAATTTCTTCGTTTTGCAAAACCCTGATCGTCTGCGCGCTAGCTCCAGCGTAGCCAAGGCCGAATTTGCGAATAGTCGCATCGCTTAGGCCGCGCTCGTGCAGGTATTTTACGGCGGCGGGGTTTTGATAAAGGCAGCTTTGATAATAGGCGTTTAAAATCCCGAGTACCTTCTTCTCTTCGCTGCGCTCCTGCACCTTAGCGCCGGTGTATTGCAGCGCGAAATTATACATCCCCGCAAGCTTTTCGACCGCTTCTGGAAAGCTTATCTTTTCGTAATCTTGGATAAATTTAATCGCGTTGCCGCCTGCTTTGCACGAAAAGCAGTGAAAAATTCCAAGCTTGGAGCTCACGCTCATGCTCGGGTGCGAATCGTCGTGAAAGGGGCAGACGCCCACGAAATTTGCGCCGCTGCGCTTAAGCGGGACATATTTTTCTACGACGTCTACGATATCTACGGTAGCCAGCAGATTTTCTATGCTTTCGTTTTTAATCATAAGCGAAATTATACCCGCACTTTGCTATAATTGCCCTTTATTTTTGCGACGAGGTTTGATTTGGATAATTTTTTCTTAGACGATCGCGACCCGATTTTCGGGCTTATCATGCTGATAAGCATAATCTTGCTAGTGTCGATTCTAAGCTACATTTGGGGAGTTTTTTCTAAAAAAAACGAGAGGCAGAGCCTAGAGAATTTCATCAAAAAATTTAACACCCTAGACGCGCTTAGCTCGGAGCACAGACAGCTTTTAGCAAGCCCGCAAATAGACATCCCGACGCTTGGAATTTTGGCTAGCTCTTTCGTCAAAAGCGGCGACTTCGAGCGCGCGATAGAAATTTATCTAATCGCGCTAAGTAAGGCTAGCGGCGGCGTACAGAGGGAGTTTATCCTCACCAATCTCGGTATCGTATATTTCAAAGCGGGCTTTTTAGGGCGCGCCGAAGAGGTGTTTTTACAGGCGCTGAAGCTGCGCCCGAGAAACAAAGAGGCCCTTACGCATCTTACGGTGATTTATGAGCGGCTGAAACGCTTTAATGAAGCGCTTGAGGTGCTTGACGCGCTGCGCGAACAGGACGCCGAAGTATATGCTCAAAGCCAGTTCGAGCGCGCTCAGATCATCGCAAACGACGCCAATACGCCGTTTAATAAGAAGATCGCTAAAATTTCAAAGCTAAACTTCAAAGGCGCGGGGCGGTTTTGTATGGAGCTTTTTATCAAAAACAAAGAGCCTATGGAGGGCTTTGACCGCTTCCCGCCGATCGAGCAGGCGATCGATCTGATCTATGATTTCCCTGCGGCGGTAAATACGCAGGATGCGGAGTACAATGCGCTTTTTTACGCGCTTGGAAAAAGCGATCAAAAGCCGCAGAGCGCGAGTAAAATTTTTGAGATCAACGCTCTTATAGCTATGAAAGACGCGGGCTTTGAGGACGCGTGGCTTAGCTTTAGCTACACCTGCGCGAAGTGCAAAAGCTCGGTTGGGCTCTTCTCGCACCGCTGTCCGGTCTGCTACGAGCTAGGCAGCATGGAGATCAGGGCGCAAATTTCGGAGAAAACCGGTGAAATCGGTCAAACTTTTTAGCGACGGCAGCTGTCTCGGAAACCCTGGAGCGGGCGGCTGGGCTTACATACTGCAATACGGCGACGCGATAAAAAAGGCAAGCGGCGCAGAGGTGATGACGACGAATAATCAAATGGAGCTAACGGCCGCTATAATGGGGCTTAGCGCGCTTAAGCAGCCCTGCCGCGTCGAGCTTTTTACCGATAGCGAGTATGTCGTAAAGGCGATAAATTCCTGGCTCGCAAAGTGGGTCGTTACCGATTTTAAGGGCAAAAAAAACGCGGATCTGTGGCGTAGATACCTTGCGGCAGCGGCGCCTCACGAGATCAGGGCCTCCTGGGTCAAGGGGCATGCGGGTCATCCGCAAAACGAAGAGTGCGATGCTATGGCTCGCGCGGCGGCGGAAGCGATAAAGGGCTAAAATTCCGCGGCGAAGCTTGCGGTTGCGCAGATTAAGCATGGATTTGCCCGCGTTTACTTTGCACACAGAGCCGCTTCGACGTAAATTTTATGACCCTAAGCCGGTTTTAGTGCGTTCGTTCACGCGATCAGGCTCTTGTATTTGAGGGCAGGTGCGTTTTTGGCGAAGATTAAATTTGCGGCGAGCGAGCTTCGGCGCGGTTTACGTTAGGATTAGCGGGCACGTTTTAAATTTTATTCGTCGCAGATCGTCGCTAGCGCGTTTCATTCGCTGCGTTGGTGCAAATTCAGTGCTGGCTGCGTTCGCGTTCGCTTCACTTGTACGGGTTTTGTTCGCACCGGATGCCGTTTGCGTGCGAGCCGCCGCGGATTTCGTAAAATTTTATAATAAAGGGCAAAGATGCAAAATTTAGAAAAATTACAAGAAAAACTGGGCTATAAATTTAAAAACCCGACCCACCTCAAGATCGCTCTTACACACAAAAGCGCCAAAAACGGACACAACAACGAGAGGCTGGAATTTTTAGGCGATGCGGTGATGGATTTGATCGTGGGCGAGTATCTTTTCAAAAAATTTAGCAGCGACGAGGGCGATCTGAGCAAGCTGCGCGCCGCACTCGTGAACGAAAGCAGCTTCTCTAAATTTGCAAAATTTTTGGGCATCGGCGAGAACCTGAATATGTCGCTGTCCGAGGAGCGCAACGGCGGACGCGAGAAGCCATCGCTGCTTTCGGACGCGTTTGAGGCGATAATGGGCGCCGTCTATCTTGAGAGCGGGCTGCAAAACACCGCCCGCATCGCGACTGCAATCTTAGAAATCCTCTATCCGCGCATCAGCTTTAACGAGCTCGTGCGAGACTACAAAACCGCGCTGCAAGAGCTCACGCAGGCAAAATTCGGCGTCACACCCGAATACGTCCTTTTAGGCTCGAGCGGCCCCGATCACAAAAAAAGCTTCGAAATGGCGGCGCTTGTTGGCGGCAGGCGGCTCTCATCCGCCGTGGGAGCGAGCAAAAAGGAGGCCGAGCAAAAATGCGCGCAAATCGCGCTCGAGCTTTTACAAAACGGCGCCTCGCACGGCACTAGCGCGACAAATGGCGAGCAAACAGCATGCGATAGCGACGTACAAAGCGGCGCAAATCGCACACAGGACGACAAAAAAGGCTCACGAGGCGGCAAAAAGAGCGATCGCGCCGGCACATCGGACGGCACGCCGAGCGCTAAAAAAAGCAATGAGCGAAGCGTGCGCGATACGGACAAACAAAGCGGCGGCGATCAAGGAGACGCGCTATGAACACCTTTGGCGAGAGATTGCGCCTTAGCACCTTCGGCGAGAGCCACGGCGCGGCGATTGGCGGCGTTTTGGACGGTTTCCCAGCTGGTGTGGCGATCGAGCCTTCAAATATCCAAAGCGAGCTTGATCGCCGCAAACCGGGCGGCAAATACGCTACGCCGCGCAAAGAAGCCGATGAGATCGAAATTTTAAGCGGAATTTTTGACGGTCGCAGCACCGGCGCGCCGATCGGATTTATCATCCGCAACGCAAATCAGCACTCAAAGGACTACGAAAATCTCAAGGATATTTTCCGCCCCGCACACGCCGATTTTACATATTTTGCCAAATACGGACTGCGCGATTACCGAGGCGGCGGGCGGACAAGTGCGCGCGAAACCGCCGTACGCGTGGCTGCGGGGGCGTTCGCGCAAATCCTGCTAAATCACTTTAAAATTTCCGTAAAAAGCGGGATTTACGGCGTGGGCGAAATTTACGCGGAAAATTTGGACTTCGACTTTGCGCAAAACAGCGAAATTTTCGCACTCGATCCCGCTGCGGAGAGCGCGCAGAAGGAGTTAATTCTAAGCGTCAAAAATGCGGGCGATAGTATCGGCGGCTGCGTGCTAACGCGCGTCACGGGCATGCCTGCAGGGCTCGGCGAGCCGCTGTACGGCAAGCTAGATGCGGCGCTTGCGGGCGCGATGATGGGTATAAACGGCGTAAAGGCAGTGCAGATCGGCGCCGGAGTGAAGGCGAGCACGCTAAAAGGCAGCGAAAACAACGATTTTATGCGCGCTAGTAAGGAAGCGATCCGCACCAACGGCGGCAAGATCGGCGCAAATTTTGTAAGCAACAACGCAGGCGGGATCCTAGGCGGCATAAGTAGCGGCGCGCCGATCGAGATTGCGACGCATTTTAAACCCACTCCGAGCATTTTCATGGCGCAGCATAGCGTGGACGTGTGCGGCACGGACGCGGTCTGCGAGCTGCGCGGACGGCACGATCCGTGTATCGCCGTGCGCGGCAGCGTCGTAGCCACCGCAATGGCACGGCTGGTGGTCGCCGATGCGCTGCTGCTAAACGCGAGCGCGACGCTGGGGAATTTAAAACGAATTTACGGCGAGGATTAAATTTAGACGAGCCGCCCTTTAAATTTTTGCGAAATTTCATTAAATTTAAGGGCCGAGCGATGAAATTCCCGCGAGCGAGACGGGCAAATTTTAAATTTACGCGGTAGGCCTATCGCGGCAAGGAGGGCAAATGAGACTTGAGCGTATCGGCGAGGACTCGGCACTGATCGCGCGTATAGAGGCGATCAATGTCGCGGCGTTCCCCGAAATCGAGCGTATCAGCATAAAAAATTTCTTAAAAATGTCGCGTAAAGGGCAGCTTGAAATCGCGGCGATTTTCGAGGATTTTAGTGCCATGGGCGCCGCCGCCGTGCCCGATAAACACTACGCGGCGGCGAGTGAAAATTTATGCGTGGGATCGCAAAATCGCAGCGAAGCGAGCCAAGATCGCAGTACTGCGGGTAAAAATTCTGATACGGATAACTGCAGCGCGGTAGAATTCGCCTCTTTGAATTCCAAAAATCGCAGCGCAATAGGTAAAAAATCCAATGCGACATGTGAAAAATCCAGCTTGGAAAGTAAAAATCTCAGCGCGGAGACAAGCCGAAATTCAAACGCGGCGGCGCAAAATTTAAGCGGTGAGGAGCTCGTTGGGTTTTTCGTCTATAGGACCGAGCAAACCTACAAGCGCGCGGTTTCGCACCACAAACAGCCGCCGCCTCGCCTAAATGCGGATAAAATTTTAAAATCCAAAGCCCATAGCGGCGCGGAATTTGACGGCGAAAAGGATGAAATCCCAAGTGGCAAAGTAAAATTTTCAGAAGCAAAATTTTTTAGCGTTGCTAGCGGTAAAATCGCAAGCCAAAAAACGCAGCCTTTTAGCGGTGATGAAATTTTAAACGGCGATGCAGATAGCAAAATTCCGATCGGCGCGGACTGTTTGATTTGCGGTGTGGGCAGCAAAATTTCATCAAGCGCCAGAAGGGATGAAATTTCATTAAGCGCCGCAGAGGGTAAAATTTCGTCAGGTACCGCGGAAAGCAAAATTTCGCGCTACGATGAGAGTGAAATTTCAAGCGGCGGAGAGAGCGAGATTTTTTACGTGGCCTATCTCGGTATCGATGCGAAATTTCGCGGACTGGGGATCGGCTCAAGGCTGCTCGCGCTCATCGCCACGCAAAATCCGAGCGCACAAATCGTCCTTGACGTCGAGCCGCCGCACGATGACGCGCCCAATCTCGCGCAACGCCTGCGCCGCATAGAATTCTACGGCAGACACGGCTTTCGGCGCTGCGGCAAATTTTTCAACTACGCGGGGCTAAGCTTCGAGATTCTTGCCAAGCCGTCGCTAAGCGCGCCGCGGCAGGGATTTGACGTAGCGAGCTTCGTGAAATTTATCGGCGCGGGCAATAAATTTAGATTTAAAATCACCGACGCGCCGCTATATAAAAACTGATGCGAAAGCCCGAATTCAGCCTCATCTGCGACGATACGTTTTATAGAATTTTCTCCGCCTCTATCCTTGCGTTTTTTTGCATTTTTATCTCTTTGGACATCGGCGGATCGGGGGAGCTGTTTTGCACGGACAGTCCGCTACGCTCGCAGCAAGCCAAGCCCAGTCTGACGATCGTTTTTATGTTTTTAGCGTTACTTTATCTGCGAAGCGGTAGCAAAGAGGCGGCGCGCATGGAATTTGACGAGCTTAAAATATCCTTTCGCAGAGGGCTAGACAAATACGATCTTATGCTTGGATGCGTCGATCTGATAGAGCCGTCGTTTGGCTTCGTGCGGACGTTTCGCGTGTCGTTTATAAGCTACGAGCGGTTTTTGAAACTGCAAGAAATTTTAAAATTCTTGCTTCTTTTCGCATACGTCGCGGGCGTGTTTTTGACGATCAAATTCGGCTTTGTCGAAGCTGCGATCTATGCAGCGGCGGGCATTTTTGCGATTTTGATCGCCTCAAAGCTCGTTGTCGCGCGGAGGCTAGACGGACGAGCAGGGCTACGACTGCGCGACTGCCTGCTACTGCGCGGGAGGGACGATACGGGCGCGGCGGTATTTTTTTGCATCCGTCCCAGTCGCGCCGAGCGCGAAGCTTTACGCATATATTTTTTGAAAAATTTCAGCTACGACATTAAGACGTGAAATTTTTCGGTTTTCAGCGTAAAATTTAGACCTGCGGGGTAGTCTGGCTACGGCTAAACGTAAACGAAGCGCAAAGGCGGATATTGCGCGAGTATTTCGCGGCGAGATTGAGTCTGGATTTCGAGCAAAATTCTACTCACAGCAATCGCAGATGAGATCACTCGGCACCCGAAGTAATCCTCGAAGTAGTCGCAGACAAGCTCGCTCTGTGTCTGAAAAGCCCCATAATTAGTCGCAAAGATTCACATTGTCCGTCCGCTTAACGAGGATGATCGCCGCTCGTCGCAACTCGCCTCGCCGCAAGCGCCTCCGCAAATATCCTACGCTCTTAAACGCGTCGAAAGTGAGGCGGTGATAAAATGCGCTTCGTTAAAAATCATATCGAAAAGGAATTTTATGAGGGATTACGACAAAGAGCCGATCAAAATCATAGACAGAGCGGTATATTTTCAAGAAAAAAGCCTATTTTTATCCATAGTGCTTTTTTGCTCTGCATATACGACTAATGCCACTTTTATGGATATTATAAAAGGCGACGATTTGTTTATGGTATTGTGCGCCGTAGTGCTATTCATCGCACAGATATGGTGGTACGTAAAATGCAATTTCTGAGCCTCTTATTTTACGTTTTATAATGACAAGCTATCTTATAATTTCATGCAAGGTACAGAGCCCAATAAAATATGCAATCTTACGGATATAGAGAAAATAAGCTTTTGCGTGGTTTCAGAGCTTATGGATAGCTTCGGTAGATTTCACTACCTTACCTCCTACGAGCTTTATAAAAAATCATCTATTGGGGTGCATATCGGCAAACTGGCGCTGTTTTTATACCATACGATAAATTTTATCTTGCTTGTTTTGCCGTTTAAAATTTTTATGTTGATTAAAAATAAAGAGCCGCTAAGTCTGCTAAATAAAAATGTCGTGATTAAATTTAAAAATCGCAACTATTTTTTGATAAACATCTACTCAAAGCGCGAACTGGATGAAATTTTGCAGTATTGCAAAGATAAAAATATAACCGTAGAGCAGAAAACAAATTTCATCCCGCATTGGCAAAATTTTACCTATTTCACTGACAAGAACGAAATTTGGAGCGATGATTTTAGCGATACGCAAATTCCAAAAGACACGTTTAAGCAAAAGCTTAGGCGGTTTTTTAGCTTGGATTGAAGAGCGATTCCGCCCGTTTCAGCGTAAAATTTAGACCCGCGGGGTAGAATTACAAAAATTTTTACATGGAGCAAACAATGAAAAATTTCTTTCTAGCCGCAATAGTTTGCGCGCTTTTTAGCGGTTGCGCATATGAAGCGCAGTTTAATCAAAACGCCGATGTAGCGCCGTTTGACGACACTATAAGCGCGACTAACGCCATGCAAAGCGCGCTCATTTATATCCCTAGCGAGCTAATGGGGACGAAAAGCTACGCCGCAAGCTCGAAGCTAGGCAGAGACGATGAGCTTAAAATCGACATTGGCGAGTTTGTCGCAGGCGAGGCAAAGCGCTTCTTCGGCACCTACCTAAGGCGCGTGAGCGTCACCGACGACGAAAAAGCGCTGCAAGGCAAAGGGCTCGTCATCGCACCCGAGCTTAGCTCATTCGGCTTTGGCTTTTACAGCTCCGACGGCATCGACGTTTCGGCAAAGCCCTACGTGCGCTACAATCTACGTCTAAAAATGTTTAAAAACGGAAAGCCGATCTACAACCAAAATATCGCCGTAAACGAGCGCAACTTCGGCGAGGAGGAATTCTTCGGCGGCGGTCAGGGCTCATACGCGCAGATCGGCGGGATCTTTCAAAAATCGATGGCGAATGATTACGCCGTGCACGCTAGAGAGATTTTGGACGTAATCAACGATAACTAATCGTGCTCGCGCCTTTGTGCGTGGTAAGCGGCATCTGGTTGCTTATTTTTGCCTGCCGTCTTGTGGTAAAATTTGTCGCGGCGATCTTACGGCACGCGCTTGCGGATCGTCGCGCCTAAGCTCTATCTGGCGATATAATTAATATGGCTTTAAAGCTCCCATAGACGCGCTTTCTTGCGGGATTTACTCATTTGGGGCATTAGATTTTTGATACCTAGTTTGCTGGTGCTCTAGGCATCAAATTTAATCCCGCAAGCTGGGTAAATTCCGTAAAAATCACGTTATGAAATTTAACTCAGCAGTTCGTATTTAATTGCGGCGAGCCAATAAATTCCGCACCTTGGCATACTGCCTAATTTCACTTTTCGGAGTCAAATTTTGTAAATAAATTTTTCACATTCTCTGCCCTGCTTGCATAAAATTCCATATTCGCAGCACCAAAAATTCGCCCTAAATTTAAAGCACCGATTAATATTAATTTTTATATCATTACTAAATTTTTTAAGGAGAGAATTATGAAAAAGTTTTTATTACTTCCGTTTGCTTTCGCGGCGCTTTTTGCAGCACCAAGCTGCGATAATGTCCAACTCAAAGCGGCCGTGGAAGGTATCAATAAGAGTGCGCCGATGCGAGTCGACGAGATTACGACGTTAACGGGTGCTGAGTGCAAGGATGGCAGCTTTATCTACAACTACGAGCTAAATGACGGCATGGGGATGAAATTTGACAGTGTCGGAAACGATCAAAAAACCGTGATACAAAATGTCATAGATAGCCAAAATAAGCAAATTTTTTGCAATCAGATGAAGGTAATGCATCCGCTAATAAACAGCGCGATATGGAGCTATAAGATAAAAAGTGGCGAAGAATTTATAAGGGTAGAATTTAAGCCTAGCGACTGCAAGTAGGGCTTGTGCGGAATTTAAAATTTAGCGCGGCGTGAGCCTTTGCCTGCTCGCCCGCGCCGAATTCGCTTAAAATTTATCCGCTTCGCTTTCGATTTCGCCTGCGCAAAAGTAACATGTTAAAATCTCTGCTCGACTTTTACTGCGCCGCCGCGTATAGCATGGCGCGGATCAGCGTGCATTTTGCCGTCACAAAGCGCTAAACGCGCCGAGTCTTTTTTAAGCCGCGATCTAATGCGTCAGGTTCTGCCAGTGGCGTTTTTCATTAAAATTTCACTATTTCACGTGGAATTATATCTATGCGGCAGCGCAAACACCGCGTAAGGCTTTAACGCAAAATTCTATAAGTTACGGAATCTTATTTGAAACAGCATCATAGATTTTGAGTCAGAATTTTATGATTTATTACGCTACATTTGCAGCGATAAAATCTTGCTAAATTTTATCCGCGACCTGCTCGCATAAAATTTTGCGTAAAGCATGAGTTCGCTCGCAAGCTTACAAAGGTACCAGCCGCCAACGCGCCGCCGCACAAAACGCGGCTAATCAAATGCCTCGCTTAGGTTTAAAATTCACCGTTCGCAGCTATTTTTATCAAGCTTTAGCTGTATTGGCGGCAAGCCCTTTATTTCATAGTTTAACACCATCGTTTTGCCGAGCTCCCGCAGGCGCTGCGAAAATTCCGCGCTGCAAAAGCCGGCCTTCGCCTTGGCAAACAGCATCTCTTTTAAAATTTCCGCATCACCCGCATCCAGCGCGCTAAGATCTAAATTCGGCGAGCTATTTAGCGCGTAATCGTATATGAAGCTATCCTCTTCGCATGCGGCGCCTTTTAAAATCGTAGCATCGTCGATCCTACGCGGCGCGCCCTCGTTTATCCGCGCTAGCGCATCTCGCACCTGTTTGCTTTCGCAGAAATTTCGCTCTAGCTCGCCGCGTTTTTTCTCCGCATAAAATTCCATCGCCACATTTGCCAAAATTCCGATTCCAAAGAGCACTAGTAAAATTTTAATCGGCTTATTTAGCCGCGCGCTTAAGCTTTGCGCATCCATCAGCGCGCCCTTTCGCAACAAAGCAGCGTGTGTCCGACGCCGAGTCCGTCGTGAATTTGCGAAATTTTAAGCCCTGCGCGCTGCGCAAATTTAATCATATCGTCCGAGTGATAAATTTTACTATTGCCATTTGCCATCGCGGCGAAATACACGCTGATCTGCGTCATGCTATACGCGGCGGTTTCGTAGCGCTGCCTGTCCCAAAATGGCTCCAAAATATAAAGCCGCGTCTCCGCGCTCATCGACTCCGCCGTACGCGAGAGGATGCTTACGATCTGCTCCTCTGCGAAGCAGTCCAGAAACTGACTGAGCCAGATCGCATCAAAGCCGCGCGGAAAGCGCGTAGCAGCATCTAGCAGATCGGCCGCAAGCCCCTCTATGCGCTCAGCGCCCTGCGCGCCTGCGACGGCGTCTTTCATCATCGAAATTTGCCCCGCAAGATCCATTATCGTGACGCGCACATTTTCATCATAGCCTACGCACCGCTTAGCAAAGCGCCCCGTGTTACCGCCTACGTCTAAAATTTTATCCGTCTTGCGCGAGAAAATGATCTTTAGCGCGGGCTCAAACGCCAAATCCGAATAAAAATGATCAAACGCGAGCCAGCTCTTTCGCACATGCGGCGGCAGATGCGAAAGCGCCTCGTAGATCGTAGCCCACTGCCCAAAAACCTTTAGCCCCTCAGGTTTGCCCGATTTTAGCGTCTCTTCGAGCTTAAAGAGCCCCTCGTAGCACACGTCGTGGATGAAGTCCATATCCACTCCCACCAGCTCGTCGGTGAGTAGAAAATATCCCGCCTTGCTGAGCCTAAATTTCTCGCCGCTAAGTAGCACCGTGCCGATGCTAAGCGAGCTTTCCAAAAGCAGCTTTACGGCATATTCACTAAGCGAGAGCTTCTTCACGATCTCGCTTATACTTAGCCCGCCCTTCGCCTCATGAAGCACGCTTAAAATTCCAAATTTTTTCATCAGCCTGCTTACCTGAAAAACTACAGGCGCAAAGGCGATCTCATTCGCCGTCCGCTGCGCCTCGCCCGCGCTTTGACGCTCCACGGCGTAACGATCTAAAAGCTGTTTGGGAAGTTTCATTTTTGATCCTGCTTATGTAAATTTCGCAAAATTTTAGCAAAAAATTCTAACTTTTCTTGCGCCCGCTAAGAATTTGCGCATATCTTAGAATTTTGCGATGAAATTTTAAAATTCCGTCTTAAAATTTAAGTCGTTTTGCAGCTGTATGTTTATTGAGATAGATTTTATTTTGAGATCCTAAAAAATTTTAAATCTTGCCGCACAAGATTTGTGGGCGAGAAAAAGGCTAAAGCGCGGTAAATTCCTAAAAACGCGCTTGCCGCTTCGCGCGCCGGCTTTAGAATTTTGCGCGCTGTAAATTTAACGCCTTAAAGCCGTTTTTAATTTATTCGATCCACTTTACTACGTCATCTATGCTGCGGCGGATCTTTTGCGGCTGTGGATTTACGCGGTAGCCGAAAGGTACGAGTAGCGCCACGCGGCGATCGTTCCAATCAATGCCTAAAATTTCATTTAGCGCCGCGCGATTAAAGCCCTCCATCGGGCAGCTGTCGATGCCGCGGCTGGCAGCCTCGTTCATCATCGCAAGTGCTGCGAACATGCACTGCGCGTGCGACCAATTAAATAGCTCCTCATCGTCGTTGTGAAAATAACCGCTTAAAAAATCTTGATAAAATTTATGCCTGTCGCCGATATATTTGGGCGCTTCATCTTTTTTACGCGTAATCATTCGCTCGATATAATCACTTCCTAGCTTTATGTCCTTGATCTTTGCTAAAATCACAACCAGATGTGAGCAAGAGGTGATCTGCGGCTGATTCCACGATTTTTCGCGGATCTGCTCGCGCAACGCCTTGTTTTGCACAACCAAAAAGTCCCATTGCTCTAGCCCCGTAGAACTAGGTGCTAAGATGCCTGCCTGTAAAATGGCGTCAAAATCGGCTTTACCGATTTTTTTGTTCTCGTCAAAAATTTTGCACGCGTGGCGAAATTTCATAATCTCTAAATGTGTCATAGTCTCTCCTTAATTAGAATTTTTGTAAATCAAATACCCGCCATCTTTGCGTCTGATGCTGAGGTTGCCCTCGCGCGAGCGCACGCCGACGCGGTAGTAGCCATCCTCTTTAGTGACATTAATATCGCTAAAGCCACCGATATTTACAGCAAAGCTCGCGCCGCTAAGCGGGATCTCTTGGCGCCAAAACTCCACTTCAAGCGCGCCCGAAGCATTTGCGTCGGAGCTTTTGAAATCGTCTGCGGTGATGAGCTGCACGCTGTCTTTGCGGATGACAAATTTTAATCCGTCGTCAAATTTAAGCGTCTCTAACGGCAGCTCCAGGCGCGGCGCGAAGCTAGGTGTGATGCCACTTTGCGAGACCTGCTTTTGTAAATTTGGATCAGTCGAAGTAACCGAGACGTCCAGTGCCCTATGTAGTGCAGGTTTGGCGCTCGCGCTTAGCACGAAATCATCGTGCCAATCAATCGAGCGATTGATATCAACGATCTTTTCGTGTAAGACCCCGTCGTCGTCCCTATATCGCACGATCAGGCTTTCGATCGTAAGGGCATCGGAGGGAAGCGCAAAGGTTTGCTGCGTGAAATTTTTAGGCGCGGGCGTATTTTGTGGCGTGGCGGCGGAGCTTTGCGCCGGATTGGAATTTTGCGAAGCAGATTGCGCGTTTTGTTGCATAGTGGAGTTTTGCGCTGTAGAATTTTGAGCTGTAGAATTCTGTGCCGCCTTAAAATTTTGCGCTACCGTAGAATTTGGCTCGCTTACTTCCGGCGCAATCGGTAACTCATCAGGAGGCGGAAGCATCACAACTGAAGGCTGCGCAGAAGAGTTCAGCTCCGTTTTTATGACCTGCGAAGGAGCGCCGATGCCCGCTTGGGGCACAGAAGCTTTTTTTTCGGTCTGCGAGAGCTGTGCGCTCACGGCTTTTTTGGCGACGCTTACTTTGACGCTAGAATTTGCTTCTGCGGCGCTTTTTTGCATTGCTGCGGTAGGGCTTTTAGATGTTTCAGGTTTCATTACAGCTTGCTTTTTAGCGCTTGGGCTTTGCGCACCTTTTTTTGGCTCTTTAATCGCCAAATCGACAGAATTTTGCTCTTTTACTGCGGCGATGCTAGGTTTCGTAGCGTTTGAATTTGCGCCATTTAAATTCTCTGCGTTTAAAAAAGCGCAAAGACCTAAAATTAGCAAAAAAAATTTTTTCATTTTTTAAGGTCCGGATCAAGCGAGCGACGCTCTAAATAAAGCTTTTGCAGCTCGGCGTTTTCCTCTTTTAGCCGCTCAACGTCGGTGAATAAAAACGCCTTTTCCTTTTGCAGCTGGCGCAGCACTTCAAACGATCGTTTGCCAAACAGCACGTCGCCTACGAAGATGCCCGCAAAAACGACACAGACGATCAGCGCAAGAGCTGCAAAAATCTGTTTAAGCGGTGAAAACGGATTGATAAAATTCAGCTGTTCTTTTAAATTTTTACGCTTTTTTAAAGCTTTTTTAGCGGCAGGATCTGCGTTCTGCGGCATAAAAGAAAATCCTTGCGTGGCAGAATTTATGTCTTGTGCCGCAAAGCCCGTGCCTTGAGAGCTGTAGTCTGCACTTTGAGCCGCAAAATCCGCGTCGTTTGGGAAGTGATTTTCTTTTGCGTATAATTCCGCACTCTTTAAATCGCTGCCTCCAATAAATTCTGAGCTGTAAAAGCCCGCGTCTGCTTGCATATTGCCTTCGTAGTTTCCGCTTGCAGCGGAGTTTTTACCACTTAAATTAGAGCTGCTGCTTGTGGCTTCAGAGGCAGAGCCTGCTTCGTCTATACCGCGCGAAGCTCCGTTGCGATTTTTCCGGAAGCCAGCCCCTACCTCGCTAAAGCCTCCGCCAAAATTTTCATCGCTATAAAATTCATCATCGTCAAAAAAATCGTCCTCGTCAAAGTCTGCGTCTGAATATCTGCCTTGCGTGTCCATATAATCCGCTGCGTCCGAATAGGTGCGCTGCGCGCCGCCTTTTAAGCTCTGCTTGGACTTTTTTTTAAAAAACATTTTAAATTCGGTTTCCCAAAAACTCGTCCGTCTCGCGCTCGATCTCAAGCAGGCGATTGTATTTGGCGTTGCGTTCGCTTCTTGAGGTCGCGCCGGTTTTGATTTGGCCCGTATTCATCGCGACGGCGAAGTCCGCGATAAAGCTATCCTCGCTCTCGCCGCTTCTGTGGCTCATCACGCAGCGGTAGCCTTTGCGCTGCGCTAGACGGATCGTCTGCATAGTTTGGCTGACGGTGCCGATTTGATTTGGTTTTATTAGGATCGCGTTAGCTACGCCTTTGGCGATGCCTTCGCGCAAAATTTTCTCGTTCGTTACAAAAAGATCGTCGCCGACAAGCTGCACTTTAGAGCCAAGCCTGCTAGTTAGCTTCGCCCAGCCCGCCCAGTCGTCCTCGCTTAGGCCGTCTTCGATCGAAAATATCGGATACTTCTCGCAAAGTTGCGCGTATCTCTCGATCAGCTCTTCGCTTGAAAATTCCTTACCTTCTAGTTTATATTTGCCGTTTTCATACAGCTCGCTGGCTGCTACGTCAAGGGCTAGTTTTATCTGCTCGCCCGCTTTGTAGCCTGCTTTTTCGATAGCCTGCATGATGAGCTTGATCGGCTCTTCGTTATCGTTTAAATTCGGTGCAAATCCGCCCTCGTCGCCCACTGCCGTACTGTGGCCGGCCGCGTTTAGAAGGCCTTTTAGCGTGTGGTAAATTTCGCTCGCCGCTCGCAGCGCATCGCTAAATTTATCAAATCCAAACGGCATAATCATAAATTCTTGAAAATCCACGTTGTTGTTCGCGTGCGCGCCGCCGTTAATGATATTAAACATCGGCACGGGTAGCACGCTAGCGTTTGCGCCGCCTAGGTAGCGATACAAAGGCACATCAAGGCTTTTAGCCGCCGCGCGCGCTACCGCCATAGATACGCCAAGCACCGCATTTGCGCCTAAATTTGAGTAGTTATCGGTGCCGTCAAGCTCCCTCATCTCATCATCAAGCGCCTTTTGACCAAAAGTATCCAGTCCGATCACGGCTTCGGCGATCTGCGAATTTACGTTTTCTACCGCTTTTAGCACGCCCTTGCCGCAGTATCTATCGCCCCCGTCGCGAAGCTCCAGCGCCTCGCGTTTGCCCGTGCTTGCGCCACTTGGCACTATCGCGCTTGCTACGGTGCCATCACTTAGAGCCACGGTCGCTTTCACGGTCGGGTTGCCGCGGCTGTCTAACACCTCTATCGCATAAACATCTTCGATATAAATCATCATTCATCTCCACTTTGTAAATTTTCTTCATCGTCCGCGTCTGCGCTGAAATTTACGCTACCCATCTGTTCGCGGATTTTAGCAGTGATCTCTTCGGCGACAGCAGGGTTATTCTCTAGATAAATTTTAGCGTTTTCGCGCCCTTGACCCAGTTTGGTGTCGCCATAGCTGAACCATGCGCCGCTTTTATCAACGATGTCGAGCTTGACGCCGTAATCGATCAGCTCGCCCACCTTGCTGATGCCCTTGCCAAACATTATGTCAAATTCCGCGATCTTAAACGGAGGCGCCACCTTGTTTTTCACGACCTTGACCTTGGCACGGTTGCCGATGCTCTCTTCGTTTTGTTTCAAAGTAGCGATCTTACGTATGTCGATGCGCACCGAAGCGTAAAATTTAAGTGCATTGCCGCCGGTCGTCGTCTCGGGCGTGCCGTAGCCCATCGTGCCGATCTTCATGCGGATCTGATTTATAAAGATCACCGTCGTATTCATCTTATGCACGACGCCCGCGAGCTTGCGCAGCGCTTGGCTCATAAGTCGCGCTTGAAGCCCCACGTGCTGATCGCCCATGTCGCCCTCGATCTCGTTTTTCGGCGTGAGCGCGGCGACGCTATCTACGACGATAAGATCGATCGCACCGCTTTTTGCTAGGGTTTCTACGATGTCAAGCGCCTGCTCGCCGAAATCGGGCTGAGAGACGTAGAGATTGTCGGTATCGACGCCTAAATTTGAAGCGTATTTGACGTCCAACGCGTGCTCGGCGTCTACGAATGCGCAAATTCCGCCCGCCTTTTGACACTCGGCGATGATGTGAAGCGTAAGCGTCGTCTTACCCGAGCTCTCAGGCCCGTAAATCTCGATGATACGCCCTTTCGGCACGCCGCCGATGCCAAGCGCGATGTCAAGCCCCACCGAGCCCGTAGAGATGGCGTCTATCGGCTCGACCTGCTTATCGCCTAGTCGCACGAGCGTGCCCTTGCCGAAAGCCTTGTCGATCGATTTTAGCGCCGCATCCAGCGTCTTTTTCTTTCCCTCGTCCATGTTTTTCCTTAAAAATAAATTCACCTGATTTTACCAAATTTGAAATGAATTTTTGATTATTCGCTCAAATTCGGCGCGGTATCGGAATTTGAAATTTTTAAGGAGCGTAAAAGCTCTGCGCGGCAAGCGGAGAGCATTAAATTTAGCCTTTTAAACGGGCTCTGTTTTTCACGTTTTTCTTTAGAAATTCCGCATTTTTATGGCGATTGTAGCAAAAATTTACTATAATTTCGCAATTTAGCCGCGCGCGAAATTTAAAGCGGAGCAAAAAGGATAAAATTTGAAGATTTTTAAGCATATAAACGTCGCCCATTCGCCCGACGCCGACGATATTTTTATGTATAAGGCGATTGACTTTGGCTGGGTAAGCTCCAAAAATCTAAAGCTTAGCGCCGCCGCGCTTGACATCCAGACGCTAAACGACGAGGCGCTAAAAGGCACCTATGAGGCCACGGCGATTAGCTTCGCGCTATATCCGCTTATCTGCGACGAATACGCGCTTTTGCGAACGGCGGTGAGTTTCGGCGAAGGCTACGGACCAAAGCTCGTTAAGAAAAAGGGCGCGGTTTTAAAGCGAAATTTCAAAGTCGCGCTAAGCGGCAAACACACGACAAACGCCCTGCTTTTTCGCATGGCCTACCCGCAGGCGCGCGTGATTTATAAAAACTTCCTTGAGATCGAGAGCGCGGTCTTAAGCGGCGAGGTGGACGCGGGCGTGCTGATACACGAGAGCATTTTGGACTTTTCGGACGAGCTTTGCGTGGAGCGCGAGATCTGGGACATCTGGAGCGAGCTAGCGGGCGAAAATTTGCCGCTGCCGCTCGGAGGCATGGCAGTTCGCCGCAGCCTGCCGATAACCGACGCCATCGAGTGCGAGCGCGTGCTAACGGAGAGTGTGCGCATCGCCACCGCGCATAAGCCCTTTTTGTCGCATATGCTAATGGAGCGAAATCTCATCCGCGTGGATGACGCAAAGCTCGAAAAATATCTGAGCCTTTATGCCAACGAAGCCTCGATCGAGCTTTCGGGGGCACAGATAAGGGCGGTGGATAGGCTATTTGAGCTTGGTTACAAGCGCGGATTTTACCCTGCGCCGCTTAGCGCGCAGGAGAATTTTATCCCGCGCGAATATAACGAGATCCGCTTTGCGGACTGTGGCGGACAAAACCCGATGTAAAGGCGGGCGAGGTTAGAATTTAGCTGAAATTTTACGTCAAGCCTGCCGCGATTTTGCCGCCAATTTCGTCAATCAACCGCGTGCTGTGGCGCCATTGTCGCGGTGCGATGTTCCGCCTCAAATTTACTGCTACGCGGAGATGAAATTTCACGGGGCGGAGGTACATTGTGCGGCTGTATTTTGTGCCGCAGGGTGCGAGCTGTGCGTGCGACGTAGCGCGCTGCTGAAAACGTATCGCAAGCGAGCTAAATTTAATCGTAGCAGCAGCGTTAAATTTTAAGATAGCGTTCGCGTTTTGCACCGTGCGGTGCGGCGGTATCGCTAAATTTTAAAATGATACGGGGCGCGGCGGGTAAAATTTTAAATTTACGAAACCAAAAAATAAAATTTAAAAGGCAAAATTTTGAAAACAAAGCAGATAGATTTTAGCAAATACACCTCCGCGCGCATCGGAGGGAGCTTTGCGGTGCAAATTTTAAAGGATGAGGCCGATTTTGCGGAGTTTGAGAGTATCCGCGAGCGCGCGATCATCGGCGGCGGCAATAATCTGCTCATCTCGCCCGCGCCGCCGCACCTTGCGATGCTAAGCGAGGAGTTCGATCGCATAAGCTTAAGCGGCAATGTCCTTAGCATCGGGGCTGCGACGAAGTCGGGTAAAATTTACAACTTCACTAAAAAGCAGAACATCGGCGGCTTTGAGTTTTTGCGAAATATCCCGGGCCAGCTCGGTGGGCTAATCAAAATGAACGCAGGGCTTAGCGGCGCGAGCATTAGCGATAGCCTGCTTGCCGTGCGCCTGGCTCGCGGCTGGGTGGAGCACGAGCGGATAAGCTTCGGCTACCGAAGAAGCGGGATCGAGGAGCCGATTTTGGGCGCCGAGTTTAAAATTTCGCGCGGCTTTGATGCCGAACTCGCCGCGGATTTCGCCGCCAAACGCGCCAATCAGCCAAAGGGAGCTAGCTTTGGAAGCTGCTTTAAAAATCCGCCGAATGACGCTGCAGGCAGGCTGATCGAAGCGGCGGGGCTTAAAGGCCACGCGATCGGCGGCGCGAAATTTAGCGAGCAGCATGCCAATTTCATCATAAATTTCGGCAGCGCGAGCTTTGAGGATGTGATTGCGCTCATAAATTTAGCGCAAAGCCGCGTTTTTGAGGAATTCGGTATCGAACTGGAAACCGAAGTCGTGGTGCTATAAAAGGAAATTCGTATATTTTGCCCCGACTAAACTTGCTCGATTCTCTATTTCGTCTTTTTGCACTGGATTTTTTTATGCTTTGAAATTTTAAAATACCGATGAAATCGTCAAATTCAAAAGCGCTCGAATACAGTGCGCCGATGATATTAACTGCCGTTTCATCGCTTAAAATAGTCGCTACAAAAATAGCCCGCAAAAGTAATCAATTTTATCCCGTTTATCTCGCCATGAAAAACAGTTGTTGAATTTTGTGCGTCAAACCGACACGACCGTCTAAATCGGTGTTCCGTAACCGTCTAAGCGGGTAAGCAAATTTAGCTCAGATAGTAACCCGCAAAAGCCACAACGGCGACGATAAAACTAAGCGCGGCCGTTAGTTTATATAGCCGCAAAGCTCCTGCGCAGCGACTTTTCATATCGCGGATTTTGGGCGGCTTGCTAGCTAAATTTAGCTAGCAAGCGCCGCGTCAAATTTACCGCAATCAAGTCTCCCCTCCGCAAAATCTCTAAAAATCAACGTATCAAAATGCAGCCTAGCGTGCAGATAAAACAGAGCCGCAAAAGCCGTCAAAAAGCCCGCAATGATGGCAAAATGCGTAAAAATAGTAAGACAGACAGCAAGCTGAAGTAAATTTAACAAGAAAAACAGCCTATGCGTCGCCAAAAACCTAGCCGTAACCAGCGCCAAGGCTCTATCGTCCGTCCTTTGGCGGCATTCCCGCTCCCCGCCTTGCGCCGCTTTTTCGTTTTGCTCCGCATTCGTCATTTTATCTCCTCATTTTGGGCGTTTGGTTAAATTTCCGTTCGTTTTCGCCGAAAATTTTGCAATGCCGCTTATTTCTAGCCTGCAAATTTTTTAAATTTGATCCCTCAAACCAGACTTGATCAAATTTGGCCTGCGCCTATTTCGCGCTTAAATTTGCCGCACTTGCTTTTGCGAATTTAGCTGGTCTTTACTCCGCTTTCGAATTTACGCGGGCTTCTGCGGCTAGCCGCGCTATCCGATCGCGCAGCGAGCTAGCGACTGCGATCTTTTCGCGGCGAGATTTTAGCAAATTTAGTGCGTCCTCAAAACTAAATCCCGCGTAAATCACCATCCAAGCAAGCAGCACCGACGCGCTCCTGCCGTAGCCCAGCGCGCAGCACACTAGCACCTTTTTATCGTTTGCTTCGGCGACTCGTTCGTTTGAGTCCGTGAGAATTTGCCCTGTCTCGGCGATCTTGCTTTCGTTTGCCGAGCCGCGCGTTTGTAAATTTACCCGCGGGCTCGCTTGCTCGTGAAATTTAAAATCTCGCCCGTGCGCGCAGCCTGCCTTGGCGCTAAAATTTGATCCTATCTCCGTCGCCCTTTGCTGCAAATTTTCGCCGCCGCAAAGAGCCCTTTTTACGAGCCGCTCGAGTTCGTCCGCGCCGCGTTTTAGCTCGTCCGCGCTCGGCGTTATCATATCTAGCATAGGTAAGCTCGCATAAATTTGCGCGCCGCCAGGCCGCTCAAACTCGGCCGCACAGTCTAGCACCGCGTCAAATTTACCCGCCTCCTTAACCGAGCCCAGATACAGCCCGGACAAAATCTCGTCTGAAAGCCGGCGTCCGCGCAGCCAAAAAAGCGCATTTAGCCGCGCTACGCAAAGATAGGGAAAGAGTAAAGCTTTAGCCGCGACGGCGTGACGGCCTCGCTCGTTTTTAGCAAAAACTCCCGCGCCTAAAAACGCGTAACCGCAAGCAACCAGCGCGAAACTAAGGCTCGCCCACGATAGCCACAGCATCCACGCACTCCAAATTTTAGTTCCCACAATCGCCGCAAAAAGCGTCAAAAACGCAAGCCCTAGATATAGCGCCGCCCATTTGTAGCGAGCGGCCTCCTTAGCTATGGCGAAACCAAGCGGCGCGCCCTCTAGCGGGCGAATCAGTAGCACGAGGCAGCCCGCGGCCAGCCCCGTCGGAATGTCGATAAAATGGTGCTGATACGTGGTCAGTACGCTAAGACCGATGAGTGCAAACCACGCCGCAAGCGCCGCCTTAAGCCAAACCGCGCGCGCCTTGCGAAGGTAAAATGCGCCCACTACGACGCAAAGTATGATGTGTAGCGACGGAGCTTGATTAAACGGGAGGTCAAAGGCGGCGAGGCTTGAGAACAAAAAGCCGCTAAGGCCCGAAACCGCGGGCTTCTCCCACGACATTTGCAGAGGAAAAGCGATGAAAAACAGCGTCGCGATCATCTGCGCGGCTAGCAGCTGCGTAACGTAGCGCGCGAGCTCCCCGGCGTCACGGCAGAGGAAAAATCCAAGCGCGTAGAGCAAATTTAGCGACCAGTACGGCATGATACTCCACGCCCAAAACGGTAGCGCGCGTTCCCACGCGAAATAGATCTCGGGCACGTTTGCGCGAGCGCTCGCGAGAGCGTTTGTGGCACCGTAGCTAGCGTAAAATATCGTCGCAACGACGACTAGCGCGGCCAGCTGCGATAAAAACGGTTTTGTTTTCATTTTTGCCTTTTTTGCTAATTCTATCAAATTTTAGCGGATTTGCGCTTTTATGGTTTAATAGGCCGAGATCGCTCGCTTGACGCAAATTTGTAAATTTTACTCGCCAGAACCTGAATCTTGACGGTGCTAAATTTGATTTGGCCAAATTTAGCGTTGCGCATTAAATTTAATCTTTCTTGTTAAGGGGGAAGGGGCTTGAATTACGCTCTGCTAGCAGCTCTCAAAGAGAGTGTAAGCACAAGGCGAGGCAAAGCCGAAGCAAAAGAGCTCCCTTTTTCTTTTTTTTCGGGAGAGGAAGGGGATTCTACTTACGAAGCGTCGCCCCTTCCTCTCCCAAGCCCTCTCTAACCCCACTGCACGTTAGAGGTGGCGACACTGCTTTGCTGATGCAAAGCGTCGCAAATTTAAATTTAGCATTTTTGCGGTACGGGTCTCGGCAACTCAAATTTACAAAATTTGAGTTCAAATTTGAACGTAAAACGATAAGGCGAAGTATCGCGAGATGATTTTGAGAGTTGTGTAGAAATTTTAAGTCAAGGCTAGACAGATAGTCTGCCGCAGACTTAAAATTTCAAATCTCTCTCAAAAGCGCTCGCGAGACAAGCCGCAAAAGGCTAAATTTTAGTGGCTAAACTCACGCTAAATATCCCATCCCCATCTATCCACTCTTTCACCTTTTTAAATCCCGCATTTGCTACGAGCTGATCCATCTCGGCTTGACTGCGGCGACGCATGATCCATGCCGCGCCCTGCCTGTGGCTAGATAGAGCACGCGCGATCATCTCAAGCTGCGGGTGCCACGGCTGATTGGTGTAGATGAGGTAGCCGCCGCTTCTTACGCTGCTTGAAAAGCCTTGTAGTGCGGTGCGCACGACCGAGTTATCCGGAAAGAGTTCAAACAGCCCCGACACGACGCCAAGCGTGTATGCGTCCTGCAGCCCCTCGTAGCTAGCGGCGTCAAAGGCGTTTGCCTGCGTAAAGCTCGCGACGTCCTGCAGCCCGCGCTCCTTTATCATTTCGCTGCCGGCTTTTACGTTTATGTCGCTGTAGTCGCGTAGCGTTATGCGCTCAAATTTATGCCCCTGCGCGGCGTCTAGTATGTATCTGCCGTGCCCCGAGGCGATGTCGAGCAGTCGTAGCGGCTCGCCTCGCTCCTGCAGCTTTGCTACGGCTTGGTCGATAGCTAGTTTGATATTTCGCTTGCGCTCTCTGATACCGCGCCAGCCGATAGCGTTTAGGTAAAATTTGTCGATAAATTTAAAAAATTTATTCGCCCCTTGCGGTTCGTTTCGGTAGACGTAGTCAAGCGTACTACCGCTATCGTAGCCGGTATTTTCGCCGATCTTTAGCCCGCCAACCCACGGCGAAACCGCCTGCATAAATATCCGCTGAAACTTAAACCGTAAATTTTTCAGGCTAAATCTCGGCAGCGGCGTAGCTAGCCTATCGGCCTCCTCGCGGCTAAAGCCGTATTCGTCCGCGTGCGTGCAGTCCACCTCGCTAAAAGGCGCTCTAAAGCGCTCGCCGACGAACTCGCGCACGATCTCAAACGCCCTCTCCCGCTCGCTTTCGCCCAGCGTATCGTGGTAAAATCCATCTAAAATCTCGCGCCTTTTTACGCGCGCGCCAAGAGCGTTGTAAAACTCGTGCTGCGGGGCGTGCTCCACGACCCAATCATCGCCCGAAACTAGCAATAGCGTAGGCGTCGTGATCGCGGCGGCGTCAGAAACCACGCGCTGTGCCGCTTCGTAAAGCCCCAGCAGTATGCGCACCGAGATCGCGCGAGTGATGAGTGCATCGGCGTCGTAGCTTGCCTGACGCTGTTTGTCGTGAGTGAGATAGTGAGCCTTAACGTAGCTGTTTACGAAAAAATTTCCGCGCGCATTGTAGAGCGCCTTTAGCCCAGCCCTAGCAAACGGTACGTAAAGCTTCACGCTAAACGCGGGACTAGCCAGCACCGCGC
>CAUSEA010000019.1:0-38282 GCA_963530525.1 uncultured Campylobacter sp.
TCGGTGCGAAACAGAATTGTAATTATACAAGAGCGATGCTTAAAGGGGGCTGAATGGGAAGAAATTTAAACTAAATAAATTTTATGTTCGGCGCGTGCTATTACTTCGCCGATGATAGCGCTGCTAGCGTAGCCCGCGTTTTTTAAATTTACAAGCGCTCGCGCCGCGTCCTTTTCCGCTACGGCAAGCAGAAGTCCGCCGCTGGTTTGCGCGTCGCAAAGCATTATGCCCGGCTCGGAATCGACACCAGGCGCGATAAATTTTAAATTTTTATAGCTTCCTGCAGGGATCAGCCCCTCATCAAGGCATCTGAGGGCGCTTTTTAAAAGCGGAATTTTGCTAGGATAAATTTTAAAACTCACGCTTTCATTTATCATCTCAAGCGCGTGTCCAAGCAACCCGAAGCCCGTTACGTCGGTTGCGGCATGTATTTTTAAACCCGCTAGCGCGCCCACGGCATAAAAATTTAGCAAAATCATGCTCTCTATCGCATCACGAAATTCTTCAAATTTAAGAAATTTTGCCTTGATAGCCGTAGCGATAATGCCCGTACCGAGAGGTTTTGTTAGGATCAGCAGGTCGCCTTCACGCGCTGTGTTATTGCTCCAAAATTTACGCGGATTCACCCGCCCCGTGACGCTAAGTCCGTAATAAATTTCTGGAGTAGAGATGGTGTGGCCGCCCACCAAGGCCCCTCCGCACTCTTTGATCTTGTCTTTGCCGCCGCGCAGAATTTCGCGCAGAATTTCGTTTGAGAAATGACAATCGTCAAAACCCACGATGTTTAGGGCATTTATCACTTCGCCGCCCATCGCAAATACGTCGCTTAGGGAGTTTGCTGCCGCAATCTGTCCGAAAATAAACGGATCGTCCACCAAAGGAGTGATGAAATCAAGCGTCTGCACGAGCGCAAGATCGTCGCTTATGCGAAATACGCTCGCATCTTCGTTGCTGCAGGTGGACGACAGCAGGCTCGCATTAGGCTCGATTAAATTTCCAAGATTTTCGGTTAGACCCGCCGGGTCAAGCTTGGCGGCTCAACCGGCGGCTGCTATAAATTTCGTGAGGTTAAAATCTCTGTAGATCATAGTTTGATTACTTCGTATTTTGATAGGACGTCCATGATTTCGTATGCGTTTGAAATTTCGCCGATCGCGAGCTTATCGACCAGTTTATAGCCCTCCAGACAGCTTCCGCAGCTTAAAATTTCAGCTCCCGCTTCGTTTAGCTTTTTAATCGCCTCAAAGCATTCGTGGCCGCGGTTGGTGGTTATGCGCACGGCGTTGTTTACACAGATGACCTTCACTGGCTTTTCGTCTAAGCTTAGCGCCGCGCCTAAAAATTTAGCAAGCAAGCTCTTTCCGATCGGGCCGCTTCCGCACTGCTCCTCGTTTAGGAATATCACCTTGCCTCTTTTTGGCGCCGTGACATCACAATAAATATCGTCGATACTTTCATCTTTTAGCTCGTCCGTTTTTACGGTTTTTATAAGCGTATCGGCGCCCGCTTGTGAAATTTGCGCCTCAAAGCCATTTTTAGCCAAAAAACGTTTTATGTTTTCGCGCGGCGCTACGTCGTTTACCAAAATTTCTAAATTCTCTCCGATTTTTAGCTCGCCGAGGACTTTTTTAGTGCGCAAAAGCGGTTCCGGGCAATTTAAATTGCGACAATCTAGTTGCATATGCAATCCTTAAAAATAAAATTCTTTGAACCTCAAAGCTAATGCGAGCCGCACGCAAGCAGGCCCGCATAAAATTTACCCAAGTTATAAGCGCGGGTACTTCGCTTCAAATTGCGATTTGGCGATCTGCCCTTTATCGAGCAGCTCGCGATACCAGTAGTGGTGAAGGACGTAAACTTCCTCCTCCGGCTTGTGTCCGTCGATCATCGAGTGGATGGCACCGCTGATCGCAAAGACCGCCATATAGATATGCACAAGCAAAAATACCGCGCAGACCGCACCCAAAAAATTATGAATAATCGCGCTCGCTCTTAAAATTTCGATCTGGCTCATACCTAGCGCGCTTCTCATCTCAGGGATATTGTAATCTAAGAAAAACATCGATGCGCCCGTGGCTATCATCACTATGCCGCCTAAAGTCGCGACCCAAAACCACGCTTTTTGGCCGGCGTTAAATTTACCCGCAGGGATCGCGCGCTTCTTTTTGCTTAGATAACCGCCCACGATCATCATCCATTTGATATCGTAAGCTCGCGGTAGCATACGCCAAAACCATGTCACTAGCATAGGCATAACGGCGATCGCAAAGGCTATCGTAGCTAGTCCGTGAGCGTTTTTACAAAATCTCACGAAAGCGCCGCCGCCGAATTCCTCGCCAAACATCATAATCAAGCCGGTCGGAACCAAAATCGCCCATGCGACAGCCGCTACAAGATGGTATAGTCGCTCAAATTTATTAAACGCATAGATCGGCTTGCCCGCATGATGATCGAAGTGCTTCGGTCCTATGATCGCGTAGTGCCCAATAAAAGCTATGATTACGCCCAAAACCGCACCCAGCGCCAACCAAGCAAAAAAGCCCGAGCTTTGCAGATGTCCTTGAAATTGCAGAAAAATCGGACCGAAGCCATTGCCGTAGCTATCGATGTTTTCAAGCCTTGCGTTACCCCAAACATCGCTATTTCCCTGCACGATATCGGCGTATTTTTTCTCCTCGGCCTGTGTATAAATACAGGCGAAAAGCGCGAGAAACAATCTTTTCATGGATTTCCTTAGATATAAAATTCGAGCCGATTATATCATTTTTTGCAAAAAATTTTCTTAGAAAGCAAAATTACATTTTTGCATTAAGTGCGGCGCTAGTTTCGCCTTGCATACTCGTCATAGCCGAATTTTTTGATCATTAAAACCTCTCCGCGCTCGTCTACCAGAACAAGATCGGGCAGCTTGATGCCGTTAAAGGTTGTGTTTTTCACGATCGTGTAGTGGATCTGATCCTCGAAAATCACCCGATCGCCGATGTTTAGCGGCGCGTCAAATTTATACTCGGGCTGCCCGCTCTCAAGTCCCACGACGTCGCCTGCGAGGCAGGTATTCCCGCCGAAACGATAGCTAAATTTACCGCTCTTACTCTCGCCGCGTACCGCAGGACGATACGGCATCAGCACGGTATCGGGCATATGAGCTTCAGCGGAAGCGTCTAAAATAGCGATTTTAGCGCCGTTTTCTACTATGTCAAGCACGCTAGCGACCAAATACCCGCACTCCCAGCCGACCGCCTCGCCCGGCTCGAGATAAATTTCGACTCCATATTTCTCGCGAAATTTTTTAATCAAATCTATCAGCAGCTCCACGTCGTAACCTGCGCGCGTGATATGATGACCGCCGCCGAAATTTAGCCACTTTAGGGCTCTAAAATACTTGTCGAATTTCGCCTCGAAAACCTCGAGCACCTGCTCTAGGCTCTGGGCGCTTTCTTCGCACAGCGCGTGAAAATGCAGCCCAGAGATGCCGTGCAAAAACTCGTCGTCTTGCAAGATCGCCCGCTGCAGCGCCTCAAGGCTCATCCCTAGCCTGCTAAAGCTGCCGCACGGATTATAAGCGTCTTTAGGCGCGAAGGAGGTCTGCGGATTTATCCGCAAGCCGCACGATGCTCCCGCAGCAAGCGCCTTTGCGCGGTATTTTTGCCACTGCGAGGCACTATTGAACACGACATGGTTTGAAATTTTTAAAATTTCATCCAAATCATCCTCTTTAAACGCGGGCGAGTATGTGTGGATTTCGCCGTTTTTGATAAATTCCGCGGCAAATTTCGCCTCGTGCAGGCCGCTGCAAGTAGCGCCCCAGAGGTATCTGTCAACGTAAGGCATCGCGAAGCTAAACGCAAAGCCTTTTAGCGCACATAAAATTTTTGCTCCGCTTCGCTCGCCCACGCCGCGTAAAATTTCTAAATTTTTTACCAGTTTTTGCTCCTCGCACACGTAAGCTGGAGTTGAAATTTCATCGATTTTCATCGTTTTTCCTCATTAAATTTTTACGCAATTATATAAAATTTTATAAATTTTTGGTTAAAATCGCCCAATCTTTAAAAAAGGACAAAAATGGTAGAGATAGAATTTTTAGGGCCGATCGGGCGCGAGCCCCTGCGCCTAAACGCAAACTCTTTGCAAGAGGTAAAAGCGGAGTTGCAAAAGGACGAAAGTCTGCGCGAGTGGCTTGCAAACTGCGCCGTAGCGGTAAACGATAAGATGATTTATGATGCGAATTTTGCACTTAAATCCGGCGATCGCGTGAGCCTTCTGCCTCCCGTTTGTGGCGGTTAAGCTTAGGAGGCGGCGATGAGCGAAGCTAAATTTAATCCAGAACTTTTAAGCGGGATCGAGCCTGAAATTTATGAGGGCAGCTTGGATGTAGATGCGATTTTATCGCGCTGGTATGCTAAATTTAAAGACGCAAATTGCGGCGCGTTTATCACCTTCGTGGGCATCGTGCGCGAAGAGGGCGGTATCTGTGCGCTTAGCTTCGATATATACGAGCCGATTTTGCGGACGTGGTTTGAAGCGTGGCAGCAAAAGGCCGCGGCACAGGGCGCATTCGTGCTTTTTGCACATTCAAAAGGCGATGTGCCGATCCACGAAAGCTCCTACGTCGCAGGCGTCGTAAGCCCGCAGCGCAAGGTCGCTCTGGCGCTCATAAACGAGTTTGTGGAGGATTTCAAGGCGGCCGCGCCGATCTGGAAATATGACGTAAAGGGCGGTAAAATCGAAGGCGGCAAAGTAGTAGGCGGGAAGAGGTTCTACGCGGCGGATCGCTCGCAGAGAGTAAAAGGCGCAGGACTTTTGGGCTAAATTTATTATTCGAGTCTTAATTCAAAACTAGCGAAGTTACGTTTAAGTTGTTTTATAATTCTCTTATGGATTTGATCTTATATTTCCAGTTATCAATAAATTCTATTTTATCTTTTAAAACACATGAATCGGTAGGTAGCCATCCATCTGGCATCCACCTACCGAACTTTTTATTATAATATTTCCGTACTACTTTTTTCTTCCTGTCATTATACAAACTGCACCATATCTTATATCGGGGGCCTTTGTAACCGACGTTTCTCGCATTTTTTATATCTTTGCAAGCCGTTTGCCAGGTAATATATTTTTTATCATACTCTGACGCTGCCTTGGAATAATCCGGCTTAGTTTTTCTAGGAAAAATTTCAACAATGAAATAGTTAAAATTGATTCTTCCGTCGATTCTGCCGCGAATATTGCTATCAATGATATCAATCCACTTACCAATTGTGTTTACGCTTTTCACCAAATCTCTAGTAATAAGAACTGCGGCGGAATTACCATTTCTAATATAGCTAATATATTCTGCATCATATTTATGATTATTTACAATATTATCAGCCGTTGTTTTTACTCCATATAAAATTCCGTTATTGCAAAATTTACTTAAAAATCTACTCAAACGAAAATATTAAAATTTAAACACGCTCTTAGCTTCAGCGATGCGCTCGCTAAGGCTTGTAGCGGTATCTTCGCCACTTGACGCACACCTAAAGATCGGCTCAAGCACCTCGGCAAAAAAGCCGTTTAACCCCTCCTGCATAATCTGCGCGTTATTTTGGTGGCGCGCAAGCCCCATAAATACGCCGTGCCCGATCGCACCGAGGCCCTTTGCCTCATCGGCGATAAATTTATTCAGCGCCTTGCAAACCGCAACGACCGCGCTTGTGTTTACGATCTCGCGATCTCTTAAATAATCCTCAAGCGCGCCGTAATCGCACTCGCATCTGATCCATCTAAACGCCTTCGCAATCGACGGCGAAACACATTTATGCTCATTTAGAGTGCATAGGACATATAAATTTTTGGGCACCGCAAAATATGAGCGGCCGTCCTTTAAAACAACGCTTGCGCGCGCTTTTTCGCCCTCTTCAAAGCCGTCGATTACGTGGGAATTTTTCGTGCGGATCAGCGAAAGCTCATCATTCTCGTCGTAGCGACGATCCAAAAGCACCGCAGCCTCGCCTAAAATTTTATCCAAACTCGCGGCACTTGCATTGTCGATCAGAAAATAATACTCGCCCTTCGGATCGTTTAGCGCCTCTTTGCAAAGAGCCTTAAACTCGCCATTGATGAAACTTTCGCCGTAAAATCCGTCTATAAAATCGCGGTATTCAAAGCCTTCGTGCAGGCAAACGTAGCGGAAATTTTTTGTCGCAAGCTTCTTTTCGGTGATCAAAGATCGTAATCTGCGGGTCTTGCCGGTGCCGATCGCGCCGTAAAAGATCGTATTTTTTGCGACCTCTTCACTTTTGTAGTTTTTGACGTATTCAAAAAATAGCGAGGAGTACACGATCCTAGCCGCACCCACGACATCCTGCGGATACGGGGTAAATTCCGCGATAAATCGCGAACTTAACTCGTAGAATTCTTCGAAAATTTCAACCTTTTCGTCGTAGAGCAAGGATAAAATTTGCGCGGTTTCATCGCGATAAACGAGCGTCGGAAACTCATCGTTGCACTGCGCAAATATGCTAGCTAGCAGATAGAGCTTTTCGCGCGAAATTTGCGCGAAATCGCCGTCCTCGGCAAGTCCTAAATTTAGCATCCCATCGTCGCTTAGGTAGCTATCGATTAGATAGAAATTATCGGCATTTATCGCGGATTTTAAAAATTCCATCAGCACGAAGGGCTGATTATGCAGCGCGACGTCGAAAAAATCGATCGCCAAAGCGCTGTCCACCGCCGTAAGAAGCCTGTAAAGCTCGTCGTAGAAATTGACTAGCTTTTGTTTAAAAATATCGCGCGCGGTGCGCTCCTGCGAATAGCTATTGAAATTTTTGACGATATTTTCGATAAAAACATAAAGCGAGACGATGTTTTTATCCTCGCCGCTAAGCACGCTATCTACGCTTTTTACGGCATTTTTAGGAAACAACTCCTTTTTGCCGACGATACGGTCTTTAAAAGCGAAATCGTAATAAAACGCGCTGATATTGGAATCAAAATACTGATCCATAAAGAAATACTCGGCGTGCGCGAACTTCTCGCCCAAAGATAAAATTTTGCAGCTTCTAAGATTGCCGTCGCTGAGATTTATATATAAAGTTTGCAAAAACTCGTTCTCGGTCTCATCAAAGCTTGCGAGGCAGCGCTTTATCTCGCCTAAATACTTTGAGATCGCGGTTTGTTTTTTGAGCCAGAATTGGTTTTTGTTGTGATTTTTCCAGCTGACGACCAGCGACTCTATCTTTTCCTTGCTAAAATCTTGCATGACTCATCCTTGAAAGATTAAAATTGTGTATTATACTTGAATTTAAATAAATAATTAATAAAACTCTGATTTCGCGGCGGAGCGCGAAAGTAAATTTTATTAAATTTACGCGCCCGCGGCGGTAGGAAATTTTAAAATTTACTGCGCGCTAGATCTATCCGCGACCCTGCACCAACGGGACGAATTCGCAGGCGCCGAGCTCCTCTTCTTTGATCTCGGACGGCGAAATTTTATTAAATCTAACGATCTTTTGCGAGCCGCCTCTATTCATCGGAGCGACCAAAATTCCGCCGATTGCCAGCTGCGCAAACAGCCGCTCGTCGATCCGCTCGGCGCACGCGGAGAGCAATATCCTATCAAAAGGGGCGAAATTTTTCCATCCCGCGTTGCCGTCGTCGTGGCGTAGACTGATGTTTGAAATCCCGAGATTCGCAAAGTGCCTTTTCGCCTCGCCCACCAGCCGCTCGACGCGCTCTACGGCAAAGACGCGGTGAACCATTCTGCTTAAAATCGCCGCTTGATAGCCGCTGCCGCAGCCGATCTCTAAAATTTTCTCGACCTTCGGATCCACGCTTAGCGCCATCGTCATGCGCGCGACCGTCAGCGGCGAGCTGATCCACTGGCTGGCTAAAATAGGCTGCGCGTTAAGGCTGAAAGCGTGCGCGCCGAGCGGAGCAAACTCGCTTCTAGCGACGCTGCAAAACGCCTCAAAAAGTGCCGGATTTAAGCTAACCTGTTCGGCGATGTCGTTCGCCATCTTTTCGCAGCGAAGCCGCTCTAGCGAGACCATGACGCACTCCCGCCCCGCCAGGCGTTAAATTTAAAGCCGCGAGAGCTTTTGCTCTGATTAAATTCAGGGCCGATAAAATTTTTAAAAATGCCATCCAAGCGCGGGCGCCGCAATGCGGCGGAGCAAAATTTCAAATCGCAAAATCCGCTAAAAATCATCGAAACTCAAACTTCCTTTGCTATAGTTCGTGACCTTGCTCTCGAAAAAGTTGCTCTTCTGATCGTTAAATTTAGAAAAATCATCGACCCATTTTATCGGATGTTTCGCGTCGTATCGCTTCTCAAGCCCGATGGCAAGCAGGCGCTGATCGACCAGATAGTGGATGTATTCTTCGATGATGTCGTCCGTAAAGCCCATGATTTGGTTATCCGTGATGTATTTGCCCCAATCGATCTCTAAGTTTCCCGCCGTCTCGAACATCTCGTAAATTTTATCCACGTTGCGCTTGTTAAACAGATCGGCGCGCTCCTTACGGACGGAATTTATCATGTTTTGAAAGAGCAGCAGATGCGTGATCTCGTCGCGCTGTATGAAGCGGATCATCTGCGCGCTGCCTAGCATCTTGCCCGCGCGAGCAAGCGCATAGATCGAGGTAAAGCCGCTGTAGAAGTAGATCCCCTCTAAAATTTGATTCGCCACCATCGCTAGCAGCAGCTTATCGTCGCTAACCTCGCCCGCAAGCTCCTCATAGACGCTTGAGATGTAGTCGTTTTTCCTGCGGAGCATATCGTCGTGCTTCTCCATCTCGTAAATCAGATCAGTATTTTCACAGATCGCTTCGACCATGACGGCGTAAGATTTGCTGTGGTTGGCCTCTTCGTAGGCTTGGCGCGCGAGCACGGCGTTGATCTCCGGAGCCGTGATATAAGGGTTGATATTATCGGCGAGATTGTTGGTCTGAAAGCTATCCATCGATATCAGCTGGCTCCACACGAGATCGTACATCCGCTTCTCGGCGCTTGTGAGATTGAAGTTATAATCGCGCACGTCGTCGGTGGTATCGACCTCTTTAGGAAACCAGGTGTTGGCCTCCATCAGATCCCAAAGTTTCAGCGCCCATTGATATTTTGCCTTGGTAAAATTTAAAATTCCCTGCGGATTGCCGCCGAAGACCTTGCGATCCGTTAGCGTCTCGTCGGAGAAGGGGTTGTAGATTTTTTTCCTATCCATTTTTTGCCTTTTTAAAAATTTCGGCGTATTTTAGCCAAAGCAAGTTAAATTTACCTTTTGTTTTGAAGTGGCAATGGCTACGCGGCATGAAATTTTACGGGGAGCTAAATCTGCGCGGTATAAAATTTTAAGCGCTTGATAAAACAAAATTTTACGCCGCAGACGGAGCGAAATTTAAACATAGCAAGCGGCGGCAAGGCAAATTTTAAAGCTTTCAGCAAGGCGAAATTTTATCGAGACACAATATACGCCGGACAATGCGCGCACTAAATTAAAATTTCATCGCATTCATCGCGGCAAGACGCGCGCGGCGGCGTAAATTTAATCAAAATTTCGAAGTTCGATCTTTAGATCGGTGTGGATTTTGCTCGGATCGAAGCTCGCAAGCGGCGCGTTTAAATTACCGAAATTATCGCCGGTGGGTAGAAAGTTTTGCAGATAATAGACGCCACGGTAGCCCTCGCTCCATAAAATTTGCGCCATCTGCTCGATCTTTGCTTCGTTTAAAAAATCGGCGTGCACGGTCGTGCGCACCTCAAATTTAAAATTTCGCCGCAGCAAAAGCCTAAGAGTTTGCAGAAATTTATCGTATAAGCTTGACTTCGTGATGAGCTCAAAATCCTGCCGCGGCGCCTTAAAATCAAGCGCAATATAATCGATCATCCCTAGGCTTAGCGCCTCTTCGATCTTTTGCGGATTCGAGCCGTTGGTATCAACCTTGAGCAAAAAGCCGCGCCGCTTAACTTCGTGCGCCAGCGGGATAAAATCGCTCGCACAGGTGCATTCGCCGCCGCTAAATACGATGCCCTGAAGCTTGCCCGCGCGCGCATCCAAAAAGCGCAGAAACTCTTCGTTTGAAATTTTACCCCGTGAAGTAACGATTTGTGGGTTGTAGCAGTAATTGCAGCGCATATTGCAGCCGCAAAACCACGCGATCGCGGCGATGTGATCGGCAAAATCAAGCATCGTAAACGGCGTGATCTCGTAAATCTGCGCGTTACGCAGGTTTAAGGCTTGCGGCGGCTTCGTATGCGTTTGTTGCATTTGGCCGGTAGCGGCGACTAGGCGATCTGCTTTTTGTCTTTTTTCTCTTCAAAAAAGACGCGATCTTTGTGTTCGCCCTTCTTTCCGATATTAAAGCTCTCTACTGGGCGCAAATAGCCCATTACTCTTGTGTAAACGACGCATTTTGTGCGTTTTGCTTCTAACTCTTTTGGAAATTCCATTCTCCATCCTTTCATTAAGATTAAAATTTAAATTGCTATTTAGGCGCCCTTGCTCTGCTTGGCTTTGTATTCTGCGAGCAGTTCCTCGTCGCATTTCGGGCAATATTCATGCTCGCCGCTGATGTAGCCGTGCTTATGACAGACGCTAAAAATCGGCGTGATCGTGATATAAGGAAGCTTGTAGTTTTGCACTACGCTTTTTACGAGCTGCTTACACGCCTGGGCCGAGCTGATGCGCTCCTTCATATACAGATGCAGCACCGTGCCGCCGGTATAGGAGCTTTGCAACTCATCTTGCATCGCCAGCGCCTCAAACGGATCGCTTCCGAAATTTGCCGGAAGCTGCGTAGAGTTGGTGTAATATATATTTTTATCAAATCCCGCTTGGATGATATCTGAGTAGCGCTTCTTGTCCTCTTTGGCGAAGCGATACGTAGTTCCCTCGGCAGGCGTAGCTTCGAGATTGTATAGGTTGCCCGTCTGCTCCTGAAACGAGCGGATCTTCTCGCGCAGATAATCGACCATTTTAAGAGCAAATTTACGCCCGAATTCTGTCGTAATATCCTCTTTATTTCCACTAAAATTCCGGATCATCTCGTTTGCGCCGTTGATACCAATAGTGCTAAAATGGTTGTTAAAGCCCGGCAGATAGCGCTTCGTATATGGATACAAGCCGCGCTCGAACATCTCGGTAACAAATTTTCGCTTCTTCTCAAGCGTCGATTTAGCAAGCTCTAAAAGCTCATCCAGCCTCGCATACAACGCCTCTTCGTTATTTTTATACAGATAGCCTAGGCGGGCTAAATTTATCGTTACGACGCCGATACTTCCCGTCATCTCCGCGCTTCCGAAAAGTCCTCCGCCGCGCTTAAGAAGCTCGCGCAGATCAAGTTGCAAGCGGCAGCACATCGAGCGCACAGCACCTGGCTTATACGCCTTTGGATTGGGTATGCGCTCCCCCTTTTCGTTCGTGATATATTGCGAGCCGATAAAATTTTGAAAATAGCTAGAGCCTACCTTGGCGGTGTTTTCAAACACGGCGTCAGCCGCAGGAGTATCCCAATCAAACTCCTCCGTTAAATTTACCGTAGGAATCGGGAAGGTAAAGGGCTGACCGCACTTATCGCCCGTCGTTAAAACCTCGTAAAATGCAATCACGATGCGATTCATCTCGGGCTCGAAATCGCCGTAAGTCATCGCCTCAAGCGAGCCCTTGCCGCGCCTTTTAGCCTCAGCCAAAAGCTCCTCGTCGCGTAAATTTTTAAATAGATGCTCGTTGTTATGCGTAGGAATCTGCGTTTTTAGATCATCCGGGCAGGTCATATCGATGGTGACGTTGGTAAACGGGCTCTGACCCCAGCGCGCCGGAACGTTTAGGTTGAATACGAAGCTCGTAATCGCCTTTTTGACCTCATCGTCGCTTAATTTATCGCGGAAAACGTATGGCGCCAAATACGTGTCAAAGCTGCTAAACGCCTGTGCGCCCGCCCATTCGCTTTGTAAAATTCCAAGGAAATTAGCCATCTGATACAGCGCTTCGCGGAAATGCTTCGGCGCCTTGCTCTCGACTCTGCCGCGCACGCCGTTAAAGCCCTCGTTTAGAAGCACGCGCAAGCTCCAGCCCGCGCAATACGCCGTAAGGCAGTCCAGATCGTGGATATGATAGTCGCCGTTTCGGTGCGCCGCGCCCTCCTCGCGAGAGTAAATTTTATCTAGCCAGTAGTTTGCGATGACCTTGCCGGCGGTATTATTGATAAGGCCTGCGTTTGAGTAGCTGGTATTGGAATTTGCTAAAATTCGCCAATCCTGCTTGCTGATATATTCATTGACCGTCTGAGTGCAGTTGATATAGGTCGTATCCTCTTCAAGCCCCAAAATGTGCTCGCGCTGCATCTTGTGCGTGTGGCGGTAGATCATAAAGCTCTTTAGAACGTCGAAATCGCCCGCTTCGAAGAGTTTTTTCTCGATGAGATCCTGAATATCTTCGACGCTTAGTTTATCCTTGAAAACGATCGCGCCCATTACGTTATCGAAGACTTTTTCGTCAAACTCGCTACCCGCGCTTTTGTAGGCTTTTTTGATAGCATCTTTTATTTTGTAGGATTGAAATTCTTGAAAACTTCCGTCTCTTTTAATGATTTTTTTCATAAGCACCCCGAGAATTTTCTGAATAAATTGGCAGAAAGTATATCAAGGAATCTTTAATTCAAATTAAAAATGAGCGGAATGTTTATTACATAATTTTATCCAGAAAAAACGAAATTTAACCAAATCTCGCTATAATCGCGGAGTTTATTTTATAAAATTTGGAAATGCTATGAAAAATTTTAAAATAAGTTTTTTCGTGATCTTGCTGTGTGCCTTTTTAGCGGGCTGCGCTGCGCTTAAAGGCTCTAAAAGCACGGATAATTCGGCACTTGCAGGAGGCATCGATCACGCAGGATATCCAAACGCATATCTGGAGCGCATCGCGGGCGAAAGTATCGCCGATCTGCTCTCAAAGCGAATAGTCGGAAAGAAAGGCGGTAGATTCAGCGTCGTCGGTATCGAGCCACTGGATGGAACGAACGCGCACGGCGTGGATGCGGAATTTTTGAGCAAAAAAATTAGAATTTCACTGCTGCATTCAGGCAAAGCAGTCGTCACAGACGCCCCAAGTAAAGATGAACTCGTATTTAGCAACGATGGCGTAAGCCGTGGCTATCACGCCGTAGAAAGCGGCTCGATCTACGCGCCGGATTACATCTTGGTAGGTAAAATTCTGCCGCAAAGCCCTGCTGCGGCAAACGATGGTAAGGCAGGATCTAAAAAATCAAGAAATTTAAATTCTGCAGCCAAAAATTCTACCGCGCAAGCAAGCGAAAGCCTACTTTTAGAGCTTTCGATGATAGATACTCGCAACAACAAAAGCGTGTGGAAGTATAAAAAAGCGCTTCAAAAGCAAATTTAAGGAATTTTTCGCTAAACTAACGATTCATTTTTTTGAAAGGCGGTGAGGAAAGTGCCTGGAGTAAAGGTATATCCGAACGAATCATTTGACGAAGCTTACAGACGCTTTAAGAAGCAGACCGATCGTAACCTAGTCGTTACCGAGGTCCGCGCGAGACGATTTTTTGAGCCGATGACGGAAGTCCGCAAAAAGCAAAAAATTTCAGCTCGCAAAAAGATGCTTAAACGTCTTTACACGCTACGTCGTTACGAGTCACGCTTGTAGCAACTTGCGCGGATTTGCGGATTTTAAATTTGCAGATCTGCGCGAAATTTTATCTCACATCTTTTTTAAATTTACAGCCCGCTTAAAATTTTACCCGCCGCGTCAGCGCCGAAATTCCGATCTAAATTTTAAAATTTATCTAATTAAATTTACCCGCCTTTTTGCGGCGCCTGCTTTATACGACACATCCGCCGGCGAGCCGCTAAATTTTGAAATTTATTTTTACCTATTCGTTTTTTAGATATACTTTTGCTAAATTTTAAAGGAGCAACCATGGACTTAAACGACTACCTCCACACTCAAGATCAGCAGCCTTCAAACCCTCAAGAAAAAGAGGTAGCACTCATCAAATACACCTTCATCGCGGCCTGCGCCTTAAAAGCTATAGCCGAACTGGTGCTATTGCTATTAGGAATTTACGGCGGATTGGGAGTGCTACTAAGCGCAGCGGCATTCGTGCTTTTTATCTTTAGCATTTATAATATCTCTAAACTTACCGTAAGCCGCAGCCTTTTGCGCAACGTAGCCATTGCCTTTGCGGCGATATTTATAGGCGTATTGTTATTTATATTTTTAGCGGGCGGCATCATCGCTCAAATACTACTTGCATTGGGATTCATCGCATCGTTTCTATTTTTTTATAGATTTTATCAGGAACTTGCCGATACTAGCGGCGTCGCGATATTTTCATATTGCTTTATCGCGCTTGTACTTGCAGCTATTGCAAATGCGTTTTTGGCACGTTTTTCGCTGCCTGCTACGGTGCTGCTCAGCTTAGCGGCTCTTGCGCTTAACGCTTTTGCTATATTCAGCGTAGAGGGCTTTTCTCGTTCGTATTATTCTTATGATCTTAGAGGCAAGAGATAAATTTTGATTGCTTGATCGGTTGTGGAAAGACCAGCAAAGAGCTAAATTTTTAAAATTTAAAATCAAGGAGCAAGCCATGGTCTATTTCAAACACATATTTCTCGCGCTATTTTGCGGGGCGCTGTTTTGCGGCATACTTTACGGCGAAAATCAAAACAAAATTTCAAAGCAAAATTCTAAATCCGACTTCATCTGGGGCGTTACGATCGACGACGGCTGGTACGAGGACGCGCAAGACGCCTCGGGCGCGAAACTACAGAGCATCGTGCGCGCTCTGCAAGCCCTACCCGCAAAGCCGACCGTACGCGTCGTGATGTCAAAAAAAATTAGCCCGCGCGAGTACGAGCCTCTTTTTAGGCGACTTAGCGAGGTTTCGTACGTGATGGCCTGCCCCGTGGACTCCTACGAGATGAGCTCGTACAAAAGCGTGAAAAGTTACGAAAAGAGGTTCGCGGACGCCTTTGCCGCGCTCGCGCCCTACGTGCAGATCTGGGAGATCGGCAACGAAATAAACGGCGAGGGCTGGTTGGGGGACGATGCGAATTTTATCGCCGCTAAGATGATCGCGGCCTTCGAGCTCATCCACAAAAAGGACGCCAAGACGGCGCTTACGGCGTATTATACGCCTAGCGGAGCGCAGAAAACGCAGATGCGCGAGTGGCTGCAAAAATTCGTGCCGCAGGATATGAAAGAGGGGTTAGATTATCTTTTCGTAAGCTACTACGAGGACGATAACGAGGGCTTTGAGCCTGATTGGAGCGAAATTTTTACTGATCTGCAAAGCACTTTCCCCGCTTCGAAGCTCGGTATCGGTGAGTGCGGAAACACGGCGTCAGACGCTACGCAGGCGAGCAAAAAGGCGATGATGAGGCGGTATTACACGATGCCGCGCTACGCGAAAAACTACGTGGGCGGGTATTTTTGGTGGTATTTCGTGCAAGACTGCGCCAGCGGGGCGGGACCCGGCGCTTCAAACGGCAAAAGTCGTGGCGCACGCAATAAAGCGAAAGCCCCGGACGAGCTACTAAAAAGCCTTAGCGAAGCAATAGGCGAAACGTACAGATAATACGCGGAGGATTTCAAATTTAAAGCAAAATTTTATGCTTTTTAAGTGCAACGAGGTAAAATTTAGATATGAAAACTTTTATAAAAATTTTAAAAATTACCGCCTTGGTCGTGAGCGCTGCGTGCGTGCTTTTTGTGCTATATATATTTGTGATTTTAAATTTGCTTTTTTCATCCGATACACCCGAGGGTTGCGATCCTAGTATGCCCACTAGCGCTTGCGATTATATCGATGAAAAATTTGAAAAAGAGCTACAAAATTTGCCCCCAGTCGCCGCTTTGCCGAACTTAGAAAAAAGACCCGTATTTTGGTTAGGCGAGAAAAAATTCGCAGGAGGCGCGAAGTTTGATTATCTATACATTAAGGACGATTTTGGGGTCTGGCTTAGGTATGAGGACAGCGATAGCGACGACTTTTTGCTACAAAAAGATATGCCAGAGCGCTACTATGGATACGACGAGATCGATCGTTCGCCGGACGAAAGGTGGGTGAGTAGAGAGCTTGGATATTATAGCTACGGCATCTACGATATTTCGCTTTTTGAAAATGAAGCCAAGATATTTTCTCAAACGGCGCATAAGGTCGTGAGGAAATTTATCGGCTTCTTTAATCTACACTCTATGAGGAGCACCTCTTTTACGGCTCCACAAGGCACCGAGGAAAATTTAAAAGCCATAAGCGAGCTTCAAACTCCTCTTGTGGATTTTCCGCAAAAGCAGAACTACTCTGGGCTCGGTTGGGCTGATAAACCAGAAGCCAGAGGCTATGTCGGAGATGAAATAGCTAAAAAGCTCGCTCGCAACGTCTTTGAGATAGAGGGCGAGGGTTGGCGGCAGACCATACGTATAAACAGCAGCGCCAAGGATATCAAGGTAATCTGCGGAGATGAAATTTGCCTCGCGCTTGCCTTCGATGAAAGCGAATTTAATCGCCGCGATAACGATACGCCTCATACGGCAATTTATACGCTAAATTTAAAGCAAAAATTTAATAATTTTCATACGCTTACTAGCGAAAATTTTAACTACGTCAAGCTCGGCGATAAATACTCCTTAGACGATGTGGAATCCTTTAAAATAGTTTTATCGAGATTCAGATATATCGAGGGGTATAACAAAGATCGCGAAATCACAGACTACGAGGTTATCTTGCGAAATAGCGAGGGCGAGCAGGTTAATGAAATCTGCAGAAACGAAATTAAGAGGGCTCGCAGCCGCTTACGATAAATCTAAGATAGCGCTGCAGGATTTGACACATAAGGTCGTGATTTCGGCGCGCTTTAATTTAGCTTTTAAAATTTATGCGAGAATTTTAAAATTCTAAACTTCAAGCTTTAAAATTTGCCCACGGAGCTTTTAAAATTTATCGCTCGGCTTAGGTTTATTTTATCCGCGCCAAGACAGCGAAATTTTTAGGGCGTCGCGATAACTAAGCGCAAGATAGCGAAATTTCACAAAGCTGCGGCGAACAAGATGCGCAGAGAATGCACGCAAATTTCAAATTTATCTAGATTTTTTGCCCACTCGCCCGACGCCTAGCACAATTATTTAGCCACAATTCCTCTTGCTCGCTTTACTTTTCGCTCGTCTTACGATTTACTCGTCTTGATAGCTATTGCACTTTGCCGAAGCTACTGCGCGCCCTTTCGCAAAACTGCACGGCATATCGTATTGTGCCCATCGCTCGCAGATTTTGCAGCACATGCGCGCGATAAAATTCCGTAGCGTAGGTATTTTAAATAAATTTTGATTTAAAAGCGCAAACATAGAGGCGATTTAAATTTAAAGCTCACGTGCTCCACGGCTAGCCTGCAAGCGCTCTGCCCACGAGCAGCCCAGCGTAGCAAAACAGCATACAAACGCATACGCTTAAGACCGCGTTTAGCACACCGATAGCAAATTCTCGCGCCAGCAATAATTGCAACGTATCATAGCTGAACGTAGAAAATGTCGTAAAGCCGCCCAGCGCGCCTGCGACAAAAAATACCCGCAGGCTCTGCGTTAAATTTAGTGCGAGCAAAAACCCTATCAGCAGGCTTCCCAGCGCATTCACGCAAAAAGTAGCAATCGGAAACGCGCTCCAAAATCCGGCGCGGTCCATTGCACGCGCGATCGCTCCGCTTAAGCCTACTCGCGCCATCGCGCCTACACAGCCGCCTAGCCCTGCTAAAATCAAGTTCGTCAATCCAAGTCCTTTTAAAATTTGTAAATTTTATTTCGCTATCTAGCCTCCATAGGACGAAAGATGTGCGACTTCGCTATTTTAACGCGACTAGTTAAAATTCCGCTTTTAAAATTTGCTCGCGCTTTTTGAAATTTCGTTTTAAAATTTTACTAGCGCGACGAAACGCGACGTTTTACGCGCCGTCGCAAGAAGGCGTTCAAATGCGCGCAGTGTAAGAGGACGGCAAAGCAAAAACTCCGAGACGCAAAAGGGCGGCGTAGCAAAACAGCGCACATAGAACCGCTCTGACGCGCCCGTAGCAGGCGCCTAAACCGCGCTTGTAGCGGAACGATCGCAAAGCAAAACAATAGCGCGGCAATCGCTGCAGCGCTACTACAGCGGGGCTACTGCAGCACTTTTTTTAGTGCCAGCGCAAATAGCACGACGTAGAGGACGAGCAGCCATTTTTTCTGCGTTTCGCGCTTTGCACGGCGAGCCTGAGAGGTACCGAAATACACGCCCAAAAGCCCGCCCACGGCTAGCAGCGCGCCGCGTTCGTAATCCACATGGCCGTTGTACGAAAGGCTCAAAAGCGCGCTAAATGAGCCGAAAACGATGAAAAACAGCCCCATGCAGACCGCTCTTTTGATATCGACGCCCAAAAATCCTACCAAAATCGGCGTCAGAAATACCGCGCCGCCCACGCCCATGCTAAGCGCGATCGCGCCGATAGCAAAGCCGATGAAAAACAGCACCGCGCCGTGGGGATCGGCGTTGCCGCCGCTTGTTACGTTCGTGCTAAAGAGTTTAAGAAATGAGATCGCAAGCGTCAGCAAAAGACCGATCTCAAGCACGATTTCTGGCGAGTATTTTACGATGAAGCCCGATATGCTCGCGCCGCACAGCCCTCCGAGCCCCACTGCGATGCCGCTATCTAGGCGAAGCTTGCCCGCGCGGTAGTTCAGATATGAGCCAAAAAGCGAGACGATGAACATCTGCATCACCGAGATGCCCGCGGCGGTCTTGACGTCGTATCCCAGAGCCATCATCACGGGCATTACGACCGTGCCGCCACCGATACCGAAAAAGCCCGATATAAAGCCCACGACGACGCCTACGAAGGGGAGTTCTAGCATTTTTGATCCTTAAAATTTGAAGCGAAGTTTATAGCTTTAAAATTTAAAGCTTGCTAAATTTGCGGAATTTTGGATTTGAAAGCGGGAAATTTGCGGGATTTTAAGGCGGGGAATTTTGATCGCGGGATTTCGGTTTGAAATTTTATGTGCGGGATTTGTAAAATTTGGAAATTTACGGGATTTTAAAGCATGAAATTTCAGAACGCGAAATTTTAATTGCAGAATTTCGGCTAGAAACTTTATGCGCTGGGCTACTAGAGTTTGTAGCGACGGCGTATTTTGCTGCGTTTGCGGATTTTTGAAATTTCAAATCGTGAAATTTTGGCTCAAAATTTTATTGTAACGGAACGTAAGCCATAATTTTGGCTTAAAATTTTATACGGGGGCTAGCCCGCTTAAGTCCACTTTTTCGCGGCTTTGGGGTAGAATTTTGGATCGGAATTTTACGCCTAGACTACGGCAGCTCAGTTTAAATTTTATATAAAATTTTACGTTTAGATCGCGGGCGCAGTATTTTTGCCGCGATTAAATTTTCGACAGGATTCTATCGCGGCGAAATTTCCGCGCTCAGTATTCTAAAATCACCATATAACCGGTGCAAAGCCACGACAAGATCGCCGTAAAATTTTATGCGGAGCAGGCAAACGCAAAGAGCTTAAATTTTATTCTGAAAAATCTTTGCGGTAAAATTTCGCCGCCAAAAGCTCGCCAAAAGAGTGCCAAAAAACCAAAAAAGCCGCCGCAAAATCCTCGCGATGAAATTTCGCCCGCAAATTTCTTCCGGTAAAATCGCTTTGGATATGGGGCGGGATTTAAACTCGCGGCAAATTTTCCGGGCTAAATTTTACGCAAAAATCCGCATTAAACCTGCAAAATTTATCGTAAATTTCTCCGAGCGGTTTTCGCGCCTTATGAAATTTCCAGCACGACCTCCTTTTTTAGCCCAATCTGTTTGATCTCAAGCACGGAAGCGCCGCCCAAACGCAACGCAAGCACCTCCACCTCGCTGCAAACGCCTGCTAGGGCTATTTCGCGCAACACCTTGCCGCGCCAAGCTTTGGCGTAGTGGCTTAGCACCTTGCCGCCTTTGATGAAACTAAAACTCAGATATTCGCGCTTCATCTCATAAAATTTTTCGTAAAATCCCGCGCGCAGATCCACGACGCACTCATCCGCCAGATACCGATCCAGCGCGGCGGAGAAGCTATCGCGATAAAATTTCGCCGCATCTATGCCGCCAAATTTTTCGCCCTGTTTGAGCTTGTAGTTCGGCAGCGCGTCGCCGCCCAGCACGGGGCCGAAAAGATTTGAAAAAATTATCGTATTTCGCTCCGCAAACTCCTGTGCGCCGGGGCTTAGCGACGCATAGCTCAGGGCGCGGTACGCGGTGCCCGTGTAGCGCAAAAGCGCCTTGACGCAGCCTTTTTCAAAGATATTTTCGCGCAAAGAGGCATCCCATTTTTTCAGCCCGAAAAGCTTGCAAAGCTCCGCCTCGCTCGCTCCCTCCGTGAAATCCGCATAAGCGCGCAGCATCTGCAGGCGCTTTTCGTAAAGATCTGCAAAGATGAAATTTTGCTCGCAAATGCGCGTGCCGTCGCTTTGCTCGCTTTTCATCTCGCTTGGGGAAAATAAAATTTTCATACGCTCTCCTTAAAATTTGCTAATTTTACTAAAATTTTGCTTGCATTAAGCCCGCCTAGGCTCGCGCCGCCCGCTCAAATTTAAGCTAAGCAGCGTATAATGGCGCTAAAAATTCCAAGGACGAAAATGCTTTTAGAAGAGCCGCTTTTTTATTACCGCGAAATTTTAAAGACGCATCCGCAAAGCTACCTCGCAGAGGACGACGCTCAGGTCATCATCGGCATCGATTGCGATTATTTCGACGGATTTAAGATGAGCTTTGAGGCGCTAAAGCTTAAATTTGATGAGGTAAAAAGCGCGAAAGCGGGCGCAAGCGAGTTTAAAAACGCGAGCTTTGCCGGGCTTTTCGGCGTTTTGGGCTACGACATCGTGCGTGCGTTCGAAAATATCGGCGCGCCGAAGCAGGCGCTATATGACTTCCCGCCGTTTTTTTACGCCGACGCCGCAAATTACCTGCACTACGATAAAATCAGCAAAATTTACGATTTTTACGGCAAAGATGCCCAAATTTATGAAAGCCTGCGCGAGCTTAGTTCTCAAACCTCGCAGCAAGACGTCGCCGAAGCAGCAGGCGCGCCGCAAAGCGCAGCAAGAACGGATGCCGCGATAAAGGGCGGCTCGAAATTGCAAAACGCAGCGAAACCCGCATCGCAGAAAAAAGAGCTTAAATTTAAAATTTTAACCGATCTTGGCGCCGAGGAGTCGCATTTTAGCGCGATGGTCGAGGCTGTAAAAGAAAAGATAAAAAGTGGCGACGTGTTTCAGGTCGTACTGGGCGAAATTTTAAAAATCGGCACGAATCTCGGTAGCTTGGAGTTTTACGAGCGACTCAAAAAGAACAATCCGAGCCCCTATATGTTTCACTTCCCTACGCCGTACGGCTGCGTCGCGGGCTCCAGCCCCGAGCTGATTATGGAGATCAAAAAGGACGAAATTTTTGTAGCTCCCATCGCGGGCACGCGCAGCAGAGGCGCAAACGCCGAAGCCGACGCGGCGCTTGAGCGCGAGCTTTTAAGCGACGAAAAGGAGCTTGCGGAGCATCGGATGCTGATCGATTTAGCTCGCAACGACATCGGCAAATTCGCCGCTCCAGCCTCGGTACGGGTGCAAAACGCGATGCGTGTCGTGCGCTACGAAAGCGTGATGCACATCGTAAGCGAGGTCTACGGCACCAAGCCGCGCGGGATAAGCGCGTTTGAGGTGCTCGGCACGATCTTTCCTGCGGGCACTCTAAGCGGCAGCCCGAAGATCCGCGCGATGCAGATCATAAACGAGCTGGAGTGCTACGAGCGCGGTATATACGGCGGCGGGATCGGATTTTGGCGTTTTAGCGGCGACGTGATGCAGGCGATCTTGATCCGTTCGGCGATCTTCGTAAATCGCGACGAGCAAGATTCCTGCTCGGACGAGAACTCTAAGCGAAATTCCAACTTAAATTTAAACTCTGCTTGCGGCGAGGAGAAGTCTGAAGCGACGGAGCTTTGCGATTTCGCAGTGCAAAAGGGCGGCGGCGAGGCGCAAAATTTACCGGCTCACACAAGCAAACGCGACGCGACGTTAAATTTCAAAGCTTGCGCAGGCGGCGGGGCGCTAAATTTAGAGAGCGGGCCGAGCTTTAGCCGCGCGATGCGGTTTGAGGCTGCTAAATTTAACGCGGAGAATTTTGGCTGCGAAGAGCTAAGCAATCTCGTATTTATCGGCGCGGGCGCCGGTATCGTTTACGACAGCTCGCCAAAGAGCGAATACGCGGAGATCTGCAAAAAGCGCAAAAGCCCACTCAAGGCGATCGAGGAGCTATGCGAGGAAGTTTAGACGCTTAAATTTAACCAACCGGGCGCGCTGCTTTTCGGTGCGAGTTTGATTCGGCTAAATTTAAAGCGTGTTCGCTGTGAGAGCGTTAAAATTTACGGCTAGCTTCATTCGGCACCGCAAAGCCGTGCAACGTCGCGACAGATGCGGTAATGTCGTAGCCGCGAGCGGAATTTTAAATTTAGCCCGCAAGCGGCGTTAAAGCGGCATCGGATTTGTTCGCCGCAAAGCGGTTAAATTTAAACTATTTAGAATTTTAAAGAGGCGTAAACGCCCTAAAAAAGGATAAAATTTTGATTTTAATGATAGATAATTACGACAGCTTCGTTTTTAATATTTATCAATACATTTTGGAGCTAAGCGAGGAGGAGGTACGCTACTTCCGCAACGATGAGATAACGCTGCAGCAGGTGCGCGAGCTTGGCCCGTCGCACATAATCCTAAGCCCCGGACCAAATCATCCAAAAGACAGCGGCGTCTGCCTGGATATTTTGCGCGCGGATTTGGACGTGCCGATTTTGGGCGTATGCCTTGGGCATCAGGCGATCGGATACGCGGCGGGCGCGCAGATAAAGCAGCTGGAGGTGCCGCTGCACGGCAAGAGCTCGTCGATCGAAATTTTCAATGACGGCGTGCTTTTTAGCGGACTGCCGCGTAAATTTGAAGTGATGCGCTACCACTCGCTTTATGTGGACGAAGCTACGCTGCCGCGCGAGTTTGAAATTTTAGCAAAGAGCGAAAATGACGGCGTAATCATGGCGATGAAGCACCGAAGCAAGCCTGTTTTCGGCATTCAATTTCATCCCGAGAGCTTTTTTACTCAATACGGCAAAAAGATCATCGAAAATTTCATCAATTACGGCAAAAAGATAATTTTAAAGGAGAAACTCGTGGTAAATTTCGCCCCGTTTATGTTGAAGCTACAAAAGGGCTTCCCGCTAGATAGCGACGATTACGCCGTCATTTGTAAGGCGCTTTACGAGCAGGATTACGACATCGTGCAGCTTGCGGGGCTGCTCGTGCTGATCAGCGAAAAATCGCTCTACCCAAGCAGCCTTACGGCGCTCGTGCGCAGTATATTAAAATACTCGATCACCTACGACGATCCGAGCCCGATGTTTGACATCGTAGGCACGGGCGGCGATAGGCTAAAGACGATCAACATCTCCACGACCGTGGCCTTTATCGCGGCAAGCTTCGGCGTGCGCGTCGCCAAGCACGGCAACCGCGCGATTACCAGCAGATCGGGCAGCTCCGATGCGCTGGACGCTCTGGGCGTGCCGCTACTTAGCGATCTGGCGCAGATTAGAGCGCTGCTAGATCGCACCGGGCTAGCGTTTTTTCACGCGCCGTTTTTTCACAAGATCACCGCCGAGGTCAAGGAGGTTCGCAACCGCCTAAAAATAGGCACCGTCTTTAATATAATGGGACCGCTTCTAAATCCGAATTTAAGCCTAAGCAATCAGATCGTGGGCAATTATCTGGAGGAAGTAAACGGACTCATCGCCGAAACGCTGATGATTTTGGGGCGCAAGCACGCTCTGGTGGTGCACGGCATGGATGGCATGGACGAGATCAGCCTGTGCGATGAGACGTTAATCCACGAGGTCAAGGACGGCAAAATTTTAGAATACCGCGTAAATCCCGAGCAGTTCGGCTTTGCTCGTGCGTTCCACGGCGATATAGAGGGCGGCGACGGCGAGGCTAACGCCGAAGCTTTAAAGCAAATTTTAAAAGGCGAGCTTAGCGGACCTAAATTTGACATCGTCGTGCTAAACGCGATGTTTGCGCTATACTGCGCGGATGTCGTGTCAAGCCCTGCGGAGGCTAAGCCGCTCATTTTAGAGGCGATCAGATCTGGCAAGACGTGGGAATTTTACGAAAACTACGTGAGGGCGAGAGCTTAGATGGCTAGCGGCGAAAAGAGGGAGTTTTTAAGCGAGCAGCTCATCAGCTATCTGGGCAACAAGCGCTCGCTGCTAGCGCCGATAGAGCGTGCGATCTGCGAGATTAAGGCGGAGCTTGGGCGAGACAAGATCAGCTTCGCAGACGTCTTTAGCGGCAGCGGCATCGTCGCGCGCCTTGCCAAAGCGCACTCAAACCTCGTGATCGCAAACGACCTGGAGGGCTACTCGCGCGCGATAAACTCCTGCTATCTTTCAAATTTTAGCGACGAGCTGTGGCGAGATTTGAGCGAGCTGCACGCTGAAATTTTAAGAAATTTTACGCCGAAGGAGAGCTTTTTTAGCGAGCTGTACGCGCCGAAGGATGATGAGAATATCAAGGCGGGCGAGCGCGCTTTTTACACGCGCCAAAACGCCCTGATTTTGGGCGGACTTTGCGAACAGATCGGTAAAATCCCGCAAAAATTTCGCGATTTTTTCACCGCACCGCTGCTTAGCGAGGCGAGCATCCACTCAAACACGGGCGGCGTTTTTAAGGGCTTTTACAAGGATAAAGCGGGCGTGGGCAAGTTCGGCGGCAGCGGCGAAAACGCGCTAGCTCGCATAATGGGCGAGATTTCCCTGCGCCTGCCCGTGCTTTCAAATTTCGCCTGCGAAAGCGCGGTCTTTCAAGAGGACGCCGCCCGCTTTGCGCAGAGCGCGCGCGAGCGCTTTTCGCAGCTTGACATCGCGTATTTTGATCCGCCCTACAATCAGCACCCCTACGGCTCGAACTATTTTATGCTAAATTTGATCACGGATTTTATAAACGATGGCAAGCGCCCAAATGCTGCGGGGCTTAGCAGGGTCTCGGGGATCCCCGCAGGATGGAACCGCTCGGCATATAACAAAAAATCAAGTGCTGCGGATGAATTTTTCGCGCTTCTGGCGAAATTTCCGGCGAAATTTTTAATAATCTCTTTTAATTCCGAGGGCTTCATCTCGAAGGCGGAATTTTTAAAAAACCTCGCGCAAATCGGCTCCGTGCGCACGATAGAGATCCGCTATCCGACCTACCGCGCGAGCAGAAATTTAAACGCGCGCGAGCTTTACGTGACTGAATTTTTATATGTCGTACAGAAGTAAGATTAAAATTTGCGGCATCAAAAGCGCCGCCGAAGCCCGCGCGGTGCTGGCGTGCAGCTCGGCTTTATGCGTAAATTTAGAGCGCGCGGACGACGCTAAAAACTTGCCGCAATCAAGCGACGAGAGCTCAATGAAAACTCCTAATTTTTGCGGCGAAAATTCTGAGCGGAATTTTAATTCGGATGCCGAGAATTTTACGCGAAATTTCAATTCTGACGGTCAAAATTTCGCGCCAAATTTTAATCAGGGCGGCGAAAATTTCACCTACCGCGCACAAAATCATGCAAATTTTACGCCCGAGCAAAATTTTGATTGCGATAAAAATTTCAGTAGCGATTTGCGAAGCCAGGGCGACGGCTCAGGCGCGCGCGTGGAATTTTTAGGCGTAATTTTTGTGTCAAGCTCCAAGCGCCGCGTTAGCGTAGAAACGGCGCGCGAGATTGCACGCATCGCGCATAAAAACGGTGCAAAGTGCGTCGGAGTCTTTGCTTTGAGCTCCAAAAAACACAGCGCCGCCGCGTGTGAATGTAAAAATTTTAGCGGCAAAACTCGCGACGAAGAAATTTGTGAAAATAAAATTTACGCGGGCACTAGCGGAAGCGTAGAATTTTATGAAGCCGCGGAATTCTGCGAAAAGCAGCGCGACGATTTGAGCGTAAATTTAAACGCAAACTACGCCGCGCCTGCTTCAGTAAAGGATCTGAATTCTGAAATTTTTGGCACGGAAGTCCTAAGTGAGGAGCAAATTTTAAAAATTTGCAGCATTTGCGAGCTGGACTGCGCTCAAATTTATGGACGCATAAGCGCGGACTTTAAAGCGCGCCTTAACGCGGCGGGCATCGAGGCGTGGCAGGTGCTAAGCATTGGCGCCGAAATGCCGCCGCTTGAGGGTTTGAGCTGTGATCGGATATTATTCGACGCCAAAGGGGCGAACCTGGGCGGCAACGGCGTGAGCTTCGACTGGGATTTGTTGAGACGCGCAGGGCTTGGCTACGAAGGACAATACGACGCGGCGCGCGATGAAAAATACTGCGCGGGCGGCACAGTTCAAAGCGCAGAGGACGCAAAAGATGATCTTGAGCGTATCACGATCTGCAAGAATTTCGACGAGAAAAAATTTTACGCGCAGCGTCCCGAAAACAGCAGCGCAAATCCCGCAGAAATAAGTGATCGCCGCATCACTAAGGACGATGAAATGACCGGGTGCGTGCACGCCGTCAATCGGCTAAGTGGTACAAAGCTAGCAATGGAAGATACCGATAATCGGAGCACAAGCGACTATGAGGCGGGCGCACTAGATATCGCAGAGGGTAGTAAAGCGGACGACTCGAGTTTTACGAAGGATGATAGCACAGATAAGCGCAACACCGCTTTCAAAGGTGGTGCGATCTCTTTTATTCTTGCAGGCGGCATCGGCGCGCAAAATATCCGTGAGGCACTCGCACTGCACCCATACGCTATCGATCTAAATAGCCGCGTGGAGGACGCGCGAGGCATTAAAGATCCGCAAAAGATAAGCGAAATTTTGCAAATTTTAAAAAATGCATAAGGCTGATCTCCGTGTGCAAACTCGCGCGATAGTTATATCTAAATCAAGCGTGTATAAGGAGGAGCCAAATGCATAACGACGAAATTGCTAGGTTTGGCATAAGTAAAACGCGGTATGATAAAAATATAAAGGATTTCTTGCAAGATAAAAATTGCGATAAGCAAAATTTGGCGGGTGGTGGGCTAAAATTTACGAGCGATGGCGGGCGAAATTCTATAAATGCCAGCGAACGAAATTTTACGAATGCCGTTGAACAAAAATCGCAAAGCGATCTCTCTTGCGCCGCTGATACACCCTCGCAAAATTTTAAAACTCAAGCTAGAGATTACGATAAAGAGCCGATAATCATAAAAGACCATGCTATAATTTTAAATGCTATCATCGGCGCGATTTATATCATTACTACGATATTAATGGCGATATGCGGTAAATTTTCCGCCCAGCAAATTTTATTTCTCGTTTTGCTGGATTGCTATTTTCCGCTCAGAGCATTAAATAAATTCTCAAATTTCGGCAAGTGCTATATATGCTTTAAAAATGACGATATAACTCTATACTCTAAAAAGACGGAAGCCGTTTTATATGAGACCAAAATTTCAGATATAACTTGTATCAAACGAACCACGGGACCGTCATATCCCGAAATATCAAAAAAGACAAAATGCCTTATGCTGCTGTTTGCTTTTATATATTTGCTTTTAGTTTTTTTCGTAGCGGTAGTGATAGACGAAAGGGAGGAAAATTTTTGGATAATTTTTGCAGTAATTATATCTATTAGCTTCTTTCCTTTATTGCTATATAGGCTTTTTAACGGGCTAGGCTTTGATATTATAAATGACAGCATATTGATATATGACAAAAGTTCTTTTATAGAGGCTTCGTTTCTAAGCAGCAAAGAATACAGGGAGTTAAAGACCTATTTTCTACTCAAAATAGGGAAAAATTTAGATAAAATCCCGCCACAAATTTTTGTGTAGGCTATAAAGAATAAAGATGAATAGAAAACAGAGGCTTGAGAAGCTAAATAAAATTTTAAATGAACGGCATCAAAATTTAGAGCAAGGATCACAGGAGAATTCTAATGCCAGAAATTTTGACAGTAAAAACTCTAAATTTGAAAAACTCACAGATGACTCTACGATAAATACAAACGAAAAGCCTAATAAATTTGAGTTGTGCTCGTGATTACAATAAAGAGCCTTTAGTGCTCAAAGATAGGACGAATTTTTATATAGTTCTTGCTACGGTATGCACGCTTGCGATTATGATTTTTATGTATTCATACGAACCCAATCAAACTAGATATAATCAGCTTTTTATAGTATTTCCATTTTTCGGATTGCCTATAATAATGGAATATTTTACAAATTTTTTAATAAGAAATTTGTAAAATTTTATAATGATCGAGTTACTTATTATACAAATAAAATGCCTGAAAAAACTATATTCTTAGATGATCTTAAGGATGTAAAAAGAGCCTATTTCGCAAGAGATAATGAGTGGCTTAGGAGGCAAGGCGCTTTTTATAGATTTTTCTTAAAATTTGATCCATATGCTACGATAATCACTTTTTTATTGATCTGCATATTAGTATTGGTTATCGGCGTAAGAAAATATATAGAAACAGGTAGTTCCAAAGTAATTTTTATATTAATATTGACGTTTTTGTTTTTATTCATCTCAAAATTTATATATTTTTTGGTTTTTAAATTTCAACTTAGATTTATATTCTACGATAATATAATAATCCGAGGCAAGGATAAAGATATCGCCTTTACGATAGAAACTATGGACGACTACGTTAGGATAAAAGAATTTTTTATGAGGACAAAAGGCATTGATTTGGATAAGACCGAGCGCCACGTATGGCTGGATTTTAATTAGTAATTAAAGAGTTTTAAATGAAAGAAGCCTCAAATGGCGAAGCCTTTAAATTTTAAAATTTAAAGGTGCGACTCTTAAAAATTGATCGTAATCTTTCTTGCGCGGAATCTATTTTTATCATTTGCTTTATCGCATTATGAATACGGCTACAAATTTTTAAATTCCATCTCCAGCTGCTTGCGCCAGTCTTGCAGCGAGCGCTCCGCTCCGGCAGCGTATTTCTTTATAAGTACGCCGCCGGAGCTTGATCAGATACGCCGCCTCTATATTCGATTGATCTCTGAAATTAAGTATCAGCTTTAAGCGCTACGCCTTTGAAAGATCCCCACGTAAAGCGCGAAAACAAAACCGATCACAACCGCGTAAGGAGCGAACTCGGTGATACCTTTAGCCGAGCTTGCGAGCAAGAAATTATGCGCGATCGCAGCGCCCGCCGCCATGCCGATGACGAAGATACCCGAGCTTAAATTTCCCGTGCCGGCCTGCACCAGATGCTTGCCCGGGCAGCCTTCGCTGAGGCTGAAGCAAAGACCTGCGAGCACCATGCCTAAGAAATTCCAAACAAAATCGTTATGTGCGATAGGCTGACCGTCAAAGCCGAGTTTGTATTGCCCAAACGCGATATTTGCGATGCTTGCAAACACGATGACGCTTAGTACGCCCCAAAACATCGAGAAATCGCCGCGGAAAATTCTACCGAACGCGCCGACGCTGCAAAATTTGCTTCTGTGCATCACCGCGCCCACGATAATGCCCGCAGCCAGCGAGATGCCTACCGCGGCGTGTTGCGCGCCGGGCCCTTTAGCGGAGATAAAAAGCGCGCCGCCCTCGCCCGTTTTGAGTTCGAAAACCAAGGCCGCAAACAGCGCAGCGCCCAGTAGCACGGGCAAAATTCCGATCGCGCCGCTAAGCCTTGCCTCTTTACTCGCCTCATAGCCGCGCTTTTTAAGCAAAAACCCGATCGCTACGCCGCAGATCAGACCCGCCAATCCGGCTAGCGCGGTCAAATCGCCGCCGCCTAGGCGCAAAAACGCGCGCCACGGGCATCCCAAAAATACAAGGCAGCCGATCATCGCGAAAATTCCTAGGAAAAATTTCGCAAACGGCGAACTGCCGGTAACCGGCGCAAACTCGCGCGTCCAAAGCACGCTTGCTAAAAAACCGCCGAACACGAGCCCTATGATCTCCGGGCGGATGTATTGCACCGCGCTAGCTCGGTGAAAGCCCAGCGCGCCGGTGGTGTCGCGCAAAAAGCAAGCGACGCAAACGCCCATATTACCCGGGTTTCCGAAATGCACTAGCGTCGCACCCAGCACGCCTAGCACGGCGCCTGCGATGATGTACCATTTAACGTTATTCATGAAAAGATCCTGAAATAATCTAGATCGACCGATCTCTTAGGCGCGATTTTATCCTTTGTAAAATAAAAAGCAAATAAATTCCGATCTAAATTTGCGAAAAGCGAAATTTTAAAATCGCGCGGGCGGCCGCTAAATTTAAACGCAAGCAAATCGCGGGCGTTTAAATTTAGACTCTTTGCTGTGGTAGAAATGCCAAAAATTTAGCAACCTGAGCATGGCGCAGACGAATCGAAACGTAAAGCAAGGCGCAGAGGCGAACAAACAAAATGCGATACAAGCGGATATAAAAGGAGTGGAGTCGAGGGGCAGGAATGGCGCAAATGAAGTACAAACAATACGCAGTCAAAGCGCGCAAGCAGCTCAGACGGAGCACAATACTTGCCGCCAATAAAAACAAATTTCAAATATTTTTGAAATTAAATTTCAACCTTATTTAAGTATGTAGATATATAATAATGTATTTCAATTTTATTTTAAAGGTCGGGGCATGAAAAAGCAAATTTTATTGGTGCCGCTTGCAATAGGCGCGATAGGCGGAGCGAATGCGGCCGAAAACAACGCCACGAAGTCGCAAGATCTAGGCCAAATCGTCGTGCAAGCGACGGTAAGCGCGGTCGATAACCTAAAATACGCGGGCTCGGCCGGAATTTTAACCCCCAAAGATATGAAAGCCAAAACCAACGTGATCGATTCGATCATGCAGATACCGGGCGTCGACGGCAGTATGGATATGGGGCGGCAAATCGGCAGGCAGTTTCAGATCCGCGGATTCGGATATCAAAGCGATGAGCGCGTCATCATCAAACAAGATGGCGTGCGCAGAAGCGCGGGAATGTACTCGAATATGATCTCATCCTTCCGCACCGATAGCGACATCCTAAAGCGCGTCGAGGTCGTAAAGGGCGCCTCGTCGGTGCTGCACGGCTCGGGTGCGATCGGCGGTATCGTAAATATGCAAACCAAAAGCGCGAGCGATTATCTACACGACGGCAAAAACGTAGGCTTGATGCTAGGACAGAGGCTTGAATCAAACAATATGCATAGCACGCGCGGCGCAATCTACGGCAAGGGCGAGGAAATTCCGATCGACGTTTTGCTCTACGGCAAGCGCGCGAGCTACGGCAATATTAAGCTCGCAGACGGCGGCACGCACTACGCCACGGATTACGATAAGAGCTTTAATAACGAGCATATCGATACTGGATTTTTTAAGATCGGCGCGAATTTGGACGATCACCGCATAAGCTTCAGCGCCTTTGATTACGACGAAAATTTACACACGATGTGGCAGACACTATGGCAAAATGATGCAGATCTCTTCGTAAGTGGAAATTTAAGCCAGAGAGATTATGTTTTTGATTGGAGCTTCACGCCGCAAAGCCCGCTAGTGGATATGTCTTTTAAGGCCTACAAAAGCAGAGCCGAGTATAAACGCGGCTATATCGACGGCGCAGATACCGGCAGCTACACGAACAAAGACGATCGTAAGGGACTAGAGATCAAAAATATCTCGGAATTCGACACGGGCTTTTTAAATCATAGCTTCGCTTTCGGCGGCGATTACGAAAATAGGCAAGAGGATGCGATCTTTATCCAAAATGGAGCGCTAAGAGATTTCGCCTCCTTTCCGAACGAATACAATAGCTACGGGCTTTTCGCGCAGGATTTGATCCGCTTACACGATGATTTAGAGCTTACCTTAGGCGGTAGATACGATAGATTCGATCGCGACATCAAAGGCAGATCGGCTAAATTTAAAGATTCGAGATTTTCTCCGCGCGCGGCGATTGCCTATACGCTCTTTGATAAATTTACGCTTTTAGCGGGATACAGCGAGAGTTTCCGCGCGCCTACTCCGCACGAAACATCGCAAGCAGGGCCTATCAACCGAATGTATTATTACATCCCAAATCCCGATCTAAAGCCCGAGACCGTAAAAGAATACGAGGTCGGATTTAGTTTTAAACAGGATGAAATTTTTACGGACGATCACTTCGATATGAAATTTATCTATTTTAACGGCAATATCAAAGATATGATTGACGTTAAGCCGCTACCGCATCTAGGCGTGCCGCCGGGCGGCTTTTCGCAACAATACGGGCAGTATCAAAATATCGATCAAGCCAAAAGGCATGGTTTTGAGCTAAGCTCAAACTACCAAACGCAGGACTTTGATTTCGGCGCGAGCTTCGAGCGACTTAGAATTTACAATAAAAAGACGCACGAAAACATCAATAACCACGCCAAAAAACTAAGCGCGAACATAGATTATTCGCCGCTGCAAGATTTGAGTCTAGGATTTCAGGTGAGCCATTATTTCAAACCTCACTCCAAACCCGCTTCATATTTTGCACGCGGGAGGGAGTATTTTTATGTAGATAAGTCCTTTACGATCGCTAATTTTAGAGGAAGTTACAAGATCAAAAACGGCATTATTCCGGCCCTTGACGGCGCGGACGTAAGCTTTGGCGTAAATAATATTTTCGATCGACACTACATCAACGCAAACCGCACGCGCGAGACTGTGGTGGTGGGTGCTGGACGAAATTTCTACGTCGATTTGGAAGTAAGATTTTAGATTAAGCTTATATGGGCGAAGCGCGGGTTAAATTTTAAAGCCCACCCGCGCTTGCGTCCTCTTTCTTTTTAAATTTAAGCCTCATCACGACCTTTTGGCGATGAGGTTTAAATGTGGCATAAATTTCTAGAGCTATAAAATTCCGCAATTTTTAAAATTTCACAAATTGCAAAATTTTAATGGGTCGCAAAGCCCGCAAGTTACGAAATTCCACGCCTCATCAATCGATAGCGTTGGAGCTTTTTAGCACCACTAGATGTTTTTTGCCCGCGAAGCTTAACACTACGGCAGCATTATTTTCGTCGATTTCGCGCACCAGCTCTACTCGCACGTCGCTAGGTCTTGCGGTATCCGAGCTAAGCAGCTCATTTTCTAAAATGCTTCTAAATGCCGAAACCTTGGGCTCTTTTGCATCCAATCTTTCTTTTGCTCCCTCGCGAAATTCCATCGTACCACTCTCGGCAGGGCTTACTTTAAGCGGCGAAATTTTATCCGCTACGCCTATATTCTCGGCGCTCTCAGAGCTTTCGTCCGCCTCCGTAGCTTCCGAACGCTCGGCACGCGCAACTTCATCGTAAAATTTATCGTGTGCACTCTCTTCGCTCACGTTCTCGCCTCTTAAAAAATCTGCACCATCTACGTTTTTTGAGTCGTTAGAATTTTTTAAATTTAAAGCAGAAGCTTCATCTTTCTTCGCAAACTCTTGCGCGTCAGAATAATTGGTAAAATTTGCGTTCTTTGATCCGCTCTGGTTTTTAAAAGAGGAGTCGTTTAAAATTTCATCGATGCCCGCTTCGTCCACATCGGCGTCCTCCATGCTAGCGTCGTCTTCAAAAACCCGCCATGTCTCGTCGATACTTTTTTGCGGCTTGTATGATAAAAATTTTCGCACGCCGACGAAAGCCGCAGCCGCAAGCAGTAACGCTACTATTATCGGCATCACGGAAACCCCGCTGCTACCGCTTTGCGCCGTCTCATTAGCCTCGCTCTTTACGCTCATCTTGCTTTGATCGAAAGCGGGGTTTTTTACGCGCAAAATAAGCTTTAAATTGCCGTCTTGAGTAAGAGCATCGACCGACAGATCGGCTCCGGTGGGGAAATTTATCTCGATATCCTTGCCTTTGGGCGCTATCGTAAAGCTTTTTAAGACCTTTTGATTGGTGCGCATTTCGTTAAATTTCTCATCGCCGCCAAGCCCTTTTAAAATAAGGCTCATCGACTGCCCATCGACACGGCGCACGATGTCAGGTTTGTATGCGGAGTCAAACGCCAAGGCGATGTCGACGCTATCGTCGTGGTTGAAAAGATCGTATTGCATCAGATTGGCGCCGAGGCAAAAATTTGCGATTAAAATCAAAAATATCTTTTTCATGCTCTTTCCGTTAATTAAAAAGTTCGACGATCTTATTTTGCAGCTCGCGCCCGCCGTAGTTAGCGCATAAATTTACGATCGCAGTGCCGATGATAGCGCCGTCTGCGTATTCTTTAGTGGCGCGAACGTCGCCGGCAGTGCGGATACCAAAGCCGATCGCTACGGGCAGATCGCTCATTTTTTTAAGATCGGCGACCATATTTTTTAGGCGCGAGATCGGAGTTTGCTTGCTTCCTGTCACGCCGATAGCGCCCACGCCGTAGATGAAGCCTCGCGCGCGGCTCAAAACCCGCGCGGCGCGGTGCTCGCTCGTAACGCTGATAAGCGGGATGAGCGCGATACCGAACTCCTCGCAAAGCGCGAAAATTTCCTCATTTTCCTCATACGGCAGATCGGGGATTATTAGCCCGTTGATGCCGTAGCGCGCCGCCTGCGCTACAAACTCGCGCGCGCCGTAGGCAAAGATCACGTTGTAATAGACCAAAAACACGAGCGGCTTGCGCGTTTGCACCCCTTTTAAAATTTCAAATACCTTCTCCGCGTTTACGCCGTTTTGCACCGCGGAAAAGCTCGCCTTAAAAATTTCGGGGCCGTCTGCGAGCGGGTCGGAATATGGGATGCCGATCTCAAGCAGATCGATCGCGCTTTCGTCTAAATTTGACAAAAACTCCTTCGTGTGGGCGGGGCTCGGGTAGCCCGCTACGATGTAGCCGATGTTTGCCTTTTTGCCAGCAAAGGCCTCCTTGATCTTATCCATAAATCGTTCCTTTTTTGTAATTCATCACGGTATCCATATCTTTATCGCCCCTGCCGCTTACGTTTACGATGATCGTTTTTTTGCCCTTTAGCTGCGGACAGAGCTTTTGCAAATACGCTAACGCATGCGCGCTTTCGATCGCGGGGATGATGCCCTCAAGCCTACAAAGCAGTTTAAGCGCTGTGATGCACTCATCGTCGGTTACCGCTTCGTATTTTGCACGACTTATCTCATGCAGATGTGCGTGCTCCGGACCTACGCCGGGATAATCAAGCCCCGCCGAGATGCTGTGAACAGGCTCGATCATGCCGAATTTATCCTGCAGTACGATCGTTTTCATGCCGTGGATGATGCCTGCGCGCCCGTTAGTGATGGTCGCTGCGTGATAAGGGGTATGCGCGCCCAAGCCGCCCGCTTCGACGCCGATGAGTTGCACGCTAGGATCGTCCACGAACGCGCTAAAAATTCCTATCGCATTGCTTCCGCCGCCCACGCAGGCTAGGACGTAGTCGGCTTTGATCCCCTTGCTTGTGAGCTGCGATCTGGTCTCGGTACCGATAACGCTCTGAAATTCCTTAACCATCTTTGGATACGGATGCGGTCCGACCGCCGAGCCGATGACGTAAAATACGCTCTCGATCTCGTTCACCCACGCCTGAATCGCCGCAGTGGTCGCTTCTTTGAGCGTTTTAAGACCGGTGCCGATTTTGATTAAATTTGCGCCCAAAAGCTGCATCCTAAAGGCGTTGAGCTGCTGGCGCGCCGCATCGGTCTCGCCCATATACACGTCGCACTCAAGCCCAAATAGCGCCGCTGCCGTCGCCGTCGCCACGCCATGCTGACCTGCGCCGGTTTCTGCGATGATCTTTTTTTTGCCCATCTTTTTAGCTAACAGCGCCTGCGCAAGGGCATTGTTGATTTTATGAGCGCCCGTGTGGTTAAGATCCTCGCGCTTTAGATAAATTTCATGTCCGTAGTGCTCGCTAAGACGCGCGGCGTGATATAGCGGCGTCGGACGCCCCGCGTATTCGCGCAGCAAGTAACCCAGCTCGTCGCGAAATTCCTTCGTCTGCGCTATGGTGTTGTACGCATCTTCTAGCTCCTCAAGCGCAAACATCGCCGTCTCCGGCACGAATTGCCCGCCGAAACTCCCGAAATACGCCTTTTTATTCATCCTATCTCCTCGCATTAAATCGTGAGATTATATAAAATTTCGCGTTAAATTTCGCTTTTTTGACGGCGTCTTTTGCGGCACTCTTCTAAATTTATCGGATATGCAGCTATAAAAACGCGCGGCGCAAGATAGTAAATTTTAAAATTTACACTTTAAATTGTGGCTAATATTTTGCTTGATGAGTAGGCCTTAGGCGCCGCAAATTTGAATAATTTATAAATTCATTTACTTTCATTGCTAATATCGCTCCTTTTAGAATTACCAATAGGACAAATTATATTGTCAGTATCTGTAAGTCTTAGTTTTTTCCACTCTTCAAAGCTATTAACTCTAATCAAATTATGTGGGATCTTTGACGATCCATCAATGATCTCAAGGCACTCGCTCGTTTCTCTTTTAAAATACTGCATAATAAGGTGATTATCGTTATTTTCCAAAGTTTTTCTTATACATTTTGCTTTTAACTTAACACAACCGCTATTACTTAGAGAATTTTTTGAAAAAAGCCTCATTGGAGCGCACTCGCTAATTATTTCCGTATAAATCATACGGAAAACAAAAAACGAAATAATCAGGAAAAATGGTAATAGAATAATATTTTTGTATCGTTTTAAGAATTTTAATTTTCTTTGAGTCGTCATTTTTGTTCTCGCCAATATAATTTATATAATTCAAATTCATCTTGTATTTGATTGCTTATATTTATATCGTCTATACACCTGTGAGATTGCAAATCCAACTCCTTTAATTTCCTTTTATTCTTCGTTTTATTTGCTTCATTTAATTCTTTTATAAAATTATCATAGTTAAAATCCGCGCATATCATTTTGGAAGCTTGATTATAAATTTCTTTTTGTCCGCAAACTCTACTATCAAAGGCAATACCGTTTAATAACAATAAATTTTTAGTTTCATTTGCTTCTTTTAGCTTAGCTGAAAGTCGTATTTCCACAAATAAACATTTGCTTTTATCTAGCATATACGGTAGAATTAAAAGTAACGTAAAAATAATTAACAGCAAATAAAAGACTATTTTTAAAATCTTTTTTAGCAATCTCATTTTATCTCTTTATTTTTTGATTAAAATTCTATCTATAAAATTAGTATTGCCGTCTCTATAAATGACCTTGCCATTTCTGTATATGACTTTTCCTGAGCCCGGATTTAAATACGGCACATAAACCAGTTGTGTTGCATAATAACCTTCATAAGCAATGATTTCTCTGTCCGGTTCTAATAAACTCAATTCTTTTTGTATATCGCTTCCGCCAATATAACATACAGTCAACTCTATAGGCATGTTGGGATTATTTTTATACTTTTCTAATTTTAGAAATTCTTGCTGTAGCTTTTTTGCGGTTTCTATTGGAGGATCGTTATAAAAACTAAATAATGTAATGCCTTCTTTATCTAAAATACCGTGGTCTGCATAGGTTATTTTATCGGAAGGGTTATACTTATCCATACCTATTTTATTAGCCGTTTCTATAAGCCGCGATATAATATTTGTCTTTGATTCCGGATCCAATTTATTTATATCCACATTCCTACTTTTTGAATAATCGAGTCCTGAGAAAATTCGCAAGTTATTTATCAATGTACTTTTATTCGCCATAGAGTTACTAGCCGAAAAACTATATATGCCGATATCGGAATTTCCTTTTGAGCTTATGCCTAGAGCCTTATTGAAATAATTGAGGCTATCTGTTGCCCTAGCGTTAGCTCTTGTCTCCTGATTACCATCGATATCGGCTCGATAAATTCCATCCTTAAAATCTTGTAAATGGCTGTTTTCATGCGATTGCACAAAATAAAAACTGCTAAAATCGGTTTTTATATTATTGTGTTTATCTGTAGAGAATACAGTTGTAATAGTTTGGTTTTTAGGATTAAAATTTCCCATTAATACTTGACTATTTTTACCATTAGGGCTCGCTAGATATACTGCTGTGATATCCGTTCTTAAGCCCATAGCATAGTTCTTGGCATTCATATATGCCTCTTGAATTTGTTTCTTTTCTGCTAGGCTTAGGCTTTTATCACTCATAGCTTTAGCAAAAGGTTCACCAAATTCTTTATCGAATTCATAGCTTGTATTATATCTACCAAGCTCCGTAAAATATTTATCAAACGATATGTCTCCCATCAATATATTATATCCGACATTTCCTATCATAGAAGCGCGATTATAATCATCCTTTATCTCATTTCTTCCCCCTTCGCTAAACAACCTCATATCCACACTTGCATCGA